>JAFZHC010000032.1 GCA_017555025.1 Akkermansia sp.
CAAATGAGTACTGAGGCTACTCGCCAATTTCATACTTTGGACGATACCCTGAGTAAATGGTTTGAACCTATTATTCGCATGTGGCGATTCTCAAAAAATAATGTAATTACCGAGGTCTATCATAGTAAGATAAAAGGAATTCAACGCCGAGGTTATGGCTACAGAAACTTCCAAAACTACAAATTAAGGGTATTAGTAGAGTGCTCACATGGCCGATGACTCAAATAACAGCGTTTCCACACTTTTTGGAGTTGACCCCAGAAATCCCGCGCAAAGTCAACGCTTTACGCGGGATTCCGTAGTATTCTAAAGCTGGAGGCGAGGGGAGTCGAACCCCTGTCCTGGACACTTTTGACGCAAGCATCTCCATGTTCAGACGCAGATTGCTGCTCTCACCGGTGGTCCGCTCTGCGTCGGCCTTCCACCAAGCCAGGAACCTGTGGATGTCATACCGTACGCGGTTCCCCCGCACGGCACCTGCCTACTGAGCTAGGATTCGCGGCCTTAGTAGGCGTCAGGCGTTGAATCGGGCGCGTATGTTACGCAGCCATTGCGTATTCGTTCTTGGAATAGGCATTTAATCGTTTGAGCGGCTTTTAAGGAGGCCAGCCGATCAACCTCCACATGCAGCCGACGCCTCGAATGTTCAGTCGAAACCGGGACGCCCCCATGCATAAATGAGCAGGCAATGCTACCCACCTGAGGCATTAGAGTCAAAAAAAGCCGGTTCCGTTGAACACGACCGGCATTTTTTGAGCCCGAAGGCCTCTGATGTAAGGAAGCACGCCCGCAGGGATTCGAACCCCAAACCTTCTGATCCGTAGTCAGATGCTCTATCCAATTGAGCTACGGGCGCTTTGCCTTTTTGGTTTGTTACCGCTGTTGCGGTGCGCATAGTATAGCAAAACCTGAGAGAATGTCAACTACAATTTTGCATTTTTTTGTATTTTTTTACATTTTTGAGGATTTTCAGCCCAAACGGCGCTCAAAATCGGCGTAATCGAGCCTGCAAACAGTCGAAATTTGCCCATCGGGCTGCAGCAACTGTACCGCAGGGTGCGGTACGCCATTAAAGTGAGTGGTCTTGACGATGGTGTAGTGGGTCATGTCATCAAGCAGAATAACATCGCCCACTTTCAGCGGAGCCGAAAACGAGAAATCGCCTATTACATCACCGGCCAGGCAGGTAGGAGCTCCCAAGCGGTAGGTGTGAGGCAGTTCAGCGGGCTCGCCGGCGGGGGCATAGCTCTCCCCGGGCAGCTGTACCGCCGGTGTACCCTCTGCCCCTTCGGCCGCCGGGCGAACAGCGTACACATCGGGGCGGTAAGGCATTTCAAGCACATCGGGCATGTGAGCGCTGGCACTCACATCGAGTATAGCATGGCGGTAGCCGAGCGACTCAAACACATCGAGCACCTGAGCTCTCAGCACACCGGTGTGCACGCACCATGCTTCACCGGGCTCGAGATATACCTCCACCCCATAAGCCTCGCGCACCTCCTGCACCAAAGCTACCAGCGCCGCCCGGTCATAGTCGGGCTTGGTAATCCAATGCCCACCTCCCATATTCAGGTAACGAATCTGGGGCGAGGCCAGCAATGCGCCAAAATCTTTTTCAAAAGCCCGGAAGGTATCGATGAGCTCCTGAGCCCCCTGCTCACAGAGAGTATGGAAGTGCAAACCGGTGATGCCGCTGAGGTCTGCCCCGGCCAACTGAGCCGCAGGTATACCAAGGCGCGAGCCCGGCACACAGGGGTCATACAACGCAGTGTGGCCGGTTGAATAACAAGGATTGATGCGCAGCCCAAGCTGTAGCTCGCCACTCAATACACGGGGATGGCTCAGACATTGCTCCTTGTAGTACTGCCACTGAGAAAGACTGTTGAAGTCGATGTGATGTGCCAGATTGAGCAATTCCGCCAGCTCGGCGGGACGATATGCAGGCGAATATACAGCTACATGCCCGCCCATATGGCGAGCAGCCAGTCGAGCCTCGTACAAACCGGATGCACAACACCCTGCGGCATAAGGCCGCAGGGTATCGAAACAGGAAGTCGTGGAAAAGGCCTTCAACGCCAACAGCATGTGCGCACCACTTGCCTGAGCCACTTCGGCCAGTATACGAGCATTGCGCTCAAGTGCAGAGAGCGATATGAGGAACGAAGCCACGGTATTACTGCTGGGCGGGCTGTTCCTGCTGAATAGCGGCCTCGGCGGCCTGCATCTTCTCCTGCAAAGCCTTAATACCGGGCAGCAGGTTCTGGAAGGTTACAGCCGTCTTAGCGCGTACGCTGAGGTTCGTGGTGCTGCTGTTAAGGCGCTGGCACATCTGAGCAGCCTGCTCCCAATTGCGCAGGGCCTCACGCTCGTTACCGCAACGGCTCTCCAAATTACCCAGAGCACCCAACAGGCGAATGTACTGCAGGCTCATGCCGGGGGAAAGGCGATCCAGACGCTGAGCGAGCTCAATACCGCTCTTAATCGTCTCGCGAGCCTCCTCGGGGTCTTCTGCCACCTCCTGGCACTCACCCAGACAACGGTAGGAGAAGAAGATATCCTCAGCGGCACGAGCCAGCGCCGGCTCTACATCACCCTCGGGCAGAGCCTCACCATCAGGAGGTGCTACCAAAGCGTAGAGAGCAGAGTCTATCTCCAACGACTGACCATAAAGAGCCAGAGCCTCAGCGGTATGGCCACGGCGCAACTCGCAGAATGCCTTACCATTGCAAATGGCGCTGAGCATGCGGCGTACATCTGTCTCTTCGCGCACGGCCTCCGGCAGAGCGTCATAGTCAGCACGAGCGCGGTCGTAAGAAGCACAGGCTCGCTCCCAAGCGGTCAAGTCACGCGTAATGTCGGCCATGTGCAGAGCCAAACGCACCTTCTCGGGCTTCCCGGTAAGGGATTCGGCCACCTCGGCGTAGTACTCCTCCGTAAGAGCCAGCATGTTGCGTACGGCCTCCGTCAATTCCGGGTGGCTGGCAATCTCGCCGGCTTTCTTACCAAGGTCAAACAACAAAGCTTCAAAAAGTTTTTCACGAGCCTCCGCAGACACAGCCACGGGGGCAGCGGGGGCAGCAGTCTCGGCCACAACAGCGGTTTCTGCCGTTGACTCCTTTTCAGGAGCTTTTTCATCACACGAGCACAGGCCTGCCAAACCGGCAGCACCCAAAACAGATACCGCTATGCGCTGAGCCACATTATTTCTTTTCTGCTTCTTCATAACAGTCGCTATTCTGAACTGAGAGGGGGGCATTCGTCAAGCTATTTTTGAGTTAGCGCCAATTTTCCGTACTCTTTTAGCACTTCTCGCAGCTTTTGGTCATAAAAAAGCAAAAAAAAATCGCTTTCTGTAAGATTTTGCTTGTCTTTCCCCTCTATTATTGGCTAGAATGAGGAACACCGAAACGTCATGAAACATCTTTCCCTCTTCAAAAACATCGCTCTGGCCTGTTGCTCCATGGCCACCATCGTTGCCGTGAGCTCCTGCTGCGGTACCATGTCTCCCATAAATGCAGCCCAGAAACTGCGTAAGGGCGACACCATTACTGTGTACAGCTACGACGACGCAGCCTCCCCCCGCGATCGCGACGTCTACCCCGCCGGCCCCCTACCCGCTCGTGCCGAGCGCGCTCTCTACTCTTGGCTGCGCAATTCCGTTGTAACGGAGTACTCCTACGCCTACCCGCAGTACTACATCTCCATGGTTTCTCCCACCACGCAGAAGGAAACCGTGTGGGCTATCTGCTCTGACGGCCACGGCAACATGACAGGTGTACTCATCCCCGCTAACGGTCGCCCCGCTTGGGATGCCCCCTTCACCAGCGCTCACACCATGTATGTGTGCGACTCCCCCCAGCGCAAGGAACTCAGCGCCGCCATTATGGAGTCTCTGGCTGATGCCGGCTACGACAAATTCCGCATCGATACCCGCAAGGCTTCCGGTCTGACCCAGCAGCGCTACCTCATTTCCAAGCCCCTCTCCGACGAGGCTCAGAAGAAGTACGACCTCATCAAGAAGGCTGAGGAGCAGGCCGCTGCCGCTCGTGAGAAGCAGGCTGAACAGGCCGCCTCTGCAGCTGAGGAGGAGGATATCGAAGAGGAAGAGACCGACCTGCTGGAAGACAGCGGTGATGAGGATCTCGACCTCGAGCTCTGATACCATCTCAGCGTACAGAACGCATCTTTTCAACAAAAGCCCGCAGTTCCTGCTGCGGGTTTTTTATTGTGCCGATTCACCACACGGCGAAAAATACAAAAAAAGTCCGTTGAAAGAATCAACTCCTTCAACGGACTTTAAAACACCAATTATTTATAGTCTCGCCTGGATTCGAACCAAGACAAAGAGAATCAAAATCTCTTGTGCTACCTTTACACCACGAGACCACAGCTGGCTTTACAGGCAAAATAACCTGCGGGGAGGTTGTACCATAAGATATTGGCGGATGCAAGCCTAAAATGCAAAAAATTAGATTCTTTGGCATGGTGCAGACACAGGTTTTGAAAAAAAATTGCACGTAAGCCACAAAAAATACTTGCATTTTTATAAATAGTTGCTATATTTTAACTACATGACACCTCTAGTGTCGGCTCAGAAGTAAAGCAACGCTGCAACCGCAGCACCAAACCACAAACCAGATAAGAAATATGAAAATTGCGCACATATCCATTGCAGCCCTGGCCGGCGTGTCGCTCCTGTGCACTTCATGTGTAGTTGGCCCATACGATGGCTACGGTACCTTTTCCTACTCAACGAATGGCTACAGCTCCACGGTAGCCTGGACTTCGGCAAGTTACGATGCCAACGGGTTCCCGATTTACGGTTACTCCTACGGCAGACCGGTATACGGCTACACCGCAACGGGTGCAGCCATCTTCACCATTGGTGCGTTGACGGCACTATGCTTTGTGCCTGATTGGGGTCCTGCCCCCTGGTACCGTGGCCACTGGCATTACCCACCCCACATCCACCGCGCACCGGCCCCGCCCCACCATGCCCCCGACCACCACCCCGACATGCGTCCTCCGGGCGGCATGCACGCACCGATTCACAAGAACCCGCACTCGGTCTTGGGCAAACCTGCACCGCATAAGCCCGCTCACCACGAGGCACCGGCGCAGCAGCATCGCCCTAACGTAGGCAATAAGCCCGGCAATGACCATCGCCCCGCGGTCAACAATCGCCCCAATGCAGGCAACAGGCCCGGCAATGACCATCGCCCCGCAGCCAACAATCGCCCCAATGTAGGCAACAGGCCCGGCAACATCAATCGCCCTGCGATTAACCAC
>JAFZHC010000033.1 GCA_017555025.1 Akkermansia sp.
CAATACGAAGTTTGCCCTTGACTTGTGGGGACCGTCTGGTGTACTCTGAAGTTCCTTAATAGCATATAGGGCATGGTAGGACTTTTGTCCTCCATGCTCAATTCTTTTATCGGGCTATTGAGTATCTTTTGCTCTCTCTTACGCCAATATCGACGTCTTTTTCTACTCCGGGAATGGGACATGCCCACACTTTATAACGAAGAGCCGAAAAAACGCCTGAGCCATAGCCCGAATGCGGCTCTTTGAAGCCATGCCCATATTGGTTGCACCCGTATGGATTAGCCGCCTCGGCAAAGTCGCAGCCAAGCGTTGCCATGGCTACGCTCTGCGGGTCGCTCTGCCACATAGCCTTGGCGGCGGTCACAGCTTCCTCGCCGTACAACAAACCGCCGGAGTGATTGCTCCGGCGGTTTGTTGTTCAAGTATTTTTATTGAGCTACTTTCAAGCGTTCACGCATAGCATCCCAATCCGTCGTGCGTAACAACTCAACCAAGTTGCCGTACCAAAACTCATGGTGCCCGTAAATGTCATTTCGAAACTCAGCCTCAGCCTCGGCAATGTTTCGATTTTCCATAACGATGCGCCAAGCCGCCACAACAATACCCGTTCGGTCGCTGCCATGCCAGCAATGCACCAAGACAGGCTTCGGCGCATTGATAAGCAAACGGAGGCAGTTCTCTACATCGGTTTCCGTAACCGCTCCCGCTGCTACGGGATAGGCCATCAACTGCAAGTTGGTATGAGCGGCTCGGCGGGTATCCTTATGGTACTCACGCAGGTTAAGCACGCTGCGCACGCCCAGCTGCTGCAATTGAGAAAACCCCTTCGGGGTAGGTTGCCCGGAACGGTAGAGCACAGGACTGACCTGATGCAAGTTTTCGACCCCATCCAGCTCAACAGCTTTGGCTGACAGTCCCGGCAGCCCGCCGGTCACAGGTTCAGGCTTTGCCCCACCTGAGGTCGGCGAACAGGCAATCAACACCGCAACAAGCGGGCTGTACAGATACCTCAATACTGCCAAGGAAATGCGGTGCATATTATGAAAGCCCCAGAGCTTCGTTCGCCAACATCTGGCAACCGCGCAGGTCCATCTTACCGGTCGGCAGCACGGGTATGCACTCCACGGGAATAATCTCGCGCGGGCACCACAGGCGCGGCAGCCCCTGCTCTACCATATAGGAACGAATTTCATCGAGAGCAGCGGGCAAGTTAGCCGAATGCAGACAAGAGAGCAGCACCAGAGCCTCGCCCTTCTGAGCATCGGGCACACCCATGACGGCTACAGCCCTACCGGCAAAGCCCTCGGGCTTCTGCACAAAACTCTCAATGGCATCTTCCACCACTTCGTGCGGCACCATTTCGCCTGCCACTTTCGAGAAACGGGAACGGCGACCGCCCAAAGTCAGGAAACCGTTGAGATCCACCTTACCCAAGTCACCGGTCTTGAACCAGCCATCGCGGAAAATACCGGCGTTGAGATCCTCACGGCCAATATACCCCTTAAAGACATTAGCGCCCTTAAACCAAATCATACCTTGCTCGTTGAGCGGCAGGTGCTTGTTATCATCATCGGGGTCAGTCAGGCGCACAGCCAGACCGGGAAGAATGGGACCCACCGAACCAAAACGGCGGCCGGGCACAAAGTAAGGCTGCTTGTCTGACGAGGTGGCATCATCCAGATTCACAGAACATACGGGAGCTGTCTCTGTAAGGCCGTAGCCCTCCAGCACCGTAATATTGCACTTCTGCTTAAACTCATCAGCAACTGCCTTCTGCAATTTCTCTGCACCTACTACAAAATACTTAACGGTCTTATACGTATCGGCCGAGGCACGGCGCAGCATGCTGCGGGCAAAGGTCGGCGTGGAGACAACAAGGTTAATCTTATGCTCCTCAATAAGCTCATTGAGCTTCTTAGCCTCGAGGGGCGAGGGGTACGTCACCATACCGAAACCATAGAAGGCGGGCAACATCGTGCTGATGGTCAGACCGAAACTGTGGAAAATCGGCAAACTGCACAGGAACTTGCTACCGGGCTCAAGGTATACCTTACTGAGCAGCTGGGTCACGTTAGAAATCACCATGCGATGCGTAAGAGCCACACCCTTGGGTTCGCCACTTGAACCGGAAGTGAAGAGCAGAGCGGCTTCGTCATCTTCTTTATGAGCATCCAGCTCAAAGCGAGAATTAATCAGCGACATGGGAGCCATACGGGCAAATGCCACCCAAGCACCAATCTTGGCCAGACCAATCCCCTTGAGGGTCTTATCGAGGTGAATAATGGCCTCACCCTTAGGCCAGGGGAACTGGGGCAACTTGCTCATGAACGTACGAGCAGAGATGAAGTGCTTAATGCCGCTCTGGCGAACAATGCTTTCAAAAGCAGCCTCGGATGAGGTGTAGTTAATATTCACCGGCACGATACCGGCCAGCACACAGGCATAGTTGGCAATCACGCCACCTTTACCGGGCGGCAGCAGAATGCCTAGACGACGGTCCGTGTAATTGCGTTTAAGTTCCTTGGCCAGAGCCATGGCCACACCCAGCACCTTGTAGAAAGGCAGGCGGGAACCATCCATGCCATCGATAAGCTCAGACTTACCATTCTTGCGCAGACCTTCCACCAGCAAGCGGGCAACAGAAGTCTTCACAATCGGGCGCTCCGCATACTCCTCGGCAGAGGCCTCGAGCCATGCCTCCAGCACGCGCTCACCGGTCAGCGGACCGGGACTGAGCTTGGGCAGCACATTGATAACCGTATCATCCGCAGTCTTGTCGGTACAGAATGTACGCCACAGGTCGTTGCGGTAGCTACCCACAAATACAGGCACCGGTGCAATGTGAAGTGCAGCGAGCTGCATCATGAAGGGCATGGGCACATCTGACACACAGCCCATGCAGGCATTGGGCTTGCCGGGTACAAAAATCACATCGCGCCCCTCCTGCATGAGGTTGAGCAGTTGTTCGCGCAACACCTTTACCTGCGCCTTTCTAAAATTGAAGGTAAGCACCCGGCGGCGTTTCAGAAAACGCACAACATCCGGCTCGGGGGTCAACACCTCCTCTACCATATAGGCCACACTATCCTTGCCGTCAAGCGCATTTTCCAATTCACGCAGAACGGCTGCATTCACCCGGTTGGGTAAATACAGAGAAGGAGCTGAAGTCAGGTTTTCCTTACCGTTAAAGTATACTCTAGCCATGAGCCCATCATACTGTATCTATGCAGTTGTGTCAACGTAAAAGTAAAAGTTACTCGGCAAAAATATACAACACCGGCTACGGTAAAGCCCCGTTACCGCTCATGCAGTAACGGGGCTTTCGGATGAAAATAAACTAAAGTTTCCGATTAGATCTCGAAAAGATGAGTAACGGAAGCGTTGTTATGGATATTGAGAATAGCCTGAGCAAAGAGCGGGGCAATGCTCACAGTATCCACACGGTCGCAACCGCAGGCCATCGGCACAGAGTTGGAGGTAAGCAGGCACTCCAGCGGGCTGTCGGCAATGCGGGCACGAGCCTTATCATTCAGAACGGCGTGAGACACACCGGCAAAGATGCGGGCAGCGCCGTGCTCCTTCAGAATGGCGGCAGCGGCGCAAAGCGTACCACCGGACTCCGTCATATCGTCCACCAGCAGCACGTCCTTGCCGGCTACGTTACCAATGAGGGCGTGAGCATCCACCTCAGTAGCGGAAATACGCTGCTTAGCCACGATAGCCAGCTCAGTACCGAGGATGTTGGCATAGCTCTTGGCAGTCTTCACACCGCCGATGTCGGGAGATACCACAACGAGGTTGTTGATATCCTTCACATACTTCTCCTTGAGGTGCTTAATCAGCACGGGCAGAGAATAGAGGTGATCCACAGGAATCTCGAAGAAGCCCTGAATCTGAGCTGCGTGCAAATCCATGGTAAGCACGCGGTTTACACCGGCAGCCGTCAGCAGGTTAGCCACCAACTTGGAGGTGATGGGCACTCTGGGCTTATCCTTGCGGTCCTGACGAGCATAACCGTAGAAAGGCATAACGGCCGTAATACGACTGGCGCTGGCACGACGCACGGCGTCAACCATGACCAGAAGTTCCATCAGGTTATGGTTGGTCGGCGGGCAGGTCGGCTGTACAATGAAGACATCCTCACCACGGATGGACTCATTAATCTGAACAAAGCTCTCACCGTCGGGGAATACGTTAACGGTGGCGTCGCAAAGGGGCAGACCCAAATGTGCGGCAATATCTTTGGCTAACTGGGGATGTGCTGTTCCGCTGATGATTTTCATGTATGCAAATGGTAATGTGCGCGCAACTATTCTTGACATTTTCGCGAAAATTGCAATACTAAAAGCACAAAGTAACACATTTTTTTTACACAAGCTGCATGCCACGAGATAAAAAAATCACTCTTCTTCATTTACCATTAGCATATTGGGCAAGTATAGCCATTTATCTGGCTATGACAGCTTGGTACCTCTTCTTTTATTACGGTTTTGTAGAAGGTCGGCACTCAGCAGCCAGTTGGCTGCAACTTGCATGGAACCCCGAGACTGACTACGAGCACGGCTGGATGGTACCGGTACTGGCTCTCTACCTGTTGTGGCATGCGCTGCAGGAGCTGAAGGGAAAATCAACCGCCCCCTCACTACACGGCCTGTGGAGCGTGACGCTGGGTGGGTTACTTTGTGTATTGGCAGCCCGCACCCAGCAAGGGCGCATTGCTATCGGAGCCCTGCCCTTTTTGCTGACCGGTCTTGTATGGTGCTACTGGGGTGGCCGTGCTGCGCTCAAAACAGCCTTCCCTTTCTTTTTCCTCTGGCTGGCCATCCCCTTGCCCGGCTTTCAGCAAGCCACCGTGGGGTTGCAGATATTCTCAGCCCAGATGGCACACTGGGGAGCAACTCTCTGCGGCGTGGAGACCATCCTCGATGGCACTAACGTGAGCTCAGCCAACGGCAATTGGGACACCTTCAACATTGTGGGTGGATGTTCCGGCATACGCTCCCTTATGGCGCTGCTCATGTTCTCAGTAGCCTGGGGCTACCTTGCCGGTAAGCTGGCGCTGTGGAAGCGTGTGTTACTGGGGTTGAGTGCCATTCCCCTTGCCATGCTTGCCAACGCCTTCCGCGTGGCCAGCATCTTTGTGTGCGCCGAATACATTAACCCCGCCTTTGCCGGTAAAACCTGGCACGACTGGTCGGGGCTGATTTTCTTTTTCCCGGCCAGTCTGGCTGGGCTCATGCTGCTGCACGGTCTGCTGGCCGGAGAGTTCCCCTTGTTCGGTAAACGACGCACAGTTGTGGTAACACGCCGCAATACCACCCCTGAGCAGAAAGGAGAAAAAGCATGAAAAAACTACTTATTGCTCTTCTGCCGCCGTTACTGCTCGGACTATTGCTGAGCTTGGTATTCATTGTACCCGATAATCCCGAGCTGCAAGACTCTGCCGTCTCACCCGATTTACCCCTCGGGCAAGACATACCCGGCTGGTATGGCACCAAAATGCAAGAGAGCGAAGCAGAGCGCATCATCCTTGCGCCGGACACGCGCTTCAGTAAAGCAGCCTACCAACACATCAACCCCTTCACTTTTGCCAGAGAGGATGCCGTCATCGATGTATCCATTGTCTACTCAGGCAATGATATGAACATGTCCATTCACCGCCCGGAGCGCTGTCTGCCGGCACAGGGACACGTCAACATTGTCGGCTCCAGCGAAGAAATTGAACTTTGTAACGGTCGCACGATTACCTTCCACCGCCTCGATTCTCACACCGATAAAGGAGGTCAGCGGCTGAACCATATCAATTACTACGTCTTCGTAGGTCACGAGAGCATCACTTCGACTCACTTAGGGCGAACCCTTTACGACATCAGCGACCGCATCATCAAAGGACGAGCTCAGCGCTGGGCTTACTTCCAGCTCGGGATATGCTGGGGCGGCTTGACCGGGGTAACGCAACAGCAGGCCGAGAGCTACCTGCGCTCCCTCATACGAGAGCTTGCCGCCCGCCAGATTGATTGGTCAATCATCAAAAACTAACGGATTAACGCATCAAGCCATACTTTGAACTTGCAAGCAGGCGCTTAGCAAGCTAGAATATCCGCACGTTATGGGTGAGTCAGATATCAGCGCAAAAGTACAGGAAGCCGGAAGCAAAAAGTGGGATGACCGTACCCTGGCTCAACAAGCTGCCGATTTAGCACAAGATATTCATTGCGGAGCAATTAAGCTACTCAAATCTGATGAACGCACGCTGCTGGCTGCTCTGAGCCGCTTGGTAACTGACTCGAAAAACAGAGATTTTCTGCGTAAATTCTGCGCCCATGTGCTGCATGTACCGGCAGAGCAGCAGTCTGATAATCTGCGCGGGCTGATGCATGAATTCGGCGGTGTACCTACCTTCTTCAACACGGTCAGCAAGCTGCGCTTCAAGGCTGCCTCAGTAGCAGCTCGCAGCATGCAGGGCGCTGCTATGGCTGAAGTCCGCCGCGTATTCCGCTCCACATTCGGCGAACTTACCTTGCCCACCAATATGGAAAAAGTCGACCGCCGCGTGCGCGACTTTGCCAAAGATTCTCTTACCTTGGCTCTGCAACCGCTTTCCCCTGCCGTCTTCGGCAACAAAGGCGCTGAACGTTACATCAAAAATCTGACGGCTATCACCAGTCGCCGAGCCGGGGTAGGCCTGGTTGTACAACCGCAGCGGCTTTGTCCCTCGCTTTCCCCCTGCTCCCCCTCCACCGGTGCCCGCGAGCTGAGCGGCAAACTCAACGAGCTACTTCAGCCTATTCTGAAGAATAATCGCGAATGCCCCATCATCATCGAGGCCACAAATTCCTCCATTCTTCCCATTGTTATAGAGGGTTGCAAGCGTACGCTCGGCAGCAAAGATTACAACAAGGCCAATGTTACCATTGAACTGCCGGCCTACCTGAACGCCGCACCTGCATTGCTGCGTGAACTTACTGAGTGGGCCACGGCTCGAGCAGCTAAGGGTGGAGCCCCGCTGCGTGTGCTTCTTGTCAAGGGCTCCCGCCTGAGCGAAGAGCGCGAGTGCGCTTTCCTCTACGGCTCCGATAGTGCCGCAGCGCCCAACAAGGCTGCGACGGAGGCTCGGTATAAACAACTCATACAACAGGCCATCAGTGCAAAGGCTTCCGCCATTTGCCCCGTCATCGGCACACACAATCCTTTCGATATAGCCTACTCCCTGCTGGCCTGGGGTCGCAGCGGGCGCAAAGGACTTCCGCCCTTCATCTTCTGCGCAGGTCTCGGCAATCATCTGGGGCGTCTGCTGGCCTCACAAGGAGCTCAGATTATCCTTACTGCCGGCGTAAGCTCCGAAGAAGCCGAAATCACCGGGTTCGAAACCTATCTTCTCGAGATTATCAATGAGCTCTCCCGCCCCGATGGTTACCTGACCTACGGTTATTCCGTAGACCCCGGTGATATGGGCTGGGCTCGCATGCGCCAGCACTTCCTCGCTGCATTGAGCGGTCGCGAGGAAAGTCCTTCAGACGGCGCAACGCCTGCTGCAACGGATTTCGCCGGCAGCCACCTGCACTGCACCGATCGTGCAGCCACCGATGCCTTCTACGCAGCCGCTACAGCTGAACTTGAGCGTAGGCAGAATATCCTCCCCCTGCTGGTTGACGGCAAAGAAGTCAGCAGTCCGCTCGTATGCATCCACCGCTCACTCGCTACTCCGGGGCTTGAAGATTACCGCTTCATCAGCGCTGACTTCGATAAAGTAAACGATATCACCCGCAGAGCAGCCTCGGCAGCCGTACGCAATCGCAACAGTGAAGAAGAACGCCGCAACCACCTGCTGCGCCTCGCCCGCCGTCTGGAAAAACGCCGTACAGAACTGGAGGCTCTGTTGGTGCGAGATGCAGGCTTTACCTACTCAGATGCCGAAATAGAGCTCCGCAACGCGATAGATGCTGCCCGCTACTACGAACAAAGCTCCGTGGCAGACGGACTGCGCGACGGCACCACACCCGAGCCGCTGGGCGTTATTGTGGTTGCGCCCGGCAGAGTTCATCCGCTAGCCGATGCCGTAGCCGGCATTGCCGCGGCATGGGTCATGGGTAACAGCATTATCTACAAGCCCGCTGCTTATAATACCCTGCTCGGTCACCGACTGACGGAAATTCTTAACGATGCCGGTTTAACCGATCCGCAACTGCAACTCGTACCCTGCCTCGATAATGAAATTGCTGACAAGCTGATGGGGGCTTCCTCGGTTGACGGCATCATCACCAGCCTCGGCAAATCAACAGCTGCCAACTTGGCTACGCTGCGCCCTACCGCCACTCTGTGCAGCGGAGCCACAGGTGCTTCGACCGTTTACATCGCCTCGCAAGGTGACTGGCAACAGGCTATCCGCGACCTGACCTCTGCGGCTTTCCGTCGCTCCGGTCAATGCCCCACGGCACCCCATGTACTCCTGGTTCATGCCAGTATATACGACAACCAGCACTTCATCAACACGCTGAAAGATGCCATCGGCAGCCTGAAGGCAGAGCCCGGCAGCCGAGAAGGCGCCCAACTTGGCTCTCTTTCGGCTCCCCTTACCCCTGAGCAGCAGCAAATCCTCACACAAAAAGGCGAAAATGAAAATTGGCTCATTCAGCCTCGCTGCTCAGAAATCGGCTCCATCACGTGGACTCCCGGCGTCATCACAGGCATCACACCAAGCAGCCCTATTCTGCAGCACATCGGGGAACTTCCCGTCATAGCTCTCATGCGTGTGGAAAGTACAACCCGTGCAGCCACGCTGCAACGCGAACTTTCTGCCGGACAGGCGGCGGCCATTTATTCTCTCGACGAAGGTGACGTGACCATCTGGCAACGAGCATTGAGCAATATCGCTCACTTCTGCATCAACTGCTGCCCTGAAGCTCGCCCCGGACTGCGTCCTTTCGGTACTCACCGCCCGGCTCTGTACGGTAATGCATTGTTGCAGGGTGGCCCCAATTTCCTTACTGCTCTTGCCAACTGGCAAGAGGCTGCCCGCCCCCAGCGCCGAGGCAAACAACGTAATATCCCCTTTACCCCTTGGGAGACACTCGTTCCCAAACCCAGCCCGGAGGATACCATGCGCCTTACCACAGCCGCAGACTCTATTTCCTACTGGTGGGAGAATGAGTTCGGCACCCGGCGCCTCATCAGCGACCGCCCCGGAGAACCGACTGAGCTTTACTACACTCCGCTTTCGCTCTGTTTGCGCGCAGAAAAAGAGAGTTCAGACATCGACTTGGCCATTGCACTGATGGCCGCTCTGAAAGCCGGCTGCCGTGTGCAGTTAAGCACCGCCACCGCTCGTCCCTGGATGCCCCGCACCCTGCAAGAGCTCGGTGTGCCGGTACGAGTGGAAAATCGGGATGAATTTGAGTACCGCTTCCCTGCTCTTGCAGCAGATGGCATCGTGGTAAGAGACCCTGCAGCCGGTGATCGCGCTGCCTCCATTGCCGAGGCCTGCGGCCTGCGCCTCTCCCGCGCTTCCGTACTGGCCAATGGTCGACTGGAATTGCTGCAATGCCTGCAAGAGCACACCATAACGCGCCGCATCGATACCAAATACTCACCGTTGTAAACATGCAATGCGCCCAACTACCCCCCTTACCACTCACCTTAACCGTCGGCTCATTGCTGGGCAGTTGTGTGCAAACCATACCGCAAACTCCCGCTGTACAGGCGCAGCAAAAGACCCCTGCGAATGAGCTTCTCGTACATGACCATCTCATCTGTACCGTAAAGTAACACCGCATTTCATGAAACGCTATATTCTGCTTCTTACTGCGATGCTATGCACCGCTTGCTCCACACCGGCCACTTTCTCCCGACCGATTTTTGCCCGAGCAACCGAACAACCGGCTATCATCTGCACGGAGAGCAAGAGTGGTAAGAAGTATGATGACATTAAAGTTCCCATTTACAAGGTCGGCAATAAGTATTATGTGCAGGCATGTCCTGTTCTCGTGAGAGATGATGAAAACTTCTTTACCTTTATCGATTACTCCTCCGATAAGTGGTATGAATATATTGAATCAACCGGCCCGAGCGCATATTATGAAGTGGAACAATCATTCCCCGGTTGTTTTCACTTCCCCGAACAAGTAGAACAAGCTCTCACCACGCTCCCGCAAAACAGCCGCTCACCTATCGGGAATTTTGAAATTGCTTACAGCCGTTTCTGCACCGCGGGAGATCATCAGTACTTCATGCGTGTGACGGACAAAGCACACCATACCTGGCAGGCACTCTACGCCTACCCACTCGGAACAGCCCTTTTCATCTGCTCCGATTTGCCCTGCATCTTGCTCAATTCAGCCGGAATCCTGATACTGGCTCTCTTTTATTGATTAAGCCCCTACCCCGACCGGTAAAAAAACACCCTTAATCAGGCTTCAGCTTTTTTTGTCAGGAAGAGATATCAAGAATACATAACGCAGCAATATTCTGCAACGGGTAGCCCTGGCTAAGCTTGTGACCAGCATTCCCACTACCACATAAAGTACGGCCAGCCACGGCAACAAGGTTGATGAAATCTCAGGCCAGTTATATTTTACTGACAACTGAACATACAAAACAAACATCGGAACATGAGAAGCATAAATAAAAAATACCGATGAAGCATGTGATGAAATATACGCACAAATTCTGGGGAATAATCGTTCCAAAATGACTCCATACCCAAACAATGTCAGCATGCCAACTATTACATACATGGCACTATAGCGCATGGCAGGGAATTTAAATAACGCAGGGAAGTAACATTGCTGAACCAACACTACAATACTTACAATAGCAACAATGGGCGTATAGCGTCTTATGAATGCGTTTACCTGAGACTTATCCACCCCATTTATAAGCGTACCTGCCACAAAACAGGCAAAAACATTAGCCCATTTTGATGAAGAAAATGAAATAGGAGAATAACTATCACCTACCCACAAGGCGAACAAAACAAAGCAAACGCGCATGCAAACCGGAACTCTGAGAATGATAGGCAATACCAGCGTATACCATGCCAATTCGTTCAAAAACCAAAGAGGAGTATTAGCATTCCCCCATGGAATAAATCCCAATCTTTCTATATAATAAAAAATGTTATCATCCAAAGGATAACACATCAACAAGCAAACGATATTCCATATAAGAACCGGAATATAAAAATGAAGAAATCCCCTCCACTCAAAAAAACGTCCCCTTACTTTCTGCAACCAACCGGAAAAGAAAAAAAACATTAAAACAGTCACCCAAGGAGCGGATGTGTTAAAGAAAAACTGAGATATGTAAAATTCATCAGTAAAGGGTTTATTCTGAAGAAAACCTTCATGACCATATACAATGGAAAAAATAGCAAGTACTCTGCATACATCCACCCAATGAATTCTCCCTCCGTTATTGATTTTAACGGCAACGTCTTCTTTTTGTTCTGCTGATACCTCAGTCATCTCCATAACTAACTTGCGATATTCTAAACCATCAAACATTTATTGTCCAGCCTTTAAACGTCGCCGAAAAATCTCCTGCAATACTCAACTATCATCAAATACACTAAAAATAAATACTTCCCATTGACAAAAGGTGCCGGCATGTTAAGATAGAGCCATGTCTACCAGCAGCACACCGACCACACGTGTACAATGGATTGATTTCTGCCGCATCTATGTAGCATTCTGCGTAATTGTACGCCATACCGATCGTTACACGGAAAGCCCGGCTTTCTTTACTGATCTGTTTACATACCGCAGCCTCATCTACTTCTTCTTTTTCTTTAGTGCCTATTTCACGCACAAAGCAGCTGCGGGGCAATGGTTCGATTGGCAGCGCACACGCCGCCTGCTGTGGCCTTACCTTTTCTGGGCTTTTGTAGCCGTAGTGACCATGACACCCCTGCTCTACTGGGACAAGACAAGCGTGGGTGACTGGAGCTGGCTGCACATGCACATGGTATTTCGTGAAATGGGCTTCACCGGCTGGGCGTATTGGAACTACTCCAACGTTCCTTTGTGGTTTATGCGTACGCTTATTATCTTGGCCCTTATCAGCCCGCTGCTGCAACGCCTGCCGATGAAAGCGCTTCTGGGTATGATACTCATCATCTTTGCCGGCAGCGATGTCTTATGCTATGCTGATGTGGAGACAGCCACCAAACACGGTCGGGAAGGGATAGACTGGTTACCTTTCCGCTTATACGAGAGCGTACTGGCACTCGGATTTTATGCTGCCGGGCTTCTGGTGCGCAGGTATTTCAGCATCCAACAGTTCACCGGTTTCATCCGCAGCTATGCTTGGTTGCCCATTATCGGCTCTTTGGTACTCTTACCGGCAGTCTACCATTGGAAGTTCAACCCGCCCATCATGAGTAGTGCTCTGGTGCTGCTGGGGGTTGTAACGACCATGAGCATCGGCTGTCTGTGCGAACAATACTTACCCCGCTTTTGCTCTCTGGTAGCAAAAGCCGGTCCGGCAGCTTTCTTTGTGTACGTCACCCACTATCCCCTGCTTAAGTGTATCAAATTCTTCTGCGCAGGTGGGTACAGAGCCGACCTCACCATTGTTCAGGCTTCATGGGCACCTTTCGCCATTTTGGCAACATCGCTGAGCGCTTACTATCTGCTTAAGAAATTCTTCCCCCGTTTCATGAAGATTTTCGGTCTCTCCTGAGGAGCAAGCCGACAGCCCCATCAACGTGGGCGGTGAGGCTCAAGGGTGAGCCGCCCAGCACGCTCTCGGTCGCGTGCATTCTGCCTAGCCTGTGTTTGCAAATGTTCCTGCATGGCAAACGCAGGCATGCGTTCATCTCTGGGCACCGGTACAGATGTACCGTCCGGCCGTATCAGACATGCTTGTAAATTATCGCGGAAGCAGGCATCCAGCACCGCTTGCACTCGAGCAGCCAAACGCCTGTCCTCAATCGGTACCATCAGTTCCACACGACGGTCAAGGTTACGTCGCATCCAGTCGGCGCTGGCAATGTACACCAGCGGGCTGCCGCCATTGCCGAATGAGAAAATACGGGCATGCTCCAGATAACGATCCACTATGCTGACAATGCGCGTATTAGCCTGACCTTCCACCGTACCGGGTACCCAGCAGCAAATGCCGCGAATATTGAGCTGTATCTGCACCCCGGCAGCAGAGGCCCTCTCCAGAGCAGCCATCATCTCCGGGTCATTCAGAGAATTCATCTTAGCCCGAATTTCGGCTCTCTCGCCTCGGCGAGCGCGCTGTTCCTCCGCAGCAATTAGCTCAAGCAAACGTTCCTTCATCGCCGAAGGACTGGGGTACAACCGGCGGAAACGCATCAACCTAGTCAACCCGGTTACCGAGTTGAAGAACTGCGAGGCATCTGCCCCCAAATGCTCGTTGCAGGTGAGCAGAGAGAGATCACTATACAAGCGTGCGGTATCCTCATTGTAATTGCCCGTACCAAAATGACAATACCGACGCAGGGTACCATTTTCGCGGCGCACTACAAGAGTAATTTTGGCGTGAGTTTTAAAGCCTTTAACCCCATATACAACCTGCACCCCTGCGCGTTGCAGACGCTCTGCCTGGTCCAGATTATGGCTTTCATCAAAACGAGCCTTAAGCTCCACCAGTACTGTAACCTGCTTGCCTGCTTCGGCAGCGCGACAAAGAGCGGCGATAAAGCGTGAGTTTTTAGCCGTACGGTACAAAACCTGCTTAATTGCCAGTACATCGGGGTCTTGCGCAGCCTCTTCCACAAAGCGGATGACCGGCTCGTAACTCTCAAAGGGATTGTGGATGAGGATGTCTCCCTCAGCGATGTTCTCGAACATCGACATACCGGGGTCAACATCTGCCGGGTAGGCCGGCAGCCAGCTCTCCACCTTAAGTTGCTCATGACCGGGCTCACTTGCCAGCTGACCAAAATCAACCAACCTCAGCGGCCCCGGCACACGATATGTAGAAAACTCATCAGCTCCCACCAACGCTGCTATACGTTGTGCAAACTCAGCACTCGTTGCAGATGGCAGCTCCAAGCGCACACAGTCCGAAAATTTACGTGCCACCAGCACCGCCTCCATTTCGCGGGCAAAATTGCCGCCCTCTGCCTCGGCCACCGCAATATCGCCATTACGCGTCACACGCAGAGGGCTGCTGTGCACAATCTGCTCCCCCGGGAACAAATGCCCGATGAACTCAGCCACAAGCTCCTCCAGCAGCACATAGCCATCCTTACCCAGCGTTGCTGCGTGCACCCTGCGAGGTAAAGATTCGGGCAGCACGACTGCCACAAAGCGGCATTCTCCGCCGGTGCTACCCTGCAGCTCCAGCCCCAGCACAATGCTCAGACTCGGCAACACAGGGGGACGCTCCACCTCCATTGCCAGAGGAGTCAACAATGGTGCTACATTGCTGAGAAAGTGGTCTTCCAGTGCGCTGTATTGAGTCTCGCTCAGTTCATCGATACCCAGCGGTGCCAAATTAGCCTGTTGCAACAAAGGCATGAGCTCGTTGTTCATCAACATATACTCATCTGCCACCATACGTGCCGCACGCAGGCGCACCAGCTCTAACTGCTCCCCGGCCGAAAGACCCGTTAAATCCGTATGTCCTTTGCCACTCTGCTGCAGCAACATCAACCCACCTACACGCACCTGAAAGAACTCATCCAGATTGCTCGCTGTAATAGCCAGAAATTTCACACGTTCCAGCAATGGTAACTCGCGGCGATACGCCTGATCAAGCACCCGCTGGTTAAACTCCAGCCACGATATCTCACGGTTAATGTACATACGGCAACTCTCCTTTTATCCACTCACGCTCACGTGCGCCCTCCATCCTAGCACATTTACCCACCCTCCGCAAGCAACATTTTACCCAACAATAAAATTGCCGTTGCTCCCGAAGAAGCAACGGCTTTTAATCTTACTGCACAAGGCTGATTACTTGCGACGACGACGAGCAGCCAGACCGGCCAAAGCCAGCAGGCTCAGCGTAGCTGTGGTCGGCTCGGGAGCACGCAGACCAATAGCCCAACCATCTGCGCTTCGGGCATACTCCTTCATTTGGTCAACAGTCCATGCTGTATCTTCAGCAACATACTTACCCATATACGAACCAGTCCCAAAATCGATTCTGTCAAACTCGATACCCTGATAGCGGAGGCCTGTATTCCAAGTACCACCATAATCAGCAATCAGTCCATTGCTGTAAACAACAGTCAGCAGAGCTGTAGTACCTGTATCGTAACTGTAGGAGAGAGTCAGAACAGCTGCAGCAACACCGGTAAGCTTGCTCTGCATGTCATCAATGCCAAAGCCATACGCGCCTCCCTCATTCGCCATACCCCACAAACCTGAGACTTTAATCTTGTCATTTTCGCTTGTGTAATTCGTCTGAATTCCAATTCTGTTGCCACCCTCATCAACGAAATTAATCAGATGATGCTTAACAGCGGGAGCGCCAACCATCGTCCAACTCTGGAGAGTCGAAACGTTGAGCAGAACAGAAGCTGTCAACGCCGTAATATTGGACTCTGAAGGCAGAGTCAACGGATTCGGATACGTCGGATTCATCGCATCTGCGCTTGCGAAAGAACTTGCAGCCAGTGCAAGAATTGCAATTGTCTTTTTCATTTTCTATGTGTTAATGTTTATTGTTAATAGCTTGGAAATCAGTGTTCCCCGTACGTCGGAACTTTACTTCTTCCCTCGCTGAGCACGAGTATATCTCATTTCGAAACCTATTGTTTTATTCGAATCGTCTCGCCAGCTTTTTAGAACAATATATATCCTCTCTGCTATCCGTGAAATCAAACTTTCATATATCTTCTATTTGTGAATTGCAAGGATAAATGCGACAGAGGTGAAAAAAATGGGACTTAGGCTAGGATTCTGTTAAAATGGAAAGAATAGACTTTGGCTAGTTGCCATGCTGAGCGCCCATCAAGTAGCTTTCGTGGATATTTATTCATCCACATAGCCAAATGATCTAAATCTCTCTGAGTAAGTACAGATAAGTCAGTTCCTTTAGGAAGGAATCGCCGGATAAGTCTGTTTGCGTTTTCATTACTTCCCCGTTCAGAGGC
>JAFZHC010000034.1 GCA_017555025.1 Akkermansia sp.
ACGAGGGGCTCACGCCCTTCGCTATTGTTATATCGCCCGCTCTCTGCGGGCTCCCAAAATCAGGCGGGCATGCGCCCGCGGTACTGATGAACCCGCACGTGTGCGGGTGATATAGGGTAGACCGGGGTGTAAACCCCGGGTGGGGAATAAAAAAGGACTGGAGCCCGCACACGTGTGCGGGCGGCATAAACGTTGGCAGAGAATAAAGCCGTTGAGCATCAAACGAGCACTCGCCGAGAGTCGCGTGAGGGAGTGGCAGCCTTTTCAGATATAGCGTTGCAATGGACTTAGTACCTAGTCCTTTGTGTGCGCTTCTTTCCGCTTGTCAGCGCAGCGAGGAGATGGTATCAATCACGATGCGGGGCATGCGGCTGTAGATGGGGTGGTCGGGGCAATGGAACACGAGCATGCCGTCATCTGCCTTTACCGGTACATAGGTGAGGCCGGTTTTGCGGTCATCGGAGTCAGCAATCCATATACCGCAGAGGTGGCGGGAGCCGTTAGCGGCGGTATCAACACGCACCCCCCAAACATTGAGCGAATGCATGGCCGCTCGCCCTGCCGGGGAGGTGTAAGATACGCCAATCCAGAATGCAGCCCCGGCCTCGGCACCCTCTATCAGCGCGGTGGCGGCGCTCTCTGCCGTTACGGCCGGACCTCGCAAGGCCTTGAGTGTGTGCTGCCGGAAGGGGCGGTCGTCGGGCAGGGCATTACGGAGGTAAGCGCCGGTGGCAGACTCCTTGCGGGCGGCACATTCGGGGCGCCCGGGATGATACTCGCCGGTAAACCACCAGGCCAGACCTTCGTCGGGGTCGCTGCCGGCATTGCTGAAGCTTTGCACAAAGGTGCGCATGATTTCCTCTCCCTTGGGGGTGCTTGCAGGCACGACATCGGGATGCCGGTTCTGCCACCAATCGATGATGTTGGTGGCGGTGATGGCCCAGCACAAATCATTGTCGCTGCCGTCAAAAGACTTGTTGTAATCGCGCCAGCCTTGCTCTTGCGACACGCCGTCCGCCCAAACATCTACCGGGGCGGCTGTAGCAGCGGGGAGCAACAGCGCAAGCAGAATGAGGGGGACGAGGCTCATGGTGTGGCGTCGGATTTTTCGTCGGTTGCACTTTTAGGTTGCCTGATAACCTTGTACATAGCACGCCCCAGCGAGGCGCGGTGCTTGAGGGGGACGTCGGTATCGTAGGCCCATATCATGACGCCGCCGAAGTTGTTTTCCTTGGCCCAGCGGCACTTCTCGGTGATGAGCGCGGGGCCGTTGAAGGTGTGCACGGGGCCGTTGCTGCCATCCTGATTTTTGGAGATGTACTCATTGACCTGCGGTTTGAGGCGCGGGTACCAGCCGACAATCTGGGAATAGCCGTATTGGGTGGTCAGCTTGCCTTTTTCGTTGCTGTAAAAGGGCAGTCCGATAACGATTTTCGGCTTGGGCATGAGGAATTTGTTGAGGCACATGTTGCCGTCGCGCTGAAAGAGGCGCATAGAGGCGTGGTTGTCGGGCGTGAGGTCATCGTAGGACATGGTCATGATGAAGTCCAGCTGGTCGGTGACCCAGAATGTGGGTGTTTTGTAGCCTACGGAGGAGGCAATACTGATGGAAATGCCGGAGCCGGAGAGCTCTTCGCGCAGGTCGGCGATGAAGAAGCCGAAGTGCTTCCAGTCAGCCTCGCTATCGGGGTATTCCCAGTCGATATCGATGCCTTCGTAGCCGCGGGAGATGGCCCACTGCGCCATGTTGCGTGCCAAGGTGCGGCGGGTGTGAGGGTTGGCCACGGCGGTGGTCATGGGGCCGTCCATGTGGCCGAAGCCGGCAATCAGTTTGGAGCGGGCTGCGGCTGCGGTGTGCAGGCGCTTAATCTCAGCCAGAGCACCGTCGGCCACCTCTTGGTCGCTTATGCCGCCGCCGGCCCATTGGTAACTGACGTTACCCTCTGCCGTTACGCTGTAGGCAAAGTGGATGAGGTCGGTGAAGAGCTTGAAGTGTGCTGTGGTGAGGTGTATGGCTTTTTCGGCATTGCCCCAGCCTTTGACCCAGCGTGGGCGGTAGTAGGGCACTACGCGGTAGGGGAAGCTATAGACGCGGGCGATTTTGCGCTCTTCGAGCCCCTCGGCCAGTACGATATCGGGCTCGATTTCTTCGCCGGTGTTGGTTGTGATGGCTGTGCAGATGGCGTCAATTCTTCCATTGCGCTTGGCTTTGGCTGCGATGTCGTAACTGAGCCAAATGCAGAGCGGTTCGCTGCTGAGCTCGTATTCGTGGTTGAAGGTAATTTTACCTTTGGAGAGGCGGCCTTTGGCGTTTTCGTAGATATAGTTGCTTGTGTTAAAGGTATAGCCGTTCCAGTCGTTACGGGAGCTCAGGCGCACCAGCTTAATGTCGGCGGCCTTGTCGGTCTCGCCGATGTCGAACGTAATGGATTTGATTTTTTCGCCGGGTTCACCCGTGACTTTGAGCTGCAAAACCGGCTGGCGCTGTACACCACGGTAAAAAACGCCGTGCGTGTAGCGTGCCTCGGCCGTAACGGCGAGTGCCGTGCTACCGGCGCTTACTAACATGGCCAGAAGTGTATACCATCGCATGGCGCTCATTATACAAGTACTTGCACTTGTTGACAAGTAACAAAATTATTTTTCTTCTTCGTACCGTGCGCCGAGGGGCTATCGCCTTCGCTATGAATATGCCGTCTGGCGGTGCTGGCTCAAAGTACCGCAGGCGTGCAGTCCTCCCGATTTTGGAAGCCCTGCCAAGGTGGGCGGGGGCTCGAGTTTGAAATTATCGTTTTTTTCTTTTACAAGGGCGGGGGAATATGTTAGTATGAGCAAAGTAAGTATGAATGCGGTAGAAACTCTGAGGTCTTCTTTTATGTCCGGCGTGTGTGTGGGTATAGCCGGTTTCGGTTATCTGGCAACGCGCGACATTGTTGGTAGTGTGCTCTTTGCGTTTGCTCTTCTGGGGGTTGTGCACTACAAGCTTAAGCTCTATACAGGCACGGCAGGTTTCATTACCCCGGGGGAGGGGGTGTACCTGCTGCGTGTGCTCGGGGGTAATATACTGGGTTGCCTGGCGGTGGCTCTGTTGGCTCGAGCCTCAGCCATGCCTTTGCAGGAGGCAGCACAGGAGCTTTTGCAGGCTCGTCTGAATGTGGGGCTGCTGAGGGGTGGCTTGCTGGCAATCGGTTGTGGTTTTATCATGACAACGGCTGTTACTTTTGCCCGCAAGGGGAGCTACCTGCTGCTGTTGTTCGGTGTGCCGCTCTTCATTGTGTGCGGTTTTCCCCACTGCGTGGCCGATGCCTTTTACTACCTCGCTGCACCGCTGGATTTCTGGTGTGCAAATTACACCGATATCCTGATTTTCTATGTGGCTATTGTGCTGGGTAACTTTGTGGGGTGTAACTTCTACCGTTGGGTGATGGGTGGCAACCCGTCATAAGGCTGCGGCCGCCCGCGACTTTCCCTTGGCAGGGCTCCGGAAATAAAATGGAGCTACACGACACAGAATGAGCTTGAAAAGGCCGGTCTTAACTGCTAGACTGAGCAAGACGTATGAGTAACGAGGCAACACCGATATATCTGCAGGAGAACCCGAGTAAGATTCAGCGTATGTTCGGGGATTATTACCTGGAGTACGCTTCGTACGTCATTCTGGAACGTGCGGTGCCTCATATTGTGGATGGTCTGAAGCCCGTGCAGCGCCGCATTTTGCACTCGATGGAGCGCATGGATGATGGCCGCTACAACAAGGTGGCCAATATCGTGGGCGATACGATGAAGTACCACCCGCATGGCGATGCCTCCATCGGCAGCGCTCTTGTTACTCTGGGGCAGAAAGGCTTGCTGATTGATACTCAGGGTAACTGGGGTAATATCCTTACGGGTGACAGCGCGGCTGCCGCCCGATATATCGAGGCTCGCTTGTCGGCCTTTGCCAAGGAGGTCGTGTACAGCCCCAAGGTGACGGACTGGAAGCTCAGCTACGATGGCCGTAACAAGGAGCCTGTGGCGCTGCCGATTAAGTTCCCCTTGCTGCTGGCTCAGGGTGCGCTGGGCATTGCGGTGGGCATGAACTGCCTCATTCTGCCGCACAACTTCAATGAAATTATTGATGCTGCCATTCATTACTTGCGCGGTGAGGAGTTTGTGCTCTACCCGGATTTCCCCACCGGTGGTCTGCTGGATGTGAGTGGCTACAATGACGGCACCGGCAATAGCCGTCTGCGCTCCCGTGCTCGTCTGGATGTGAGCAGCAAGCGCATTATCCGCATTACTGAGGTGCCTTACGGCACCACGACCGACTCTCTTATCGAGAGCATTGAGAAGGCCATGGAGAAGGGCAAGCTGAAGGTTGCCCGCATTGAGGACAATACGGCTGCCACGGCTGATATTCTGGTGCACCTCGCCCCCGGAGCCGATGTGGAGAAGACCTGCAACGCGCTTTATGCCTTCACCGATTGCCAGAAGAGCATATCGCCTAAGGCGGTGGTTATCATGGATCGCAAGCCCGTGTTTATGGGGGTGAGCGAAATTCTGAAGCATAATGTCGATCTGACCCGCGAGACCTTGCGCCGCGAGCTTGAGGTGCAGCTGGGGGAATTGCAGGAGGGGTGGATGTTGGCCAGTCTGGAGAAGATTTTCATCGAGAACCGCATCTATAAGGTACTCGAGGAGAGTGAAAGCTGGGAGCAGTCCATTACCGAAATAGGTGAGCGCCTGGCGCCGCTGGTGGTGGATTTCATTCGTCCGGTTACGCGCGATGACATTGTGCGCCTGACCGAGATTCGCATTAAGAAGATTGCCCGCTACGAAATTCACGAGGCCGAGCGCCACATCGCCGGTCTGGAGGCTGATATTGAGAAAACACGTCGCAACCTGGCACAGCTTACCCGCTATACCATCCGCTGGTTTGAGAACCTGCGCCGCAAGTATGGCGATGCCTGGCCCCGCCGCACGGAGCTGGCTACCTTCGACTCGCTCACCCGTGCTGAGGCTGCGGTGGAGAATGAAATGCTCTATATTGATGAGGAAGGTTTTGCCGGTTATGGCGTGCGAAAGGGTGAGCCGGTGGAGAAGTGCTCCACGCTTAGCGATGTGCTCACGATTGACAGTCAGGGTGTGCTGATGGTGCGCCGCATTCAGGAGAAGTTCTATGTGGGCAAGAAGCCGCTCTGCATCCGCGTGCTGCGCCCCGGCGATGACTGGGTGTTCAACCTGATTTATCGCGATGGTAAGGAGGGCGTGACCTATGCCAAGCGCTTCCATATTGGTGGCTTTACCCGCGATAAGGAATACCAGCTCACCATGGGAACAAAGGGGAGCCGTATTTTCTTCTTCTCGGTGCACGATACGGAGGAGGATAGTGCCGCGCTCTCGGTGAATGTTTACCTGAAAAACCAGTTCCGCCGCCTACGCCGCCCCATTCCCTTTGAATTTGCCCGCCTGCGCGTGAAGAGCCGCACGGTAATGGGTAACATGGTGACGAAGAACCCGGTGGAGCGCATTGCCCGCATTATGCCGACGGCCGCCGAGGAGGGCGCAACCGAGGCTGATGGTGAGAATGCGTTGCCGGCATCGGTTGAACCGCAGCTGCCGCCGCCGGCAGAGCCTGCCGCTGTACCTGCCGAGGCCGGCGAGGCTGCGTTTGCTGTGACTGAGCCCGAAGGGGACTTCATGCAACTTGATTTATTTAACCCACAACAAACTGAACCCGACCATGATGAAAATTAAGACATTAGCAATGATGGCCGTGGCGGCATGCATGCCGCTTGCTCAGGGACAGCAGGTACTGCCCGCTGCCGGGGATGATAACCACGCCGCGGTTAAAGAGACATCGGAGGAACGAGACTTGCGCATGGCCTGGTGGCGTCAGGCTAAGTTCGGCATGTTTGTGCACTACGGCTTGTACTCCGGGCTTGCCGGTGAATTTAAAGGGCAGCAGGGCGGTGCTGAGTGGATTCAGACCAACCTGGGGCTGGATACTGATACTTATGCTGCAGAGGCGCTGCCGTTGTTCTGCCCCAAGGAGGGCTGCACGGAGGCTTGGGCCGATTTGGCAGAAAAGGCCGGGTGCCGTTATATGGTGCTGACATCCAAGCATCACGATGGTTTTGCTCTGTTCGATGCCCCCAACTCTGACTATAGCTCAGCAGCTGTGCTGGGGCGTGATTTGGTAAAGGAATTTACCAACTCTGCTCGCAAGCGCGGCATGAATGTAGGCTTGTACCACAGCGTGATTGACTGGCACCACCCCGCCTACGACAACACCATCTGCCCTGATCTCTGCTATCCTGTTAATCAGGCTAAAATGCTCAAAGAGAAGGGGATTTCCCGTAATCAGGCCGCTTACCAGAAGTACCTCCATGAGCAGGTGCGCAGCCTGATGACCAATTACGGCACCATTGACATCATGTGGTGGGATTACTCCCAGGGGGCTGCCGAGGGTGAGCGTGCCTGGAAGGCTCCGGCTCTTATGGATATGTGCCGCGAGCTGAATCCCGGCGTTATTATGAACAACCGCCTGTATTCCTTCTCGGGCTTCGATGCTTCTCGCGATGGCGTGCAGCTTGACCTGCGCTGTGGTGACTATACTACCCCCGAAAAGCGTATTCCCGCCAAGGGCTACTCCGGTATTGATTGGGAGGCCTGCATGACGGTGGGCGATAAATGGGGGTATAACCGCTACGATGTCAATTTCAAATCTCCCGCAACCGTGGTACGCCAGTTGCAGCAGTGTGCAGCCAAGGGGGGTAACCTGCTGCTTAACATCGGCCCGCGTGCTGATGGCTCCATTCCCGAGCCCGTGGTGGAGGTGTTTGAGCGTGTGGGCAAGTGGATGGCTCTGAATGGCGAGGCCATTTACAGCAGTTATCCTGCTTACGACATCACGCTGCCGGAAGGCTGGCTGGCCTGCATGGTGTATGAGGATACCTACATCTTCCCGCCCTCGCTGTTGACCGAGAATGATGTGGAGCTGCTTATCCCGGCTCACCAGATTGATACGGTAGAGCCCGAGGTGCTCGGTCAGCCGGATTGCAAGGTGACGGTGGAGCGCATTGAACTGCCCGGTGATGATGAGCCCCGTGCCTTCATGCGTTTTGTGATTCCCGCCGCTGCCTGGCAGAATGCCGTGGAAGGGCTGCCCGTCATCAAACTTATCAATGCGCATTAATTGATTGTGCCTTATGCACAACTCCTCCGTCTATAACCTGCCTATACTCGTGGGCGAACAGTATGTGCTGTCAGCCGTTCTTAGTGAGACGGCTGACACTGTGCTGTATGCTGCAACGCAGAAGGATATGAGACGTGAGGTTGTGGTGGAGTCTCTCAGGCCGGAGGCGATGTCTGACCACCTGAAGGTGCAGGCATTTTTGGAGAATGCCCGTGCTCAGTCACTCATGAGCGGCGGCTCTATCGCCTCCTCACTGGAGCTGGTGTATGCTCACGAGACCTGGCACCTGGCCAAGGAGCGCATTGAGGGAGATCCGCTCGACGTTATGGTGGCCGAGGGGCGTAAGTTGTCGGCCTTTGCCATCTGTGAGTTGATGCAGATGTTGTGCCACATTTGCCTGTGCATGGATATTGAGGATATAGCGGGTGAGCCATTCCTCATGCAGCACCTCTATTATACCAACCCCGGTTTTCGCCTGCGAAATCCCGCCCGTGGCGGCAAACGCGGCCGTACTACCAGCCGCCGTGTGCTGACCGCCGCCGCTGCTGATTTGATGCAACTGGTGGATGAAACCTCCCCCCGCGCTGCGGATCTGTGCGACATTATGCGCCGCATGCGTTACCCCTCCAACTGGACCTCCCTCAGCCCGCTGTATTACGATGAGGAATTGGTGCGCCTGCAACAACTCTTCTGCTCATAAGGCAGGGCATCGCGCCTGTGGGGGGCTTCTATCCGCCGGAGTCATGGCGGTATGACAGGTGAAAACGGGCGACTGATGAATATCAAATATATCCTGCCACTTTCATTCGTGGCCTCTGCGATTTAATTTGCTTGCATTTAGGGGCTTTTTGGTGTACGCTGCCTCGCGTTATGTGGACAGGACGTTTTTCTCAGGCTACGGCCGATTTGGTATTGCAGTATGGTGAATCCATTTCCTACGACTGGAAGCTCTACCGCCATGATATAGCCGGTTCTATTGCTCATGCTCGTGCTCAGTTGCGTGCCGGCATGCTGACTCAGGAGGAGTTTGATGCCATTGAGAGTGGTTTGAAGGCGATTCTGGCCGATATTGAGGCCGGTAAGTTTGAGTGGTCCATTAAGCTGGAGGACGTGCATATGAACATTGAGAGCGAGCTGACGCGCCGCATTGGTGCTCCCGGTGCCAAGCTGCACACCGCCCGCTCGCGCAATGACCAGGTAGCCACCGACACCCGCCTGTACTGCCGCGCTGAGATTGACTCAACAGTTGAGCTGCTGCTTAATCTGCAACGTGCTTTGGTGGCTAAGGCTGAGGAGTACGCCGAAATCCGCATTCCCGGTTATACGCACTTGCAGCGCGCCCAGCCGGTGACGATTGGGCACCACTTGCTGGCTTATGTGGAGATGCTCGGGCGCGATGTGGAGCGCCTGACTGATTGCCGCCGCCGTGTGAATGTGAGCCCGCTGGGCTCCGGCGCCATTGCCGGCTCCACCATCAACCTTGACCGCGTGGGTATTGCTGAGGAGCTCGGCTTTGATGGTGTGACGGAGAACTCGATGGATGCCATCGCTGACCGTGACTACATCATGGAAACCCTCTTCTGCCTGTCTGTTATCGGTACTCACCTGAGCCGCCTGAGCGAAGATCTGGTGCTGTGGAGCAGCGCAGAGTTTGGCTACTGCACCCTTTCCGATGCTCACACCACCGGCTCCAGCCTCATGCCCCAGAAGAAGAACCCCGACGTGTGCGAGCTGACGCGCGGTAAATCGGGCCGCCTGTACGGTAATCTGGTGAGTGTCATGGTAGCGGTGAAGGGGCTCCCCCTCACATACAACCGTGACCTGCAGGAGGACAAGGAGCCGTTGTTCGATTCCTTTGCTACCGTAAGCCTGGCGCTGCGTGTGAATGCCGAGATGATTGCCGCCATGCGCATTAATCCTTCCCGTTGTGAGGCCGCGGTGAGCGACCCCTTGCTGTTGGCTACCGACTTGGCCGATTACCTTGTGCGCCGTGGGGTTCCCTTCCGCAAGGCTCATGAGCTGGTGGGCCGCGCTGTGGCTGTGGCCGTGAGCAGCGGTACGCCGCTTAATTGCCTCAGCCTTGAGCAGTTCCGCGAGATTTCTCCCGAGTATGGTGACGACGTGCACAGCGTGTTTAACCTCGACCGAGCTTTCTCCCTGCGTACTAACCCCGGTGCCCCCAATCCGGCCAATACCGAGCGCCGCTTGCAGTACTGGAAGCAGCAGCTGAGCTAACGCCCATATTGAAGAACCCGGTTATTAAAAAAGACAATTTACAAGGTGTAAAAGACAAATCGGGTCAGGCGGGCGAGCCCGCCT
>JAFZHC010000035.1 GCA_017555025.1 Akkermansia sp.
CCATCGCTTATGCCACCCGCGCAAGCGCGGGTTCAAATTCCTTATTCTCGCTTCCACGGGTTTCGTTCGCGCAGCTCACTTCACCCGTGGCTACCATATGTCACCCGCACAAATGCGGGTTCTAAATTAGGCAGCCTTCGGCTTGCTATTTCTTCTATAATAAAATGCTTCTTGCCATTGCAAGCTCTTCTGAGGGGAGGCCTATTAATCGAACTTTAATTATTCCAACTCGTATGATGATAGATTTTCGTTATTCCCATTATATCAATAGGAAGACAAAATAACGCTTTTCTGAAAAAAACGATTATTTTTTTGGATAATTGAGAAAAAAGTCTTGACGGTATGACACAAAATCAATATACTGCGGCACCCCAAAACGGTCTCTCCGATATATCATGACACAGCATGATGTACGACCCGGGAATCACTCTTAAACTCACATATAACATCATGAAGAAATTCGCCCTCGCTCTTGCCGCCGCCGCTCTTGGCCTGCTTGCCAGCTGCCAGCAGACCCCCGATCTCTACCGCGACCGCCACCTGACCAAGCCCATTTCTCTGGATCGTGACGACGTGACCCTCGTTGTAGGTCGCGCCAAGGGTTCCTCCATGGGTTGCCGCCTGCTGGGTATCCTTCCCCTGTGGCTGCCGAGCGAGTCCGACGCTATCGACGGTATGTACGAGTACTGCCGCAAGATTGGTGAAGCTCCCGAGGGTAAGGCTCGCACCTTTGCCAACACCAACATCGAGCGCCGCTCCAACTACTTCATCCTCTTCAGCTTCCCCTCCGTACGTGCCACGGGTGACCTTGTGGAGTTCACCGGTAAGGGCGACAGCGATGACAAGCAGCAGCAACAGCAGCAGCAGACTTCCGTCATCAACATCAACAACAATAACAACTAAATCTTTTACCCCGGCGGTACAGCTCGCAGTTGCGGCTGTACCGCTTTTTCTGTATCATGAAAAAGCTTATTTTTGCAGCTACGGCTCTGCTCACTCTGGCAGCCTGTTCTTCCACCCCTGATGGCATTGATGAAGATGCTCCGGCACCCTACGCTCCGGCCCCTCGCACCCTGATGTGCAACACAACCCGCGCCCTCGGCGTATGTGCGTTCAGCGCCGCCAATGATTGCCTGTACTACGAAGTCGATAATGTCGACGACAAAAACGCCGCCGGCTTTTACCAGCGCGTAAGCGAAACTCAGGCTCACGTCATCATCCGCAGCGATGATACATATGAGGTGGAGTACATCCTCAGCTTTGTCAATAACAACGAAGGTAAGGTGGAGGAGAAGTTCACCCAGAATGACGCCACCACCACGTACCAAGGTTCCTTTACACTGCGTTGATTACAACCGACACACAGAACGGCGGCAGCACGCACGCCTGCAGCAAGCAGGCGGCGGCTCCGCCTTCTGCCCCGCGCCAAATCTGGCTCGATGCGCTTAAAGGCGCCGCCGCCATCATGGTGGTGATGTCTCATGTCGGGGCGCTGCCTGCGTGGGGATATTATGTAACCGCCTGTTACATTCCTCTTTTCTTCATTGCCTCGGGTTATACCTTCAAAATAAGGGAGCATGCCATCAGGCAGAAATTTAGTGCGCTTGTTACCCCCTATTTCGGATGGGCGCTATTCTACCTACTCCTTATCACCCTCAGACATACGGGTGGCGAACCACTCCTGTACCGCTTACTCTGCGGAGCAGGCGGCGTACTGTATTCTCGCGTAGCCTTTTATCCGCTGAGCTCCGGCAACGACTACTACCTGTTCCCCGATGGTACCACGCCCATGTGGTTTCTGACCTGCATGGCAGCCTCATATCTGCTTGCAAAGCCCTTGTTCAGCTTTCATGGTAAAAGGCTTATTGCGTTAGTGTGCGTTTACCTGTTGTTGACTGCGCTGATGACCTGCATGCCTGTACTGCTCCCCTGGAGTATTGATACGGCTTTTCTGGGAGCCCTGTTGATTATCAGCGGCTACCTGCTCAAACCATACCCATTTACAAGCAAGTGTGCCCTGTTGCTTGTCGTTATTTTGTTGCCCGTTTACATCCTGCTGGTTGACGTCAACGGAAATATCAACATGTCGGTGAGAGAATATGGCAAGCTCGGTGTGCTGAGCATCCTGCTTTTCTATCTCATCAGTACCGGCGGCACCTTAATTGCAGCCGGCCTGTTCAGGCTTACAGAAAGGCTCCTCATCGTCAAGGGGATTGCCCTGATAGGTCGTTCTTCCCTTACCATTTTGTGTGCTCACGCCTTCTTTGTGGCTCTTTGCAAAAGGTTTACCCCCCTCTTCAACGCTCTGCCTGCCGAGGCTGTCATGCCCGTTTTCGTAGTAATGGTGATAGGCGGCTGTGTGCTGACTGACCTCGCCATTAAACGAGTAAAAGTACGCGTTGGAAGAATTAGATAACCAAGAGAATGGTCTTCTTTTAAGAGCTGCGAGCCAGCGGCTCGCCTCACCTATAAACCCGCGCTTGCGCGGGTGGAATATGGTAGACTGGGGCGTAAGCCCCAGGTAGTGTGAGAATAATAGATGAGCCCGCACATGTGCGGGCGGCATAACAGCTGCTACAAAAATAGACACATTCCACGCAAATAGTGTGCCATCGCTTATACCACCCGCGCAAGCGCGGGTTCAAATTCCTTATTATATCTTCCACGGGTTTCGTTCGCGCAGCTCACTTCACCCGTGGCTACCATATGTCACCCGCACAAATGCGGGTTCTAAATTAGGCAGCCTTCTGCTTGTTATTTCTTATTGCTTTTATAATAAAACGCTTATTGCTATTGCAAGCTCTTCTGAGGGAAGGCCTATTATTCCAACGCGTTAAAAAGTCTCATCTACGCAAAATAGGACATTGACAGCGCAGCCTTCGCTTGCTAGAATGCATACATGGCAAATGAACTGAACAAAGCGCTGTGGATTACTGCCGGTGGCATTCTGGGCACCATCGTTACCTGCTATCTGGTGGGACAGGTGCAGAAAGACATCGCCTTGGACCGCGAATATGATGACTTGCAGGCACGTGCAGCAGCTCGTGCAGCCAGACTGCGCGAAGCCGCTCAGAAAGCCGTGAAGGCTCAGATTCGCATTACCATTACCCATGGATTCGGTGGTGCCGATGAGATTATTGCCCTTTCTCCGGCTGAGCTGGACAAACTGCAGTCCATTATGCCGAGCTTAGAACATGCTCCGCTGCCGGAACGTGCCGTATGGAAGCGCCGCCGTCACGGTCTTTCCAACCGTGTCAAATCTCCTGCCTTTTACCTGTACTTGGCAAACCTCGAGTTCATTGATGCAGAAGGCCGTCTGCTTGATGAAGTCATGCTCAACCAGCCCATTACCAAGGCAGAAAACGCCGGCATCTACCGTCACGCCGGCTGTAGTGCTACCTACATGCTGCCTACGGCTGAGCTCGAGAGCTTTGAAAGCCTGCCCGGTATTGTGGCCGCCCGTACCTACAAGCCCCACTAAAGGAGCGCTTCTACAGCTGATTAAGCATAGCAACTCTTCATCCCTGCGATTACTCGCAGGGATTTTTTTACATCAATCGCAGGCACCTGACGTCAGCAATATGTGCAAGGCCCTGTTCGCCCACTTCATTTGAGCCTTGGCAAGCCGTCACGCTCTCCATAAAAAATACGCCGTCTGCCCAAACGACAGACGGCGCTAAACATTTTGCCGGGCTTGCCCGCTTACATATTGACCTGATAAAGGGTCTTATTGTTGTTAGCGGGGTCAAGAATAGCGAAAGCCTCGCGATGGATGGAGGGGTCACTACGGAAAATAAGGCGACCGGCGCACTGGCGCTCCAGCTCCATAAGCAGCTTGGCATCCTCATTCTTAAAGCGGGAGAGCACATCGCTGTTCACCACCACCATCATGTCACCCACGGTATCGCGGTAGCGCAGGATGGTTGCTTTAAGCTGGCGCTGAATCTCCACACTCATCGTCATCACGCTCTTAATACGGCCACGACCATGGCAATACGGACAATGATCATTCACATAGTCCAGGAGCGATTCGTTGATGCGCTGGCGCGTCATCTCCATGAGGCCGATGGGGGTGATCTGCATGACCTGAGTCTTGGCCTTGTCGCGCTTGAGAGCCTCCTTCATGGCCTTGTACACAGCCAGCTGATCCTTGCGGTGGCGCATGTCAATGAAGTCCACCACTACGAGACCGCCAATGTTGCGCAGGCGCAGCTGGCGGGCGATTTCGCGGGCAGACTCGAGGTTCGTCTCGAGAATCGTCTTATCAAGGTCCTTATTGCCCTTGTTACGACCGGTATTGATGTCAATAGCAATCAGAGCTTCCGTCTCATCAATCACGAGATAGCCACCGCAGGGCAACAGCACCTGGCGTTGGAAGGCCTCGTTAATCTGCTTTTCCACACCCAGCTCTTCGAAGATAGGCTGACGGCAGGGATAGTGCTGAATATGGCGCTTGGCGCGGCGGGAAATCTTACCGGCAATCTCCTGCATGCGCTGGGTGGTCTCCAGATTATCGCAAACAATGTTATCTACATTGTCGGTCAGGAAATCACGAGCCGTGCGCTCAATCAAATCCGGTTCGCTGTACACGCAGAGGGGAGCCGGCTTGGCGGCATACTTCTCCTCCACCTCACGCCACTGCTGCAGCAACATGGCCAAATCGCGCACGAAATGACGGAAGCGCTGTCCCTGAGCGACCGTACGCATGATGATACCCATACCTTCGGGTACGTTCAGCTTCTGCACAATCTGGCGCAGGCGCTGGCGCTCTTTGGGGTCATCAATCTTACGAGAAATACCGAACTGATCGGTATAAGGCATCAGAACGATGTAGCGACCGGCCAGCGAGATATTCGTCGTCACGCGCGGCCCCTTGGAGCTGATGGGCCCCTTCGTCACCTGCACCATGATTTCGGAGCCGATGGGGTAAATGTCGGGAATATCCTTGCTGGTAATCTTCTTCTGCTGTTTACGGGGGCGCCCCTCCTTCTGAATCTCCTCCAAAGAGGAGTCCAGCGCCAGAGGCAAAGCATCCCAGAAATGCAGGAAAGCGTTCTTTTCATAACCAATGTCAACGAACATCGCCTTAAGACCGGGCTCAATGTTCTTGACGCGGCCCTTGAAAATACCGCCCACGATATTATCTTCGCCCTCACGCTCAATGCTGTACTCCTCCAGCACGCCGTCTTCGAGCAAAGCGACACGGCGCTCCAGTTTTTCTGAGTTGATGACGATGGTTGTGCCTTCCTTCGGGTTACACTGGCCGAACCCGAAGAGGCGTTTCACGGAATGAATCATTTTGGAAATAATGGACAAAGTTTCAGGTTAGTTTGGGGTTGTACACATGAAAATCATGATAACATAGCCCGCATACCTGCTTGTCGACCCTGAAAGCGGAAGCTCTGACACGAACGCAGCTCCGGCGGCTCTCCCTGTAACTGACAGGAAAGCGCGACGGAGCCTGCGATGATAGCAGAGAGCTCTTCAGGAGCAAACGGGTATGCCCCTATCACTCATCATCGAAGACAAAGTCGTTCTCCTGCAGGTATTTACCGGTACCTTCGGCTACTGCACTCAGGGGGTCATCTGCTATGGTGATAGGCAGGCTGGTCTGCTCATGCAGCAGGTCAGCCAGGCCACGCAGAAGGGCGCCGCCACCGGCTACCACAATGCCGCGGTCATACAGGTCACTTGCCAGCTCAGGCGGGCAATGATCCAATGTCTGACGCACAGCGCTCACGATAACGTCGAGCTTGTCCTTCAGGGCCTCACGGATTTCTTCGGATCTCACGGTCACCGTCTTGGGCAGACCCGTGCCGCGGTCACGGCCTTTCACCTCCATCTGCAGCTCCTGCTGCAAGGGGTGGGCCGAACCGACACGAATCTTGATGTCCTCCGCCGTACGCGGGCCAACCAACAGATTGTGAGCAGCGAGCATGTGGCGGGTGATGGTGTCGTCCAACGCATCGCCGCCGCACTTTTCAGATTGGCTGTAAACGATGCCGGAAAGCGAAATAATGGCCACCTCAGTTGTACCGCCGCCGATATCGACAATCATGCTGCCGATGGGCTCGGTATAAGGCAGACCAACGCCGATAGCAGCAGCCATCGGCTCCTCAATAAGCTGTACAGCAATGGCACCGGCGTGTGCAGCGCTGTCTTCAATAGCGCGACGCTCCACTTCGGTGATGCCGGAAGGGTGAGCAATGAGAATGCGCGGGCCACGCAGGCTCCTGCGGGCTGTCGCCTTCTGGATGAAGTACTTAATCATCTCTTCCGCCACATTCAGGTCGGCAATCACACCGTCCTTCAGCGGGCGAATGGCCACCACGCTACCGGGCGTGCGGCCAACCATTCTCTTTGCATCCTCACCCACGGCCCTCACACGGTCGCCACTCATGGCTACCACAGAGGGCTCTCGCAGCACAATACCCTGATCCTTAATGTAAATCAGCGTATTGGCCGTACCAAGATCGATCCCGATATCATACGAGAACCACCCGGCTAATTTCTTTAAAAAACGTGACATTTGTAAAAAGTTGATAATGTGGGGATTTGCTATGAGCGGCACCCCGCACCTCCCCGGCGAGCCCTCCTTTTCAGGGGATGAACCCATATTGCCGGCGCAGTACAGGCCGTTATCATGCTTGCACTCAACGGCGCGCCCATACGCGGGTAGTATAAAAACCGTCATACGCCATGTCAAGCTAAAAGCGCCATTCTGACGGGATTTCCGCCACTTTTCACCGGCCGATATCTCAAAAAAGCAAGACGTAAATCAAAAAAAATATAGAACACGTCACTCTGTCACATTGCAGAATATCTGCTGATTGGCACCTGGCAATGCTCATTTTTTCAACTTCTAGCTTGCTTCAAGTTACAAAGGAGAGTATACTGAACGCGTGAACGGAAATGAGTTGAAGGAGATTGCGCTGAAAGCCTACCGTGCCATGGAAATGGCGCGGGCGTTCGACACGAAACTCTCGGCTTTGTACAAGGCCGGCAAGATATATGGCGGTGTGTTCATCGGCCGTGGTCACGAGGCTATTGCCGCCTGTGAGGGCGTTTACCTGCGCAAGGGGTACGATGTCTACACCCCCTTCATTCGTGAACAGGCAGGCCGCTGCGCCTGGGGTGACAGCGTGCTGGATAGTGCGCGCTGTTATTTCGGTAGCGCCATGGGCATTATGCGCGGTCGAGAGGGCAATGTGCACTGGGGAAATCCGCAAGAGGGTACCGTAGCTCCCATTTCGCACCTCGGTGCCTCCGTCTCCGTAGCGGCCGGCATGCTGATAGCCAAGCGCATGCAGGGCATAACAGATGCCGTAGGTGTTATCTGCATCGGCGATGGCACAACCTCTGTAGGAGCCACTCACGAAGCCTGTAACATGATTGCAGTCGAAAAGCTGCCCGCCGTCATCGTCGTCACTAACAACCAATACGCCTACTCCACCCCCAACAGTCAGGAGTTCGCTTGCAAGAGCCTGTGCGACCGTGGTCTGGGGTACGGCATGACCACTCATGAATGCGATGGTACTGATTTTCTGCAAACCCTGCAAGTGATGGGGTGCGCCATTGCCGCCGCCCGCGCCGGGGAAGGCCCGCAATGGGTAGTAGCCAACACCCTGCGCATGTGTGGCCACGGAGAACATGATGATGCCTCCTACATTCCCCAGGAGCTGAAAGACAGCTTTGCAGACCGCGACCCGCTGACCGTTGCCCGCCGCCAGTTAAACGAGCTGGGCTGGCTCACGGAGGATGAAATAAACGCCATCCGCTCCGAATGTGCTGATGAAGTGCAAAGCGCCATGGCACAGGTACAAAAAGAACCCACGCCCTCCCCGGCCTCTGAAGACTGGAGCGCCACCTCGTGGAAACCCACTCGTTATTAACCCCACAACTTCAAGCATCTTACCACACATGAGTGTTACCTACATCGATGCCATTCATCAGGCCATGGCCGAGCTGCTGGAGGAAGACGATAAAGTTTTTCTGTACGGCGAAGACATAGCGGGTAAATTCGGCGGTGCTTTCAAGGCCACCAAAGGTCTGGCCGAGAAGTTCCCCGGGCGTGTGCTCAATGCCCCCATTGCCGAAGATGCCATTATGGGTATGGCCATAGGTGCCGCCCTGAGCGGCATGAAACCCATTGTGGAAATGCAGTTCGCCGACTTCGGCACGCTGGCTCAGAACCAGCTGGGCAACAATGCAGCAGCCCACTACTACCGCACCGGTATACCGGTCAATGTCACCCTGCGCATGCCCTGCGGCGGCACCCCCGGCGGCGGCCCCTACCACAGCCAGTCCGTAGAAGCTCTTTTTGCTCACTACCCGGGTGTGCATGTGCTCTGCCCCGCTACCGTGGCAGATGCCTACTACATGCTCAAACAGGCCGTGCAGATACCTGACCCGGTGGTCTTTATGGAACACAAGTTCCTTTACCGCTGGCTGAAGGCCGATACCTGGATAGAGAAAAACCCCTTACCCATCGGCAAGGCTCGCATTGCCCGCCCGGGACGCCATGCTACCGTGGTTGCCTTCTCTGCCATGGTTCCCGAAGCGCTTAAAGCAGCTGATGAACTGGCGGCTAACTCCGGTTACAGCTTGGAGGTTGTCGACCTGCGCAGCGTAAAACCGCTGGATACCGATACCATACTAGCCTCCGTCGCCCGAACAGGCCGCCTGTTGGTAGTCAGCGAGGACTTCCCTTGGGGTGGCGTGGCGGCAGAGGTTATTGCCCGCGTGTCGGGCGAAGGCTTCCACCTGCTGGATGCACCGCCCCTGCGCGTAACCTCCAAGGATACCCCCATCCCTTACCATCCCGACCTGTGGAAAGCCCACCGCCCGCACAGCAACCACATTGTTGAGGCTGCCCGCTATCTCATCTCCCTCTGATTTTCCCCCACCTCAAACCATTTTTCATCGTTACCATGCCGCAAGTTCCCATACTCATGCCCCAGCTGGGCGAATCCATAGCCGAGGCGACCATCATGCGCCTGCTCGTGCAACCGGGCGACGAGGTGCAAGCTGACCAGGAGGTTATTGAGGTTGAAACCAATAAGGCCGTCATGGGAGTAACCGTCTCCTGCGCCGGTACCATCAGCCGCCTATCTGTAGCCGAGGGCGAAACCGTGGCAGTAGGCGCCGTTATGGGAATCATCGAGGCTACCGAGGAGGAGGTGGAACGCTCCGGCGCCACCGTGCTGGGGGAAGGCGAAGAGCCCGCAGCCCCCGCCCCCGTCAGCAGCACCACCACAAGCGATGGGGCACACTTCCGCACCGAGGGCGAGTACCGCGAGGGTAGCGGTGCACCCATCAATACGGGTGGCCGAGGCCTGCCGGTACCCATGGGTACCCGCGGCGCACACTATCTTTCCCCCCGCATTCGCTCCCGCATGGATGAGCTCAACATCACCGAGGCTGACCTTGCCTATGTGACCGGCACAGGTGCCGGTGGGCGCATTACCATCGATGACTTTGAGAACTTCCTCGATTACGTGGACGGCTGGCCCTCCCGCCCGGTTTCACCCATGCGCCGCAGCGTAGCCAGCAGCATGCAGCGCACCTGGCGCCGCCCCATAGCTAGTGCCGGGCGCCCCATCTACATGGCACCTATCATCCTGCACCGCCGCAACCACCCCCGCAAACCGGGCATCACGCTCTACTTCCTGAGGGCACTTGCCATCGCTCTGGCACAAGCTCCCGAGTGCGCCGGTTACATGGTAGGCGGGCGCATTCTGACCCCGCGCCGCATTGACTTGGGTGTGGCCGTGCAGGTGGCAGACGGCGTGATGGTTCCCGTCATGCGCAACGTTGACCAATACACGCTCGACGAACTCATTGATGAATATAACAAGGTTGTGGCACAGGCACGCGACCGCAAACTCGACCCCGCCTATGTTGGCGGCGGCATAGCCACGGTATCCAACTTCGGCGGCTTCGGGCTCACCTTTGCCTCCCCCATGCCCCTGCCCAGCGAAAGTCTCATTCTCGGTGTGGGCTCAGTAGAGAAAACACCTGTATGGAGTGATGAAGTGGAATGTTTCATCCCCGTGGAGAAAGCCAACATCGTGGCCTCGTTCGACCACCGCGTGGTGGACGGTGGTGATATCGGCCGACTGATGCAGAAGATTGCCTATTATCTGGAACACCCCGAATTGCTGTAACCCCATGGAACGCCCTGATCCCTCACGACACGTACTCGGCGTGCTCGCCGGAGCCGGTGAATACCCCCGCCTGATGGTTGAGGGAGCCAAACGAGCCGGCATGCGTGTGGTGGTGGCCGGTTTTCGCGGCGCCGTAAGTGATGAACTCCCCCCGCTCTGCGATGCCTTTGCCAAGTTCCGAGTCGGCTCAGTTGAAGGACCGCGACAATTCTTTCAGCAACACGGCGTAACGCACGTTGTAATGACGGGGCAGATTAAACCCGCCTGCATTTACACCATGTGGCCGGATGCTACAGCACGCCGTGTACTCGGCCAGCTGGACCGCCGCAATGCGCACACCATCTTTACCGCAGTCTGCGATTACGTGGCACAGTATGGCATGACCATGCTCCCTTCCACCACTTTTATGGAGGAAGTCCTGCCGCCCCCGGGCCATCTGGCCGGCCCGGCACCTACTGACGAACAGATGGAGGAGGCTCGCCTGGGCATGCAACTGGCTCGCGAAATTGCCCGTCTGGATATTGGGCAGAGCCTCATGATGCGAGGCCGAACTGTTGCCTGTGTGGAGGCCTACAAAGGCACCAATGAGTGCATACGCAATGCAGGAGAGCCCCCCGTCACCCTCTGCAAAGTCACCAAGCCCGGGCATGACATGCGCTTCGACGTACCCTGCATCGGGCTGCGCACGGTGCAACATTGCTCAGCAGCCGGGGTAAACCATATCGTATTTGAGGCTCACCGCACCATCTTGTTCCAAAAGCAAGCCGTCATTGACCATTGCAACAAACACGGCATTACCCTGCATGCCATGCACATGCCCGACGATGGCGCAACCGTAGCTGAACTGGGGCACATACCGGATGATGGCGAGCACGCGCTCGCTCTGGCTACAGCTTTGGAGCAACTGGGCATCGGCAACTCTGCCGTGGTGTGCGAAGGTGTTGTCATTGCCGTGGCAGACCCCGCCGGCCCGCTCAAGTGCATACGCCGTGCCGGCGCCTACATGAAGCGCATACGCTTTGTGCGCCTCATTAACTGGCTCTGCCGCGTTTTGCTCGGGCGCCCCGGCCTGCCCCCTGCCCCTATGGTCATGCGCGGCACGGCAAACTTTACCATCACCCCGGAGCTGCAACGTGCTGCCCGCAAGGCCGGCATTCAGCTTTAGTACCTCCTCACCTTTATGAACACACGCACATTTATTCTTTCCGCAGCGCTCTGCTGCCTGCTCCCCTCCTGCATCAATTCCATTGTGTACAATGGCAGCAATAAGGACCTACCTGACCTCACCTACGGCCATACCGAGGCTGCTATTGCCATGACCGCTGACGATGGCACCTCCCTCAAAGGATGGTTCTTCAACCGCGGTGCCGGTACGCCGCTGGTAGTGTTCTACGGCGGCAATGCCATGAATGTGGGTAATTTTGCCTCGATAGCTGCTGCTGACCCCACCCGCTCCTACCTGCTGATGAATTACCGCGGCTATGGCGGCAGCGAGGGCGAACCCAGCGAAGAAAAACTCGTAGCCGATGCCCGCCAATGTATAGCCCGGGCTCGCGCTCTGGCCGGCGGAGCCCCCACCCCGCTGGCGCTGGTTGGCTACAGTCTGGGCAGCGCGGTTGCCATTCAGGTGGCCGCAGCAGAAAAAACAGATGCGCTGGTGCTCATCTGCCCCTTTGACAGCATGACCGAGGTTGCCTGCAATCAGGTGCCGTTCTTCCCCCGCATTCTGCCCATGGATAGCTGGAACTCTGCCTCCTATGCCCCGGGGATTGCCTGCCCGGTCACCATCATGCGAGCTCAGACAGATGATATCGTACCCGCCGAAAGTACCGATAAACTGATTCAATCTTTCCGCACTCCGCCCACCATCAAGGTATACCCGGCAGACCACAACACCATCTTTTCCTGCTCCGGCTTTACGCAGGATATCATGAATGCTTTGCCTCTCAATCAGGTAACTGATGTGGAAGAAGTCTGAGCACGGTCAACAGATTGGCACCAGCCGGCTCTGAGCATGGCTGATGCACTACTGCTGCACAAACATACTTTGCGGCAGCAGCCGCCGGTTATGCGCCGTAGAGAAATAGCTCAACGGTGAGGAGGTAGCCACCCGGGCTCATTAATGACGAGCCATACGCGGCAGGGCATCGCCCAGCTTCAGGTAAGCCTCTGCATGGTTGAGGGAATCCTCAATAACCAGGTGCATGTCGAGGTAACGGTAACACCCGAGGCGACCGATGAATGATACACCCTGCTGCTGCTCCACCAGTTCCTGATAAGCGGCAAGCTTCTTCAAATCAGCCGACATGCGCTTGGGATAAAAGCAATCGTCGTTCGGGCTCGCCTCGCGACTGTATTCATACAGGAGCACGCTCTTGTCGTGCTTCTCCCACGGGGAGAAGTACTTATGCTCGTGCGCACGGGTCCAGGGTACACTCAAATCCGTATAATTCATCCAGCTGCACCCCTGCAGGTCGCCCTCACCGCGTTCGTAACGGAAATCGACGGTGCGGTAGCCCAGCTCACCACAGCTCCAAGCAAAATACTCATCGAGTGGCCCGCTGTAGAAAGTATGCGCAAACTCTCCCTCCATCTCACGCGTAAAGGATACACCGAGCTTTACCTCTATGAGCGGGTGCGCCAGCATGTTCTGCACCAAGGCCGTATAGCCATGCATGGGGTACGCTTGGTAGCGGTCGAAATAATAGTTGTTGTCGTAATTAAAACGCACGGGGATGCGTTTTACGATATCCGGCGCCAACTCACGCGGACTTACCCCCCACTGCTTAATGGTGTAATCGCGAAAGAAGGTCTCGTAGATTTCGGGCCCGACAAAACGCAGCAACTGCTCTTCAGCGTTGGTAGGTGTGCCAATACTCTTCACCTGCCTGCTCTCCACAAAGGCGCGAGCTTCGGCCGGCGTCATGCGACGTCCGAATAATTGGTTAATGGTGTGAAGATTAATGGGCAGACTAAACACCCCACGCTCATGGGTGCACATAGCCCGCGCAATACAGGAATACCAGCTGTCAAAACGCTGCACAAATGCCCATACACGCTCGCTGGATGTATGGAAAGTATGAGGGCCGAAGCGATGAACATCCACGCCGGTCTCCTCATCGCGCGAGGAATAACACATGCCTGCCACATGCTCGCGACGGTCAATCACCAAAGAGGGTACCCCGGCATCCGCCAAATGACGAGCCAGCACACTACCGGCAAGCCCGGCTCCGACAATCAACACACGCTTCTTCTCATCTCCTGCCTTCATTTCGCAACGTCTGAGTTTATACTAAAAACTGAAGGAGAGAGGAGGAAAACGTCCGTTCCTCCTCTCTCCCAAACCCCTGTATTATGAAAAAACTACTTATCTGTTGTCACTCAGCCCAACATCAGCTCAAGTGCATAGGCATGAGCACATACAAGAACTCATCGGCTACGCGCATGACGCCCGGGCTGGAAGAGTCGATGAGGTCGAGCATCACCTCGCCGTCACCCACGGCCTTGAGCGGTGCCAGAATGAAATCAGCATTGAAGGTGATAGCAATCTCGCGGCCATCGTAATCAATCGGCACCTCTTCGTTAGCCTCACCCAGGTTAGCGGCGCTGGACTGAACCTCCATCACCCCCGGAGCAAAGCGGAAACGTACCGTATTGGCCTTCTCGGCAGAGAGCAGAGATACACGGCGCACCGTCTCGTTCAGGTCGGCAGCCGGCATAATGATGCGCTCATTGTAGCGGCTCGGAATTACCTGACGATAGTTCGGATAATTACCATCAATCAGCTTAGTTACCAGCAGAGTGTCACCGAAGTCGAAGGAAGCCTGATTGGATGTAATGCGAACCATCACATCGCCGGCATCGCCCAACAGACGGTGCACCTCAGCCACGGCGCGGCTGGGCAGGTCAATAGCCACCTGCTGAGATTCGGGGAACTCGAGCTCATTCTCGAAGAGAGCCAAACGACGACCGTCCGTTGCCACCAGAGTAAGCTTGCCATCCTGGAAACAAGTGTAAATACCGTTAAGAATGTAACGAGTACCATCGTTGGAAATGGCAAATTCGGTATAGCGGAAACCGCGGTTCAGCATGGCCTGAGGCACCTTAAACTCGCGAGCCTCTTTGAAGACGGGCAGGCTGGGGAACTCCTCGGAAGCAAGACCGTTAAGCTTGAACTGAGCACGGTTGCAACGAATGGTAGCAATCGTACCCTTGGTCTCCAGCACCACCTCACCATCGCGCATCTCACGAATGATGCTCTGCAGCTTCTTGGCAGGCAGCGTAATAGCACCGGGAGTTTCAACCATGCACGGCACCTTAGCCAGGATGGTCAGCTCCATATTCGTGGTCGTCAGCTTCAGCTCGCCCTCGGCGGCCTCCAGCAACACGTTGGAGAGAATGGGCATGCTCGGACGGGTAGATACCACACCCGCAACCTTGTTCAGGCCATCCAGTAATACTTGTTTTGCTAATGCGAATTTCATCGTTGCACTCCTTCGGTTTTTCTGCATTTTACCGATTTTTGTACAATAAGGCAAGCACAAATATGTGCAGTCCCCATATTTTCTATGCTTTTTTTCAGAACACCGCCATATCTTGTACCTTTTTTTGCAATCATGGTAAAAAACGCCCCCTTTTTCACCATGATTACCCCGCACGGGCAGCAAAGCCGCTCATCACTCCAACACCAGAGAGACGGGGCAATGATCCGACCCGGTAATATCCGCGTGAATTTCCGCAGAACTTACCCGCGGCAACAACCCCTCGCTCACACAGAAGTAGTCAATGCGCCACCCTACGTTGCGAGCACGTGCACCCCCGCGGAAACTCCACCAGGAATACGCATCGCGAGCATCCGGATGCAAACGGCGGAAGCTGTCGGCAAATCCGGCCTCCAGCAGTGCAGAAAATCCCGCTCGCTCCTCATCGGAAAAGCCCGCGCTGAAATGATTAGCAGCCGGGCGGGCCAGGTCAATCTCCTCATGTGCCACATTCAAGTCACCACAAAAGACCACCGGCTTCTTCTCTGCCAAACCACTCACATATGCGCGAAAAGCAGCATCCCACTCCTGACGGTAAGGCAAACGAGCTAATTCATTCTGAGAGTTAGGCGTATAGCAATTCACCAGGTAAAAATCGTCAAACTCCATCGTAGCCACGCGCCCCTCAGTATCGTGCTCCGCACAGCCGATACCCGTACTCACACTCAGCGGTTTTACGCGCGAGAGAATCAACACACCCGAGTACCCCGGGCGTTGCGCCGGGTTCCACAGCGCATGCGGCCAGCTTGCTAACCATAAATCAGCCACCTGTTCAGGCTTAGCCTTAATCTCCTGCAAGCAAAGCACATCCGGGTTCAGTGCATCCATCTTCTCCGCCAAGCCCTTACCCAGCGTTGCTCGAAGACCATTTACATTCCAGCTTACCAGTTTCATATTACCCAAATACTACCCCATCCCCCCGCCGCCTGTCAAAAAAAATCTGCGCCACATTACCCCCATTTTCGCAACCAAACAGAAAAAAATGAAAAAAAATCAATTTTACTCTTGCCAAAGCCCTCACCTTCGTGTATACTTCGGCCACGCGCCACAAGCGCAACAATCCACGGCAGGGTAGCTCAGTGGTAGAGCAGAGGACTCATAAGCCTTTGGTCGGGTGTTCAAATCACCTCCCTGCTATTATGGGAGCGGTCGTAACCAAGAAAAAATGGTAACGACCGCTCCTTTTTTGTGCCTTGATTTCAGCGACTTATAAAATCGCAACTCATAACGAAAATTGGACTTCCCGATCTGATTTTGCATCCATGTTGCCCCCGTTTTGCAGCCAAAAGGACTCGCTTAGACTCGTGCGGTTCCAGTCACATTACATGCAATCGACTCAATATC
>JAFZHC010000036.1 GCA_017555025.1 Akkermansia sp.
ACTCTAAGAATGATACATCATCGCAATAATCAATAAAATCATCAGGAACAATTTGCTTAGGAAGGGGATTTCGCGGGAATTCTTTCTCTATGCTTTTTATAAGCAATTCCTTGTCAGCCGCCGAAAGCTGAAGATTGCTTTCGGCGGCCATGCTATAATAATGAATTTTTTCTATTTCTGTTGAATCCATCTTTTAATGCGTCTAGGTACTGCATATAAACAGTTTCAGGTGAAACATTTTTTATGGCTTTATTTGCCTGATTTCTTCTTCCAGATGCTTTTGTAGCTCCAGTTCGGCCAGATGTTCTGCAGTCTCGCGGCGGCGCTCACAGAAAAGACGGTATTGCTCCTGAGCGTGTTTGCGGGCATTAGTCATGGAACGAGAGTCTTTTCCTTGCAAAACTTCGCGTCCGGTGAGTTTCAAAAGGCTGTCGATTGCTTCTTCCCATTCATTCATGAAGAGCAGCTTGCGCTGTTTAGCACGATCCTCTACAAAATCCAAACACATGGAGGTGAGACGATTAAAAGCCTCTATCTCTTCTTCGCGCAGGTAATTCTTTGCGGTTATCACATCCGTGGCGAGTACCCTATCTCGTTGCCAAGATGTAAGCCCCATGTTGGTCTCGGTTGAGTCAGCCCGAAGCATAATCAGTTCAGCTGCAGTGTGGCCGTGAATGGCATAGTGCAATTTATTCTGAATGGTACTGAAGAATACGTTCGTCTGTTTATTGTTGGGCTCGTAGTCTGCGGCAAGCGCAAAAATTTCTCGAATGCGCAGATACATGCGACGTTCGCTGGCTCGAATATCGCGTATCTGTTCCAACAAATCATCGAAATGATCCGGCAACGCTGTTGCTCCCTTGATGGGTGGATTCTTCAATCTCTCCTTATCCAGCACAAACCCTTTACGCATCAGTTCGCTGAGCTGCTGCGTGGCCCAGATGCGGAATTGGGTGCCGCGTATACTATTAACTCGATAGCCTACGGAAATAATCCAATCAAGATTGTAAAACACAACCTTTCTTTTAACTTGCCTGTTGCCTTCTTTTCGAACCGTCAAGTATTCCTTGACGGTTCCCACTTCTTGCAGCTCACCGCATTGTGCGATATTAGCTATATGAAGACTGATATTCTGTTTAGTTGTCTGAAAGAGCTCGGCCATCATCTGCTGTGACATCCAAATGGTTTCGTCCTCTACACGAATCTCCATCTTCACCTTACCATCCTTGGACGTGTAGAAAAGGAGCTCACCTTGCGGAAAGTCTATGGGTGTCAGTTCATCAGCCATATATGCGAAAAGATTGGTGATTTATTGTAGCAAATGTTGTATTCTGCCACAAGTAAAAACCTCCGACACTTGCGTATCGGAGGTTTTTTAATAGCCTTTTTGTGACTGTGATTTTTAGCGACTCTAAAATATTGTATATAAACAAATTGCGAAAATTGACGCCATTTTCTGAAAATTACCCCGAAATTTGCCATATCTCATAACGGGTTGTAGACAGTTTCGGAAGCTGCTTGTTTTCAGAGTTTTACAAAACACGTTAACATTACGTGCTCACACTCTCATTGATGCCATTTATGACGTGATTTAAGGATAAACGTGTTCCATTCTGGTGTGATGTCACCCAGAGCAGACGTACTCGATAGCGGCTACAAGTGGAATGGCGAGGTTTACCCCACCCTCACCCACATCAGCAGGAAAGCCACCGGCTACCAAATCGGAGGTAACAACTTCTTCGGGCTTCCTACCAAGCGCCGAGGTGAATAAGGCATGCCCACTCCTCCCAATGGGCTTGTTCTTTAAGGGTGGATGATGGGATTCTACCCGCCCCCCTCGCCCCCGCTTGCGCGGGGTACCCACAGGGACACCTCCCTGTGGCTCGGGGGCTGGTCGCTCGCTTACTCGCGCCCAGCCCTCTCCAACCTCCGGATTGTCGCAGGGGCGTTACAAACGAAAGACAAAAATCAGCTTTTTATGTTGACTATTTAATGAAAAAAAGGTATTCTTACGACAGGTTTAGCGTTGGCTAAAAATACTTTACTGATTATGTGTCTCCATATGTCATATCCAAAGACTTTTTTTATTGCCATTATGTTGATGAATACCTGTGCTGCTATGTCTAAGGAATCTAAAGATATTCATCTATTGGGTATAAAGGCATCCGTTGCATCTGATGAGTCAGAAGAAGTGTTTTGCAAAAAAGCCGATCCTTCAAAGCATTTGTCGTTTCATATCGGATATGTGAATGATTCTTGCAGAATACTAATATCGCCGACAGCAGTAAATGGTATGCATGTTTTGAAATTGTCGGTAGTGTCATATCTGGATTCTGCTCGTTCGCATCGGGCGTTGTTATTTTCGACAAAAACACCATCCGTTGCTATAGTTGATGGTTATGGTAATATTTATGTTTCTCAAGATATAGAATCTATTGAAAATTGGGCATTTGCTATCTATTTATACAAAAAAGAGGGGTATATGATTTGGAATACAGAACGAGCAGGTGAAAACAAAAAGTTTATTTCGTCTACATCAAATAATGTGGTTTTTAAGAGGTTTTCATTAGAATCTTATTTTTAATTTGATGTATGAGCGAGGCTTGTTAAATCCTCGCTCATACATTATTGATTTAAGCTTTACTAACATAATATTCGACTCAATTAAGTACTTAAACAGTCGAATACGATGTCCGTAAAAAGCTCAAGCCAACCAAGATATATACTTAACGACAGACTCTCATGTTTTTATTGCTTCCAGCAGTTTTCATGACCTCTTGCATTCTCTCAGGAGCGGCAAACTTAATTTTTCTGTACCTGCTGTCTCTCTCGACTAAATAAGGTAAAGTAATTGTGACATAAGGATCCACGTTTATACCAGCTTGTTCCGCAATTTTTGCTGCTGTGCTTGTGCATTGGTTTTGAGTTAGACCATATTTCTTTACCTTGTTTTGGATAAAGTCATGTATGTAATCTCTTGTTTGCTTATATTTTTGTTTATCTATACACCAGCTGCATTCACCTGTCACTTTTGTATGATCCCCCGACCCTTTTGCCCATGTACCGTCATTGTATTCATGAAACAACCATCGGAATGGATGTTTTGGATCAGCCTCTGGAAAATTTGGGAATGGTCCTTTTTTATTGTTTCTTAGATAATCAATTCCTCCATTATATGTTTCAAACTCAGAAAATTCTTTACCTAATCCCGGCTCCGGTACGTCTTCATCTTCCCCACTGTGTCCGCCTTCGATAACTTCACCCGATGTGACATTCTCAAGGCGAATCCAAGTGTGACCCACACTGCTTTCTGGTGACTCATACATGGATCTTCGGAGTGCGATTGCAGACGAATAATCATAATTTCTTCCATCAACTTTAATGGTAAAAATAAAGCAACAATTTTTTTTCTTTAGTTCATCTACCGTGCCCAAATCTGTTGATGAGAGACCTAATATATCGTAGTATTTTGAAGGATTGTCCAATAAATATAAGTTTTTACTTAAGATTAAATCCTTGTTATTCCACCTTCCGTTTAGCATGTTGTAATACCGCCAGTTGTAATACACCATCTTTAATTCAGAATCCATAACTTCGCTGCTCCACTGTATCGGTTGGGTAACAGATCCAATGGCCGCTGCTGAGCCGTAGGGTGAGTAGGTGTAGGCGGTAGCGATGTAGCCGGCGGAGCCGAAGACTTCGCACACGTTCTTGGTGAGGTCAAGACCGTAGGTGTACCAGGTACCGTCCTTTTGGATAGCAAGTGGACGGGTGGCGATGGGTTCGGAGGGGTTCCAGGTGATGAACCAAAGAGCCGGGTGGTGGCTGCGAGTGAGGTCGATGCAGGCGATTTGCAGGTAACCGCGGTAGAGATAACGATGGTGGAGTGTCACGCTGCCGTTGGTTGTTACCTTCTTGTAGGCGCGGCGTCCCATGGAATCGTAGGCGCATTCGACCACTGTGCTGCTGTCAGCGTTCGTGAAGCTCACGGGGCGATTCTCCGCATTGTACATAGCGCTCCAGATGCCGGTCTCAGTCATGATGAGCGTCTGGTTTCCATCGGCATCGAACTGTGGCTGGAAAGCTGGGGCTCCGTTCTCGCTGATGGCGATGTACTGATTGAGTGCATTGGCATCATACACGGTGACTTCATTGCCCTCTGTGGCTTGCTGTCTATTTCCGATGTTATCGTAGGCGTACTCGTACTCAGTACCATTCACCTGAGCACTTACCAGCTCGGAGCGGGTGTTGTGAGTGAAGGTATCGTTCACAATAGTACCTTGTCTGGCGGTATTGCGAGCCGTGGGGCGACCGAGGATGTCGTAGGTGTAGGTGCGCTGCGCTACGAGCGTGCTGCCGCGATGGTACGCCATACCGGTGAGCAGGTCGCGGGTGGCCTCGTAGGTCTGCGTGAGCGTCATGCCGTTGGGCTTGGTGAGCACCTGCAACAGATTGGTACCTGCGAGGTAGGTGTAGCCGAAGTTTTTGGCTGCACCGCCATGTAGGAACCCAGCAGAGGCAATGCGCCCGTCGTCACCATACCCGGTGCTGACAGTCTGCTGCACCGCGCCGTTCTTGGCGTAGGTGTAGCCCGTGGAGCGACCGAAGCTGTCGCGAGTCTCCGTGATGAGGTGAGTGTCACCATCCACCACGAGGGAATCTGTCTCGCGCTCGCCGTAGGAGTTGTAACCGAATGTGCGAGTGCCACTATCATCCACCAGCTGCGTCATCTGACCCAGGTGGTTATAAGTGAAGCTGCGAGCCGCAGTTGCCGCAGTACCATCTACCACGGTGTAGCTTGTACCCAAGTACAGGCCACGAGCATGCTCGTAGGTGTGAGTCTTCACATTGCCGCGGGCATCCGTCTCGGTAGCGAGGCGGTTGTAGGCGTCGTAGGTCTTCACCACGGAGGTATTGTCTGCGTAGGTCTTGCTGATTTCAAGTCCTGTCGCAGCATGGAACGTCCATGCTGTCTCATCGTAGTCGCTACGCTCACTCGGGTCAGTGTTGATTACCTCACCATCGGCGCGGAACGTACGCAGGGTGGTCATGTTGTTCATGTCATCGTAACTGAAGCAAGCGGGCTGCAGGGCAGTACCCCACTCCGCAATCTTGCGACCGCGATGGTCGTACTTGTAGCAGGATGTGTTGCCCAAGGCATCTGTAATGACGGAGGGCTGGTCGAGGGCCGCATCGTACGCGGTGGTCGTTACTGCATTGGCTGCATCGATCACGCTGATGGTGCGACCTGCGAGGTCAGAATGAACAGTTGTGGCGTTGTTGCGGCCATCGACATTCACCATCGTGATACCCGTAGCGGTGTAGCTGCGAGAGGCGGTAGTGATGATGCCTGCATGGTCTTTCTGCGAGACGGTAAAGCCATCGATGCTGACGGACTCCGCCGTGATATTCGAGGTGGGTATCGTGCTGAAGCTCGTCACCTTGGCGGGAGCGGAATAGACAGACCAACTTGAGCTGATGTTACCGCGTACATCAATGCTGATGCTTTTGCTTGCCAGGGTAGCGGAAAGCTGCGAGATGAGCTGCTTCTGCGTGTTTACCAGCGCGGCGCCCTCGGCATTGTAGCGGGTCTGCGTGGTCACGCTGTACACGCCATCCTCGGCGGATTCCACACTATGAGCCATTTCCACCACCGGGGAATTATCCTTAGTGGGAGAATCTGCCAGGGCAAGCGTCTGCTTGCTCACGTTGCCGAAAGAATCGTACTCGTAGAGCGTTGGTGCGGTCTTTTCCGTATTCCAGCCCGTGTCTTGATACTGCTTCACCAGCTGACCCTTGGCGTTGTACTCATTTCGGGTGTAGATAAATCCATTCAGCGTATTGGGAACGGCTTGCACAATCGTCTGGCCGAAACCATTGGTAATGATTTGCCCCAGAATAACATCATTTGCCAGTTTAGTGGTAATTCGTTCATTGTTACCGTTAAGGTCATATACGTAAAGTTCTTCACGCTGACCGGAACCGGCAATACGAGCCGTAGAACCATCAGTATTCTTTATTGTGACGAATGTTGCCCCAGCGGGGGATGTAACGGTGGAGGTAAGGCCATCGGAGCTGTAACTTGTGGTAGTGACGCGCCCGAGAAGGTCCACCGTACGCACCACACGCCCCAGGAGGTCATACTCCGTATATTCCGTGGTAGACATGGCCCCCACGTCCTTGCGGATTGAAAGCGTGCGCCCCATCGCATCGTAGGTGTAGGAAGTGATAGTTTCGGGAGTTACGATAATCCTGCTATCCGTGCCATCTTCTGCCGGGATGCTGACTTCGCAGCGAGTCATCTCCGACAGCTGACGACTGTTGGTATATCCATAGATTGTGGTAATGCCGTCCTCATCCGTCTCAGACAAGACCTGACCGGAACAATTCAAGCTTCGGGAGGTAGAACGACTATTGTCCTTGAGCGTGCCTACGAGACGATTTTTCTCATCGTAGGTATTAGTGACACCGGAAAGCAGAGCCCAGGTTTCGCCATCGGACAGCAGGGCATATTCCTCCTCTCGCATGGTATTGCCGTTGGCGGCAATATACTCTACCGAGCGGCGGCTCTGCCCGGCAACGGCGGCGCCATTGACTCGCGTTTCAGTTGTAACAGTATATAGAGCGCCGTAGGTAGCATTGGCGGCATATTCATAGTGAGTCTGCACACCGTTGATTGCCTGACTCATCTTGGTGCGCCCGCGAGCATAGACATTTTCGGCATCCGCAAGCCACGTTTCGTCAATCGTTACCTGCGGTTCGGATACACCTGCGGCTGTGCTGCTAATCTCGACACGGCGAACGCCATCGGCTTCCGTATAGGTGTAGGTGTCCGTCTTCATATCCACTACACTGCCGGACGTGGTGACTACGCTGTGTACCACCTTGGCAGGGTCAGTATTGGAGGAACCGGCTACGCGATAAGTAGTAGTGGTGAGTCGCTTCTGTCCACCTGCCCAAGGTGAAGACTCCGCAATCACACGACCATAAATATCGTATACCGTTTCGTACACAGCCCCGGAGTGTTCCACTCGTCGAATCTGACGACCAGCCTCATCGTACTCAAAGGTAGTGGTCTGTGCGATGTCGGAGCCATAGGCATCCGTCCGCGAAAGCAGCAGCTCACCATTGGCGGTGGAAGTAAAGACCTCACTCACACAAGAGGCGACCTCATTGCCCTTGGCAACGGTCGTTACAATCCGATAATTATCCGTCCCCTCGATAACAGACTTGACGCGAGACTCGGAAATAACATCATCCCCCTCACCGATAAGCTTGTTCCAGCCCGCCTCGGAGTGAGTCCAAGTCGTGACAAAATCCGGCATGTTTTCCGGCAGACTCCAATCGCGCTCACGAATAGTCATCGACTTCGCAACCGCATCGCCTGAGATGGTAAAGGACTTGAACGGATTTCCGCTAAAGGTGAACAACTGCCCCTCCTGTGCAGGAGGCGTAATATGGCACGGCAGGTAGAGCGAAATCGTGTAGCCGTTGCCATCGGCAGCCGGCACAATATCCGCCAGACCATCCCAATAGTTCCAAATCTGTCGAATGGCATCGGTCGCGGCATCGCGGATGATGGTGAGCTTTTCGTCTGCTTCGATGACGGCACCATCGGGAGAAATATAAGCGGCAAACTCATTTTTCTTATCACCGCTGAGGTGGTAGAAAAGCGCGGAATCATCAGCGGCGCAGACGCGCACATAACTCGCCGCCGCAAGGTTGCAAACAACGGAAGACTCCCTGCTGATGGCCGACACGAACTGCACCACCTCCGTGCGCTTGCCGCTTGCCCCCACGCCGAAAGCCCCCGAACCATCACCACTCACCACATAGTTCGCATAGTCCGCGCCGTCGAAAATGCGGAAAATCTCATTAGCGGCCACCTGTTCACCCTGAGGAACCAGAACGGAAGCCAAGGGGTGCTTATACGTGAGCGAGGCCGGAGTCAGCAAAGAAGGCTCGAAATCGAACGCCACAATCTCCGGCTGACCGCCGGGAACATTGCCCATACCACGGAACGAACCGAAAGAAAAAGCAAAGCGCATGTGGCGTTCATTGGCCGTACGCACCACCCCACTACCGCCCGATGAACTCGGGAACGGATACACGGCAATATCCTCAACCGCACGCGCCGCCTGAGGAACCGTGCCGCCGGTCTGCCCGGACACAGCGCCGCAACTGCAATCATTGCAGCTCACCACCTGATTTTTATCGGGAACAATCGTCACGGGCGGGCAGGGACCCAGCGAGCCCTTCAGTTCCGAGATATTACCGGCCGGGTGATTCTGAATATTATAGTGAGTCACTCGCACGGCATAAAACCCCGCCGGCACATTTTGTGCGCCCACGCTGAAGGCATGCGAAGCCCCGGAAGGACTGGTGTAGTTGATACCGGGCGCCACAATCGTCACACTGTCGTCCACCGTACCCGAGGCACTCACCGTCGTGGGAGCCGTCAACTGACATTGCCGACAGACGGAAGGGTGAACATGAGTGGCATCCGACGGCACACCATGACCATAGTCGAACACGATTTGATTGGAACTGCGCGCCTGAGAGCCGATAGTGCTGAAAGAAGGTTTTGCATTCAGAGCCGGAGCATTTTGTTTGATATAAGTACTGTTCATTATAGAATATATTTCGGTTAATATGAGTCGGCAGATAACCTGAATAAACAGCCGCCGCCGATAATTTCTTTTATAATCCCGATTGTCGGAAAAGGTAAATAAAAAAAACGGCTTCGCTTCGGGTGCGCCACCAATGAGAAGGTGTATTCAAAGTTCAAATATGCCTTCTACAACACCAAAAAACGCTTTTTTGGGAGCTTCCGGTGTTGTCGGCACCTGTTTTTACAATTTTCAGAACTGATAAAGTCCTGCACCTCTCCAACATATCTCCTTGACAGCCCACTTCCGTGCGCGTATAATACGCCGCATATTGTGAGCACGAAAACCAAAAACGAGAATTGGAGCAGCAACCTGGGCGTGGTGCTGGCAGTAGCCGGTAGCGCCATTGGTTTCGGCAACTTCCTGCGTTTCCCCGGGCTGGCAGCCCAGTACGGCGGCGGCGCTTTCATGATAGCATACTTCTGCGCCTTCCTGCTGATGGGCATACCGCTCAGCTGGGTAGAGTGGGCCATTGGTCGCAAGGGCGGCACCTTGGGCGGGCACAGCTCGGCCTCCATCTTCTACCTCATTTCGCAGACGAAGTGCTGGAAATACCTGGGGCTGGTGAGCGTCATCGTACCGCTGGCTATCAGCATGTACTACATTGCACTGGAGGGCTGGACCCTCGGCTACGCCTGGCACACCGCCGTGGGCGACCTGAACCTGAGCACCGGCGCAGAATACGGCGATTTCTTCACCCGCTTCACCGGGCAGACCGGCAACGGCAGCGTATTCACCGGCGGAGAGAGCACCCTGCTCATCTTCTTCCTGTTGGCGCTGGGTGCCAACTTCTACCTCATTTTCCGTGGTGTGAATAAGGGCATCGAGTGGTTCAGTAAGGTCAGTATGCCCATTCTGGTTATCACGGCGCTCATCATTCTGGGGCGCGTACTCACCATGGGCACCCCGGATGCCACCCACCCCGAACGCAACGTAAACGAGGGCTTGGGCTACATGTGGAACCCCGACAAGGTCATGCTGGTGGACACCACCACGCAAAAGACTATCGGCATGGTACCGGCAGGCGCTACTGCGGAAGAGGAGGCTGCCCTCATCACCCGCCTGCAGCAGGAATACCCCAAGGCCACTATTGAGAAAGAGGAAATCACACTGATGAAAGGCTTGCTGAACCCCGAAATGTGGATTACCGCAGCCGGCCAAATTTTCTACTCGCTTTCCATCGGCTTCGGTATCGTCTGCACCTATGCCAGTTACGTACGCCGCCGCAAGGATATTGCGCTGGGCTCCATCACCGCCAACGCGGCTAACGAAGTAGCCGAGGTAGGTCTGGCCGGCATGATGATTATCCCCGCTGCGGTATCCCTGCTGGGTGTAGCAGCAGCTGCCGGCACCAGCACCTTCGGCCTGGGCTTCAACGTACTGCCGCAGGTATTCAACAGCATGCCCGGCGGGCAGTTCTTCGGCACCCTCTTCTTCGTACTGCTCTCCATCGGTGCTATTACCAGTGCCATCTCCATCACACAGCCGGCCGTGGCCTTTGTGGAGGAGTTCTGGAACCTGCGCCGCGTACAAAGTGTTACCCTCATTGCTCTTCTGCTGGGTGTAGGCTCTCTCATGGTCATCTGGTTCACCAACGACCTGCTGGCGCTCGATACGCTCGACTTCTGGCTGGGTACCATGAGCCTGTACATGAGCTCGGCACTCTTCCTCATTATGTTCCGCTTTGTATGGGGTACACCTGCCGGCCTGGCCGAGCTGCGCAGCGGTGCACTCATGCCGCTGGGGCGCTGGATTGCCATACTTATCAACTGGGTTACCCCGGCCATCATGGTGGCCATCTTCCTGGCCTGGCTGTACCAGAATCTCTTTGTGAAGCAGAGTTACCACATCACTAACCTGATGGAAGGCAAAATCGGTGCCATCTGCCCCCTGCTCTGGGTGCTCTTCGTCACCGTGTTCTTCATCTTTATTGCTCACACATCCCGCCGCTTCCGCCACAAGAACAAGGAGCTCGAGACTCGCTACGAGCGCGAACCGTTCTCTTAACCCCTTCACCACCCACACACCAACGTGTCAAAAGAAACCACAAAAACCGAAAATTGGAATACCAACCTAGGCGTGATGCTGGCCGTAGCCGGTAGCGCCGTAGGCTTTGGCAACTTCCTGCGCTTCCCCGGGCTGGCAGCTCAGTACGGCGGCGGTGCCTTCATGATTGCCTACTTCTGCGCCTTCCTGCTGCTGGGCATTCCCATCAGCTGGATTGAATGGAGTGTAGGCCGCAAAGGCGGCACCTTAGGCACTCATAGCACGCCTGCCATCTTCTACCGCCTCTCCTCATCACCCGCCTGGAAGTACCTGGGTATCATGGGTGTGCTGGCACCGCTGGCACTGGCCATGTACTACATCTACCTGGAGGCTTGGACCCTCGGTTATGCCTGGCATACCGCCGTGGGCAACCTGAGTCTGAACAACATCGAAGAGTATGGTAACTTCTTTGCCAACTTTGTGGGTCTGCCCGGCGATGGGCACATTTTCAGCGGCAATAGCAGCGCACTTATCTTCTTTGTCATCGTAGCCGCGGTGAACTTCTACCTCATCTTCCGCGGCGTCAGCAAGGGCATCGAATGGTTCTGCAAATGGAGCATGCCGGTGCTGCTGGCCATCTGCGTACTCATTCTGGCACGCGTGCTCACCATGGGCACACCGGATGCCGCCCACCCCGAGCGTAACGTAAGCCAGGGCTTGGGCTACATGTGGAACCCCGACAAAGTCGTGCTGGTGGATACCGTCTCCGGCGCCACGCTCGACATGGTGCCTGCCGGTGCCACTCAGGCGCAGCAGACCGCCCTCATCGAGAAAACGCAGAAAGCCAACCCCGAAGCCGTGGTAGAGGCCCGCGAGATTTCCATACTGCGCGGTTTGCTCAACCCCGAGCTGTGGCTGGCTGCGGCAGGGCAGGTATTCTTCTCCCTCTCCGTAGGGTTCGGTACGGTGTGCACGTACGCCAGCTATGTGCGCAACAATAAAGACGTAGCCCTCAGCTCCCTGACGGCCAACTCCGCCAATGCAGCGGCCGAGGTAGGCTTAGCCGGCATGATGATTATTCCCGCTGCGGTAGGCCTGCTGGGCGTAGCGGCAGCTGCTACCACAAGTCTCTTTGGTCTGGGCTTCAACGTGCTGCCGCTGGTATTCCACAATATGCCCGGCGGCCAGCTCTTCGGCACGCTGTTCTTCCTGCTGCTCTTCATTGCCGCTGTGACCAGCGCCATCTCCATGTTGCAGCCGGGCATTGCATTCTTGGAGGAGTTCTGGGGGCTGCGCCGCATGCAGAGCGTTACTCTGTTGGGGCTTATCCTCACCTGCGGTACGCTACTGGTAGCCTGGTTCACGACTGAGCTGCTGGCACTCGATACGCTCGACTTCTGGTTCGGCACCATCTCCCTGTACCTTACCACCGGTCTGTACCTCTACCTCTTCAATGTGGTATGGGGCACCAAGCAAGGCATGGATGAGCTGCGCCACGGTGCAGCCATGCACGTGCCGAGCGTGGTCGGCATCATCGTTAAGTGGGTCACGCCGGTCATCATGGCCATTATCTTCACCGCTTGGGTGTTCCAGAACATTGTAGGCAAGCCCTGCGCCTACATCACCAACATCCTCGAAATGAAGCCCGGCGCCATCTTCCCCTTGGTATGGGTGCTGCTGGTAGCAGGCTTCTTTGCCTTCGTTATTCACACCTCTAATCGCTTCCATAAGCGCAACAAGTAAACATTCATCACACATATGACAATAGCCGGTATTATTACAATGGTGCTCTCCTGCGGTATCGTATGGGGTATGTTCATTGTCTGCTGCGCCAAGCTCGTGAAGAGCGACAAGCAGGAAGACTAAATCTTACATCCTGATATTTCCACCACTTCCGGGTTGGCAATTGCCGACCCGGAAGTTTTTTATACTCACAAACTGCATTGACAAGTCATCTTAATTTGTTAAACTGACAACATGCTCAGACACCTGTTCGCACTCATCGCCCTCACCCTGCCGCTCACGGCTGCGGAAAAGCCGCGAGCCATTGTTATCTTTTACACCGATGATTTAGGCTACAACGATACCTCCACCTACGGGTGCGACAAAGTACCCTGCCCCCACCTCGACAAACTGGCAGATGAGGGATTACGCTTTACAGATGCTCATAGCACGCACTCCGTCTGTACCCCCTCGCGCTACTCCTTACTTACGGGTGAATACGCTTGGCGCCGCAAAGGCACAGGCATCTTGCCCGGAGATGCCAAGCTCATCCTCCCCACCACCGATGAACGCGCCACCCTACCTGCCCTTATGCAGCAAGCCGGCTACCGAACCGCAGTCATCGGCAAGTGGCACCTCGGGCTCGGCAGAGGTGAGGAAGACACCAACTGGAACCGCCCCATCTCCCCCGGCCCCAATGAAGTAGGCTTCGATTACTCCTTCATCCTCGCGGCCACAGGCGACCGCGTACCCTGCGTTTACCTGAAGAATGGCAACGTGGTAGACTTAGACCCGGCAGACCCCATCGAAGTAAGCTACAAAAAGCCATTCAAGGGTGAACCGCTGGGCAGCACCCACCCGCAATTGCTCAAGCCCCACGCTCACAGCAACGGGCCCCAGCATAATTGTGCCGTTATTGACGGCATACCGCGCATCGGCTATATGAAAGGAGGCAAAGCTGCCCTGTGGAAAGATCAGGACATGGCCGACCGCCTGACAAACGAAGCCATCAGCTTCATTGCCGAAAGCGAGCGGATGAACAAACCCATCTTCCTATACTTCGCCACCAACGACATCCACGTCCCCCGCGACCCTCACAAACGCTTCATCGGCAAGAGCGGCATGGGTATCCGAGGCGATGTGACCATCCAGATGGATGACTGCCTAGGCCGCCTGCGCGCCGCCCTTACACAGCACGGCTACAGCGATTGCCTCTTCATCTTCAGCAGCGATAACGGCCCCGTCATCAACGATGGCTACTTCGATGGCTCCATTCGCGACTGCAAGGGCCATAACCCCGTGGCACCCATGAGTGCCGGTAAATGGCGCGATGGCAAGCTGGCCGGCGGCAAATACGGCATCATGGAGGGCAGTACACGTGTACCTTTCATCGTATCCTGGCCCGGACATACCACCCGGGGCGACAGCGCTGCGCTGGTGAGCCAGGTGGATATCGCCCGCACCCTCGCAGAACTGGCCGGGGTTGATGTCCCCGCCGGCGCAATGCCCGACAGTCGCAACCAGCTCCCCGCCCTGCTGGGGCAGGACACCACTGGTGCCCCTCATATTGTCGAGAGCAACAACGGCGGCATTCTCGCCCTGCGATGTGGCAAATACAAGTACTATCAGCAAGGCAAGACTGAGCACCTCTATGACCTGTCAGACGACCTGCAGGAAAAGAACAACATTGCTGCACAACACCCGGAACTCACCCAGAAAATGCGCAGGCAGCTCAATCAGCTCAGAAAAAACAGCCGATAACCTTCTCAGCCCCCGGAACCATTGAGCTAAGCGTCGCAGCGAGCCACCATCAGAACGGGCCGTACTCCTGCAGGAGCATGTACATCAACATGCCGGTCGAACCGATGATGCTGCAGGGAATATCCACCGTGCAATACAGCAAAGCTCCCGTCGGATACAGGTAGCATTGGTGCCAGTCCTTATACCTCGCCCCCATATTATGCCCCTCGTGGAAACACCCCATATCCGCACCATCCGGGATGGCGACTCGCTCGGCCCTGCCCGGCAGCAGAGTGGTGCAATGGCCGTTCATCGCCAGCATGGGTGTATAGCTGTACCGAGGATTCATCGTCACGTACACATCCTCTGCCTCCGCACCATCCGGTAGCCACTCAAAGCGCCGCAGCGAGCCTTCAAACACAAGCGCGCGCGATGGCCACCCCCGCTGGGCTCCTCGCACACGCCCACGCTTTGCCCTGGCGTAATAAGTATCCCCCACCTTGTACATCTCGCGGGGTTCCTGCTCAAACCACACACCTTCATCCGATACCCAAGCCTTGTAAAAACAATAATCTGACACGGAGGACACGCAACTGCTCAACAGAAAAGCAGAAAACAGGGCGATAACTATCTTGCTTTTAGCATTCATCTTATGAACTCAGTTGCGAAAATAATCCTGAAGTTTCTGCAAAACTTCCTGTTCGGTATACCGGGGAGCCGGAAGCGGAGGCGCAATACGGAATAAATGGCCATTGACAGCCACCTCCGAAGCACCATCGGCACAACATAAAATCAGAGACACACACTTCTCCAGACCGGACATTCCCAACCAGCCAAAACGATTCTCAACATCTGCCCACCAGAGGCGAGTATAGCAGTGGCGGGAACCATCCGGCAGAGCCACCGTCAGGCCATTGCGCGTGGCGATACCAAAAGGCAGCACATCGTACGAATACCCTGCGCAGGCCATGCGCAAAGTTCCATCGGCGCGACGGACACCCCCCACAGGATGCCCTTCCTGCGTTCTTCCATGCAGCAACGTGCCCACAGGAGTTTCCGCCACGTCGCGCAACAAAAGCTCCCCGCGCAGCATCTGTACCAGGTGCAATACCACCAACAGCAACAGGATAAGCAGAATGATGCGGCCTCGCTTCATCGAGTAAAAAAAATCCCCGGCAACACAAGCTGCCGGGGATTGCTGAATAGATTTTTAGTACTTGTAGTCCACGTAGAACTGGAACTGACCGCTGCGGTCGATAGCCTCGCCGGTCTTCACCGGAATGGCGTAGTCCACAGCAATCGGGCCCATGGGCAGGTTCAGACGCAGACCCACACCGACGTCGGCCGAGAGGTTGGAGGAAGAGAAGTCGCAAGCCTCCTCATTCACAAAACCAACGTCAGCGAACATGGCAAAGCGCATGGAATCCACCAGCGGCAGAGTTACCTCAAACTGAGCGTATGCAGAGCTGCGGCCACCCATCGTTTCATCGCCGGCAAGAGCCTCATCAACCATGCCTACGTCGCGATAGCGGAAACCGCGCAGGTTGTTCGGGCCACCCAGGTAGCAGCGCTCAAAGAGCGGTACTTCCTCGTCGCTGTCAACAGTATCCACCGTCTGCAAACCGAAGTTGACGCTGAAAATGGAATCCCAGAACGAGTTGTAGTAGTACGAACCGTTAATACCGGCGCTGACGGTCTCAACCGTGCTGCCGGGGCCGGACCAGGAGCCGAACACCTCAAAGTTACCACCCTTGCGGGGAGTAATCTGAGCATCGCGTGAGTCGTACTCGTAAGCCATGCGAATATTGCTGCGAGTGAACTTACCGGCATTCTCACGGAAGAAGATGGGCGCACCGGCCTCATCGATGAGGTCGTAATTTTCGATGCGGTACTCCAGCTTAATGCTGTTGAGGTCGTTGATAGCCTTGCGCAGAGTGATGGCATAACCGAGGTTCTTCTGCTCGTAGTAATCACTCATATAGGTCGACTGCGAGTAATACAGCTCGTTACCCAGAGAAATCTTACGGTCAAGGAACCAAGGCTCCAACAGGTAAATGGAGGCGCTCTGTGTATCGGTACCCAGACGACCGGAGATGGAGAGGCGCTGGCCGCCACCCACGAAGGTGCCGTCGGTAAAGCCACCAATGTCGAAGTTAGACTGAGTGACGGAGGCGTACAGATATACGTTCTCAACGGAGGAGAAAGCCACACCCACGCTGAAGCTGCCGGTCATCTTCTCCTGAACGTTGACATTAATGTCGCGGTAGCCGGCCGTGGCAGAGGCAGTCTGCGAAATCTCCACACCGCTGAAGTAGTTGAGGTTGCTCAGGCGCTTACGAGCGGTCTCAAGGTCAACAGAGTTAAGGTACTGACCGGGCTTCAGGGGCAGCTCACGCAGGATGACGTGCTGCTTAGTCTTAGTATTGCCGAGCACATTAATGCGCCCCACAGCGTAGCGACCGCCTTCATGCACAGAGTAAGCGATATCCACCAGACGTCGCCCCTCATCATCTACGCCCACCTCGTTGATATCGGGGCGAACGTCGGCATCAGCATAGCCCTTGGCACCGTAGTAGTTGCGAATCATCGTCGTATCATCCGCCACCTTCTGCAGCGAATAAATGTCGCCACCAATCATACTCAGACCGGGCATCAGTTCTTCGGGCTTATACACCGAGATACCGGAGAAGCTGACATTACGCACCTTATAGAGCGGACCTTCATCGATGCTTACACGCATAGTAAGCTTCTGCGGGCCATCTTCCTTACCTTTATCGAAGTACTCCACATTGGTTACACGGGCACGCAGATAACCATAGTTGCGGTACAGGCGCACCACCTTGTCCAAATCATCTTCCAGCTGTTCGCGGTCCACACGACCGGATTTGGTAATCCAGGTAAAGAGGCCGCGCTCCTTAGTGCTCATCACCTGACGAAGCTGCACATCATCAAAGGCGGTGTTACCTTCAAAGTTAATGTGCTGCATGCGCACCTCACGACCTTCCTCGATGTCAAACATCACATCGCTGTAACCTTCACGAGAGGTCTTAGCATAGCGCCATGTCACCTTAGTGTCGGGATAACCGGCTTCGTAGTAACCCTTAATGATGCGGGCACGGGCAGCAGCAAGGCTCTGATCGTTAAAGGCCACACCCGAGCGCAGAATATCGCTGCCGGGCTTCAGCCCCGATGCATCGGGCGATTCCTGCAACATTTCGCGCAGCTCTTCATCATCAAAACGGGTATTGCCGGTAAAACCTACACCGGCCATCACGCTGGCAGGACGCACCTCGAAAATAACGCGCACACCATTGCCGGAGGGCTCTACAGCTACGCGGGCATCGCCATCCACCAAACCATGCTGAATGAGGCGCTCAAGATCTTCGTTCACACGCGAGCTGCTGTACTCAGCACCGGCGCGTGTCTGCACCACGTCAAGCAGACGACTGTCAGGCAAAACGCGCTGACCGGAGATGTAGCGCACGCTCACCGACTTCACGGACTTGCCTTCGTACAAACCTTCGTTCACAAAAACAGCCGTACCTTCGCCAAACTCGCGCTCCATGATGGAATCGCTCACGCCCTCCAAATCATCCATCGGGCGAGTAAGGCGGGCCTCAGGGGCGGGCTTATCGGCCTCATCCTCCTCAGTAGTCTCAGCTGCAGCGCCACGCATAGCAGCTTCAGCCTCAGCCTTCTGAGCTTCTGCTTCTTCAGCCTTTTTCTGATCACTCAGCATGGCATCCAAGAAAGGATCCCCCGTAGTTTCCTGCGCGCGAGCAGGCAGAGAGACCGTCATGGCCAACGCCATCAAGGTGGCGGTCCAGTTAAGAGAGCGTGCGTTCATACGCTCATAATTTACTCGACCCATCCAACAGAGTCAAGCATTTATTAGGGCATTTCACCGGCAATTATTTCGTAACACACAGTCATGCGCGGGCGCAAAAGCAGGTAAATATACGCGCCATACACAAATTTGACTTGCCTGACGGCCAGAAATAGGGTATGCTGTCCCCAGCAGGGTAGCATGACATCACCCCCTGCAACGTACGTTATGGCAAGTGATAATCTTCAGGAAATCGAACAGAATTACATGTGCGACCCGGATGCGGACGGTGGCTTCCTCTACACCACTGCCGAGGCTGCTATCAACTGGGTGCAGCAACACTCCCTCTGGCCCATGCCGATGGGTACCTCGTGCTGCGCTATTGAATACATGGCAACCGCCTGCTCCCGCTACGATATTTCACGCTTCGGTTCTGAAGTAAACCGTTACACCCCTCACCAGGCAGACTTCATGTTCATCTGTGGTACCATTACCTACAAGATGGCTATGCTGGTACGCCGCATCTGGGACCAGATGCCTGAACCCAAGTGGTGCATTGCCTGTGGTGCCTGCGCCTGCTCCGGCGGCATGTTCCGCTCCTACTCCGTGCTGCAGGGTGTGGACAAGATTGTACCGGTAGACGTATACATCTCCGGCTGTCCTCCCCGTCCTGAGGCTCTGTTGCAGGGTCTGATGACGCTGAAGGAGAAGATTATGGACACAGAGCACCCGCTCAAGGGCTTCTTCAAGACCCACGAGCCGCGCGTTGCCCAGAATGCCGACACCATCACCACCAAGATGTCCATCACCGACTGATTTTCAAGCGAGCCCCCAACCACAACACGTACCATGGCAGATCTCACCACACTTCAGACCCAGGCCGCTGACCGCCTGTGCGCTCGTTATCCCAAGGTAGGCCGCAAAGAGTTCCGCGGCGACATCACCCTTACCATCGCTCCTGCCGACCTTGTAGAGGTTATGACCTACGCCAAGGATGGCTGCGGTTTTGATATGCTCACCTGCATTTCTTCCGTTGACAATCTGGGAGAAGAGCCCCGCTTCGAGGTTAACTACACCATCACTCAGGCCGAGACCGGCGCCAACCTGCTGGTACGCTGTCCTGTAAGTGAAGCCGACTGCGCCGTACCCACCATGGTACCGCTGTGGCGCTCTGCCAACTGGCTGGAGCGCGAGCAGTACGACCTCATGGGCATTGAGTTCGTGGGGCACCCCGACCTGCGCCGCATCATGATGTGGGATGGTTACCCCTACCACCCGCTGCGCAAGGACTTCCCCGTGGCCGGCAAGCCCACCGAGCTGCCCGGCGTAGCCTTTACGGAAAAAGCTCCCACCGAAGGCGGCCCCTTCACCACTCTGCCCGGCGTTAAGACCGCCGGCGAGCGCGAGCCCCGCGCCCGTGGTTAAAAAGAGGAGCAGCCAGCCAGCGCTCACTACGGTGAAACGCACCATCCTCAGCTCTTTATACAAGGCGGCGGCCGTTCTGACGGCAGCCGCCGCTTTGACTTGCTGCCAACAGATGGGGCCTAACGTGGTGAACGATATTGACTTAGCTCGCGCCCGTATTGCCCCCAATCTGCTGCAACTGGGCGCCCGCAACTGGGTAGTGGTAGCCGATCCAGCCGCCCCCCTGCCCGCCGGCACCGGTATTGTCAGCATCAATGTACCGGCAAATACTGTAGAAACCTTCCGGGAAGTGCTCGACCTGCTCGAAATCGAGGGAGCGCTGGTACCGAGAATCTGGGTAAGCCATGAGCTGAATGTTGTACCGGAAGAACGTGCACCGGGGATTGAAGAACATCGCCGCGAGCTTGCCAAGCTCTTGCTCGGTCGCTTTTACTACGAAGTCAACAGCCGCGTGATTGACATGCAACTGGCTCAGGCCGCAAAAGATTTCCGAATTCTCTACATTCGTACCAATACGCGCCTGCCCTACAGCAGCATTGCCATCGAGCTGGACTCCGGCTACTGGGGGCCTGATGCCGAGGCCGAGGTACAGCGCCGCCTGCAACAGCTCATGCCCCCTCCTGCGGTAGAACCCGGTGCACCTGCCGTCACGGCTGACATACTGCCCGCCACTACCGCCTGAGTGCGCACACACAATAACACGTTTTCCGCCATGTCTGCCTTACCTCCTGATTTAGACCCCGTCATCCGTGCCCAAGCTTGGGTGGGCGATGCTATTCTGGCTCTTTATGTACGAGAGTGGATTCTCTCCTTCCGCGGGCAGATTGACGGCAAGTTGTTCATCGAGTTTACCAGCAATGACTTCCTGCGCCTTACCGGCAATGCTACCGGCGTAGAGGCTCAGATTGGCCGCATTTTCAAATCAGAGGGGCTGGAGGCCGCTTATGCATGGATTGAGCACCACCTGCGCCCCAAGATGGAGCAGCGCCTCCACAGCTTGCGCAAAAAGCATTAAGCCCCCCTCACCCATATCTGAAGAAGCCGCAGACCTTCCGGCCTGCGGCTCTTAAATTATCAGCTCAGAGCTCTCGTCAGCCCTTCATCATCGCTTCAATGTCGGCAACATCCAGCGGAGCGTTGGGGATGAGGTCTTCGGTAGAGTCCTCATGGATAACTACATCCGTCTCGATACGAATACCAATCTTCTCAGCCGGAATGTAAATACCGGGCTCAATCGTCCATACCTGATTCACGGCAAAGACCGGATCAGCCGGGCCGACATCATGCACGTCGATGCCAATGGGGTGGGATGTGCCGTGCATGAAGTATTTACGCACGCAGAGGGGATTCTCAGGGGCGGCATCCACCTCCTCCTGAGTCAGAAGCCCCAGCTTAACCAGTTCGGCTGCCATGCGCACACGCACTAGGCGCTCATACTCGCTCTTCTTCAGGCCGGGGCGCATAATCTCGCGGGCATAGCGGTGCACAGCCAGGCAGCCCTCGTATACAGCCTTCTGGCGGGGAGAGTATGTACCATTAGCAGGCACCGTGCGGGTCATATCGCCGGCATAGCCACCGTACTCAGCACCGATATCGAAAAGGATGAGGTCACCCTCCTCACAGCGCTTATGATTGGAGATATAGTGCAGTACACAGGTATCCTTACCGGAGGCAATGATGGGCGTAAAGGAGAACTTACGGGCACGGCGGCAGATATAGGCTGAGCTGAGCATACCCTCCATCTCCCACTCACCCATGCCGGGCTTAATGTGGCGCAACACTTCTACGAAGCCCTCGCCGGTTATACGGCAGGCTTCGCGCAGCTGCACCAGCTCCTCCTCAGTCTTCACCAGGCGCATATCGGCCAGAATGTCGTACAGGCTCTTCACCACGACATCGGGGTATGCCGCCTGCAGCGCGACCTGCATGCGGGCGTTGCGGGTCTGCACGTAAGTATTGCGGCGGGGGTGATTATCCTGCTCCAGCCACAACTCTTTGGCAGTAGGCACCCACTCAGCCAGCAGCGCATGGTAAGCCGTTGTCCAGCGTACATCCTCAACACCGCTCATCTGCGTAGCGGTCTCCTGAGTAAGGCGTGCCCCCTCCCAGATAACGATGTGCTCATTGGTCTCGCGCAGCAACAGCGTATCCTCATGAGCGCCGTTCTCCTTCACACGCATGAGCAGCACGGTTTCCTCCTGATCAATGCCGGTCAGGTAAAAGAGGTTGGCATTCTGATGGTGCAGCAGCGTGCCATCAGCATTGGTGGGATAAATGTCGTTGGCGTGTACAATCACCAGACTACCGGCCGGCAGCTGCGCGGCAAGCTTATCACGACGGCCAACGTAAAAAGCAGCGGGAATAGGTTCGTATCTGAGCGTATGCATCGTTTGAATCTCCTGTATGCGGTCATTATACGCCTGTGACTGCCGTTTGGCAATGATGAATACAGACAGCCATGGTCATTTACACCGCAGGTTTTCCTCTATCAGGGGAGCGCCGGGGTACCGTCCTCACGGCGATAGTTAATTTTCTGCTGCTCAAACCAGGGATATTGTGCCCTGATACGCTGAAGAAACTCATCTGCCCTGCGCAGCTCTGCCGGTCGCCAGGCCACCTCAGCCAAAGCGCAGATTCGAGGTACGGTCTGATACTCCAACTTGCGGCCATCCGCAATGCTTTCACTCCAGCAATTTGCCTGCAAACCTATCAAGTGTTTTTTTTGCTCCGGCGTAAGCCCGGCCGGCACAGGATTGTAGGAATAGACATGGCGCCAGTCCTGCTCAGCCGTCAAACTGCCATGAGGGCGATAGGCGGGGTCCGCCGGGAGCTTACCCTGACTGAAATTGAAATAGAAGTGTGAGTCGGGGCTCTGAATGACATCATGACCGGAGCGAAGAGCTCGCAACAGCGATGATGGGCGCACCCAGGAGCGCCAGTACATGACCACGGCGTCACCGGGAACGGCACCATCGTCAATAATTTCATCCCACCCGACGATGCGGCGACCATGCCCGGCCAGCAGTTCAGCCATGCGGTGTGTAAACCAATGCTGAACCTGACCGGCATGACGCATGCCATTCTCCTGCATAAAGCTGCGCACAAAGGGGCTCTTTTGCCACTGGTCGCGGGGCGCCTCATCACCGCCGATATGCACAAACTTAGCGCGGGGGAACAAAGCACACACTTCGGCAAAAACATCGTTGAGGAACCTCATCGTCACCTCCTTGGGGGCGTAGGTATAAGGCAGCACGCCCCAGGTTGTGGCCACCTGCGGCGCATAGCCGGGCACGTCGTGATTACCCAGCTCAGGATAGGCTGCAATCGCGGCAGAGGAATGCCCGGGCACCTCAATCTCTGGTATCACGGTGATTCCCAAGCTATGAGCATATGATACCACATCGCGCACTTCATCCTGTGTAAAGTAAAAAGGTTGGGTCGGGGTGCCATCTCCCACTTCATGATTGGCCAGGGTGGGAGTCTCGGCACGGTGAGAGCCCACTTCGGTCAGGCGGGGGTATTTTTTTATCTCGATGCGCCAGCCCTGGTCATCAGCCAAGTGCCAATGCAGGTGGTTAAGCTTGTAACGAGCCATGATGCGCAGCATCTTTTTGGTCTCCTCCACAGTCTGCGGGTGACGGCAGGGGTCGAGCATCAAACCGCGGTAAGGCAGCAGAGGGGCATCGGTCACCACCATGGACGGCAGCGCAGACTTACCATCAGAATCCGCACCCACACTCTGTGCCAAGGTCTGAGCGGCAAGGTGAAGCGCCTGAGGTGCAGCTACTTTAAGCGTAATACATTGCGGTGTTACCTGTATGGAGTACCACTCTTTGTTTTCATGCTCCACCTGCTCCACGGTGAGCTCGCTCACATTTTCCTCGGGTTGTACCGCCAGCCCGGCGGCCATCAGCGCACGAATGGCAGCGCGACCTATCTCACTACGGCTGATAGTATAGTGCACCTTAATACCCTGCTCCATAGCAAAGCCGGGCTGCCCAATTGCCACCTGCATGTTCAGAGGTTGCGGGATTACGCCGGGGCTTTGCAATACCGGCGCAGAAGGAGCTGCTGATAAAGCGGCAGACAAAGCAAGGCTGGCTATTGAAGCAGAAAATAACATTCTCATACCAATGAACAGTACACGAGTTAGGTACGCAAGTCAACTTAGAATTGACGAATGACGCGAGAAAGGGTACAATGCTCTTCAGCATGAACACAACAGCAGACTATAAGGTGGCAGATATCTCCCTGCAGGAGTGGGGACGCAAGGAAATTCAGGTATCAGAGTACGAGATGCCCGGCCTCATGGCTTGCCGGGAGAAGTACGGCCCCCAACAACCGCTCGCAGGTGTACGCATTACCGGCTCGCTGCACATGACTATTCAGACGGCAATCCTCATCGAAACCCTCGTTGCTCTTGGTGCAGAGGTACGCTGGGCTTCCTGTAACATTTTCTCCACACAAGACCACGCCGCAGCAGCCATTGCCGCAGCCGGGGTGCCTGTGTTTGCCTGGAAGGGCGAGACCCTCGAGGAATACTGGGACTGCACTTGGCAGGCCCTGAGCCACAAAGATGGCCTTGGCCCGCAACTGCTGGTGGATGACGGCGGTGATGCTACGCTGCTGCTGCACAAGGGGTACGAAATGGAAAACGGCGATGAGTGGGTAAACACTCCCTCCTCCAGCGAAGAAGAAGGCGTTATCAAGGCGCTGCTCAAGCGCATCGGCGCCGAGCAACCCGGCATCTTCCACCGCTGGATGCCCGAGATTAAGGGTGTGTCGGAAGAGACGACCACGGGTGTACACCGTCTCTACCAGATGGAGCGCGACGGTCGCCTGCTCTTCCCGGCCATCAATGTGAACGACTCTGTAACCAAGAGCAAGTTTGATAATCTTTACGGTTGCCGCGAAAGCCTTACCGATGGCATTAAGCGTGCGACTGACGTGATGATTGCCGGCAAGGTAGCCGTTATCTGCGGTTACGGCGATGTAGGCAAGGGCTGTGCTCAGGCGTTGCGTGGTCTGGGAGCGCAGGTCATCGTTACCGAAATCGACCCCATCTGCGCCCTGCAGGCCGCGATGGAGGGCTACCGCGTGCTCACGGTGGAGGATACTCTCGGCACGGCCGACATCTATGTAACCACCACCGGCAACTGCGATATCATCACGCTCGAACACATGGAGAAGATGAAAGACCAGGCTATCGTCTGCAACATCGGCCACTTCGACAATGAGATTCAGGTTGCCCGTCTGCAGAGCCGTGAGGGCATCATCTGCACCAACATTAAGCCTCAGGTGGACAAATACACCTTCCCGGATGGCCACAGCCTTTACCTGCTGGCAGAAGGTCGCCTAGTGAACCTGGGCTGCGCTACCGGCCACGCCTCCTTCGTAATGAGCAACAGCTTCACCAACCAGGTGCTGGCTCAGATTGCACTGTGGCAGGACCGCGGCACTCGCGCCAACACCGTACAGGTGCTGCCCAAGGTGCTCGATGAGGAGGTTGCCCGCCTGCACCTTGCCAAGCTGGGAGTGCACCTCACCACCCTCACTCAAAAACAGGCCGACTACATCGGCGTGAAGGTTGAGGGCCCCTACAAGGCTGAAGCCTACAGATATTAATCCCGGTATGATTACCGTATCCGTCAGCGAGCAAAAATTGCGGCTCGGCCAGCTGTGCTTCGAGTGCTCCACCGGCAAGGCCGGTGTGGGCACGGAGCCGGGCTCCGGCCGCACGCCGCCGGGGCGCTTTGAAATATGCTCCAAGCATGGCGAAAACGCACCCCTCCTGACGGTGTTCCGCGGGCGCATCCCGGTCGGCCTCTACCCCGAAGCAGCACGCGGTGAGGATGCCATTCTGACCCGTATTCTGGCTCTCCACGGGCTGGAGCCGCACAACGCCAACACCCGCTCCCGCTACATCTACATCCACGGTACCAACGAGACGGCGCTCCTCGGCACCCCGGCCTCCCACGGCTGCATCCGCCTCTCCCCGCAGGATATGCTCACCCTGTTTGAGCTCGTGAAAATCGGCACTCCCGTTAGCATCGTGCCCTAAAAGCGGTCCCCTACCGCCAATCTCCCGCCTTCTTTGCTCTCGCCATCTAGCAATTTTTGCAAACTTTGTGCAGTTTTTCTTGCTTTTCCCTGCAAAATTTGCTATTTTCTTCCTAAAGAGAGGAGGAGAAATGTCATTGGCTCTAGCAGAAAGATTCGGGAGTGTACCCATCAACAGCGGCATCCTTCAAAACACCCTGAAGGATTACCGCTCTCCCCGTGCTCGGATTCAATTATTGGAACGTAGGGGTGAACTGATATCTCTGCGGCGCGACCTCTATGTGTGCAACACAGCGCAAGGTTACAGCCACGGCCTTATTGCCAATCATTTGCTGGGGCCATCATACGTATCCTACGAAACCGTGCTCGCCGAAGCCGGAATTATACCCGAGCGAGTATACAGCATTCGTTCATCCTGTCTGGCACGCAGCAGGAGTTTTGACAACGCAACAGGTCACTATGAATACACTCAGGTACCTGCTGCGTATTTCGCAGTGGGCATACGAAGCGTCCAAACGGAACAAGGATATTACTACCTTAGTGCCACACCGGAAAAAGCCCTGTGTGATCTCATACTGGCTACGCCGGGATTGAGACTGCAAACACCGAAAGCAGCCCGGGAATATGCCGAAATCTATTTACGAGCAGACATGGAAGCCATCGCTGGTATGAATGCAGACCTGATAGCCGCATGCGCAGAAGCTGCACATAAAAAGAATAACGACCTCAAAAATCTCGAAAAATTTATACGCCATGAACAGCAGCGTTTTTGAATCCATGATGGCACGATACAAGTGCCAAAATAAGGAGGAGCAACTCCATGCCATACGCGAGGTTATGCAGCAGATAACGCTTGCAGCCCTGGCCCGCGGGGGCTTCTTCAACAAAGCAGCGTTCTACGGCGGCACTTGTCTGCGTATTTTTCATGGTTTGCAACGCTTCTCCGAAGACATGGATTTCTCACTTCTCGCACCAGAGCCGGATTTTACGCTGGAACCCTGGTTTGAACACATACACAATGAGTTTGCGCAACTCCATCAGCATGTAGACATCAGTATAAAAACAAAATCTCACCGAAGCGCCATCCATTCTGCCTTCCTCAAAAGCAATACTGCGCAGTACAATATCAAGCTTGAACGAGGTAGGCTCATTAATATTAAGCTCGAAGTCGACACCTCACCACCCCTGAAGTTTGAGACTGAAGAAAAACTCCTCATGCTTCCCTGTTCATTCTATACGCGGGCCTTTACCCTACCCTGCCTTTTCGCCGGCAAGATGCATGCCCTCATCTTCAGAAACTGGAAAAATCGGGTTAAAGGTCGAGATTGGTACGACTTCGAATGGTATATCAGGAACAATATCCCTCTGAACTTTAATCATTTCTGCGAACGTTCATACCAATTCGGCTCTGCCTCTCGAGGCTCTATTACGCCGGTCTTGTTCAAAGAGCTCCTGAAAGCCAAAATAGAATCGACATCCATCGCAGACGTTAAAGCCGATGTTGCCCCATTCATTAAAAATCAAGCATCCCTCCAAATCTGGTCGACAAACTATTTTCTACAGTTAGTTGATATGATGACCATTCAGGATTAGCAAATTTTGCACACTCTGTGCAGTTTTTCTTGCTTTTCCCTGCAAAATTTGCTGAAAAACTTCCGTACATTAAGCAAGTAGCGCCAAGAAAGTCAGGCATAATACTTGACATCCGGTCGAAAAAGCACATAATAAAACCAACTTTATGAGCGATACAGATAGTGATTTTTTTCAGCGTTGGATGACTTTGTGGAAGAATATCGACAACGCCTTCAATGCGGTTCTGCGCCGTGTGCACCTTTCGTACAATGAATACCTGCTGCTGGAGAGCCTGCAAGCCGCCCCGCAGGGCATGGAGCCCTCAGCCTTGGCCGATGCCCGTGAACTGAGCCGCCAGCATGTTAACCTGCTGCTGCGCCAACTGGAGGCCGCTGGCCTTATTACCCGCACAGGAGCTACGGTAGACAAGCGCCGCCGCATCATCGCGCTCTCCCCTGCCGGTGCCGAAATGCTCTCCAATATCAAAACATCCTGGATGGAGCTGGATGCAGCCGGTTGGGCTTCCTTTGCCCCGTATGAGCGAGGGCGCATCATCTCCCTACTGGAGCATTACTACGCCACGCTGGCGGAGCAGGCTTAAATAATCCGGCCTATATCACAAAGCGGATAATTTCGCTCAAGTCATTTACGAGAAAGGGCGGTCTTTGCAGACCGCCCTTTCCATTTTAATGGTTCAGCCAGGTTCTCGCTCTCAGTTGGCAGCGTGGAACTCCTGCAATGTGCGCACTCCGGCCACCTTGTTCTTGTTGTACAGAATAGCTGCGGCACAAGCACGGGCGGAGGAAAGATCCGTAGCGTAGGACACCTTGGTGTTGACGGTAGCGGCACGGATAGCCACTTCGTCCTCACGGGCGTCATGAGAGCCGGGTGTATTGATAACGAAGGCGATATCGCCATTCTTAATACGGTCCACAATGTTGGGGCGACGACCCTCGAGCACCTTGTAAGCGCGCTCACACTCAATACCGTTCTGCAGCAGGTGAATCATCGTGCCCTTGGTGGCGCAGATGTCGAACCCGGCGTCGGCAATATTGCGGGCAATTTCCGTTACCGTCTCCTTATCGCGGTCGTGCACGGAGATGAAGACGAGCCCCTTCTCAGGCAGCGGGTTGAAGGCGGAAATCTGGCTCTTCATGTAAGCCAGCTCAGGGTCGGTATCGATGCCCATCACCTCACCGGTAGAGTGCATCTCCGGTCCCAGAACAACGTCGATGCCAGGGAAACGGTTCCAGGGGAACACGGCCTCCTTAACGGTGTAGTAGGGCGGCACGATTTCCTTGGTGAAACCGAGCTCGCTGAGCTTCATACCGCTCATCACCTTGGCAGCCAGCTTAGCCAGCGGCACACCAATGGACTTAGAGACGAAGGGAACCGTACGGGAAGCGCGGGGGTTTACCTCAATTACATAGAGCTGTTCATCCTTAATGGCGAACTGGCAATTCATGAGCCCCTTCACGTTAAGCTTGGCGGCGAGCTCCTTGGCAGCGCGCATCATCTCAGTGTGCATCTTGTCGCTCACCTTGTTGGGCGGAATCATACAGGCGGAGTCACCGGAGTGAATACCGGCGGGCTCAACGTGCTGCATAATGGCACCTACCACGCTCATCTCGCCGTCGGCAATAACGTCCACGTCGATTTCCAGAGCATTCTGCAGGAAGCGGTCTACCAGCACAGGACGCTCGGGAGAGGCATCCACAGCCTCGCGCATGTAGGTGCGCAGCTCCTGCTCATCGTACACAATCATCATGGCGCGGCCACCCAGCACGAAGGAGGGGCGAACCAGCACCGGGAAACCGATGCGCTGAGCAACAGCTACGGCCTCCTCTTCATTTGTGGCGGTACCGGCCTCAGCCTGGCGCAGGCCAATCTCGTCCAGCAGGGCGGAGAAGTACTTGCGGTCCTCAGCCAGCTCAATGCTGCGGGGGCTGGTGCCGATAATGGGTACACCACGCTCAGCAAGAGCAGCGGCGAGGTTCAGCGGGGTCTGACCACCGAACTGCACGATGACACCCACGGGTTTCTCAACGTCGCAGATATTGAGCACGTCCTCAAGAGTGAGCGGCTCGAAGTAGAGCTTGTCGGAGGTATCGTAGTCGGTGGAAACCGTCTCGGGGTTGGAGTTGACCATGATGGTCTCGTAGCCCAGCTCCTTCAACGCGAAAGAGGCGTGCACACAGCAGTAGTCGAACTCAATACCCTGACCGATGCGGTTGGGGCCACCGCCCAGAATCATAATCTTCTTGCGGTCGGAGATGCGAGCCTCCTGCTCCTCACCGTAGGAGGAGTAGTAATAGGGCGTAATAGCCTCGAACTCAGAGGCGCAGGTATCCACCAGACGATAGGTAGGCAGAATACCCTTTTCCTTTCGCTCAGCACGCACTTCATCCTCGGAGCAACCGCGAGCATAAGCAATCTGGCGGTCGGAGAAGCCCAGCTTCTTAGCCTCGCGCAGGTCGAGAGTCTTCAGCTGCATACCGGCCTCAGCCAGCTGCTGCAGCTGGTCAATGAACCACGGGTCAATCTGAGTAAGGTCAACAATCTCCTCAGCGGTGAAGCCGTTGACAAATGCGGTCTGAATCCAGAAGATACGGTCGGCATTCGGCACGGAAAGCTTAGCAGCAATCTCCTGACGAGTGGGGTTCTGAGGCTCCTTGGCATCGAAACCAAAGCCCCAGCGACCGGTCTCCAGAGAGCGGAGAGCCTTCTGCAGGGATTCCTTGAAAGTAGCACCGATACTCATCACCTCACCCACGCTCTTCATGGCGGTGGTCAGGCGCTCATCGGCCTTCTTAAACTTCTCGAAGGTGAAGCGGGGCACCTTGCACACCACATAGTCAATAGTCGGCTCGAAAGAGGCCGGGGAAACCTTAGTGATGTCGTTGCGAAGCTCATCAAGCGTGTAACCGACGGCCAGCTTGGCAGAGAACTTGGCAATGGGGAAACCCGTAGCCTTGGAGGCCAGAGCCGAGGAGCGGCTCACGCGGGGGTTCATCTCGATAACCACCTGACGACCGGTGCGCGGGCACACAGCAAACTGAATGTTACTGCCACCGCTCTTCACACCAATCTCACGAATGATGGCAAAGGAAGCGTCGCGCAGCTCTGCATACTCGCGAGCGGTCAGGGTCATGGCCGGTGCCACAGTAATGGAGTCGCCCGTGTGCACACCCATGGGGTCAAGGTTCTCAATGGAGCAGATGGTGATGCAGTTGTCGGCGCAGTCACGCATAACCTCCATTTCGATTTCCTTCCAACCCAGCAGAGACTCTTCGATAAGCACCTCATGCACCGGGGAAAGATCAAGACCACGCTGTACAATCTCCTCGTATTCAGCCTTGTTGTAAGCAATACCGCCACCGGTACCACCCAGCGTGAAGGCCGGGCGAATAATCATGGGGTAGTTGCCAATCACATTCTTAGCAATGTCCCATGCTTCGGCCATATTGTGAGCCACGCCCGAAGCCGGCACATCCAGCCCGATTTTCAGCATGGCGTCCTTAAAGCGCTGACGGTCTTCACCCTTGTCGATAGCATCGGCATCAGCACCAATCACACGCACACCGTACTTCTCCAGCACGCCCGTGCGGTGCAGCTCCATAGCGGCGTTCAATGCCGTCTGGCCACCCAGCGTGGGCAGCAAGGCATCCGGCTGCTCGCGGGCAATAATCTTCTCAATGTACTCAGGAGTAAGCGGCTCAATGTAAGTGCGCGGTGCTGTCTCCGGGTCCGTCATGATAGTGGCGGGGTTGGAATTGACAAGCACTACCTCGTAACCCTCTTCTCTCAAAGTCTTACAAGCCTGGGTGCCGGAGTAGTCAAACTCACACCCCTGCCCGATGATGATGGGGCCCGAACCGATGACCAATATCTTCTTGATAGACGTGTCCTTAGGCATGGTACAGTATAAACTTGCAGATATATGCCACACTTCCCCCCAAAATGCAAGCCTTTTTTTGATTTTTCTTCATTGACAGCTCCTAAAAATTCAAACAAACAGCCCACTAAACGACTTAGTACCGTACTGAAAACCATTTGCTCAAGCAGCACAATGAACGTCCGTAAGAAATTACATTTTGAACTCCTATCATCTACTTATTTGAAGCTGCCCTCGTTTAATGTTCGTTAGCTCGAATCATACTTTCAGTCCACTTCACGAAATAGTCTAAAGTCGGAGTATCAACGCCTACCTCTCTGGCGTAATCACATATGGGCTTTGTTCCCCACGCTATGTCTTCAGTAAAATAGCGAGACTCAAAATTCGGCACCCAGCCTTTACTTACTTGTTTCATGGGTGAAAGAATACCTTTGAACGCAGTTATCGAGTTAATTTTCTGAGTCAACGCTTTCACCGTAAGTGATTCATAATATTCCTTCACAGGAATGATATCTTTTCCGATAGTCATACCTGAACATTTTTCACAGATTTTTAGCAATTCCTCATCGGCCTGAATATAAAGTTCACTACTCGCATCAGTCCACTCCTCATAGAAGAAAAAGTTACGTGGATAATACACCCCTTTTTCATAGTTTCTGAACAAATCAACTAATCGAGATGGATGCAGCAAAGGATTTGAGTTCGTCAGAAGAAATGGATATGCGCTTGAAAGTTGAACCAAAGGAGTGTCAAACAACTCTTCCAGAAGAGGAGTATAACATTCCATATCTTCATGTGCATACCAAACACGGTTGATATCTCTGCTACCCAACACCGAAACGGAGTGCCCATATATTTCCGTTCTGCTGATAAAAGGGACCTTGTACAATGCACACAACTTCTTATTATACCAGCGATGCTCCTTTTCCATGTTCAGCAAAGCCGGCATACCGGGAGCATAAACTAACAGAGCATCTTTGCTGAGATAGGGATAGATTTGTTCCGTTACACCCGCAATTGCATATCTGGGTAACGAGATAATAACAACATCGCTGTCACTTACTATCTCAGGACAAGAACTTACTGAAGCGAGCTGCACCTCTCGTGAATCCCCATCAAAAAAGTACGAGGAAAGCTTGTTGCCCCATTGCTGAGGACGACGGGTATACACATGAACCCGATGCCCCTTTCGAGCCAAGTATGCAGCTTGAGCATGGGTCAAATTTCCCCCACCACACAACGTTATGTTTAAAACGTCAGCCATACTTTCCCTGTTTCAGAGTTGCTTCATTGCCTCGGTTAAGGCATTATTATCCTTCGTATCGCGTACCGCGATACGAATAAAGTTGCGTCCTTTCATGGCGTTTTTGCCACTACAATCTTTAATGAGGATATTGTACTTCTCAAGGAGAGTCTCTGTAAGCTGGCGAGAAGTATAAGGCGGCAGCACTTCACAAAGGAAATAATTCGCCTGACTGGGCAGAACACGAAGGAAAGGAATGACCGAAAGTTCATTCATAAAGCGCTTACGCTCATTCATAAACTGAACACAGGCCTGCTGATAATTTTTCTCGTATTTGCCGAAAATCTGCATGTAGAACTCACCCAGAGAATTAATATTCCAGATAGCGACCTCCTTCTTAAGCCAAGCGATAAAATCTTTATCACTACTTGCCATAATACCAAGTCGAAGGCCTGGCACGCCATATGATTTGGAAATACTCTTCACCACAATCATATGCGGATAACTTTCCAAAATATCATTACACAGCAACGTGTTATTCGGAGTCCCCTCAGAGAAGTCCACAAAAGACTCATCGACAATCAATCGAATTCCTTTATTGCGACTCCATATACACAATCTCAACAAATCAGCTTTAGCTATAAAATTACCACTAGGATTATCCGGATTTACCAATAACAAAGTACTAATGTCTTTGTCGTTAAAATAATCCATAAGATTGTCTGCAGTATAGGAGAAATCTTGTCCCTCCGTTTCATAAGCAACCACACTCTCTCTGCTCAAGCGATTGGGATACTCTTCAAATGTAGGCAAAATGACACCCAACTTACCTTCAAGTGATTCCATGAGAGCTTTAATAAGCTCAGCTGCACCATTACCCACGCAGACATAATCCTGTCTGATACCAAAATATTTTCCGGCCAACAAACTGTTCACGCGCATACCTGAAGGATAATCGCGCACAAGCTTTTCAAAATTAGCCTTCAGCTCAGACATCAGTCTATCATTGGGGAAATAAGGATTCACCAGATAACAGAAATCAAGGATACGGGGATAACGCCAATAACCACCGTACCGCCCCTCCATCTTGCGAAGCTTTACAGAAGGCTCGCAGAACATGGACTCAGCAATATCCAAATCTTGCACATCGTCAATCTCATACCAAGCCTCCCCATTTAATATCAACGCTTTAATTTCCGGCTTATCTAACAGAGCAATTACTCGCAAAACCTGTTCGTAGTACTCATTGTTACCAAGAGCTTTGCTATATGCTGCCAAGAAAGGTACATAATGTGAGCATGAAAACTCTTTACTGAATTTGTAAATGTTTACAGTCTTGTAATATTCTTCCGTAGCCTCATATGAAAATTTTGAACCGGGAATAAAACGCTTGATGTTATCCTCTTCATCTAGTGTTACGACTGTTCCATCCATCCAACTTTCAAACTTATCAACCAACGCTAAGCTGGGATAAGGATTCTGTACTATACAATCAATAACCGAATCCTCAAAAATAAGGTCAGACTCGAAGAGCAGAGAATCTTCAGCCAACAAATAATCTTTTGCCAGATACAGCGAATAGATATTGTTTGTAGTAGCATAAATAGGATTATCTACATACTCTACCGGACACGTAATCCCCAAAGTAGATACAAACTCTTGCAGTTTCTTCCCTTCATATCCTGTGACAATAACAATCTTGGAAAGAGGTTCCGGGGTTCGCACCTTTTCTAATTGACGCAAAAGACGCTCAATCAAAGTAACCCCATTTACCTTGACCATGCACTTAGTGTTGTTTTGTGTGAGATCGCCAAGGCGCTTACCCATACCTGCTGCGAGAATAATAGCTTGCATATTCTTATATTGCTTATTATTAAAAATTGATAAATTAACGAATTACTTCCTATTTAGGAATAAAGCCTCAGAAATATAATTTAGTGCCGACTCTGTAGCATGCGGGTAATTGTACGCAACCTCTTTTCTAGTATAATCAACCCGATCCTTTTGCATAACATCATCTTCAGCAAGAATCACCTGACGTATAAAATCATCGATATCCTGAGCGCAACGAGCTAAATATGAACGCTTCAGCATATCTTTAGCATTACCAATAAAGAATTTATCCACAATCTCCTCATCTTTAAGCATAAAGCAAACCGGCTTTTCCGTATAGAGGTATTCTGCCATAAATGAAGAACAATCATGTATCATACCATCGGAATTAGCAAAAGTTTCAAAGTAAGAACCGCCATTCTGAAAAATAGCATTAGGGTATTCTTCCCAAGTTCTAAAATACTGCAACGCTCTCGACTCACCCCATACTTCAGACAATTTACCTTTTAAAAGAGGATGGGGGCGGAATACAAAATCAATCTGAGGATAACGAACGGGAAGTGATACCAGACAGTCTGCAAACTCCATGAAAGCAGAAATACCGAAATACTCCTTATCTTGCGGCAAAATGGTATGATGTGGGGCAATAATAATTTTTTTCCGTTCTCGCGGATACTGCTTTACAAAAGCAAAATCATCCATCTTTATATAACCCGTCAATTTCAGATTAGAGCCACCGTTAATCATGTGTGCCGAGAGCTCCTTCAAAAGATATGGAGATTCACAAAACACCAGCCAGTTCAGAGAGTAAAACAGAGATTTCGCATTGTAGAGCGAAACACATGATGATGGATAGCCATAATTGAAAAAAATCGGCAAAGCGTAACGAAAAAGATAACTGATTCTGTAAAACTCGTGAGTCATTCCATCATATGGATTAGCCGAACAGACAATATCCATTTCAGCCGAAAAGTCCTTATACTCATTTGTTATTTCATCCCATGATTTAAAAACTTTACCGGGATAACGACCAGAAAGAGTACTGTACGTTTTTTCTCTCTGCTCACGCTCATGCTGAATACCTCTGCTTACATCAGGAACAACCAGAATATAAGGTTCATAGCGCTTATCTTTCAGCATCTTTTCATATAGCGGAGCTCCCTGAAAAACGCTGTCAAACACTACCATAAAACAGACCTTCACCGGACGCTGAAGAGCTTGCACTCTGGTCAGAACTTTACATTGACTTTTCAGGTTATCTTTATATTGCTCTACATCACGCTGTATTTTCAGATAATTACGCAGTTTGTGACGCCACTTTTTACAAGGAGCAATCTTAGAAATAAATCGTAAAAGAAGGGTTCTCATGTTTACACAATCTCTTATTTTCTTAAGATATAGCAGCAATTTTTTGTCCTACAACTTTATTTTCTAGTCACAATGAATGTACAAGCACGCCAGATGAGCCACAGCAACTGCATAAATAATCGAAATACCCGATAGAACACATTCTTACGCTCCGTTCGCCCCAATATCCATAAAGGAAGCATGCGCAAGTCCAAATCGATTCTGCGACAAAATGGATAACATGAACGCAAAATTCGTTTGTACGTTAACCAGTTACATTCCGCATAGCGCCCCGTTGCACCCGATGACGAAATTGATTGAGAATGCACACGATAAAAAACGGTTGGAGAAGAACAATGCCAAATCGTATACCCGGAAGCCAATATTTTAGCAAAAAGAGGACGATCTTCAATGTTACGGAATAACTCCGGTACATAACCAATCTCCTTCAGTAGCTTAGATGCAACAAAGAACGTAGGAGCATTCACCCAGAAATTGGGTTTTCGATACACATATTCAAGGTCAACAAAAGCATCTCCCGGCCCCCCGGAAGAATAGGTAAGTTTCTCGGGCGATAAAATATCCGAATCGTCTGTAAAAGTACGTAAGGCTGAATAGGCAAATGACACCTTATGCTCAACAGCAGCTTGTAACAACGTAACAAGCGCATCATCCATTAGTATGTCGTCACCAGCAATAACTTTAATCCAATCACCGCTACATTTTTTATAACAGGAGTTAATGTTTGCTACAACTCCTCGATTCTCAGGAGCCCTGACAACTTCACACCGCACAAAACGAGACCGATTCCTAGAAAGCCAATTCTCACAAATAGCAATAGTATCATCCTTAGAACAATCATCCCCAATGATGAGTTCCAACTCACCATCATAATTTTGTCGATAGATACTATTCAGCGTGGACTCAACATACAAAGCCGAATTGTATGTGAGCACCACAATACTGATTAAGGGAGAACCAGACATATTAAACGAATTGATTTATGATGCTGACCACCTTCTGTAACTCCTCAACCGTCAATACCGGACTCATTGGCAGAGAAAGCTCTTCATTGTGAATTTGCTCAGTAATCGGGAAAGACCAACTATTCCACTCCTTGTAACATTCTTGCAGATGCGGAGGAATGGGATAATGAATTACTGTCTGCACCCCATTGTCTGCCAAGAACTTCTGAAGCTCATCACGTCGCGCACATCTTACAGGGAAGAGATGGAATACATGCGCCTGCCAATCTTGAATTTGGGGCAAAATTACTGCGGGATTCGTAATGTTATCTATGTAGTAACGAGCTACCTCTCGACGCCTTTCCGTATCTTCATCCAAATATTTCAACTTCACATTTAAGACTGCAGCTTGTATTTCATCCAAACGGCTGTTGCGACCAATGTACTTAAACACATATTTACGAGTAGAACCGTAGTTTGCCAAAGCCCGAACACACTCAGCCAACTGCTCATCATTAGTAGTCACCGCACCACCATCACCGAGAGCCCCCAAGTTCTTACCAGGGTAGAATGAATGACCGGCAGCGTGCCCGATACTGCCAGTACGGGCTCCCCCCATAAAGCGACATCCATGAGCCTGAGCATTATCCTCCACTAGCTTCAAATTATACTTTTCACACAGACCGCCAATGACATCGGTATATGCACACTGGCCATACAAATGTACGAGCAAAATAGCTTTCGTACGCGAAGTAATAGCCGCCTCAATCTTCGTACCATCCAGCTGATATGTATTTATATCGGGCTCTACCAGTACAGGCGTCAGGCCATTTTCTGTAATTGCCAAAATAGATGCAATATATGTATTAGCAGGAACAATAACCTCATCCCCCGGCTTCATCACGCCTAATTCTAAATAGGCTCTAAATATCCAAATAAGAGCATCCAATCCATTGGCACAACCCACGCAATAGCTGCAACCAATATAATCAGCGTAATTTTTTTCGAAGCTGGTATTTTCATTGCCCTGCAAGTACCAACCACTTTCCACCACACGCTTTACGGCAGCCTGAATTTCCTCGCCATGAGCGGCGGTAACATCTTTAAGTGAAAGAAACGGTATCATATCTGGTTCTAATATATTGTAAGTTTAAGTATTTTTTAGAAACTTTATTCCTTTTGACTAATCAAAAATCAATCATCTTATGAATGCTTCAACTTTTTACTATACTTTTTAATTTTTTTCTTCAGACGTTTCAGGAAAGACAACTTTCCGCCAATACGGTAAATAACCTCTCCTTCCTGACCTTCTGTAGAAGGAGAGATAAATGACATGTCTAAAAACTGCTCCAACAAGCACTGTACATTGGCAAATCGAAAATTCTTATCAATAACCTGCTGGCTGGCTCGCACCAAGTCCAACCGATAATTTTCATCTGTAAGAAGCTGTTTGCAAATCGTTCTGGCATCATACGGATTATCAAAGTAAGGTAATCCTATATCGGCAAAATATTTATCAAAATTAGGTCTGTATTCACTCACAAGGCATGCGTTAGAAGCCATAATGTCACATACTCGCCATGAAAAACCACTCCGAGCCTGCAGATGATTAATATTTATTCCAATCTTTGCAGAATTATAGGCGTCTTGATTATGCTTGAGTGTATAAAGAAGACGCGGATTGTATGAAAGAGTCAACCAAGGCTCCAAATAATTACCGACAGCCCACGTTCTAGTTCCATAGATTGTTATTCCTAAATCAGCTACGGCGCTAAGTGTTTTGACTCGGTTAAACGCCGAAAGTGAGGTTTCCCATTTAACTAAATGAACACTCTGCAGAACACTCTCAGGTATATTACCGGCTCTACTCACTAATTCTTCAATATTTAAGTGAGGATTCTGTGCATAAACTGACAACAATCGTTTGTATGCAAGAACCTCATCCTGTGAAGGATTCGTTTTCCAAAAGTCAGCAAAAGGATTAATTGAATTCCCCCCAAAGAAACTCCCTATGAAAACAATATTTGTAGCGTTTTCCATTTTTTCTGCTTGCACCTCTGTAAAAAAGGGACACAGCAAAACATTTTTCTTATCCACGCCGTAATACTCTTTCAATTCAGCTATTGACTCTTCTTGGCAGACAATAAACTTGTATCGAGAAGGACTCTTACGAATAACTTCCTTATTGGAGTAATATGCAGGGGAATCAACCTCCCATATCACGATAGGACATGTAAAACGAGACGGTATTTCGTAAAATGTGTTATTGAATAATATGAATAAGTCAGGATTAAAGTCCTCTATCTCTCGAAGCAAAGTTTCCGGAATCTCGCTATTTTCGATGTTAAAGTCACTCGTAATGTGAACAAACACCCGATTTCCCAATTTAGATAGCGAATTGATAACGCCCTCGTAAAAGCAGAGGACTCCCTTGCTATCGCTTTCCTGTTTTACAACAGGAGAAAATAATGAGATTACAATATTCATGAATAAAGAACTTACAAATACATTACTAAGCGCACTATCTAAAGATATCTATCAATCAAATATCAACAACATTACCATCTTCATCCATTTTCTCCATATTCAAAAGCCTCCCGTCATTAGTCACATAACCTCGTTGAGTTGCCGGATTCCCATACCAAACCGTATTCGGAGGAATATCTTTAGTAACAACGCTTCCTGCACCAATCAAAGAATACGCCCCAATTGTATGTCCTGCTACAATTGTAGAATTAGCACCAATAGAGGCTCCCTTTTGAATAAGGGTTCTGGCAAATTGCTCTGGATAACGTTTAGAGCGAGGAACTAAATCATTAGTAAAAGTAACATTAGGACCAATAAAAACATCATCTTCAACTGTTACTCCATCCCAAAGCTGAACTCCAGACTTAACCGTAACCCGGTTTCCTATGCAAACATCATTCTCAACAAGAACATTGGCACACAAATTACAGTCGGCTCCAACGCGAGCGCCTTTCAATACAACACAAAACTGCCATACATTGGTACCTGAACCAATCTGCTCAGTTTGAACGTCTGCTAATGGGTGTATCATACTACTTTTTAAACTCAAGGAACTCACTATATTCTCTTATATAGTCCTCTTCAGTATACACATCTGAAGCAAGAACCATACATACTGCACCGGATGAAAAATCATCAAGATTTCGCCAAATTCCTGGAACCACCATAAGTCCTTGATATGGCCTATTCAGGATAAATGTACGTTTAACATTTCCATCATCAAGAGTTACCGTAAAACTCCCACTGGCAGCTACAATTAACTGATAAAGATCCTTATGAGCATGGGCCCCTCTGCTCTCGCCACCCGGCACATCGTACAAATAATACACGCGCTTAGTAGAGAAAGGGACAGAAATATTATTCTCAACAACGGTAATATTTCCATTAGCATGAGAATGCTTGCTCAATTCGATAATAGAGCAATCATAGACTGTATTTTTATTCATGCAAACTCCTTTCTATACTGCTCAAAATCCCGAATATAATCATCAGGATCATATGAGGTAGAGGACAACACAAGAGCTACTGAGTTGGTGGCAAAGTTTTCCAACTCCCTCCACCACCCGCTTGGAATATATAACCCATAATATGAACGGTTCATGTGCCAGATTTTTTTCTCACCACGTTCATTTACAAGTACTACATCGAAACTACCGGAGAGAGCCACTATGAATTCCTGATTCCGACGATAAGCGTGCCCACCCCGTTTGCTTCCTCCCGGCACATCGTAAACCCAGTAGGTACGCGCAATCTCGAAGGGAACGTGTTTATCCTGCTCAATGAAAGACAAACTACCCCTTCTGTCCAAAAACTTGGGCAAATCAATAATAGTGGGAACTGTAGGCTGATTTTCCATTAGCGGTCTTTATACATGTCTTCGTAGTACTTTTCGTAAGCTCCGGAGGTAATGCTATCCATCCACTCCTGATTATCGAGATACCAGCGAACGGTCTTTTCGATACCTTCCTCAAACTGAAGAGATGGCTCCCAGCCAAGCTCATTCTTGAGCTTTGTGGAATCGATGGCGTAGCGCAGGTCGTGGCCGGCGCGGTCGGTGACGTAGGTAATGAGCTTCTCGCTGGTGCCCTCGGGGTTACCCAGCAGGCGATCAACAGTCTTAATAACAACCTTCACGATGTCGATGTTCTTCCACTCATTGAAACCACCAATGTTGTAGGTATCGCCGGTCTTGCCTTGGTGGAAAATCACGTCGATGGCGCGGGCATGGTCGACAACATAGAGCCAATCACGCACGTTCTCGCCCTTACCATAGACGGGCAAAGGCTTACCGTGACGGATATTGTTGATGAATAGAGGGATGAGCTTCTCCGGGAACTGGTAGGGACCGTAATTATTGGAGCAATTAGTCACCAGTGTGGGCATGCCGTAGGTATCGTGATAGGCACGCACGAAGTGGTCGCTGCCGGCCTTGGAAGCGCTGTAGGGACTGTGCGGGTTGTACTTAGTGGTCTCGAGGAAGAACTCACTACCGTAGGGCGCGGCACCCTCAGGCTTATCGAGCTCAAGTGCACCGTATACTTCGTCTGTGGAAATGTGGTAGAAGCGCTTGCCCTCCCAATTACCATTCCAGTACTGGCGAGCGGCCTGCAGCAGACTCAGCGTACCCATCACATTCGTGCGAGCGAAGGTAAAGGGATCTTTAATGGAACGATCCACATGACTTTCTGCGGCAAGGTGAATCACACCATCAATATCATACTCCTGCATGATGGCGCACATGCGGTCATAATCGCAAATATCGGCCTTCACGAAGGTGTAATTGGGCTTACTCTCGATATCCTTAAGGTTAGCAAGATTACCGGCATAAGTAAGAGCGTCCAGATTGACAATTTTGTACTCCGGGTACTTGTTGACAAAAAGACGGACAACGTGAGAACCAATGAAACCGGCTCCACCTGTAATAAGTATATTTTTCATATTATTTTAAAAGTTCCAGCAACCGTTGACCGTAGGGATTCTTCTGCATTGACATGGCAACTTCACGCAATTTTTCTTCGCTCAGCCACCCCTTACGATAACCAATAGCCTCCAAACAAGCAATAACAAACCCCTGCCTCTTCTGTAACACTTCAACAAAGGTAGAGGCCTCAGAGAGGGAATCGTGTGTACCAGTATCAAGCCAGGCGAACCCATGCCCCATCGCTGAAACTTTCAAACATTTACGTCTCAAATATTCTTGATTAACGCTCGTAATCTCAAGTTCCCCGCGCTCTGATGGTTTAATGTTGGCTGCAATATCCACCACACTATTGGGATAAAAATACAATCCAACCACTGCATAATTCGATCGAGGATTTTCAGGTTTTTCTTCAATCGAAAGACAATTTCCCTCTTCATCAAACTCAGCCACACCATAACGGTCAGGATCGTGTACCCAGTAGGAAAACACGGTAGCTGAAGGATTTTCAGCTTCGGCACGTTGAACAGCTTGTTGCAACATACTCACCAACCCGCTACCGAAGAAGATATTATCACCAAGCACTAGGCACACAGAGTCATCACCTATAAACTCGCGACCTATGATAAAAGCCTGAGCCAAACCATCGGGGCTGGGCTGCTCTGCATATGAAAAATTTACACCATAATCACTTCCATCACCCAAAAGGCGCTTAAATCCGGGCAAATCCTGAGGAGTTGAAATAATAAGAATGTCGCGTATACCAGCCAGCATAAGAACCGAAATGGGATAATAAACCATCGGCTTATCAAATACAGGCAGCAACTGCTTACTCACCCCTTTAGTAATAGGGTAAAGCCTTGTGCCTGAACCACCTGCTAATACGATACCTTTCATGAAATGATGGGGAAAAACTTATTGTGACTATAGTGTACCTCAATTTAAATGCGATGTACAGAAAAAAACACATGGCATTTCAGTTTTTACGCAGTCTCAATTCCGTGCCAATAAACGAATCGCCATGTTTTCCTTTCCTGGAAGTAATTTTAGCCAGAACCTGGAGCCAGCACCGCCCATCACACAAATTGTTGATTTTACATTCCTACGCTTATGGCTGCGTTAAACAATTCGGCTGATGCCAAATTTATTTTGTAGCAAATTCTGTTGATGAGTACATTGAACCTCACGCCACCGTTCCGTCAAACCAGCGAAATATATACGCCCAACCCTCCGCAATATTCCATCCGCACCCAAACCATGTAAAAAAAGCGTCAGAAACCCGTTTAATATATTATATTTTATTATTTTTGGCTATTTTTTAGCTTCATAAAGCTCATTTTTAAGCATTTTTTATGATTTTCAGGCAATTTAAATCCACAAAGGAACTTCAGAGAAAAGCCATCAACACACCAAAAGCAACATCTACCTTGGCTTTAAAAGACATTTTAATACCTGACAAGGTAGAGAAATGGTACATTGCATGCCCATTTATTGACAAGAAAAGCCATTTTTCTTCATTTTTCTTGAAAATCAGGAATAGTGAGATTTTTAATTTTATGTACAGTTATGCGCGTTAGTTTTATTTTGCGTGCATTTTTCCTATGGGCTTTTAGTATTTTTCACCATAGAGAAAATTGTCTGAAAATCTTCTTTTCAACAAAGGCGAGAAGAAAATGAGCTTTACTGTTTTGGTGCGACTTATCACCTCTTTCAAAAAAGTAATTTCCCAACCAGCAGAGCACGTGCCATCCTTGAAAAAATCCAAGAATCAAAATGAGAGGGGGATGCTGAGGGGCAATCCTTGTATACTATAATTTCACAATATAGTTAATCATTATTGAATTTAATATTAATACTCTTTATATGATATATTTCTCATCATTTTCTGCTATATTTTTAATTAATCCTACCTCTATTCAGTCATGAATTCAAAATTCAATAGCTAAGGCGAAGGAGCTTTCTTCAAACATTTGACAAGTTGCAAATCCGGGCGTGTCACAATTTTGCCTTGTGCGGGCGCGTGTAATAAGGTAGAATGGAGGACGTGAGTTACCAGGTTTTTGCCAGAAAATATCGTCCGCGCACATTCAAGGATGTGCTGGGGCAGGATCATGTAGTGCGCACGCTTTGCAATGCTATTGAGCAGCAACGCTTGGCACACGCCTATCTTTTCGTAGGCCCTCGCGGCACGGGCAAAACATCCACGGCACGAATTTTTGCCAAAGCACTTAACTGCACCGATGGTCCCAAGGTCGACTTCGACCCCGATGAGGACGTCTGTCTGGAAATCGCGGAAGGCCGCAGCCTCGACGTACAGGAAATCGACGGTGCCTCCAACCGCGGCATCGACAACATTCGCGACCTTCGCGACAACGTGCAGTTTGCCCCCACCCGCGGCAAGTATCGTATTATATACATCGATGAGGTGCACATGCTCACCAAAGAGTCGTTCAACGCGTTGCTGAAAACACTCGAGGAGCCTCCGGCTCACGTCATGTTCATCTTTGCCACGACCGAGCCGCACAAGATTCTCCCCACCATCCTCTCGCGCTGTCAGCGTTTTGATTTGCGCCCCATTCCCACCGAAGTCATCGCCGCACACTTGGTCAACATAGCTCGCAATGAAGGCGTTACGTTGGATGAAGACGCTGCCTATGCCATTGCTACCGTCGCCGATGGCGGCATGCGCGATGCCCAGTCCATGCTCGACCAGTTGGTCTCCTTCTGCGGCAACCACATTACCGAGCAGAACGTCAACGACATTTTCGGCGTAACCAGCCGCGAGACCGTTGCCAAGGCGCTGGCCTACATGCTTGACCGCCAGTTACCCAGCCTACTGCACCTGGTACATGAGTTGTCCGAAGCCGGTCGTGATATGGGGCAGCTGCTCAGCGAGCTTATGGGCGCCGTGCGCGAGCTGCTCATCACCAAAGTAGCCCCGCAGGAGGCCAATTCCACCCTTCCGGAGCAATGGCGAGCCACACTCAGCGAGCTCCTCAGCCGCACCCCCACCGACAAAATCATTCGCCTGATGGAGGTACTCTCCCACGCCGAGGAACAAATGCGCTGGAGCACCAATAAGCGCCTCTACCTTGAGATGGGGCTCATTCAAGCCGTTCACTCTCTGGCGGAAGCGAACATCAGCGACATCATCCGCGCCCTCAACGGAGCCCCCCTGCCCGAGACCCCCATTGCCACCGTGCCCATGGCCGCGGTAGCCATGCCCGCCGGCAGCCCGACCGTCCCGGTGACAGCACCGCCCGTTCAGTCTCAGCCGGTTCCGCAACCGGCACCATCGTCAGTCCCCGTACCGGGGCCAACTACGGTCGCCCCGCAGCCTATCGCCTCAGCCCCTATTATGCCGCCGGGGCTGGAGCCCATTGACGATGCCCCGCCCCTTTTCGGCGACATGCCGCCGGCGGAAGCCGAGGGTGCAACGGAGCGCCCCCTCACGCCTGAAGACTGGGCGCTGTTGCTGGATAAAGTGCGCGAGGCCTCCCCCATTGCAAGTGGCGACATCGGCCATACACTCTTCATCAGCGATGAAGACGGCCTCGTCACGCTGGCCATTCACCCTGATGACATGAACTCGTACGACGCCCTCCTCGGCGATACGCTCAACGAGCTCATCAGCAACACAGCTCAAACCATCTGCGGCCACGGCATACGCCTGCGCATCGTGACCGATGACAGCGTGCCCCCACCCCAGGCAGTAGAAATTCTGCCACCGCCCAACTTTGAAGAGCTTGCCCCGGCACCTCGCCCCAAGCCCAAGGCTGAGCCTCAACCGGCTGCCGCCCCACAGCCCCAGCCGGCAGAAGCCGCAGCAACCAGCCTGAAGCCCAGCGATGAAGAGTTCTACCACGATCCCCTCATCGAGCAGGCACTCGAAATCTTCCACGCCACTCTCATTAAGAACTGATATCACAACACACACATTATGAATCTGCAAAAACTCATGAAACAGGCTCAGGCCATGCAGGCCAATATGGCCAATGCCCAGGCTCGACTGGCCGAGAAAACCTACACCGCTGAAGCAGCCGGTGGCAAGATTAAGGTAACCGCCAATGGTGTAGGCATGGTAACAGCCCTGCAGATTGACCCCACCGTTGTTGATCCTGACGACGCCGACTTCCTCTCTTCCCTCCTCCTCAAAGCCGTGCAGGACGCCCTCAACGGCTCCAAGAACATGGCCGACGCCGAGATGCGCAAAGTGACCGGCGGCTTGGGTTTCCCCATGTAACCCATTGTTGCCATGTACTGCCGCGTTGCCACTATCGCAGCTCTCTTGGCTCTGCCACTTGCGGCAGAGCCTGTTGAAGTTGGTAAATTTAGTGCCAAAATAGTACCCGAGCGCATCACCGTGCTCACGTTGCCCGAGCGTGGCACCGTCACCGATTTGGTCGATGCCTCCGGTCGAATTGAGGCCGGCACTATTGTAGCCATTCTCAACAAACAACGCACCGCAGAAGAGCGGGAAGACATGGAGCTGCAAATTGCTCGCGAGCGCATCAACAAACGCGACGAAGTACAAAAGCTGCGTACCCAGCGCCGTAAGGTTAAGTTCTACAACTCTCTTACGGAAGACGAGCGTCGCTTCAACACCGATTTTACGGCCGACGACACCCCCACCTCGACCTCCCTGCAGGACATAGATGAGCGCATACACCTGCTGGAGCGCGAGCTGCAAACCATGGAGCGTCGCAAGCGCAACGAGTTCGACCAGAAACACGACCCGCTCACCCTGCGCATGCCCTTTACCGGGCGCCTGCAGTACAACATCACCCTGCCCGAAGACATCACCAAACCCTTCGAGCACTCCGAGAATATTCGCAGCTTTGCCACCGCCTGCGATGACTCCGCCTTCTACATCACCATCAGCATCAGCGACAGCAATCTCTCGCTGCTGAAGGAAAGCAACTTCAGCACCACCGTCAGCATACCCGGCGGGCATAAGCTGCGCGGCACTTATTCCCACCGCCGCGTAGAGCGAGCCAATAATGGCAGCGACATGCTGGTATACTTCTTCCGACTGCCGGCAGAAGACCACGAAACAGCCTACAACATGCTGGGCAGCAATACCACCGCCATCCTCTCCTACGATAGCGACGCAGCCGTGCTTCGCGTGCGCAAAATGGAGTTGCTTACCCACCCCGGAGCCGCCGACAGCGAGAGCTGGGAAGAACTCATTGCCATTACTCACCCCGGCTACAGCATTATGCTTATCGGCCAGCGTGAACTCATTCTGACAAAGACCGCCCAATGACCCAACCACCGGCCATGGAACTCATTTGCGAGCAAGTTACCTTCGGCTATACCCACAAGGATGCCGTCATCAAAAACTTTTCGCATACTTTCCGCACCGGTATTACGGTACTGAAGGGCTACTCCGGCTCCGGCAAAACCACTCTGCTCAAACTGTTGGCCGGTTATCTCAAAGTCACCGGCGGCCGCATTGTCACCCCCACCGGTCGCAAAGTCACCAGCCGCCGCTACCACCGTCAGGACGTCGCCTACATGTTCCAGGGCATTAACCTGCTGCCCCTCATGAGCGTGGAGCGCAACCTGCGATTAGCGGCCGAAATGGCCGTCCTTCCCGGCAAACAATGGAAACCACGAGCAGAAGCCCTGCTCACCGATTTGGGATTGCAGGAGCTACGCCACCGCCGGGCCGACAAGCTCTCCGGCGGTCAGGCTCAGCGAGCAGCCCTCGCCCGCACCCTCATGAAGGATGCCCCCACCGTACTGCTCGACGAACCCACTTCGGGTCTGGACGACACCAACACCAACATCATTAAAAAACTCGTGCTCAAGGATGCTGCAAGCCGCATCTGCATCATCAGCACGCACGACAGCAGATTACTCGAACTGGCAGATGAAATCATTGATTTTGACAATCCTGTATCTCATTAAGGATACAGTGCACCGCTGGTTCACGCGCCTGTCCAGCCCTCTGGCTCGCGTGCTGGTAGTCTACTTCCTGAGCCTGAGTGCCCTGAGCGCCCTCGGCAGCTACGCCATATCCACCAAGCTTGTCAAAGATAAAATTACCCGCCAGGGCGGTGACCTCGTCATCGCCACCATGAGCGAAACCCCCGAACAGCCCTCCGCCTTCCCCACCGAAAAAGAGATTGCAGACGCTCTGCAGGCGGATTCCTACGCACTCACGCTGATAGGTGGAGCCACTACCCCAGAACGTCACCACCTCTCCATATATACCTACGACTTCAACCGCACCGCACAGTTAGCCCCCCTGCTCAGTAGCAAAGGCATACCCACCATCCTCACCACACCTGACAGCGAGTTACCCCCGGGCCCCATCCGTGTAACCATCAGCAACATGCAGACGGATGCCCACGTGCGACGCATGCCTGCAGAGCACCCCCTCATGCGCATTATCGGCCACGCCGGCATGATTATACCACCCGATAACCTCCCGGAGGAGCTACGCCCCACCTTCAACACCCAGCACACCATCATTCGCGTGCGCGAGCTCAACAGCTCGGCAGACCTCCTCCGCATCGAGCACTTCCTCAAGAATTTCATGCGCCTCGAGGGGCGCCGCGGCAACGTCATTTCCCTCTCCCGCCTACTCAGCGAGATGGACCTCGTGCTCAGCAAGCAAACCCAGTGCCGCATAGCCTTCTGCGTTGGCATCAGCGCTATTGTGGGCATTCTGCTCACCGCCCTGGCCGGCATGGAATATCGCCAGAACGAGTACATCTACACCCTCATGAAGAGCTTCGGCATTCGCCCGAGTCTGCTGGTACTCACCTTTATCGCCGAGAATATCGTCATTGTAGGCGCCTCCTTTGTGGGAGCTCTGGCCACCTTCATGTACTTCCAGCGCATCATCGTCACGCAGATTCTCAAGCTGGGCAACCATACTCTTACCTTGCAGGAAATCATGCCCGAAATCCAGCTAATCTGCTACACCCTCATGGGCTGCATTCTGCTCTCCTCCATCCCCATTTCTGTAGCAGCCAATCGCGACATCGGTCGCGTACTGAAATAATCTCTGCCAGCATGTCAAAACAGGCACATTTTGTGCTTGCAATCACAAATGTTTGTGCTATAACTCTGAGAGTTGTCACCGAGCCTCTCTCATGTCGAGGTGACCTAAAGTTCTAAACTATAATCATTAGCACAAATATGGATATTCAAGTTGCTGTCCTTTGCGACTACGCCGCCGACTATCAGGGCAAGCTCTGCGTGCAGGGTGCCTTCGATACACTCTTCGCCCGTCAGTTCCCCGTAATTCACCCCGCTTGCGCCCTTGCCCTGCGCCTCTGCTTCGAGGCTGAGGACTGCGGCGATCACAAGCTCGGCATCTCCATCACAGACGAAGACGGCGTAGCTCTCGACAAGGAGCGCATGCCCATCGTTGGCGACCTTAAGGTAGCTCTTCCCGAGGGCGTATCCTTCTTCACCCGTAACCTCATCATGAACTTCCAGGGCCTCAAGTTCGAGAAGGACGGCGTATACTCCGTAGACGTCACCCTCGATGGCGAGCTCGTTTCCCGCACCCCCATTCGTCTGGTGCAGGTTGACGGTCAGCAGGCCTGATAGGTTTCAACCCACTTTACATAAGAGCCGACTGTCTGGCAGTCGGCTCTTTTTAAAAAAAATTACAAAAAAATTAAAATTCAGCTTGACAAACGGGGTAAATAGGCGTATACTGCCGCCGTTCCAAGCAACATAGGGCTATGGTGTAATTGGCAACACATCGGTTTCTGGCACCGCTATTCGGGGTTCGAGTCCCTGTAGCCCTACTAAAGCTCCGAGGTTAATCCTCGGAGCTTTTTTTGCACAAAAATCAGACTACCCTGCAATATATGGCACATAATACTTGCAAATCGTACGCGATATGGTAGAATGGACGCAACGCAAAACACCTCACAACATACAGCCATGGACAAACTCATCGTCGAAGGTGGTCACAGACTCAGTGGTTCCGTCAATATCAGCGGCTCCAAAAACGCCTCCCTGCCCATTCTTGCGGCAGCCTTGCTCACAGATGAGCCCGTACGCATCTCCCGTGTGCCCGACGTGTCGGACACAAACTACATGTTACAGATACTCAGCCAGCTGGGCGCCTCCGTTGAGCGTTCCAGCGGCACAGTACGCATAGAATCCCCCGATGGCATCAGCTCCAGCGCCTCCTACGAACAGGTACGCAAGATGCGAGCCTCCATCTGCCTGCTCGGGCCGATGATGGCACGCATGAAGCGCTGCACCCTGCCCCTGCCCGGCGGCTGCGTGATTGGCGATCGCCCCGTAGACCTTCACCTGCGTGCTATTCAGGCTCTCGGAGCCCGCGTGCGCGTGAAGGGCGGCAACATGGTAATTGAAGCCCCCAACGGCCTTGTGGGTACAACTGTTGACATGCGTGGCGACAGCGGCCCCACCGTACTGGGTACCGACAACCTCATGATGGCAGCCGTACTCGCCAAGGGCAAAACCGTTATTGAGTCCGCCGCCCGCGAGCCCGAAGTTATCGATTTGGCCAACTTCCTCAATAAAATGGGCGCCCGCATCGAAGGCGCCGGTTCACGCACCATCACCATTCACGGTGTAGAGCGCCTGCACGGCTGCGAGCATACCGTCATTCCCGACCGCATCGAGGCGGGTACCTTCATGGTAGCCGGCACCATGAGCGTGAGCGATGGCATCACCCTCAACCGCGTATGCCGCGAGCACATGAAATCCATCTCCGACCTGCTGGTGGAATGTGGTCATGTGGTTGAATATAATGAGGATGGCACCAGCGTATTCGTCAAACCCGGTGCCAATCCCCGCAGCGGTAAGATTCTCACCAATCCCTACCCCGGGTATCCTACAGACATGCAGGCTCAGATGACCGCCCTCTTTGCCATCACTCCCGGCATCAGCGTGGTTAAGGACACCATCTTCCCTCAGCGTTTCATGCACTGCTCTGAGCTTAAGCGCATGGGAGCCAACATCAAAGTTGACAACGGCACCGCCATTATCACCGGCGTGGAGGGGCTCTCCGGCGCACCGGTCATGGCCAGCGATCTTCGCGCCAGCGCCGCTCTGGTATTGGCAGCACTTGCGGCTGAAGGGACAACGGAAATCCACCGCCTGTACCACATTGACCGCGGTTACGAAATGCTCGACGATAAACTCGAACTGCTGGGAGCCAAAGTCAAGCGCGTACCCGATTTGGAGGACAGCCTGTCCGACGCTTAAACGCAGAGCATCAACCATTGACAATTCATGCGCAGAGTGCCCTGCAGCCGCGTGCTTAAGGGCTCACTCTGCGCCCTTTTGTTCACCACCCTCACCGCAGCTCTCAGCCTGTGGGTGTGGGTAGAGAGTTCCCCCGCACCGGGAGAGCGAGCCATGAGAGCCCGCGGCTGCGCCTTATGCCATGGCGACGAATGGTCACGCCAACTCACCCCGACACTTCGTCAATGGAAAAGCGGCACAGCCATCACGCCTATTCTGCGCGATAAACTCAACAAAGCTCACCCTTACCTGAGCTACGGCGCCGAAGAAGAGCTGGCAGCCCTGCTGAGCTCACAGCAACTCCCCCTGCTTGCAGCAATGCGCCGGGAAGAAAACGGTGCCCGCCTGTACCGCACTAAATGTGCAGCCTGCCACGGCGCAAATGGCGAAGGACAGCCCGGCAACTATCCACCGCTGCGAGGGTCGGAATGGCTGACAGCCACGCCTTCACGCCTCCCTGAAATTCTGACCAACGGCCTGCAAGGCCCCATCAGCGTGCGCGGCGAGGCATGGAATGGCATTATGCTGCCTCCCGGCCTTAATGGCGAGAAGGAAGTCAACGAAGTCATACAATATATCCGTACTATATTTTCACAATAACAACTCGCTTATTTTATCATAATCGATATCATAAGACATCCGATTTAAGATAACATCATCATCACATGAATACGACCGGTATCCACATACCCGAATATGCACTTAAGGTAGTGCAACGCCTCGAACAATTAGGTTATGAGGCCTACGTCGTGGGCGGATGCGTGCGTGACAGCCTGCTGGGCATCACCCCGAAAGACTGGGACGTCTGCACCAACGCCACCCCACGGGAAGTGCTGGCTGCCTTTCGCCGCCAACCCGTCATAAAAACCGGGCTGCAGCATGGCACGGTTACGGTCATGTCCGACCATGAACCGGTAGAAGTGACCACCTTCCGCATCGACGGCGAATATACCGACAACCGCCACCCGGACCGGGTAGTCTTCGTCAGCCGTGTAGAAGAAGACCTGGCACGACGCGATTTCACCATCAATGCCATGGCATATAACCCAACCCGCGGCCTGGTGGATGCCTTTGGTGGGCAGGAAGACCTCGCCGCCGGTCTCATACGCTGCGTGGGCGAACCGGATGACCGCTTTAACGAAGACGGTCTGCGCATCATGCGAGCGCTGCGCTTCGCCGCTCGATTTGACTTCGGCATTGAAAATGAAACCGCCTTCTCCATACGCCGCAACCGCCACCTGCTGGCCAATGTGAGTGTAGAGCGCATTTACAAAGAGCTCAAGGGAATTCTGGTCGGCAAGGGAGCCCTCAGCATGTTACTGGCATTCCCTGATGTCATGGCCATTATTATTCCCGAGCTGGCGCCCACCTTCGGCTTCAGCCAAAATACCCCCTACCACCGTTACGATGTGTGGACTCATACCGCCTATGCCGTACAGGCTGCCCCGGCAAATGAAACTCTGCGACTGGCCATGCTGCTGCACGACATCGGCAAACCCTCCACCTATACCGAGGGCGAGGACGGCATCGGCCACTTCCACGGCCACCCCGAAGTCAGCGCAGAGATGGCTCGCACCATTCTTACCCGCCTGAAAAGCGACAACGCAACCCTCAACCGAGTCGTTACACTGGTACGTGAGCACGACCACGTCTTCCCTACCACACGCGCCGGCATGCGCCGCTACATCGGCAAACTGGGAGAAGATGTTATTGAACAGCTCTTCTATATTAAGCGAGCCGACCACGCGGCTCAGTCAGATTATGAGCAGGAGCACAAATCCGCCACGCTGCGACAGGCTACCCTGCTGATTGACGAACTCATGGAAGAAGAACATGCCTTCACCATTAAAGATCTTCACATCAACGGCCGCACCCTCATGGCCATGGGAGTACCGGCCGGGCCTGAGCTGGGGCGCATCCTCAAAACCCTGCTCGATGAAGTACAGGAAGACCGCCTGGCCAATGCAGAAGCCGAACTGACCGCCCGCGCCCGCGAGCTCATGCCGTAACATTAACGGCGCGGCGGGTACCGACATCCCGCTGCCATGCTGTCAATTCAGGCAAACTGCAATTTGCTTGACATCGCCTGTATGAAAGAGTAGTCTAACCTCACAAACATATCATATTATGAACCGCGACGAAAAAACACTTATTCTCTTTAAGCCGGACTGCGTACGTAAGAACCTCTCCGGTATCATCCTGCAGCGCCTTCTGGGCGAGGGTTTCCGCCTGCGTGGTCTGAAGATGATGCAGCTCAATGATGCCATTCTGCGTGAGCATTACGCCCACATCATCGACCTCGTCATTGACGACAAGCCCCTCTTCCCCACGCTCTCTGCTTTCATGCAGACCAGCCCCGTTATTGCTCTTGTTCTCAGCGGCCCCGGCGTTATCACCCGCGTGCGCACCATTCTTGGCCCGACCAACTCCATGAAGGCCGACAAGGGTACCATCCGCGGTGATTTCGGCACCAACAGCATGCTTAATATCTGCCACGCTTCCGACTCCCCCGAGAGCGCCGAGGCTGAGATTAAGCGCTTCTTCGCCCCCGAAGAGCTCTTCGACAACGTAGACTAATCGCCCACACAGCGTTTTACTAACCGGAATTGTCTGGCTCTCGCCCCCGAACGGAGGCTCCGGGTCAGACAATTTCAGTACAGAGAACCGTATTTTTTCAACCATGTTACACGAATTATTGCACGAGTTAATCATCATCTGGATGAATTGGGTGATTGATTGGGGCTACTGGGGAGTGGTGCTGCTGATGGCAATGGAAAGTTCTATTCTGCCCGTGCCGAGCGAGGTTGTAGTGCCTCCCGCAGCCATTCTGGCAGCTATGCCCAATGCAGAAATGAGTTACTGGGGAGTGGTAGTGGCCGGCACAGTCGGCTCCTACATCGGCTCGGTCATTATGTATGTCTGTGCTCTCTGGGTCGGCCGCCCCTTTATTTACCGCTATGGCAAGTACTTCTTCATGCCGCAGCATAAGGTAGAAACGGCTGAGGCCTTCATGCGCAAGTACTCCACAGCAGGCATTTTCTTCTCTCGCTTCCTGCCCGTTATCCGGCACCTCATCTCCATCCCGGCCGGCATGGCCAAGGTACATTTCGGCATGTTCAGCCTCACCACCATTACCGGTTCAGCCATCTGGTGCTGGGTACTGGCCTGGTTTGGCGACAAAGTCGGCCGTGAGCACCCGGGCATTCTCGATTCTCCTGAGGCTCTTATCGACGCGGTGAAGGCAGAGTCTCACCTCATCGTAGCAGGTGTGGTTCTCATTGCAGCGCTGTATGCACTCATGAAATACCTCACCCGCGAGAAGAAGGCCGACGGCACCAAGTAAATCCCCTTTATCCTTAACAGCAGAAGGAGCGATGACCGCACAGTCATCGCTCCTTCTTATTTTCAGAACGGATGATTACTTCAGAGAGGCTTAATGGTAATATTCACCCCTTCAGGAACAACGGGCACAATGGCCTCTACACCATTGATGATTACCTTAACAGCCTTGGGAGACTCAGCCTTGGGTGCAGGAACGGCAGCGGGGCGCTCCGCACGGCGAATCTCTACAGCAGCGGGCTTAATCACCTGAGCATGACGGTGGGCGCAGGGAGGCACAGTACCATTCATCGGCTTACCAAACGGACGAGCTTTACCACAGGGCGGCATATCACCGGGTACGGGACGGGGAGCTACACGGGTCTTACCGCAGCGGGAGCAAGTGGGGCCACCCACCTTCACAGCAGGCTTAATAACCGCAGCCGGTACAGCAACCGTAGGCTTCACTTCCTGACCGTTGAGGAAAACGCGCATGGTACCGGTCGGGGCATCAGGCTTAGTCTCAGGAGCGGGGGTAGCTGCAGGAGCAGGCGGCGGTACAGGAGCGGCAGCCGGGGTCGGTGCGGACTTAGGACCACACATGGCACCGGGCTTGCACTCGCAGGGTTTCGGAGCAGGACCGCAGGTGCAATCAGGATTCGAGCAAGAACCGCTCTTCACCAAATCAACGGAGCCATCAGACAGCTTGCGCACGATAACACTCTTCACCATCTTTTTGAGCTCCTCGGGGGCAATCTCCTTACCATTCACAAAAGCGCGGGTGGTCACCATCACACCTTCGGGAAGCGGTGCGGGTGCAGGCTCCTGAGCCACAGCAATCGGCAGCATGGCAGCTGTCGCCATCAGGTTGAATATAGTTGTACTTTTCATCATATCATACACGGGGGATTCACCCGGGAATTTATCACTCACGCCATGCCATTGCAAGCAAAAAAGTGACAGATGTTTTGACGTAGCGCAAAATTCTAACTTACGAAAGCAAAAACAGCGGCAGCCGATACCTTTTTTTGCAAACGAAGCCTATTTCCCCAAGCAGAAGGTAGCAAACACACGTGTAAGGATATCTTCTGTATCGACCCGGCCGGAAATCGACCCCAGAGCATCGAGCGCAGCGCGCAAATCTACATCCGTAAACTCCGGCGACTGCCCGGCGAGCAACCCGGCACGGGCCGCTGCCAAAAATTCCAGCGCCTGTTGCAGAGCATAACGATGGCGGGTATTGATGGCGGCCAAGCTATCTCCCACCGCGCGGCCATGCAGGAAAAGCTGCTCAATCGCCGTCGAAAGTTCTGCGGCACCCTGCCCTGTGCGACATGAAAGGCGAATCGCATTCACCCCCTGCCATGCCGGGTGCTCCGGCAAATCGCATTTATTGAGCAGCAGCAGGTGCTGTGCTCCGTTATTGGGCAGCTCCGGGCGATTAGGTGCACAGGTACTATCTGCCACTTCCAACACCAAATCAGCCTCGGCACCTGCACGACGGCTGCGCTCCATACCGGCGCGTTCAATGGCATCTGCGCTTTCATGCAAACCGGCGGTGTCAATCAGGCGCAGGCGCAGCCCCCCCAAAGAAACACTCTCTTCAATCGTGTCGCGCGTAGTGCCGGCGGTATCGCTCACAATGGCGCGTTCATAGCCCAGCAGCATGTTCAGCAAACTGGATTTACCGACGTTAGGCGGCCCGACAATAGCCGTACGCACACCTTCTCGCAGCAAGCGCCCCTCATCAGCCGTTGCCAACAAGGCCTGCAAAGCAGCCACTACTGCATCTATACCACCCACCAGTTGCTGTGTGGTATCGGGCGCAATGTCTTCCTCTGGAAAATCTATGTAAGCCTCCACATGAGCAGCCACGGATATCAACTGATCTACCGCCTCAGCCACCCGGCTGCTGATAGCGCCGTGCAGCTGATTATGAGCAGCACGCAATGCCAGGTCACTACCGGCAGAGATAACATCCATCACAGCCTCCGCCTGGGTGAGGTCCATCTTCCCATTTTCAAAAGCTCGTCGGGAAAACTCACCCGGCTCAGCCGGGCGAGCTCCGCATTGCAACAGACGCTCCAATACACGGCGAGTTACCAACATACCACCATGGCAACTCACTTCCACCACATCTTCCCCTGTATAACTGGCAGGTGCTGCAAAATAAGTCGCGACCACATCATCCACCACAGCACCGGCGGCATCTTTTATGCGCACCAGCGTAGCTCGGCGCACTTGCAAACGGCACCCGCTGCATGCCTGCAATACTGCGAGGGCCCCGGCTCCGCTCATGCGGATAACCGCAATGGCTCCCGTGCCGGGAGGCGTTGCTACGGCGGCTATTGTGTCGGTATGCTCCATATCAGGGCAATCGTCTCATATCTGCCCCCGCTTTGCAACTGTTTTCTCCTCAAAACAGATAAAAAATTGAAATAATTGCAAAAAATCGCATTTCAGGCTTTACAAATAGGATTTTTTGTGTATACTGCCTCCGCCGACATCCTACCCCTGGGTGCCGGGCTGACTGAAACAATAAACATTAACACAGACAGAATAATTATGAAGACCATCGCTATTCTTGCCCTTACGGCCGCCGCCCTCGTTTCCTGCCAGCAGCAGCAGCAGCAGCAGGTGACCCCCACCACCCCCGAGCCCGTTCAGGTTGCTCCCATCAAGAAGTAAGTGATTCGGGTTTTTAAACCCCAACAATTTTTCACTACTTTGCGCCCGACTCCGGTCGGGCGCATTTTTTTATCTTTACCATTCTCCCTCATTGATATTTAAGCTCTCCTAAACATATAGCCTTCCCTCCGACTCGGTAGCCGAAGTTGGTGTAATATCCTAACCCATTCAGGAATAGTGATTTTTTTACATTTTTTTCTCACTTTAGGCTTGTCAAGGATTCAAAAAGGAGTATACTAGGCGCGCCTCCTTCCTACTCTTGGATGTCTGGGGCACTTCAAACAATCAAAACTAGTCAAGATAATATGAAGACCATCGCTATTCTCGCCCTTACGGCCGCCGCTCTGGTATCCTGCCAGCAGCAGCAGCAGCAGCAGGTGACCACCCCCGTCACCCCCGAGCCCGTTCAGGTTGCTCCCATCAAGAAGTAAGTGAGGTGAGGGTTCAACCCTCTATGTCATTTTACGATGGCGCGTCTGAGCTCTGCTCGGACGCGTTTTTTCTTTTTTTTCTGATAGGGATGGTCAAAAGACTCGTGAACGATAGTTTGAGGACTCGTTGAAATGAGGTCAATGCGTTGCCCCCGCCCGCAAATTAAATTGTAAACCGCTGAGACATTCACGAGCATGGCATATCTGGAAGTCAGAGAAGCTAGTGTGCACTTCCCGATGCGCAACACCTGGGGTACCACCGGCGAGGTAGTCAAGGCGGTGGATTCTGTCAACCTGAACGTGGAGCGAGGCAAGATACTCGGTCTGGTAGGCGAGAGCGGCTGCGGCAAATCTACCCTTTCGCGAGCCATCATGCAGTTGCAACCCCTGACAGCCGGCTCCATATCGCTCGATGGCACCAAACTAAACGAACTGAGCGCCGCAGCCATTCGCCGTCGCAGGCTCGACTTCCAAATGGTGTTTCAAGATCCCTACGCCTCACTCAACCCTCGCTTCAGCATTTTCAGCACGCTGACAGAGGCTCTCAGTCGCCGTACCCCACTCCCTCGCAACCAACGAGAGGAAGCCGTAGCTGAACTGATGAACCGAGTAGGCCTGAGCCCCGAGCACATGTATAAATACCCGCATGAGTTCTCAGGCGGCCAGCGACAACGTATTGCCATTGCCCGAGCTATTGCACCTCAACCGGCGCTCCTGCTGGCAGATGAACCTGTATCCGCCCTCGATGTATCCATTCAGAGTCAGATTCTCAACCTGCTGCTTGATTTGCGCCACGATTTGGGGTTAACCATGATTTTCATCTCCCACGACCTCTCGGTCGTCCATTACATGGCCGATACCATCGCAGTCATGCAGCGCGGCAGAATTGTAGAATACGGCCAGGCCGACGACGTATTCAGCAACCCGCAGCACGATTATACCCGCAAATTACTTGCAGCAGCTCCAAAGGGAATCCGCTGAGGTACGGATTCCGTGGAACCAGGTTTGTCCATTTGCCCGCAATGGGGCAAATTATTTTACGCACATTTCGCTGCGCAGGGTAGCGACATCGCCGCCCAGATAAGCGCCCAGCGCAAAGCCGAACTCAAGAGCAGCTCCGGGGCCGCGACCGGTCACAATGTTGCCATCGGTCACTGCCGGCTCATCGCTAATGGAAGCAGCACTCTTTATATCAGCCGTCACAGCCTCAGCCGGGTAACATGTAATGTTACGCCCGCCTAATACGCCGGCAGCCTCCAGCGCAATCGGAGCAGCACAAATAGCTGCCACCAATTTACCGGCTGCATGCATGTCGCGCACCAGCTTGAGAACCGCCGGAGTCTCCCTCAGCAACCAACTGGCGGCACCACCGGGCAGAATAACGCCGTCAAAAGACTCGCTCTCGACATCCACCAGCAGCACATCTGCCTGCATAATAAACCCGTGAGCTCCCTCCACCTTACGCCCTTTCACACCGGCAAGCACCACCTTTACTCCCAACCGACGCAAGATGTCAACCGGGGCTGTTAACTCAATCTCCTCAAAACCGGGGGCCATTAATACCAATACAGATTTCATGCCTACTCTTATACACTATATCCCACGCCCGAACAATCCCAAAATTAATTAAAATTTAAAAAATCTGGCTCTTTTTCAGATTTGCTGATGAATGGGGGCTTCAGTAACAAAGCAAATTTAAACAAAAAACAGTAGTTCAGCCTTGCATTTGCTTGCAACACACGTTACAAGATGTTAATGCTAAATAAAATATTCAAATGCAAA
>JAFZHC010000037.1 GCA_017555025.1 Akkermansia sp.
CCATCGCTTATGCCACCCGCGCAAGCGCGGGTTCAAATTCCTTATTCTCGCTTCCACGGGTTTCGTTCGCGCAGCTCACTTCACCCGTGGCTACCATATGTCACCCGCACAAATGCGGGTTCTAAATTAGGCAGCCTTCGGTTTGCTGTTTCTTATTACTTTATAATAAAACGCTTATTGCTATTGCAAGTTATTTTGAGGAGAGGCCTATTTATCGAACTTTAATTATTCCAACGCGTACCGAGTTAATACAAAAAAACGGCTTCCCATAACAGGAAGCCGTTTTTGTATCAGCAGAACAAATAAGATTTTTCATCAGGCTGCGGGAGTTCCCTCAGGAGCAACAGGCTCCACGGCGGGAGCGGGCTCAGCTGCAGGAGCCTCCACAGCGGGAGCGGAGGCTGAGGTATCGAACTGCTCCAGATTGATGGTGGGTGCAGGTGTGGGCTGCTCAGTAGCAGCGGGCTCTGTAGCGACAACGGCGGGCTGAGCACCGGTAGCAAGGTCAGACTTCTTAGCCTGGAACTGACGATTCATCAGCACAGCCAGTACAAAGCAGAGAATCATGAACAGAGAACCAAACAGCACCGTGCCCTTCTTCAGCACATCTGTGGTCTGAGCACCGAAAGCCTGATCGGTCATCTGAGCACCGAAAGCGGCACCAAGGCCTTCCTGCTTGGGACGCTGCATGAGCACAATCAGCAACAGCAGAGCGCACACAATCAACAGGAGGGCGAAAACGATGTAAATGGAAGCGTTGAGAATCATGGCGAGGATTGTATCTTAAAATAAGGAGTTTGTAAAGATTTTAGGCAATAATTTCGTTAACTTCGTTGCAAACAATGCGTTTGGGGATAATAGGCTTGTCATCAAGAGCAAAACTCATGATAACCACACGCTCACCGGCCTTAATGAGATGAGCAGCCCCACCATTGATGATAATCTGCCCTGTGCCGGCAGGCCCCACCAGTACATAGGTCTCAAAACGGTTACCGCTGGTAACCGAGGCGACCAGTACTTTCTCCCCCGGCCAAAGCCCTGCGGCCTCGACCAGATCCTGCGGTATTTCAATGCTACCTTCGTACTCCACATCGCCACGGGTAACCATGGCTCGGTGAATCTTCGATTTGAGCTGAGAGACAAGCATAACGAGAATTGTTGCGGCCGGATATAAAAGCACTTTTCTCAGCAAATGTCAATCACAAACACGTAAAAAAACACCTTACTTTCCGACAGCTGTATTCAATTGATGCGTCACCATGGCATAAAAAGAAGTTCCGTTCGTGGCTGTCGAAATAAAAATTCAAGAAAAAACAATCCCCCTAAGAGAACCTCAGGGGGACTGCCAAAACTAACTCCAATATTCGCTGATATCAGAAGCCGATAGAAATACCGGCATAGATGGAGTTGGCCTCGGTATTACCCTCCTCAGCCTTGCTCCACTCGTACCAGGAGTGACGGAAACCGACTTCGACATTGGCATCATAGTTCTGCAGCTTATAGCGCACACCTACATTGATGCCGTACATCAGACCCTGAGTCTTATCATTTGCGCCATCAACATCATAGGTAGAATAGCCCATACGGGGACCAACGAAAATCGTTGTTCGGGGGGCTACAGTAAAGTTAGCATCCACACCGGCAAAGATATCCATGGTGTCAATATCAGTAGTTCTGTTGTTCCCCCAACCGTTTGCACCCAGATCTTCTTCACCCTTGGCAAAGGATGCGCCTACATTCCAAGTCCAATAATTGCCATTGCTCATAGGAGCGAGCACCTTATCAAAACGGAACGTGATACCATTGGTGCTGATATCAGATCCACCGGAGCTGAACATAGTGTGCTCAAGAGCCAGCGAAATAGCCTTATCCGTGGAGAGAGGCTTCAGAGTCTGTGCAGGAGCAGCCATAGCGGGAGCAGCTGCAATCACGAGAGCAAGAAGAAGTTTGCTTTTCATATGTTAAGAATAAGTATTAATTGTTTATACGAATGCAGGAAACAGTTTCACGCATTCATTTGTTAGTATACACATGTTAGAACAAAAAACAAGAAAAATCTAACATATGACATTTTTTATTCTAGGCTCCCCCCCCAAACGTCTACAAACAGCGCAAGTAGGCTTACAGCCACGGGCCGGGCAATGTTCCCGCCCCCAGAGTACAAACTGCACATGCAGAGTATTCCACAGCTCCCGCGGAAATATCTTTTTCAGGTCAGCTTCTACTTTTTCCACAGTTTTACCACGGCTGAGCCCCCAACGGCGAGCGAGGCGGAAAATATGCGTATCCACCGGGAAAGCGGGGTGCCCGAAAGCCTGAGCCATCACCACACTAGCCGTCTTGTGCCCCACCCCGGGCAAAGCCTCCAGCTCTTCAAACGAAGCAGGCACCTGCCCTCCATGCAGGGCAACCAACTGCTGAGCTGTTGCCACCAGGCGCCTTGCCTTGGTCTCGGTCAGCCCGCAGGTTGCAATATACTCCCGCACCTGCTGCCAGCTCATGGCAGCCATCATTTCCGGCGTGGGGGCAGCCTCGAAAAGCGCGGGAGTAACCTTGTTCACACGAGCATCCGTACACTGGGCCGACAGCATAACAGCTACCAGCAGCGTAAACGGGTCGCGATGGTTCAGCGGGCACCCCGGCTCAGGATAAGCTCGGGTCAATTCATCCAGCACAATAGAGGCTCTTTCAGCTCGCAGCATAAACAGGTATAGAGAATTATCCCGCTGTCTGCCCGACAGCGGGATGCATAATTATCGTCTCATATTGCTCAGCGGCCCCAGCACGGCATTGCCCTCCTGCTCTGTCACGCGGCTCCACGACTTAGGACTATCTGTACTTCCGGAGGGCGGCACAACCACCCGATTAGTCTGAGGTACCATGGGAACAGAGCGCTGGCAAGAGCAAAGACAAGCCCCACTCACGGCAATCATAGCGATGATGATGAATTTCATAACGATATGTTCTATTTATTATCAGCTTAGATGGAAAGTCCGCCGCCGGACCCGGCATTTCGGGGCGGCGGCGGAGAGAGTTTTAACATTCAGTTGCAAGGAGATGGACAGCCATCAGGAGCCGATGGGCTTCTGCATGAACACGCGGTCACCCACTTCCAGGCTCACGCCCTGCGGCAGCTCATCGCTGTTGTACTCAGCAATCACCTGACCGGCGGAAACGCTCATTACGCGCAGCTTGGCAATCATAGCGCCACCGCGCTTCACCAGCAGCGGAGTGCTGTCACCGGCCACAAGGCCGCTATCCTTACCGGCATTGAATACCACAAACTTCCAACGAGTATCAACAGCCATAATGGTGAACTCATCATCGTTCTTGCGATATTCCTCTTCGAATCGGCGATTGATACCGTCCAGACGTGCAAGCTCAGCGGTCTCATTAGCCACCTTCTTGGCAGCAGCCTCACGCACAGTTACCTTCTCATCGAGGTCAGAAGACAAGGTCTTGGAACGCTCCTTCTCGGTATTTACCGTCTCTTCAAAGGTTGCAACAGCCTCGCTGAGGTTGCTGACGGAAGAGAGGGCGGGCATAGAACGGAAGAAGGCCAACAGAGCATCAGACTCAGCCTGAATTTCGGCCTGACGAGCCTGAGCATCCTTAAGGCGCTCAGCCATCTCGTCACGAGCAGCCTGCTGACGCTTCATTTCAGCCTCAGCCTCAGCAAACTCCTCAGCAGAGCGCTGCATGAGAGTGTGAGCCTCAGCGCTGGCTTCGAGAGCCTTCTTACGCTCGCCGGAGATAGCAGCCATGCGGCCATCAAGAGTCTGATTCACAGCCTTCAGACCGGAAGCACCGTCTGCCCCTGCGGCAGCACCGATAACGAGCTTCATAGTGGTCTGCTGCTGGGAAGAGTACATCCAGCCGGCTACACCCAGACCGAGTGTGGCAATAATTGCAATGAGAGGTGCGATTTTCATTTTATGAGAGTAAGTATATAAAGTTTACTTGTTGTTGCGAACGGAAACGATGGTATCGCCCACCTCAACGCGCTCACCGGTCACCATGGTGCTGTACACAACATCACAGCTGGCGCGGTCAGTCTCCACGAGAGTTACATTGAGCTCGCAAATCTTCTTATCGCCACGCATTACAGCCAGGCGGGAACCAATCACGATACCCTTGTTGATACCGGCATCGAGAATCACATAGTCCCACTGACGATCAGCAGAGAGAACGGAGCACTTCAGCTCGGGAGGAGAAATACGAGCCTGACGATCCTGAGCAAGCTTCTTGGCGGCAGCAATGAGAGCGCACAGACGCTCACTCTCAGCACCCAGAGCGGCAATCTTAGCCTCTTCCTCGGCATTCTTGCGCTCAAGTTCCACGTTGCCATCCATCAGCGTCTTAGCAGCATCGCCGATTTCCTCCTCTGTGGCAGAATCAGGATCAAGGTCAACGACGGGAGCAGCCTTGGCAAAGGCTTCAGTCTTCTCCTGCTTCAAAGCCTCAAGGCTCTGCGTAATCGTCTCATACTCGCGAGTGAGAGATTCGAGTTCGCTCTTAGCCTCCTCAGTCTTGGCTTCAGCTTCGGCTTTCTTGTTCTCGTTTGCAGACTTCTCAGCAGTAAGCCATTCGGTGCGATACTCAGCGTATGCCTTAATGGTTTTGTCGAGAGAAATGTTCTTATTCTTACCGATTGCCTGCTCGAGCTGAGTCTGTACCGCAGCAATTTCACCGCCGGAGGTGGTCATTGCCCCGTGGTTTTTACTGAAGAGATAGGACGCACCCAGGAAGAGCGTTACTGAGCCGATGATGATGTATTTCCACATGGTGTAAGTAAATTTGCAACTGTTCGATATATCTTTTACACCAGAATCAGCCGCTTGGCAATCAAAAAAGCAAGTTATCGCCATTTTTTTCACTTTTTTTATCACCCTGCCCGCCCATATCCCCGAAAAAGCCCCGCGCTCCTGCCGTAACGACAGAAGCGCGGGGTGAATTCAATCGCTCAAAAAGCGGCAAATCAGTCCTGCTTCTCAGCAGCCTCCTTAGCCTTACGGTCACGGGCTGCAGCACGCATAGACATCTTCACACGGCCTTTATCATCAATACCGATGCACTTAGCGGTAACAATATCGCCAACCTTTACCACGTCCTCAGTCTTCTGAGTGCGGCCTTCGGCGAGCTCGGAGATGTGAATGAGGCCATCCTTACCGGGCAGCACCTCCATGAAGGCGCCGAACTCCTTGGTGGAAACAATCTTACCTTCGTAAGTCTCGCCCACCTCAATCTCCTTGAACATGCGGTCGATGAGATACAGAGCACGCTCCACACCCTCCTGGCGGCTGCCATAGATGCGCACCGTACCATCCTCCTCGATATTGATATCGGTACCGGTCTCAGCCTGCAGAGCCTTAATATTCTTACCGCCGGGGCCGATAAGCTCACCGATGCGATCCTGAGGAATGCTGGTGGACTCGATACGAGGAGCATTCGGGCTCATCTTCTGCGGAGCAGAGATGCAGGCATTCATGGTCTCGAGCACCTGCAGACGCCCCTTGCGTGCAAGGTGAATAGCCTCCTCGAGAATATAGAGGGGGATGCCGGGCAGCTTGAGGTCCAGCTGATAACCGGTTACGCCGAGCTCAGAACCGCAAAGCTTGAAGTCCATATCGCCGTAGAAGTCCTCAGAGCCGATGATATCGAGCAGAGTCTCGTAGCGCTTAGGCTCGCGATCACCCTCATTCTCAAACTCCGTCACCAGACCCACGGAGATACCGGAAACCGGGCGCTTAAGCGGCACACCGGCGGCCAGCAGGGAAAGAGTGCCGGCGCATACGGAAGCCATGGAGGTGGAGCCGTTGGACTCCATAATCTCGGAGCTCACGCGGATTGCGTAGGGGAAATCATTTTCATCGGGCACCACAGGGGCGATAGAACGCTCAGCCAAAGCGCCGTGACCAATCTCGCGACGGTTCTGGCCACCAAAACGACCAGTCTCACCCACAGTAAAGGGAGGGAAGTTGTAGTGCAGGATGAAGCGCTTCTCGTCCACGGAACCGGTGTAGTTATCCAAGTACTGCTTCTCCTCCATGGGAGCGAGAGTAGCAAGGCACATAGACATCGTCTCACCGCGGGAGAAGAGGGCGGAACCGTGCACCACGCTGGGCAGCACGTTCACTTCAGCGGAAAGGGGACGCAGCTGCTTAATGGCGCGGCCGTCAGCACGCTTACCCTGCTCCATGATGGAGATGCGGAAAGCCTTCTTCTGAATATACTCGAACACCTGCTCTACGTCGAAGTCGGTAGCCTCGGGATAAGTCTCCTTAATCTTAGCCTCCACCTCGTCGCGCAGGGCACCTACCTGCTTCTGGCGCTGAATCTTGTTAGGTGCATAGATAGCATCCTCAATGCGATCACCGGCCACCTGATAACCAATCTCCAGCAGCTCAGGCTTAGCCAGAGTCAGCTCATACTCACGGGTGGGCTTACCGCACAGGCCGCGCAGCTCCTCCTGAGCAGCACAGATCTTAGCAACGTTCTCCTGAGCAAAGCGAAGGGCAGCAATGAAATCCTCCTCGGGCAGCTCATTGGCAGAACCTTCAATCATGATAACCTGATCCTTAGACCCGGCATACACCAAATCAAGGTCAGACTCCGCACGCTGGCTGTTGGTGGGGTTGATGACAAATTCACCGTTAATGCGGCCTACGCGCACAGCGCCTACGGGCTCAGCAAAGGGAAGGTCGGAAATAACACAGGCGGCAGAAGCACCGTTGATGCTCAGAATATCGGGCTCGTTCTCACCGTCAGCAGCCATCAGCAGGGAGATAACCTGGGTGTCGTAGAAGTAACCCTTGGGGAACATGGGGCGAAGGGGACGGTCCGTCATGCGGCAAGTAAGAATCTCCTTCTCCGTGGGGCGACCCTCACGCTTGAAGTAACCGCCGGGGAACATACCTGCAGCAGCGGCTTTCTCCTTATACTCCACGGAAAGAGGGAAGAAGGTCTGACCGTCCTTAATCTTGGTGGCACTCACAACGGTAACGAGAACCACGGTATCACCACAACGAACAGTCACAGCGCCGTCTGCCAGGCGGGCAATCTTGCCGGTTTCGATTGTGATGGGGTTGGCGCCAACGGCGCACGATACGGAATGTATACTCATTTTGTATTTCTTTTCTATCTTCTGTGCCGGTTCCTGTCTGCACCGCAGGGAGCCGGTACCGGCGCATGCTCCCGTTGGCAAGGTGCGGAGGTCTCGAGCACCTCCGCCTGTCACCACGCACCTGCAGCCCGGTAGCCACAACACACGCGGTCGCGGCCATTCTACACATCAGCAAGGCTCAACGCAAGCCAAAAATTCGGCCATAAGGGCTTATAACACAAAAAAACGCGGTTTTCACCGGAAAACCGCGCACAGAATGATTTAGAGAAGCCTCAGTTGTTCCCCGACAGCGGCGGCAAGGACTCACGACCGGGCAGGCAGCAAAGCACCAGAGTCACCAGGCACAATACCGCAGCAATACACGGAAGAACAGGTACAGGCAACAGACAAACCACCGGGGGCAGTACCCACCACACACTCTGACCGGCATCTCTCAGGCGCCGCACCGTAACAGCCAGAGAGGGCAGCAGACAAACCACCGCCAGCACAGCCCCCAACACCATGAACATCAACTCAAGGTAAAAAGGCCCATGCAGTACTAAATACTCTTCAGACAGCTCACTCACTACCGTAACCGGTACAGTAGGGTCAGGCAGCTGCGTAGCCAAGGAAGCCTCCGGCAGCATGTTCGACATCACCCATTCAAGCAAACGCTCATCCTGCAAAATGAAGCGATAAAAGCGCAAAAACTCCACCAGAGCCGGCAGCATGCAAAGCAGCACCAACAGATGAGTAGCCACAATAAAGTTCCAAAACCCGGAGCGCGAAGTACGCCCGCGAAAATCCGCATAGCGGCGAAAACCGTCAATTAATGCATGCAACATAGTACAATTTAATAAATCAAGGCTTAATCATGGGGCGCACGGGAATTCCCCTCGCCGCAAAGTACTCCTTAGCCTGCGCCACCGTATACTCCCCGAAGTGGAAAATCGAAGCAGCCAGCACGGCATCAGCCTTCCCCTGCTGCAGCACATCCACCATGTGGTCCAGATTACCGGCACCGCCGCTGGCTATCACAGGAATGCGCACAGCCTCACTCACCCGGCGGGTCAGCTCAATATCATAACCGGTCTTGGCGCCATCGGCATCCATACTGGTGAGCAGAATTTCCCCTGCCCCCAATCGCTCCACCTCACGCGCCCATTCCACGGCATCTAAATCAATCATGTTGCGCCCGCCGTGGGTCGACACCCGCCATTGCGAGTCACTCCACCGCTTAGCATCAATAGCCACCACCACGCACTGGCTGCCAAATGCATTGGCCCCTTCGCTCACCAGCTCCGGGCGATGAATAGCCGCAGTATTCACAGACACTTTGTCAGCGCCGGCATGCAACATGCGGCGCATGTCATCCACGCTGCGTATACCGCCACCAACTGTCAGAGGCATAAAGCATTGCGCCGCAGTGCGCTGCACCACATCCACCATTGTAGCGCGATGGTCACTACTGGCGGTAATATCGAGAAATACCAACTCATCGGCCTGCTGGCGGTCATAGGCAATGGCACACTCCACGGGGTCACCGGCATCTCGCAGATTCACGAAATGAGTTCCCTTCACCACGCGACCATTGGTCACATCCAGACACGGTATGATTCTCTTAGCTAACATAGCGCTCCCCTATTGTAACAGTTCCGCGACCATTTGGCAACCGCATTTTTTATCAGCGCTCAGCAACTCAACGTCAACTCGCCGCCCTTCATGCGCCAGCGCACAATACGCCCCAGCAACTGTAAGTGCAGCTCGGGCTGCTCCTCCGGCACACAAAGCAGCACCACACAGTCCACAGCTTCATCCGGCCAGCACACGCCGCTACCATGAGCCACATAAACTGCAGCAACCGACAACCCGGCCAGGCGGGCATGCGGCACAGCCAATCCGCGCCCCAGGTATGTAGGCTCCTCAGCCTCGCGAGCAAGAGCCGCTCCGGCTAACTCGGCACCCTTCCCCGGGAAAAATTGTTCTGCCGCCTCATGAGCCAACAAACGGATGAGCCGCTCGCGTGAAATCCCCGGGGCAAACTCATCGGCACGAACTGCCAGACGGACGGCTGTTTGTTCTGTATTCATGCTTAAAAACGCAGCAAGGGTAGCAAATCTATACACCACCGACAAGCGGCAAGCGTGTCTTAACACCCAAAATCATTTTTTTCCTTTTCCGAAAGTCAAAGTTGAAAATGCTATTGCCAAAACGGCGCCAAACTGTTACAATGAGTCCAGCATGAAAATAGCAGTTATCGGAAAAGGCGGGCGCGAGCAAGCGCTGGTAGAGACGCTGGCAGCAAGCCCCTGCAAGCCGCAGATGTTCACGTACCCCGGCAGCGATGCCATCAAGCAAACGGCTACCCCCATCCCGGCCAACAGCTTCGATGAACTCATCAGCTGGATGGTTGACAACAAGATTGACCTCTGCGTAGCCGGCGAGGAGAGCTACCTCGTCAAGGAAGATGGCCTCGCCAACCGCTGTGTAGCAGCCGGCATTCCCTGCTGGGGGCCGCAGAAAGAAAGCGCCCAGCTGGAGGCCAGCAAGGAGTTTGCTAAAAACTTCCTCGTGCGCCACAACATTCCCACCGGCAAAGCTGTTGCCGTAGCCGATTATGACGCAGCCATCGCAGCCATTGATGGTCAGTACCCGACCGTTCTAAAGTTTGACGGCCTCGCCGCCGGCAAGGGTGTAGCAGTATGCCCCACCGCTGTCGAGGCAGAGGATTTCCTGCGCGAAGTATTCATCGAGAAGCGCTTCGGCGAAGGCCGCCTTCTCGTAGAGGAATTCCTTACCGGCCCCGAAATTTCCATTTTCGGCGCTATCTGTGACGACAAATACCTCATTCTCTGCCCGGCCCGCGACTACAAGCGCCTGCAAGACGGCGATGAAGGCCCCAACACCGGCGGCATGGGTGCAGTAGCCTCCCGTCAGCTGGCGTCTGCCGAGCTCCTCAAGACAATTGAGGAAACCATCGTAGCTCCCACCGTTAAGGGACTGCAGGCAGACGGCCTGCCCTACCGCGGCTTCCTGTACTTCGGGCTTATGCTTACCCCGCAAGGCCCCAAGATTATCGAGTACAACTGCCGCTTCGGCGACCCGGAGTGCGAGGCAGTCATGCCCCTGCTGCAGGGCGATTTGGCTACCTTCTGCCTCAACGGCGCCCGTGGCGAATTCACGCCCGATTTGATTTCCTTCGATGATGGCTGGAGCGTATGCTGCATTCTGGCCAGCGCCGGTTATCCGGCCACCTCCCACAGCGGCGACCTCATCAGCGGGCTCGATGCCTGCGGCGCCCGCATATTCCACTGCGGCACCAAAAAGACCGATGCCGGCTGGGTAACCAATGGTGGCCGCGTGCTGGCCATCGTAGCTCAGGGTGCCACGCTCGATGAAGCCCGCACCCGCGCTCACGCCGAAGCCGCTAAGGTAGACTTCGACGGCAGTCAGCGCCGCAGCGACATTGCCTACAAAAACATGTAAGCCCCCCTACTTCCCCACCGCAAGCGCACCACCACGGTGCGCTTGTTCTTTTAGCCATTAACAAACTTTCTTACAATATGACCGACCAAGCACTCGAATTTCTGGAAACCTTATTAGACACCCCTGCCCCCACCGGTATGGAGATGGATGCCCAGCGACTCTGGGCGGAGTACATGAAACCGTTCACCGACGAGCAGCAGTGCGATGCTTACGGCTCCACCTGGGCTGTCATTCGCAGCAAGAAAGAGGGAGCACCCACCCTCATGCTCGATGCCCATGCCGATGAAATCGGCTTCTCCATTCGCTACATCACCGACAACGGTTTTGCGCATGTGGAGCGCTTGGGCGGCTCCGACATAGCCATTGCCCGTGGGCGCCGCCTGCGCTTCTTCGGCACCGATGGCGAAGTCATCGGCGTTATCGGCAACACCGCCATTCATATTCGGGATGACGGCGACAAAGCCCCCAAGGTATGGGAGCTCTATGTGGACTTCGGCTGCGACAGCCGCGAGGAGGTAGAGGCTCTCGGCCTGCGAGTGGGTGACCGCGGCGTTTACTGCGACGGCCCGCTCATGCTCAATGATGGCAAGCGCCTCGTCTGCCGCGCCCTCGATGACCGCCTTTGCGGCTTCATTCTGGCAGAGACTGCCCGCCGCCTGAAGGAAGAAGCCATCGAGCCCGAGTGGAACATCGTCTTTGCCAACACCGTGCAAGAGGAAGTAGGCTGCATCGGCGCCGCCATGCTCACCTACCGCCTGCGCCCCGATGCCGCCATCTGCCTGGATGTTACTCACGCAACCGACACCCCGGGACTGAATGCCGCCCGCTACGGCGATGTGAAGCTCGGCAAAGGCGGTTGCCTGTGCTTTGGCCCCGCCTGCCACCCCAATGTCAATGCCCGCCTGGAGCTCGTGGCCGATGAAGCCGGCATCCCCATGCAGCGCGAAACCAGCGGCCGCACCACCGGCACCAACACCGACCAGATTTTCCGCTCTCGCACCGGCGTGCCGGCCACTAACCTCTCCCTCCCCCTGCGCTACATGCACAGCCCTGTAGAGACCGCCGACATGGACGACGTGCAGTCCTGCATCGACCTGCTGACAGCCTTCATCAAGTCCCTGCGGGTAACGGATGACTTCCGTCACAAGCTCTGACGGAGCACCGCTCTCGACTTCCCCCTATCGGGCTCAAAAAAAACGATAACACAATCCCCCGACCTGAGTCGGGGGATTGTCTTTTACACGCGAAGGAAGACTCGGCGGCGGTACAAAAACCAGAGGAGCCCCCACAGCAACAAAAGACTGAGCAGCGCATGTACAAAAGACGCCGCAGCCCCGGGGGCAGCCATACCCGCCAGCCCGTAAATCAACGGGTGTACTACCCCCCACCACACGCTGTGACCGTTCGGCCCGTGCACTTCGGTGAGCAGGTAGGCCAGCAAAGCATTGCACCCCACCACCTGCAAGGGGTACGCCAGGCGCACCATCACCTCGCCCCCGCAATCAAAAAGAAGATGAAATAGCGCCAGTAGCAGCACACACCACCCCCCGGCCCACAGCACACAGGTAGTCGTGTAGATATGCTTAATGAGGGGAGTATCCGCCTCAAGCAGCAGGGCTGCCCCCAGGCACAACAGCCCGACAAGCAACAAGGTCAGCACAGCCCGCCACCCCCGATGTACCGCAATCGTCTGCCCGCACATACTGCCCATCAGGGTCAATGCGCCAAAGGAAAGCGAAGTCAGAATCCAGCTGTACGGTGTACCATCCTGCCAATGCCCCTGCAACGTACGGTCAATATAGATAGCCAGGTTATTTTGAGCCTCGAATAACCCGCCCGGCTGCCCATCATAAGGCACAAAGCGCAACAGAGCCCAATAACTCACCATGCAGCACAGGCACACCGACATCTGCACCCGTAGGCGCGAACTACACATCAACACAACAGCCGCTATCAGGTACCCCTCGGCGATTGCCTGCAACGTATTGCAGAACAAGCTCATGTGCTCAGGTTGAGCACAGGCCAGCCGCCCCTGCACCAACATGCCCAGCATGAAGAGCAAAACCACCCGGCGCAGCACGCGCCATGCCGTACCGAGCCGCCAGTACTCACCACCTTTCTGCCTGTATTTGGCAAAGGCAAAGGGCATACTCGCCCCGGTTATGAAAATGAAAAGCGGCATCACCAAGTCCCAGCAGGTGAAAGTCCCACCCCATTCCGCATGCCGGAACTGCTGCATTACCCAGCCCGGCACCGCCTCCCCACCCTGCCATACAAACAACCAACTCAATACCCCTGCCCCTCCGCAGAGAAGCAGCATATCAAGCCCACGCAAAGCATCAATGCTATGTATACGAAACATGAAATGACGAAGTACGAATTACAAAGTACAAAGCAGTCCTGCTACCGAGCCGCAAGAGGCAATTTCTAAAACAAGAAACGCCACCTGAACATGCAAGGTAGCGCTTCTTGTCAGTTTTAATATTTTTCTATATTGCGCCGTTTAGTTATGCCACATGCTGTCTTCTGCACATTGCGCTCAGCGCAATGTGCAGGTGCCTTCCATAGCAACTATGTCGAAGGGTGCGAGTTTGATTTCAATCGGAGCATCCACATCGAGGGGGCAATCCATGATGGGCAGGTGCGTCTGGTCAGCAAAGGAGCTGCGCAGAATGACTGTACCCTTCACGGTCGGCGGCACGTCCAAAATTTCACGCAGAGTGCTCTTCAGCACCTTGGTGTGCTTGGAAGAATTGCGCAGAGAAAGTGTGCACTTGCTGCGGTTCCAGGAAGCCCAGCCATAGATGTCACCATCCTGCTTCTTCTTATCCCAAGGGTTACCGCCTACCCAGTGCGTGTCGGCCAGCACATCGGCATTGCGGCGTACCCAGGCAATACAGCGAGCCAGCTCATCCCACAGCACGCCACCCTCCTGGTTCATGAGGTCGGCATCCACATAAATCTCCTGCAAACCGGAGCCGCAGGTAAAGGCGGTGCGCATCTCCTTCACGCAGTTGGCGGGCTCCTTGCTCATCACGCGGGGCGGGCCATTTCTGGTAATGATGGTACCGTGGGTCATCAGCGCATTGATGGGGAAGAGCGGAGCACCCTCCACAAACACCTCATGCACCAGGCGATCGCGGTAGGTAATCCAGCGATCACGGGCATCGCCCATGTTGCCGATCTGGTCAAAGTCATTCTCCTGGCGCCAGATGGAGTCTGCATGCATGAACCAGAACGGGCTGGCCCAGGTACCCACAGTAGTGTTGATGTAAATGTCGGGGCGAGCCTCACGCAGCGCAGCCAGCACGCTCAGAATACCCTCGGCATCCTCCAAAGCACCCGGTCCCTTAGCATGGAACTTGGTAGAAATACCGTCGAACTTGAAGTAGCGCATGTCGTAGTTCTCAATCATGTACTTGCAGCGCCCCACAAAGGCGTTGAAATACACGGGATTGGAGAGCTCGAAGTTAGCAATGCGGTTATTCGGGTTCTCGCGGTTCCAAGACTCAATGCGCATGCGCTTGCTGGCACCGTAGCCACCCACCGGGCCCAGCCAGGTACCCAGACCGCAATCCATGGAGCGGGCCACTTCATCCACCTTGGAAAAACCGTTCGGGAAACCCACATGGAAGCCCCACAGGCTGTTAAAATCATCCCAGCCGTCATCAATGACGAAGGCATCAATCTTCGTGCCGCGCTTCTCAAAGAGCTCCTTCTTCCAGGTGTTGAGAATCCCCATGGAAATCTTCTCGCTCGTGCGCTTACGCGGGTCGGCATAGTCGTGCAACACAATACCCACCTCATACCAGTCATTGTAGTGCACCATCGTGCGGTAGGGTACCGGCTTCTCGCGCTCCAGATAACTCAGGAACGAGCGGCGCTGCTGCCCCGGGGCAAACAAGCCCATAACCGAGCTCACCTTCCAAGGAGCCTCCGGCAGCAACTTAGCCTTGCGCACCCACATACCGCGCACCATATCCTCCGGCACCTTCATGTCGGAGCTCTCCTCAGGATTGCCCATACCCAGCGACAGCGATATACGACCGCTGCTTGTCACAGGCTCCGTCTGCTTCTCTACCCAATAGCGCAGGTGGTAGGTACCGGCCACAGGCACCAGCATATGGTACTCAGCATCCACCGACTTGTGCCCGGTAAAGCCCGGGTGCACGTCCTCCGCCACCACTCGGCCGGAGGTCGTCACCAGCTGCACGGCCACAATATTCAGACGGTTGTTGCCGCGCTCGTACTTAAAGTCCACCGCCAAATCACCCGGCTCCAAGAAGTTCACCGGCCCCTCCGCCACCAACAGGTCGCGCACCGTCGGCCCTACTTTCGCATCATACTTGCTGCCATACACGGGGTGGAAGCTCTCCGGCACGGCAAACACGCTGCCGAACATACCGGGCGTCCAGCTCTCCGGGCTCCAGGCATCCTCCTGACCGCCGCTGTGCTGCCCCACGCTCATTACCGACATCGGCGTCTCCAGTCCCATAAAGAGCTTATCCGTCACCACCACGGTGCCATTGGTCGTATTGCCGGAGATGGAGGGAATGCCGCCTTCCTCCGTCGGCACCACCTGCAGCGGAGTAATCGTGTCGAAATACACAGGCTTATCAGCCGACTTCAACACATACTCCTGGCGCAGGTAGTGCGAGCCATCGCGCAGCACCGCTCGCCACTCCACCGAGAACGAACCATCAGGAGCTTTAAAGGTAGCGGTAACAGCCTTGCCGGGAATCTGCTTCGACAACGTGAGGTCACCGGCCTCTGCTGCCAAATCAACCACCTGAGGTGCCTCTACCGTCATATCGGACGAGCTGTACTTGCTCTTGTCAGCCAGCACAATGTTAAATACAGGGGCACCCCCCTGCAGCAGCATCGTACCATCAGCAGACTTCAGACCACCAAAAGTCACACTACCATCAGCATACACAAAATCAGCACTCAGCACCTCATTGCTCACAGTATAGGTGTTGCCGCTTACAGCCGCTTGTGCCTTGCCGGGAGCTGTCCCGGGATATTCCACGGCAGCCGTGCTCACACCGGCCACCGCAGCCAACAACGAAATTAAAAATACACTATTACGCATAAAAATTTAATATTGTACCTTCCAACACTCTACCATATCTTCCCCTGCATGACAAGCTCATTCCCAGATTTTCTCCACGAACCGCCCAAAATCACCTCCTGCCGCCCCTCATCTCCTCACCACACAGCAAGAGCCGCCGTCTGCAATGACGGCGGCTCTTCATCCGCGGGGCTCAACCCCGCATGACTACCTACATGCTAAAAAGTAGGGCGTAGTCGGTAACTTTACTTGCGGCGGCGACGAGCGGCCAGACCGGCAAGAGCCAGCAGGCTCAGCGTAGCCGTGGTCGGCTCGGGGACGGCGGGAGTAGAGGAAGTCGTGGTGACATTAAGCTGAATCAAGGGTGCTTCGTTACCCCAGTTGTCGGTCATATCGACATTTGTTACACCACTCCATGCTACCGAGGCATTATTTTGTCCGTAAATGTCAGCGGATGCAACGGAGAAATTATCAGTAGTTTTACCTTCAGCAGGTGTTATAGACACATTCAAGATAGAATCCTTGCTAAGCGTCCACCCCTTAGGAGACAGCGTGAGATAGCCTTCTACATTGCCAGAATTCCCGCCGGGGCCGGTAAAGATGTCCTCTAGTTCTGCGGTATAAGAATAGTCACCGGTAGTTAATGTAATTTGACGTCCCTCGTCTTGACACCATCCTGATCCTGTGACCTTAATTTTCAGTGACGAAAGCGTGATAGTATCAGTATCATTAATCTCAGAGGCTCCATACAAACCGGAAAGAGTGATTGTGAAATCGAGAGATGAGAGATTTCTCGAACCCGGCCAGTAGTTGGAACTATAACCAATATTATTGTTGGAAGGATTTGTGTATCCGCTTATGAGCGTAGCTTCCCCTCCAGCCGGTGTATAGAGGATGCCTGTCGTAAGTGACAGGTCAGCTGCTGTTGCAGCTCCGGCCAGAGCCATCAGTGCAATGATTGTCTTTTTCATTGTGTTTGTATGTTTAGGTTTTAGTGTTTGTTTGCGCACCTGAACTTCCTCCCGGTTTCCTCGCGCGCTGGAAAGGCTCGGCAGACAAGCCAAGTGCTTGCGCGGAGTATATCTCTTTCCGAAG
>JAFZHC010000038.1 GCA_017555025.1 Akkermansia sp.
CTTCGGAAAGAGATATACTCCGCGCAAGCACTTGGCTTGTCTGCCGAGCCTTTCCAGCGCGCGAGGAAACCGGGAGGAAGTTCAGGTGCGCAAACAAACACTAAAACCTAAACATACAAACACAATGAAAAAGACAATCATAGCACTTGTAGCATTGGCTGGTGCAGCTATGGGCGACACCTATACTGCTGCTGAAGCAAACTCTTGGCTGAAGGAGGCTGGCAAAACGGTTGGTGGCTCTAAGTATACCCTGACGTTTACTATTGCTGATACTTTCCAAAAAGCTCATGGAACAGGCACCACCATTTTCACATTAGCTACACTTAGTGATAAGGCATGGACTATTAACCAACAAGACGGTCGCTATTTGGGACTTGGTGATGGTGGAAGCCCGGATGGCAGCTACGACTCTCGCAACGATGCTACCGTAAATTTTGTTGATACAGATACAGCCGGCGCTAATAGTACTGCTGATTACTCGGGCTGGTTCTACGATTCCGGCAGCAACGGCACAGCGCTCGGAGGTGCCTCTTTCACTATTGCCAGTGGAAATGGTTATACTGATATCACCTTTACAACGGCTGACGGAAGTCGCTCCATTACGTTGAATCGCAGCACATTCTTGGGTCTTGCGCATAATGGCGCGGCAGGTAATAGCGTTATTAAATTTGAGGAAATTGAACTTTCCTCTGTTTCCATTAAATATGATGGTGGAACACTGACGATTCCCGCGAAAGAGACGCCTGCCATCCCCGAGCCCACCACGGCTACTCTGAGCCTGCTGGCTCTTGCCGGTCTGGCTGCTCGCCGTCGCCGCAAGTAATTTATCGACAATCTACAAAGTACCATCTACTAAGTAGATTATCAGGCGGGTGAAAGCCCGCGAGAAACAAGCCGCCGTCTGTAAAAGACGGCGGCTTTTTTTGACATCGCTGCTTGTCAATTATAAATTCAGCCACCTCGGTATGTCAGGAAATGACAGGAAAAAGGATTGATTAAGAAAAGTTAAATTTCGAAAACAAAACAGATAAGTCTTGCCAGAAGGGCAAAAACATGATAGAATAGAGGGGTACCGTCTTAGCTCACTATATATGAGATATATATCAGCACTACTGCTTTCTGTAATGCTGCTTATGCTGTTCGGGTGTTCGCAACAGCAGCAGATGCAACAGAATGCATATACGCCGCGCTACGTGTACCGCAAAGGCTACACGGCCTATGTGCTGCGTAATGGTAGGGCCGTAGCACCACAAAAAGCCCCGGCGCGCATTAAGCGCGTTATTGCCGCAGGTAACAAGATTATCAACAAGCCGTACCGCCGAGGAGGCGGTCACGGGCGCCACCACGACACCGCCTACGATTGCTCCGGGTCGACCTCCTTTATTCTGCGCGAGGCCGGTCTGCTGCACAAGGATTCACACCCGACGAGCCACACTTACCTGCGCTGGGGGCGCCCCGGCTTCGGCAAGTGGCTGACGGTGTACACCAAGCGAGGCCATGTATTCGTGATGGTAGCGGGTATACGCTTCGACACCTCGGGCAGCGGCAGAGGTATAGGCCCCCGCTGGTACACGACGCCTCGCCGCTGCGGCGGTTTCTACGTGCGCCACATACCGGGATATTAAATTACGAGGCACGAAGGTATGGGTAACGGTTACGATGAATGCTGTAGCCATTGATGAGTTTTTCTCACTGCAAATTTTATGAACGAAAATAACGAACGCAATCACGGTCTTCAGCGCATAGATGCCATTATGCGCACCTGGGGGCTGGAGAACCACGACCTTGTGAACGTCTCCATTGAGCAGCTTACACACAAGCAGGTGCAGAAGGCTCGTCAGGGACGCCAGCTGACGCTGAAGATGATGCAGAAGGTTGCCCGTGCGCTGAATGTGGCCATCTGGGAGAAGCTCAGCATGGAGGAGCGCGAGATGTACTACGAGTACATCCACCGCGACCTGTTCTCCTATGCCAAGGGCTACGATGCCGACTGGCAGGACCCCAACATGGCACTGGTTCCGCAGCAGGACTGAACGCGCCATGCCGCTGAGCGTAACAGAGCTGGTAACCCGCCTGAAGTTTGCCGTTGAAGGCCAGGTGGGTGAGCAACGCGTAATCGGCGAAATCGGCTCGTGCAAACCGGCCGCAAGCGGGCACATTTATTTTACCCTCAAGGATCGCACTGCACAACTGCAGTGCGTTCTTTATCGTTATCAGGCTGCGATGTGCCGTGTGCGGCTGCGCGACGGCATGCAGGTGGAGCTGAGCGGGCGTGCCACGGTGTGGGAGGGGCGCGGCTCGCTGCAATTCATCGTCAACAGCGTTAAAGAGGCCGGGCTTGGCAGCCTGCAACAACAGTTTGAAGAGCTGAAGCGGCGGCTGGAGGCCGAGGGCCTATTCTCCCCCGCACGCAAAAAGCCCCTGCCCTCGTTCCCGCTCAGCGTCGGCCTTATCACCTCCCCGACCGGTGCAGTCATTCAGGATATGCGGCACCGTCTGGAGAGCCGTGCACCGTGGATGCAGGCTTACCTGCTGCCTGTACAGGTACAGGGCAAAGGAGCCGAGCTGGGGCTGGCCGAAGCCATTCGCCGCTGGAATACCCCCACCCTTTACGGTCTGCCGGAGGTCGATTACCTCATTATCGCCCGCGGTGGCGGGTCGATGGAAGATTTATGGTGCTTCAACGAGGAAGTGCTGGCTCGCGCTATAGCGAGCAGCAAGCTGCCGGTGGTAAGCGCGGTGGGGCACGAGACGGATTTCACCATTGCCGACTTTGTAGCCGACCTGCGGGCACCCACGCCCACAGCAGCCATTGAACTGACCACGCCCGATGCCGCCGTACTGCGCCGCCAGCTGGAGCGAACCACTGCCACCCTGCACCACAGCCTGAGCAGAGCTCTGCAAACAGCCCGCCTGCGACTGCGCATGGTGCAGCAAGGCACTTTGGGGAACCCGCTGATGGCTCTTGCCCCTTTTGCTCAAAAACTGGATGAGCAGGAAAACGCCCTGCAAACAGCAGCCTGCGCCAAAACCGGCCGCGCAGCTGCACGGCTGGAAGTACTGGCAGCCGGCATCAGCCCGCGAGCCCTCCTGCCCCGCCTGGCTGCTGCCCGTGGCTCGCTTGCAGCCTTGGAACAGCGCCTACGCTCTGCCGCCGGCAGTCGCCTGAATACCCGCCGAGCCATGCTGCAAGTACAGGCCGCCCGACTGGATGCCGCCAGCCCCCAGCGGGCGCTGGAGCGCGGTTTTGCCCTCATTCACACCACCAATGGCCGCCTGGCTCGCAGCACTGCTGACCTGCCCCCCGGAAGTCGGGTAAATCTGCAACTGGCAGATGGCACCAGAGCTGCAATCGTAGAAGAAAAATAATAGAGAAACAAAATCTGCAAAGTGTTAAGTTCAGCGGGCCTACACCCGCAGAAAAAGAGCTTCGCAAGACTTGCACCAAAGCCGCCGAACTCAACACCGCGTCCTTCGTAACTTAGAGTCCTTTATCCATGCAGACCTACCTAGCCCCCATGCAGGATGTGACCGACCTGGCCTTCATGCGCACGTTGGTGCGCATAGGCTCGCTGCCGCATTACTTTGTCACAGCCTACTTTCGCAGCACCCCAACCACCTGCGCCATAGCCGAGGCCAACCTGCGCTGCATCGAAGAAAATGAAACCGGCATACCCATACTGGCTCAGCTGGCCGGTAGTGAGCCTCAATCGTTGGTGCGCGATGCCGAGTGGCTGCTGGGGCTCCCCATAGCCGGCATTAACCTCAACGCCGGGTGTCCGTCCCCGCTGGTGAACCGCCATGGTGCCGGTGCCGGACTGTTGCGAGACCTGCCGGCACTACACAGCGTGCTACAGGCGCTGCGTGCTGCCGTACCGGCCGGGCAGTTCAGCGTGAAGTTCCGCACCGGCTGGGCAGATGTCGACGAGCTCCCCCTCATTCTGGAGGCTGTAGCAGCCGCCGCCCCCGACCTGGCTATGGTACACGGGCGCACCCGCAAAGACCTCTACGCCGCCCATACCGTACGCCCCGAAGCCATACGCACAGCCGTGCAACAACTGACCTGCCCCGTCATAGGCAATGGCGATATTACCACCCCTGCACAAGCTCGCTACTGGCTGGAGCACATCTGCCCCGCCGGGGTGATGATAGGGCGCGGCGCGGTACGCAATCCCTACATTTTCCGCCAGCTGCGCGGCGGGGCAGCCCCTACAGCCGAAGAAATGCGCTATTACTATGAAGTTTTGATAGAAGAGACCCATCGCATACTTCACACCAAACGAACAGCCGCCGGGCATTGCAATCGCATGAAAAAATATCTTGCATTCTGCTATGCTGATTTCACCCCCGAGCAGGAGCACGCCCTGCGCCGCTGCACAGATATAAATGACATGCGACAAATCCTTTGCACAGCACAGGCTCCGGCAACCGCTACGGATAGCTGATAATATTTTCTGCAAGAGCTGACTGAAATTCATGTGAATTGCAAGGATAAATGCGACAGAGGTGAAAAAAATGGGACTTAGGCTAGGATTCTGTTAAAATGGAAAGAATAGACTTTGGCTAGTTGCCATGCTGAGCGCCCATCAAGTAGCTTTCGTGGATATTTATTCATCC
>JAFZHC010000039.1 GCA_017555025.1 Akkermansia sp.
AACAGCCGCTTTACTGCTCCTGCTTCTCAGTGCCCCACGCTCGACCCCGAGTACTACAACCCCGAGGGTGTGTCCATCAGCGCATTCCTCTTCGGTGGCCGCCGCGCTACCACTATGCCGCTCGTATTCCAGTCCAAGGATTGGAACCACGGTGTATACGTAGGTGCTACCATGGGCTCCGAGATGACCGCAGCTGCTTTCGGCCAGATTGGTCAGGTTCGCCGCGACCCGATGGCTATGAAGCCCTTCATTGGCTACAATGTGGGTGACTACTGGCAGCACTGGCTCGATATGGGCACCAAGACCTGCGCTTGCAAGCTTCCCAAGATTTTCAACGTGAACTGGTTCCGCAAGGATGCCGAGGGCAACTTCGTATGGCCCGGCTTCGGCGACAACATGCGCGTTCTTGACTGGGTGCTTCGCCGCTGCCGTGGTGAGGTGGAAGGTGTGGAGACCGCTCTGGGTATCTCCCCCGCCTACTCCGAGCTCGACACCGAGGGTCTTAAGGGCTACGACGAGGCCGCCTTCAACACCAACATGGCTCTGTCCGAGTCCGAGTGGAAGGCTGAGCTCGAGTCTCAGACTGAGCTGTTCAACATGGTGGGTGACAAGCTTCCCGCCGAGCTTGAGGCTCAGCGTCAGGCTATGCTCGCCAAGTTCAACTAAAGCTCCCGCAGCTTAGAATAAGCTAATTGCTTCTTGCCGCCGTTCCGCATTCCGCAGGACGGCGGCAATTTTTCTACTCAAAAAACAATGGAATAGGTGAGTAGGGGGGGGGAATGAAGTGGAAATTCTGGTGACGGAAATCGTTTCAATTCTCTTTTGAGTTTTTTTGATACTGCGGTCGGTATATTTTTCGCTAAAAAAATCAACAAAACTGAAAATATATACTTGACATTCGAGAGCTGTAGGTATATACTCTCCCCGCAACAACGCGATGGCGGGATAGCCAAGTGGCCTAAGGCATCGGTTTGCAAAACCGACATTCGTGGGTTCAAATCCCACTCCCGCCTCTGAAAAGTCCGTTAAGGTATAGCCTTAACGGACTTTTTTCATTGACAAAACAGGCAATGTGTTGTTGAATAGTCTCATGCGCTTTTCTCTTGTTTCTCTTTGTACTGCCGCATTGGCTCTACTGGTGACTTCCTGTGGTACTGTGGAGCATTCCTATATATCGGATGTTGCTGATATTCCGCTCAAATCTGCGACTATTCCCTCCGGCTCATGGGCAAATAGTCCGTTGCGCGCGAACTCTCTTTACATTCTTCACGGGGCGGAGAGTAATCAGGAGCGCGAGAACAGAATTGGTGATTATTATTACGTGCGTTGGTATGATGCTGAGCCTGAGAAGGAGGCTCGCTTGGTCATGCGCTATACTCAGGCTTTGACCACCTCTCAGGTATTGACTGAGGAAAAGGTGTATAGTGCTCCTCGCGAGGGGCATGAAACGCATCTGCATCGTTTCTGTTTTTCCGGTCCGGAGCGCAAGAAGAGAGGGGACGTTCTCTCCTGGCGTATTGAACTCTATGTCGATGGAAAGCTGCGCGATTCCCGCCAGTCCTACCTTTGGCAGGAGCCGATGAAGAAGTAATCAACGTTTGACATTCTACTAAAGATTTATCCCCCGGGTCGCTGTATGCTGCCGGGGGATTTTACTTTATTGGATAACGAAGACGGGAGGGGGCTGCTCAGGGGCAGGGCGCTGCAGCCGGTGCTACGCGCACGTAGGCCATACCTGCCTTGATAGCGGCTTGTATACCCGGTTCTGCATCTTCGAACACCACGCACTCTGTGGGGGCTATCCCCATTCGTTCTGCTGCCAGTAGAAAGATGTCGGGCTCGGGTTTGCCGCGACCTGGCGGCACATCATCCGGCGTAATGATGATGGGGAAGAGTTCCTCCACACCGGCAGAGCGGAGGGTGCATCGAGCTCCGGCCAGAACACTACCCGTACCGATGGCGTAGGGTATGCCTTGTTCTTTCAGTTCTCGCACGAGCCCCATGGTTTCCTCAATAATCGGCAATTGCTCCGTTTCGAGAAGGTAATCATATCTGGCACGTTTTTGTGCGGCTACGGCTTGCGGGTTCATCTGCAGGCCATAGTGGCGGTTCAAGTCGCTCACTATGTCAGGTGCAGCCATGCCGCCATGGGCGTTGAACTCATCCCACAAAAAAGCCTCATAGGGAGCTCCGTTGTTTTTGAGCGCCCATCGCCATGCTTTGTAGTGGGTCTGCATGCTGTCGACCAGAGTGCCGTCAAGGTCGAAGATGTAGCCGGCGTAGCGTTGTTCCGGCAGGGTTACTCGTGAACTCATGGTGTAATTATAAATCGAACTTTTTAACAAATCCGCTTAAGTCGTCATCCTTACCGAAGATGACCAGCACGTCACCTTTCTGGAACTGCATGTCAGGACCGGGGGTATCGATAACGGGTTGTTCGGGCTGAGCCAGTACATCATCGGCTGTGCTCTCGCTCATCTTACCGCGACGAACGGTGAGCAGGTTGAGGCGGTACTGCTTACGCATGTTAACCTCTTGCAGGGTTTTACCAATCCAGTCATCCGGCAGACGTACATCAGCAAGAGAGTGGGTGGCATCAATGCGGCGCAGGCGCATGAGGCCTTCGTTAATGAAGCGGTCAGCCAGCTGCTTAGCTGCTACGTCTTCAACGCGGAACAAGTCGCTGATACCAATGAGTTTGAGCACTTTGCCGTGAAGCTCATTGACGCTGCGGGCATAGAGATGTTTAACTCCCAATTCCTTCAGCTGTGCTGTTATGAGGATATTGCGCTCAAAACATTCACCGACTGCAACGATGACGTAGGTGTCATCTCCTACAAGGTCGAGGCGTCGAAGCACGCGGATATCGGTGGCATCGCCGATATGGGCATCTGCCACGTAGTTTTTGATTTCTTCAACCACGCTTTCCTTCTGGTCGAGAATGGTTACTTCAAACCCACTATCACTCAGATGGAGGGCTAATGCACGACCGAATTGTCCTAAGCCAATGATTACGAATTTCATATAATGAAGAAGCGGTTGTCAGGTGAGGGGTAAACGGGTTTCCGGGTAACGCAGGGGGGACGGGTCTTTTTGTTTGATGAAAATGAGCATGAAAGTGAACATGCCCACACGGCCGAAGAGCATATTGGCACAAATAAAGAACTTGGAGAGGTCCGAAAGTTCCCCCGGATTGCAGATGGAGTAGCCGGTAGTGGTGTAGGCGCTGATTTCGAGGAATAGCAATTTAATGACCCCGTTAGCAGATTGAGAAATGGCCGGCTCGAGCATGAGCAATAACATGGTACTGGCTACAATCCAGAAGCATGAAAGCACAACGGTTGCCATGGCTCTTTCAACGGTATTGCGAGCAATGCGGCGCCCATGTAATTCCAGATCTTGCTGACCTCGTAATACTCGCAGTACCTCCAGCATGCAGAGAGCAAATACGGGGGCAAACACACCGCCGCCGGTACCCGCCGGATTGCCGCCTACGAACATGAGCAGGCAGAGGAATAGATGGTAGACCGGCCCATAGGTGCTGATGTCTGTAATGGTAAAACCGGCAGAACGCCCCAGGGTATTCCATATACTTTCCCACAGGTTGAAATCATTGGAACTTACATGAGAGGATGGCTCCAACGCTGCCAGCGTGGCAAGTCCCACCGTGCCGACGAGCATAACGATAAGGGTTACTCTGACCACCAGCCAAGAGTGCGTGCTCCAGCGCACCGGGTTGCGTTTACCCTGAAATTTGTGGTGCAGACGAGTGAGGGCTTCGAGGTAGACGCTGAAGCCGAGTGTGCCGGCCAGCGTGAGAAGCATCATAATCGATTGCACGGCTTTGTCGTGGGCTACACATGCCTCTGCCATGTTCTGGGGGAACAAAGATATACCGGCGTTACAGAAGGCCGATACTGAGTGGAAGAGCGCTGTAAACCAAAGATGCTCCTGCGGAACTCCCGGGGTACCTTGCCACAGGTAGTGGAGCATGGCGGTACCTATAGCTTCCACACTGAAGGTAATGAAAATAACCGCTTTGATAAGAGCAGGGATAATATTGACCCCACGCTGGTCGAGCAGGGAGGAGATAGCCACACGATCTCGAACGGCCAGTCGTTTGCCGACCATCAGCAATACAAAGTAGGAGAACGTCATTACCCCCATTGCTCCAATCTGGATATCGATGAGGATAACCATTTTCCCCAGAGGTGTGAATGTGCTGGCAACATCAACGCAGGTAAGACCGGTAATGGAGATGGCGGAGGAACAGGTGAAAAATGCTTCTGTAAAGCTGATGGGCTTACAGGTAGCACCCGGGGTGAGTAAAAGAAGCGTGCTGACGAGCACAAAGGAAATCATCCATGTAAAGAAGACGATAGCCGGGCTCCAGCGGCTTTTACTGAGCTGTCTGGGTTGGCGTCGTCGTTCACGGGCAAGCGCTCCTATGGTGATAAAGGAAAAAATACCGATGAGGAAACTCAGCACCATGCTGGCACGGAAGGCGTGACCGGGCAGGAGCTGCCAGATGCCGCCATAGAAAACAAACGAGGTCAGCAGTCCGATGATAAGCTGCCAGATTAAAAATCTACCGGGTTCTTCCCGATGTACAAGCTTGGTAATGAAGTGTAAAAGTACGATAAGCGTGTTGAACCATACCACACCGCACAGCAGGAGGTGCAGACCTTTTTCAAACATTTCCAGCTCAGAGGGGCCGGTGGCTAAGCCCGCAAAGCATGCCTCCCACAGCACAATAAACATGGCCAGCAGCCCGGTTATAATTTCGGGCAGCTCCAGCGCACGGTACTGGCGTTCATGTGGTTTATTCATGCTGTACGCGAGTATTATAGCACAAAGTCGGTAATGTGGCAACTCCCACTTTTGCCGTCAGCGGAGTTCGGGCATGGTAACTACTTTTGGTGCGAGTATAGAGAGGCGTTTCAGAAGTGGGTATCCCGTAGCGGCCAGCAGAGCTTTTGCTGCGGTGCAATACAGCAATGTTTGCGGGGCCTGCGTAATGAGTACAGCCAGCAGAATGAGGGGGTAGGCCGGCAGCATAATTCTCCATTTGAGAGGAGCTGCGGCCATTTTGTGCATATTAAGCAGTACTCCCGTTATCAATATGATTGTTATGAAGAAGGGGAGTTCTCCTTGTTTTACCAGCAGCAATTGATGCGTTGTAACGGTGTAGATTTCGCAGGTGAGCAAAATCAGCGCAAAAACTACGTTGAAAAGGGTGAAATAACGTGTGATGAAGAGCCCTCGGTCTGCCAGCAGTACATTGTGGCTCCATTGCGCCAGCAGGCTGCTGCCTACCAGCAGCACCGTCAGAAAAACATCAGATGTCATGCCGCAGAAGAGCGCTGCTCTGAACAGACCAACACTCAGCAATAGAACTTCGGCAATGGCTCCTATAACCGTTGCAATGGATAAGAGGGCACAAATCGAAGCCAATTTACCGATGAATTGGCGTATAAGTGGAAAAATGTACCATTGTTCAGGCATTTGAGCTCCCTTCTTTGGTCTCAGTACCGGTTGGCATAAAGTCTGCCGTAGCGTACCCCATCGGGAAGCGGGCTTTGCCGCTCATATCCGTCAGGACACCGGTGTGGGTATATCCCAACTCTTCCATGCAAGCTCGGGTTGCTTCGCCCTGGTCGTGTCCAACCTCCAGCAATACCAGACAGCCGGGTGCCAGATGCGGTTTAGCTTCTTTCAGAAAACGCCTTACGATATCCAGTCCGTCAGCCCCGCCGTAAAGAGCAGTTGCCGGGTCATGCATTACTTCGGCGGATACTTCTTCACCATCAGGTACATAGGGAAGATTAGCCAGTACGAGGTCAAAACCGTCAGGCGGCACAACCGCATTATTCTCCTCCGGTTGCCAGGCGGAGAACAAATCACTACGGTAGGTTTTTACTCTGGCTCCCAAGGCTGTTGCGTTCTCCAGCGTAAGGGAAAGAGCTGCCTCAGAAATATCAGCCATGACAACTTCGGGCTGAGTTGCCGCCAGTTCCAATGCCAGCGTAATACCGATAATACCGGAGCCGCAGCCCATGTCCAACACTTTCATCCCTGGCTTGCGCTGTACTTTGCTGAGGGCCATCTCAACCAGCTCCTCTGTTTCGGGGCGGGGGATGAGGGCGCGGGCATCTGTACGGAACTCTCGGCGGTAAAACTCCGTGCTACCCAGCAAGTGCTGCAGGGGTACGCCTTTGCCTCGCTCGCGCAGCAAGTCACGCAAGGGTACAAGTTGTTCTTCGCTCAGCGGATCGTCATAGTGCAGGTAAAGCCAAGTTTTGTTTTTTCCCAGCACGTGCACGAGGAGGCTTTGCATGGAGTGGCGAGCCCCCTCTATTCCACGGCTTTCCAGATAAGCCGTCCCGCTCGTCAGAATATCCTGTATGGTTTTCATGTGGGGGCGTTTATTTAAGCTCGTCCATACGTTCCTGCATCTCCGCATGCTGCATGCGTGAGATGATTTCCGTTAATTCCCCGCTGCTGATGACAATATCGAGATTATAGGCTGTATAGCCAATACGATGGTCGGTCAGTCGGTTCTGGGGATAATTGTAGGTGCGGATTTTTTCTTCTCGACCGCCGGAGCCGATGAGAGCACGGCGCTGAGCCGAGTAGTTTTGCTGAGCTTCCCGTTGCTTCATTTCAAACAGGCGGGCACGCAGAATGCGTAAACCTGTTTCCTTGTTTTTAAGCTGAGAGCGCCCGTCTTCGCAGCGTACCATAATACCGGTCGGAAGGTGGAAAATCTGCACGGCCGATTCTGTACGGTTAACGTGCTGCCCACCGGCACCCCCGGCTCGGCAAGTTTCAATGCGTAAATCTTCGGGGCGGATTTCCACATCAACCTCTTCAGCCTCGGGGAGTACGGCAACGGTTGCGGTAGAGGTGTGTATGCGCCCCTGCGTTTCGGTTGCCGGTACACGCTGCACACGGTGAACTCCGCTTTCGTACTTCAGGAAGCGGAATACCTCCTCGCCGCTGATGCGGGCGGTCACTTCTTTAAATCCGCCGATATCATTCGGGCTGGCATCCAGCACCTCCATGCGCCAGCCTCGGCTTTCTGCATAGCGCTGGTACATGCCGAGCAGATTGCCGGCAAAAAGTGCAGCCTCATCGCCACCGGTACCGGCACGTATTTCAATGATGGCATCACGATCTTCTGTCACATCTCTGGGCAGCAGACTGTACTGTACTTCTTCTTCCAGTTTGGAAATGCGGGGGGCAAGCTCTTCGAGCTCCATAGCAGCCATTTCTGCCATGTCGGCGTCTTCGCCGGTAATCAGTTCCTGCGCCTCATAGCGTTGACGTATTGCGGAGCAGAGCGCTTCCCAGCTGCGCAGCAGTTCCTGCGTTCTCCGGTGCTCACGCATAATTTCCTCTGCTCGCGCACGGTCATCAAAAAGATTGGGGGCTGCAATAGCTTCCTCCAATTCTGCCAGGCGCTCGCGGCGCTTCTCTATCAGCGGTGCGTAATCCATTGTGTGGCACCCATTCTAGCTGTATTTAACCTTGCCCGCAAGTCCAAAATGCGTTCTCGGCTACATGCCATGTTATTGCTGCCCCGTTTATGATATGTTGCGGGGCAGCTGTACAGAGGGGGGCACTCCGCATTATTCCATTTTGAAGAAGGTGCTTGCTGCATTGGTTGTTATGTTGCGTAGGTTGAGATATCTTGTACGCAGCAAGGTGGCATCCCGGTGCCCCATTTCTTCCTGCAGAAGATAAATGTTGTGAAAGTATTTGAGGTGGTAACTGGCAAAAGTGTGGCGCAGAGCATCCTTTTGCCAATGTCGAAATCCCGCGCGGCGGCGAAGTTTGACCCATTGTCTGAGCCAATTTCGTGGTGCAATGTAAGCGTTTGGTTCTCCGTCGTATAGCTTCAGCTTGCCTGCACCTCCTCGCAGGGGAATTGCTCTGGCTCCACCGGTTTTGCTGGCGGTGCCGTCGATGTATACCACCTTTTCTCGTTTATCAATATCACGCCATCGCAGTCGTTGAACTTCACCGGGGCGTACCCCGCACCAGAGCATAAGGCGCATGGCTGCATCCATATCCTGCAAATCTTTGGCTGCACTTGCTTTCAGAATGGCTCTTATTTGCTTAATGGTTAGAATATTAACTGTTTCTTCCCTGATAGGGTGACTTTCAATGCAATCGACCGGGTTGATGTCGCACCAACCTTGCCTGAGGGCATAGGCGAATATACTGTGCAGAATTGTCTTGGCTTTGTCGAAAATGTGAGCACTTCTGCTGAAATGGGTATTGATTAATTGCCTGCATTCGAGGCGGGAAATGCTGCGTATATCTCGGTTTGCCCATTGAGAGAGCTTCACAATGCGAGCAGCGTATGAACGGAGGTCTGCCAAAGTGCTTGGTCTGCGGTAATTACGAGCCTCAATGCTGGCCTCGACTGCATGAGCAAAGGTAATAGCTTCCTTCGGCTCCGAAGCTGTGCCTTGCAACAGGCTGAGCAGCACTTCCTTTGAGGGAGGTGCATCGCTTGCGAGTTGTGCGGAGCACAGGCACTTAATGAGCTGCTCAATTAGTTCCAGAGGCCTGTTACTATGAGGATTGCCGACTTGAATATGTGTTATTTCAGTTGTCATAGAGTTGACAACTTAACACTTTTTTGCCTTTTCCGCAAAGCGAAAGTTAAGGCTGTGTACCCATCTCAGTTATGGAGATGGGCTGCTTCATCCCATTCCGGAAGCTCTGTGTTAATCAGCCAGGGAGTGTATTCCGGCGGAATCGGGGATTGCAGGGCAACCCGGCGACCATCGGCCGGATGGTTGAAAGCCAGGCGCCAGGCATGGAGCATGAGTCTGCCGGGACGTGCCTTTTGCTTTTGAGGGTGGGCGTAGATGGGATCCCCGATGAGTGGGTGCCCCAGGTGCAGCATGTGTACTCGTATCTGATGGGTGCGCCCGGTGTGCAGGGTGCACATCACCAAGCTGGAGTTGGTGGAAAGGTCGTGGTGCAATACTTTGTAATCGGTTATAGCCGGTTTACCGGAACCGGGATTAACAACCGCCATTTTCAGTCGATTGACCGGATGTCGTCCGATGTTGGTGAAAACCGTTCCCTCCGGCTCTTTCGGGCACCCCTGAACGACGGCTAGATATATCTTAGCTGTGTCGCGTTCTGCAAATTGGGTTGTTAGCGACAGGTGAGCCTGGTCATTCTTTGCCACTACTATGCAGCCGCTTGTATCTTTGTCCAGTCGGTGTACTATACCGGGGCGCTCTACTCCTCCAATGCCGGATAAATCGCCACAATGGAAGAGAACCGCATTGACCAGCGTACCATCGGGATTGCCCGCAGCCGGGTGAACCACCATGCCGCTTTCCTTATCGATAACGATGACGTCTTTATCCTCAAAGAGTACTGAAATCGGAATGTCCTGCGGCTGTGCTTCTGCAGGTTCGGGCTCAGGTATATTAATTTCAATGCGTATGCCCAGTTCAACGGGGGTTTTTGCTTTGGTTGTCTTGCCGTTTACGGTGACATCCCCCGACTTGATGAGCGCCTGAATGCGGGCGCGGGAAAGCTCCGGCAGCTGGGCTGCCAGAAATTGATCGAGACGAGCTCCTATGGAATCTTCTGCTATGATGAGCATGTTTACATGCCTGTGGGGTTATCGATGAATACAGTAGGCAGCCCGAAGCGCTCCTCCAGCAGTTTACCCAGAGATTTTACACCGAAGGTTTCAGTTGCATAATGTCCTGCAAACAATATGTTGATGCCCATGTCAGCTGCGGCATTGACCACCCAATGATTTTCCTCACCTGTGAGGTACGTGGTGTAGCCTTTGTCCTTCATCTGGTAAATGACGTCGCCCGCTCCGCCGGAGCACACCGCAATTCGCCCGGTCGGAGCGTGTTCATCGTGTATTATGCCGGTAACGGTGCTACCGCAGATAGCCGCATAACGTTCTTTCAGTTCACCAACGGAGCCGTTGAAGATACCGCTCTGACCGATAAGGGTACCATGGTAATCCACCTCAGGCTGACAATCGGTGAGCCCCAACGCTTCGGCAATACCGGCATTGTTGCCCAACTCAGGGTGCAAATCCAGCGGAAGGTGGGCGCTGTAAATAGCCAGATTATGCTCCAGACAACTGGTGATTTTCTTTTTGAACCACCCCGTCATGGGGCGCAGTCCACACCAGTATATGCCGTGGTGCAGCACCAGCAAATCCGCTCCTGCTGCTATGGCGTCATCAATCGTTTTCTGCGAACCGTCTACAGCCAGAGCTACTTTGGTTACGTTGCCGTTATTTTCCACCTGCAAGCCGTTAAGTGCCACCGAAGCATCCTTTATTTCTGCTATGCGCAGCGTGTTATCGAGCAGGGCGGTGATGTCAGTAAGAGATGTCATATCAATCGTTGTCAGGGGTTACTCGCAGGTTGCTGCGCATTTTAATTTCCTTGTGAAGACGTTTGTTGAATTCGCCGGCCATGTCATACCCGCTTTCACGAAGGTAGCGCCCCAGCGCAGCCACCTCGACCAGTCGGGTCATGTCGCGCCCAGGAGCCACCGGCAGGTTGAGGCGTTCCACCTCCACACCCAGTATATTTTCGGTGTGGCGCGTAAGCCCGAGGCGCTCCATTTCACTCATTTCACCACTGGTCAGGTTAATGATGAGGTCAATTTCCTTTTGCCGACGGTAAGCCTTCAGGCCGAATAGGTTGGTTACATTGATGATGCCGATGCCGCGAATCTCGATGAAGCCGCTGCTTAATTTAGGCGAGGTCGCTACAAGTTCACCGCTGATGTTGCGGATGCGAACCATATCATCAGCAACTAAGGAGGAGCCGCGCTCTACCAGACCAAGGGAAATTTCGCTTTTGCCGATACCGCTGTGACCGGTAATGAGCACGCCCACGCCGCGCACGTCTACCATGCAACCATGCACGGTGGTACTTTCGGCAAACTCATTTTCCAGAATAATGGTCGTTTTGTTGACCAGTTTCATGGTCGGTAGCGTGGAGCGGAACACACACACCGCAGAATCATCAGCATGCTTGAGCAGGTCTTCCGGTACATCCACGCCGCGTGAGAAAATGAGGCAGGGCACATTAGCATTCATCAGCCATTGAAGGCGCTCTGCCCGTAGCTCTCCCTTCAGTGTGGTGCGGAGGTATGACATCTCGGCTGCACCAAAAATCTGAATGCGCTCATGTGCGAAGTAACTGAAAAAGCCGGCAAGCGCCAGACCGGGGCGGTTGAGTGTCGGTTGGAGAATTTTACGGCTCATACCTTGCGGGCTGTTGAGCAACTGTAGCTCCAAAGTGCCTCGGTAACTCTCGTAAAAATGAGAAACCGATATCTCGTCGACCTTTTTAACGATGGCTTTTTTCATGTGCGCTTATTGTCTCACAATACATTTCGGAGGTCAAGGTAAACTTACTGCACCCCGAAATTGTGATGTTGAATCCGTTTTTTTGCATTCTTTGCTTGCAATCAGGTGGGGGATGGCCTATTATAGTTGACGTCAACAACAATATTTTCTGTTATCATGAAAATCCTTATTACCGGCGGTGCCGGCTTCATCGGTTCCCACATTGCTGAGCACTATCAGGGTGTGGCAGAAGAAATTCGCGTGCTGGATAACCTCCGCACCGGTTACAAGAAGAATCTCGATGGTCTGAATGTTACCTTCATCGAGGGCTCCATTACTGACCGTGAGCTTGTTGCTAAGGCTGTAGAGGGTGTGGACTACATCTTCCACATGGCTGCTCTGGTATCTGTGCCGGAGTCGATGAGCAAGATTCGTGAGTGCTTGGACCTCAATGTGAACGGTCTTCTCGTTGTGCTTGAGGAAGCCAGCAAGGCCGGCTGCAAGAAGGTGGTTCTTGCCTCTTCCGCTGCCATTTACGGCGATAATCCCGTTGTGCCTAAGGTTGAAACCATGTACCCCGAGCCCAAGAGCCCCTATGGTATCACCAAGCTCGATGGTGAGTACTACATGGATATGTTCCGCACCACCGGCCAGATTAACACGGGCTGCTGCCGCTTCTTCAACGTGTTCGGTCCCCGTCAGGATCCCAAGGGCGCATACGCTGCTGCCGTGCCGATTTTCATGGAGAAAGCCATTAAGGGTGAGGATATCACCGTATACGGCGATGGCGAGCAGACTCGTGACTTCATCTATGTGAAGGATATCGTGGGCGCTCTTGCTTATGTTGCTGAGCATCCCGAAGTAACCGGTGTGAACAACGTTGGTTACGGTGGTCAGATTACCATCAACAAGCTGGCTGACATCATCATTGAGGCTGCCGGTTCTTCTTCTAAGGTGGTACACCTGCCTGAGCGCCCCGGTGACGTGAAGCACAGCCGTGCCTGCGCTGATAAGCTGCGTGCTACCGGTTGGGAACCCAAGTACACCCTCGAGGAAGGCCTCAAGACCACTCTTGAGTACTTTAAGAGCGTGACTAAGTAAGCCGGTCTGTTTTTTACCGCACCGCAAAGTTTGCCTTGAGCTGCTTTGCGGTGCTTTTTCATTATAGGTTCGATGTGTGACGATTTTTCTCCTCGCATGACAGTGGCTCAGCTGGGCAGGCTGGCTGCAGAACGTAGGCAAAAACTCCTCGATGAGGGGGAGGATATACGCCCTGTAGTTAACAGCAGTCGTAAGCTTGCTGAGCATTTCTGGGGGAGCGCATGGATGCGACATCTTGCTCGCTGCGAAGCAGGGGGGCTGTGTCTGGCTCCCGGTCGCTCACTGTTGCGCCATGGCTGCGTGTTGGATTTACGCATAGCTCCCGGCCTTATTACGGCAAAGGTTAGTGGCGAGCAGCTGTATGAGGTTAATCTGCGCATTGAGCCGCTGGATGAAGTTACCCTTGAAAGATTGCGCGAGGCATGTTGCGGGCGTATAGATTCTCTGGTGTCGCTCCTGGAGGGGAAGGTGGATTCTTCCGTTCTGGAGTTGCTGTGTGCGCCTGAAGACGGAATGTTGCCGGAACCTTGCGATTGGCGCATGAGTTGCACTTGCCCCGACTGGTGCGAACCTTGTGCTCATGCCGCAGCTGCTGTTTACGCTGCGGGATGTCTGATAGACGCTGACCCGATGTTGCTTTTCACACTACGCTCGGTCAATCCGGAATCATTACTCGCTTCTGCCACACCTCCGCCGCCTACCGAGGATTTTGATGTGGAAAACCTGTCATCTGTTTTTGGTATAGATATTGATGTTTAATACGACGATTCCTTTTTGAGAATCAATGTAAATATAATCGAGGAAAGGAATTCAGTTTGCTCTTTACACCGGAATTGTTTTCTGTTAAACTAGCGCCCGTTATGAAGCTCAATACTACTCTAATGCTTACTGCGATGGCAACAGCTCCTGTGTTGTCCGCAGCTCCGTCTGATATGGCTCCTATTTATACCTCGCTGGCGAAACCCGCTGTCGCTAAAAATGCCAATGCGATGTTACGTGCGAGTGTACTACCGGCTTTGGAGTGTGTACCTGCTGATGTCGAGTGTTGTGCCGTGGTTGGTTCATCTTCTTCTCTCGCTGAGATTCTTGCAGCTCCCCTTCATAAGATTACGCCCGCAGAGAATGCCGCTCCACAGGCTGATATGGAGGGTGGTATGCCCATGATGGCTATGGCTGCGGCATCTGCCGAGGCTGGGCCTTTTGATGATCCAGCCTTTGCAGAAGTAGTAACCTCTTCAGCCTTTGCTGTGGGTAAGGGAAATGCCGAGGTTCTTACCACTCTTCTACCTGTTTATCTGTATATATCCGGCAAGAGCGAGAGCGAGGAACTTGCTGAACAGTGGGCAGAAGGTGCGGCCGCTGACTATGCCGATACCATTCGGGCTGAAAAGCTCACTCTTTCCCGCAAGGCTGCGCTGGATGCTCTTAAAAAGATGCCCGCGACCACGCTCAAGCCCATTTATGCAGTACTGACAACCACTCACGATGGGGGCTCTCTCATGCTGAAAGACGTCCTGAAGAAGGCTGTGGCAGCCGCAGAGGGCGCCAAGGCCGAGGCTGTTAAGGAGGGTGAGTGGCAGGGCTGGAAGTACCGGTTAACCGACATGCTGGCAGATGTTGACCGTACGGATGCCGTGGGTAAGGAACTGATGAATCAGGTTAAAGATCGCAGCCTTTATCACCTCTTTAAGGTGACGGACAATGCGCTTATTATTTGCGTATGTGAGAACCCTGCCGATTGTAAGCCTGCGAGCTCGGCTCAGAAGTCGGTACTTAGTACCGACCGTATGGCTTTTTATGATGCTCACCTGAGTCACAAATTGGTGTGTGCTTCCTACATTAGCCCCGAATTGCTCAATGCCTTCAACAAGAGCTCTAATGGGGGCGTGAAGGTCGTTGCTGATTTTGTCGGAAATGTGTTCAGAGCCCTCGGTTCGGAAAATGAGGATAAGGTTCGCTTGTTCAATGCCGCAGCTCGCGGCGTGAGCAGTATCGCCTCCTACCTGCAATCCTTCGCCTCTGAGAAGAACGCGAAGCCGCTCACGCTTGGTGTGTGGCAGGTTCGCAGCGGTGCTTTCCATGCTCGCCTGAATATGGATGCCTGTGGAGCTACTTATGCTCCCGGTACACTCAACCTCAGTAAGGTGGGCGCGAGCAACAAAACGATTTTTTATACAGAGACCACGCCCTACACGTCGGCTAGTACAACGGGGCTTGTAGACATGATAACCCCGATTGTCAGCGTATACAATGGTTACGATGCCACCATGGCTGATAGTGACGGCATGGCTGCCAAGGTTTCCTCGCGCATCAATACGCTGTCTACCGCGCTTAAGTCTGCCTGTAAGGCTATGGGGAATTCCTCTTCCTTTGTGGTGTTTGATGTGAACGGCACACCCAACGCTGCTTATGTCAATACTGTGCAGAATCGAGCCAATCTGGAAAAAGCCGGCTCTCAGCTTTCTTCTGCTATCGGTTCTCTGATGGGGGGGAGCAGTTCTTCTTTCAAACAGTATTATAAGGTTAGGAAAACCAAGACCGCAGCTGCCGTCAACTTTACCTTGCCACAGGAGCTGGGCGCAGGAAAACCTAACATTCTGCTGAACGACAATAAGATTGTGATTGGCTCGTCCGCTGCTCTCAATAATCTGGTGCTTAAGAACTCCGGCGGTAAGTCAAAGTTTGCGGGTGCCGTTTACACCCTTCGCCCCGCTTCTCTGGCTGGCTTGCTTGCTATGGCCGGTTCGGCTGATCCCACGGGTGGATTGGTTGCCGGTATGGCCGGCGCTGTGCTCGGCGCTGTGGGCGATATCCACGCAGTGGATACCATTACTGATGGCGTGCGTGATGTTCACATCCTTGTGAAGCCTGCGGCCGGTAATCCCGGGCTTCAGCCGGTAGCTCGTCCTATGCCCGGAGGCTCTCCTGCTCTCCGACCGATGCCTGCTCCCGCTGCTGATGACGAGGATGAGGACACTAAAGACGATTCCGAAACAGAAGAAGATGAGGAGGAGTCCGAAGATGAGGAGGATGAAGAGGTTGATGAAGACGAAGAGTTTTGATGCCGACTTGCTGTCATCTATCTCCATCTGAATAGTTATTTAACCGGGAGCTGCTGAGGTGGCTCCCGGTTATTCCGTATAGTGGTCAGGCGCTTCTTCGCTCGTTATTGACAGAGTAATCAGTTGCTCAGCACGATTCTTTGTGGTAGAATAGCCCTGTTATGTCAAATACATCACTCACACCGGAACTTGTGAAGCTTGCTACTGAGCTTGCTAATGGTTTTGCTCAGAGCCAGAAAGTTGTGTCTGCCAAAGCCCGCATCGGCCTTTTCTACCAGAACCCCGAGGCTACCGACCTCTTCCGTAAGGTCAACGAGTACGGCGAGAAGCTGCGCAATAAGCACATGGAGGGTATGCCCCCGTCCGATGAAGAAATTTCCACGTTCGACGAGCTGCGTCAGAATGTGATTGACAACCCTGTATGTAAGGGCTTTTTGGAGGCACGTCAGGAGCTTGATGAAATGTTGTCTGTTGTGAACCAGTATCTTTGCATTGCCATTGAAAAGGGCAGCGCTCCGACTGATGAGGAAGTGGCCGAGGCTATGACCAGCCAGATGAGCTGCTCTTGCGGCGGTGGTTGCAGCGGCAATTGCGATAACTGCGAGAGCGATTGCAAGAAGCACGAAGAAGGTGAGCATGAGTGCAGCTGCGGTGGGCATGGTGATGGTCACGAGTGCTGCGGCGGCCATGGTGATGGCGAGTGCTGTGGCGGCCATGGCGACGGTCACGAGTGCAAGTGTGGTAAACACTAAGTCGTTACACGTCTGCTGATTGTATGAAAGCCTGGCTGCAGAGTTACTGCGGATATTTTACCGTGGTGTTGTTTCTTCCGCTTCTTCTGGCGGTAGGGGCGCTCTGCAGCCGGCAATCAGCATTTTCTTTTTCATGGGAGCTGCCTCTGGCGTTGTTGCTGTTGTTTGGCATTTCCGCCGGTTGGTGTTACTACAAACGCCGCGCTCCTTTGCCCTCGGTGCGCTCCCTGTGGCTGCTGACAGTTCTGGCAATCGTCTATGATTGTTGTTGTAACATAGGGGCGTTTAATGCGCCCGGTCAGTTACCGATATCCATCTTTCTGACAGCCGGTGTGCTGTGCCTGCTCTGGGCTTTGCTGCGATATGCCGCGCTGTTGCTCTGGCTGCCTTTCCTGTTTTTTCAGATTGTACAGTTTGCCTCATATAATCAGTACGGAACCCGTATCAATTCTTTGGTGCTGGCTGAAACGCTGGAGGCTTCGGCCGATGAACTAGCCGCTTACCTGACGGGCAACAATCTGCTGTACCTCACCGCTGCGATTATCGGTCTTGGTCTGTTAAGCTTTGCGCAAGTACGGATTCTTCGTGGCGTGCGCGAGCGCATGCCGCTCATCAATGTCGGGCTGCTCTATTGCTTTATTTCCGTGATGCTGGGCGCCTTTGTGCCGTCCAATCATCGCTCCGGGGATTATTACTGGCCGGTGGTTGCCGGTGCTGAGTTGGGGCAGGCTGCCTACGAGGCCGTATGCCATAATCAGGCTACTGTGGAATTAGTCGAGCAATTGGAGTCACCCACTCAGCAGCCTTCTTCCATCAATACTCTAAAAGGTGGCGAAGGAGTGGTCCTGATTGTGCATGTCGGTGAGAGCGTGCGTGCTGACCGTATGAGCCTTAATGGGTATGAAAAGGATACAACCCCCTGGCTCCGGCAGCAGAAGCAGGTTATCAGTTTTACCGATTGTATTTCCGCAGCTTATGATACGTGCCAAGCTCAGATTGCCATTCTGACAGATGCCCGACGCGATATCCACGAGACGGCACCGGAAATGCTTGCCCGTACCGGCTCCGTGCTCGATTTGTTCCGCGCTAACGGTTTTGATATTTATTCCTTTTTCGGTCGCCGAGCCGGTCAGAAATTGAAGTATGACCGTGTGATTCGGCTCCTTACGCAGTGTTCGAAGGCCAGATTCAATGCCCCCGGTAGTCCCTGGACAGCCATTCCGCAGATGGCTGACGTACTGCGCAACACCCAAAAGGGCGATAACCTCGTGTTTTTTATCAATAACGAAGGGAGCCACACGCCGTTCTACCATTACGACCGAAAGAACCCTCCCTTTACGCCCTCTGTTCACACTTTTGAAAATCCCTCCTCGCTGGCTCTGGAGGTGAACAATGCTTACGACAATACCGTGCATTATACCGATGAATATGTGCGCCGCGTTTGTCATTTGTTGCAAGGGCGTCCGTTTATCTATATTTATGTGAGCGATCATGGCGAGTACCTCGGTCATGATGGTATCTGGGGGCGTGCTGCTTTGGGCGAAAATGAGCTTTCCTACCATGAGACGGATGGCAGTCGAGTTGGTATGTTTATATTGACGTCCCCCGATTTTGAGTCTGTACACCCTCATTTTACGCAGGCTGTCAGTCAATTACGTTCTCATGCCGCGATGAAAGTCGGCCATGAGCACATTTTCCATACTTTGCTGGGGCTTTTCGATATTCAAACCCCATATTACAACCCGGCTCTGGATCTCTGCTCCTCACAGGCGGAGCCCTATACCGGGCCTTCTCCGGCTCCGGTAGCACCCGCTCCGCCGTCCGGTGAGCTTTGATTTACCCATATCCCTCGCCATTTTGCTTCTTATGGCAGAGCTGACGCAGCGTCTCCGGCGTGCTTGGGAAATAACGCTTGCAAATGAGCAGCGGATGTGGTAGAATGCGCCCGCACAATCAGCGTTTCATTCGTATGAATACCAACCTTCGCATTGCAATCGGTTCAGACCACAAAGGTGTGGATTTGAAGGAAGTTGCCGTGGATGTTCTCACCAGCTGGGGCTTCACGGTAGAGGACGTCGGCCCTATGACCAAAGAGGCCTGCGATTATTCTGATTATGCCAATGAAGTCTGCAAGCGCGTGACAGATGGCCGCGCTGACCGTGGTATTCTGATTTGTTTCTCCGGTCTGGGTATGAGCATTGCCGCCAACCGCTGGAAGGGCATACGTGCCACTTTGACCCGCACGCCTCAGGTTGCTGCTCTTTCCCGCCAGCATAACGACTCCAATGTGATGTGCATTGCCTCCGCATTCGTGATGCCCGATGACTTGGATGATTTGCTGCATACCTGGTTGGATTCTGAGTTCGAGGGCGGCCGTCATTGCCGTCGTCTGGCCAAGGCTTCCGGTTCCATGCTTGCTTCCACTGACCCCGAGCTTGCCGCTTACATTGAGGAGGAGCACAATCGTCAGCGCAATAACATCGAGCTGATTGCTTCCGAGAACTTTGCCTCTCCCGCAGTTATGGAGGCTCAGGGCTCTGTGCTGACCAACAAGTACGCTGAGGGCTATCCCTCCAAGCGTTGGTATGGTGGCTGCGAGGTGGTAGATAAGGTTGAGCAGCTGGCCATTGATCGTGCCAAGGCTCTCTTTGGCTGCGACTTTGCTAACGTACAGGCTCACTCCGGTTCTCAGGCTAACATGAGCGTGTACCATGCCTGTATCAACCCCGGCGATACGATTCTCACTATGGACCTCGCCTGCGGTGGTCACCTTTCTCACGGTTTCTTTGCCAACTTCTCCGGTAAGCAGTACAACGTCGTGCACTATGGTGTAAATCCCGAGACGGAGTGCATTGATTATGAAGATATGGAGGCTAAGGCTCGTGAGGTGAAGCCTGCTCTTATTCTCGCCGGTGCTTCTGCTTACTCCCGCACGATTGACTTTGCTCGCATTCGCAAGATTTGTGATGAGGTCGGTGCCATCATGTTTGTGGATATGGCTCACATTGCCGGTCTTGTAGCCGGTGGCGCTCATCCGTCCCCCGTTCCTTACGCTGACTTCGTTTCCACGACTACTCACAAGAGCCTGCGCGGCCCGCGTGGTGGTATGGTACTCTGCAAGGAAAAGTGGGCTAAGAAGCTTAACAGCGCCACATTCCCCGGCCTTCAGGGTGGTCCGCTCATGCACGTGATTGCCGCCAAGGCTGCCTGTCTGGGCGAGGCTCTTAAGCCCGAGTTTAAGGAGTACGCTGCTCAGGTGGTGAAGAACTCCAAGGCAATGGCCGATGAGCTTGCCAAGCGCGGCTTCCGTATTGTAGCCGGCGGTACGGACAATCATTGCTTCCTTGTTGACCTGAGCGTGAAGGGGCTGAACGGCGCTGAGGCTCAGATTGCCCTCGATAAAGTAGGCATCACGGTTAATAAGAATGCTATCCCCTACGACAAGGGAACAACCGCTAAGCCCTCGGGCATCCGCATCGGTACACCTGCTGTAACGACCCGTGGTATGAAAGAGGCTGATGTTCGCAAGGTGGCCGAGTACATTGCTCGCTGTCTTGCCATTCTGGCCGGTCAGAAAGTTCACGAGACTGAAGGCGCTTATGATTCTCTGCGTGAAGAGGTCAGCGCGTTCAATAAGTCTTTCCCCATGCCGTAAGCAAATTTACGACAAATCTGATTTTTACGGAGATCGACCATTGCGGTCGGTCTCCTTTTTTACTTCACCTGTAACAAAGGAAAGGGGCAAAACCGTGAGTGGTTTTGCCCCTTGTCAGAGTTCCGTTTGCGGAATCAGGAATTAATAAACATCCTTCTGGTAGCGCTTGGCCTTCTTCATGTCGGCCAGATAAGCAGCGGCTTCTTCCTCGCTGCGGTTACCCTGCGTTGCGATGATGTTGAGCAGAGCCTTTTCTACATCTTTAGCCATGCGGTTAGCATCGCCGCACATGTAGACAGCTGCTCCCTGTTCGAGCCATTGCCAGATTTCTGCGGCGGCGTCCTCCATGAGGTTCTGCACATAAATCTTGTAAGCCTGATCGCGGCTCCAGGCAACGGAGAGCTTGAGCTTACCGCTTTCCACCAACGGTGCAAGTTCATCTTCGTAGCAGCTGTCTGTAGCCTTGTAGGGGTTGCCGAAGAAAAGCCACATAGGACCGGTGGCGCCATCGGCCACACGCTGCTGCCAGAAAGCGCGGAAGGGAGCAATACCCGTGCCGGGGCCAACCATGATGATGGGTGTGTTGCCATCCTCGGGCAGACGGAAGTTCTTGTTGGAGTGTACGAATACGCGCACCTTGTCGCCGGCTGCAATACGATCGGCCATGTAGGTGGAGCATACACCGCCGCGCTGACGCTCAGCAGTGGTGTAGCGTACGGCACCTACGCAGAGGGAAACCTGACCCGGTACAGCATCAGGACTGCTGGCAATGGAGTACAGACGGGGAGCCATCTTGCCGAGAATGCCTACAAAGGCAGCGGCATCGGCAAAGCTTGCTTTCATCTCCGGATCCTGAGCAACATCGAGGAGGTCGCGCCCCCAGCAGAAATCCTTAAGGGCATCCTTATCCTCCAGAATAGCGGCCAGCTTGGCGCTGTTGGCGACTGCATTCCACTTGTTGAGTACAGCCTTTTTGAGGTTGGTGATGTCGTAGGAGGTGGTGAGAGCTTCCTTGAGGGTGGCTGTACCGGTGGCGGCGGGTACCTCAGCGTTAGCATCCAGCCCCAGCTCGCAGATGAGAGCATCCACCAGAGCGGGATCATTGCAGGGGATTACGCCCAAGGCATCACCTGTTACATAGCTCATGCCGGAGCCCTCCAGCGAGTAGTCCACATGGATGGTCTCTTTGGCGCTGCCCGGTTTGGTCACGGAACGAACCCCGACTACAGTAGCCGGGAACGGGTTCTTCATGCTGTACGTTTCCATAATATGTCGGATTGATTAAAACTGTTATGCTTGATTTAAGTCTACAATTTGAGGATGATATGTCAAGAAAAAATGCTTATTGAATGGCTTTGAGACGGCGTGCCTGCAACAGCGTGGGTGCCAGAAGTTTGCGGGCTGCGTGGCAAAGTTCGATGTCGAGCTCTGCAGCAGCAATGGAACGTCCGGTTTGCTCTGACTGCTCATAGGCTTCGAGCTCGGCACGCAGACAATCCTCCAGAGCGTTGATGCGGCGGGAGATAAACATATCAAGCGCCTCTCCGACCTTGCGCTTCCAGTTTTCGAGTCGAGTGGCGATGACCTCACGTCCGGCTCGGCGCCAGAGCGGCGTGGTGTTGTTATAGCTGCACTTGCGATTAATCATGCCCATGAAGGTGGTCTCCTTGAGTTCGCCGAGGGGAATGGGTGTGCAGTCGAGCTCAACATCAGTCCACACATTGAGAATAGCCTTCACGTAATCGTTGCGAATTTCCTCGAGAGAGCGGCGTTGCAGCGTGTCGGCACAGGCTTGCAGTTTTTCCTGCTCAATTTCAGTCAGTTCACAGATTTTGGCAGGTGCCAGAATGTGGGTTTCCTGCTCAGCGAGGAGGTCGCCGAGGTCATTTTCCACCTTGGTGCGAATGCGGTTAATCTCCTGAGCCGGTAAGTCGTTACCCATCCAGTCTGCTGGGAAGTAGCCATTGGCAGCGAGGTCGAGAATGGCATCGAGTCGTTTGTTGAGGGTATCTCTGGCCTGGTCTGCTAGGTAGCCGCAGCGAATACGCCCTTCGTGCAGGTTGTTGCTTTCGATAGCCTCGCGCACGCGGGCTGAATCCATCAGTTTGTTGATAGTGGCCTGAATGGAGTGAATGTGGGAGATGTGGTTCTGACTGGACTGAATGAAGTCCTTGAGGCGCGTGTCGATGCTTTCGAGCGTCTTCAGCAGATAATCTGAGGAATTACGGCGCAGCGTAGCCTCCGGGTTACGAAGGTCCGCCAGAATTTCCCGCTCCAGCGCAGCAAGGTTTGACTCCTTATTGGCGTGTGTCTGAGGCGCCTCGCCAGACTCTGGGCGGAACTTCTTTTCCTGCTGCCACCAGGCGAGACCGGCGTTTACCCAGCTACCGGGAATGACTTTACGGATGAACTCACCCAGCTGCTTCTGAGTGTTGTACTGCTGCTTTTCCTGGTGTGCGAGCTGTTCTTCCTCGGGCAGCCAGTGCTGAGCCTCAATGCGGTTCTGCACAATGCGGATGGGGCGCTGCGAGCGCTCCATGGCGGTGCGAAGGTAGGCGCGGGTGTCGGGGGTAAATGCTGCAAAGGAACTCTGTACCAACAGGAAATAATCGGCATTCTCATTCATCCATTCATGCAGCTTCTCATCATGCCAGTTGGAGGTAAGACCATCCATGCCGGGCATGTCAACAATGCCGATGCCGGCCTGCAGCAGTCGCGCTTCCGGCTCTACTAAGAAGATGGCGGCACAGCCGGCGCTGGTATGCCCCTGAGCCCAGGCATCGAGATTGACCTGATTGATGTTGCGGCGCTCGATGGATACTTTTTCGTGGAAGTCTTCAGGTTCAACTTTGCGCAGGTAGTCAATCACCAGCTCGAAGAGTTCCTGCTCACCGAGGGAGCCGGAGGCCAGCGGCGAGAAAAGCTCCATGCGCTCTGTGCCGTCATCACTTGCGAGGATAACCATGGGCAGGCGCGTGGTTTCAATACCGAGCTTGGTTGCGCAAAGATTGCGGTGCGCCAGACAGTTCGTCAGGGTTGATTTGCCGCTCTTGACCGAGCCGATGGTCGCCATAAGCATTAGGTTAGAGCGAAAACGCGCCAGACTGCGCTCAATTTCACGCTTACCTCGGGTGATGAGCATGCGCAAATCCGGAGAGGCTTTGCTGAGCCCGTCAAGTTTTTTGGCGAAGTCTCCGGCCTCCTGGCAAATTGAATCCAGCTGCGTATTGATGGCACTAGTAACTGACGTATCCATACGCGATTATTCTACACCTCAAATAGCCGTTTCACAAGAAAAAAGATAGTTATCCCCGCTGTCTTGTGGGAAATATGACAGAACCACCCCATGGCTCAGGCGAAACGGAGTTGCTGTACCCGTCATCAGGCTTGATTAAGCAGTCGTCTCAAATCGGTAATCTGAATACTCAGCGTGTTGAATTCCTCGGTAGAGAGATTGCCGCTGTTAATACGGGCTTTAATGATGTCAATTCGTGCCTCAATCGCATCTCGGGCTGCTCGTGAGCATGCCTGTTCGGTCAGAGCGGTGACATCGGGCAGGGGCATGGGCTCATGGCTCATATCCCTGATGGCGGCAGCCTGTTCGGGGGGGAGGCTTTGTTCAAAAGTTTTCCACGCTTCATCGTTGCCCGGCTGCGGTAATTTTTCCAGTAATCGTTGCAGAATCGAGCCACCAGCTAGGAGGGTGATAGGCTCCTGAAGTTCTTCTATGCGCTCAACCAGCGCATGCTGTACTCGGCTATCCGCCGCTGCCAAGGCAATGAGATTGCGGATGGTGGGGTGCAGACGGATGGCTCTGACTTTTACCGGCGGGGTGAAGACGGCAGCGGTTGCCCCCCCGTCTGAGGGGGAATAATCGTCTTCCTGTTCCTCTTCCTCTCTGCGGGCAGAGTAATCCTGCGGGGCATTTTTGCGGGAGCGGATGATTTCCTCTACGGTCAGGCGTAAATCATCCAGTCCTGTGTTCAGGCGGCTGGCCAAATCGGTCACGGCAACGCCGCGTCGAATGGGGTCGGTTATCTCGGCTGCCAGGTCGGCCATGCGGGGAATGAGAGCTGCTCTGGCATTGGCGTCTCCCTTAGTGGATTGCATCTCAATACTTGTACGTACTTCGAGGTAGGGACGAGCTTCGGCAATGGCTTGCTGTAGTGCCTCCGCCCCCTGAGCCTTAATGAGGGAGTCCGGGTCTTCTCCGGCGGGAAGGCTTGCCATGTATACCTCCATGCCGGCTGCGGCCAGCTTGCGGAAAGTTTTTTCGCTGGCTTTTATGCCGGCGGAATCTCCATCATAGCAAAGAACTGCCTTTTTGGCATATTTGCGCAGAATATTGGCGTGCTCATCGGTGAAGGCGGTGCCCAGACCCGCAACGGCATTGCGAATTTCGGCTTTTTCATGGCAGGCGATGACGTCCAGCTGCCCTTCGCACACAACTACCGTCATGCCTGCTTTGGCAATGGCGCCGGTGGCTTTGTAGAGGCCGAACAGTAACTCGCCTTTGTGGAAGGCTACGGTATCTGCCGTATTGACGTATTTGCGCGGGTCTTGTCCTTCAGCCATAATGCGCCCGGAAAATCCCACAATTTCTCCACGCACATTGTGAATGGGGAACATGAGGCGGTCGCGGAAGACGGGGTAGGCACCGCGGCTGCCCATGCTGAGCAGGTAGGCCTCAGTCAGCAGACGGTTGTCCATATTGGCTGCTGAAGCCAGTTGTTGCAAGGGGCGGAAATCGGGCGGAGCCCAGCCGAGTTGCCAAGATTTGGCAATTTCAATGTTGAACTCGCGTTCCTTCAGGTAAGCTCGCACATGGTCAGCCTCTCGGCTGCGGCAGAGCTGGCGGTGGAAATAGTCCGAGGCCAGCTGGTTGGCCTCAATCACGCGGGCTCGTAACCAGCGGCGGCGGGCGGCCTCGGGATTTTCTTCTTCCTCGATAACGGGTATGCCGTTCATATCTGCCACACGGCGAAGTGCCGTGGGGTAGTCGAGGTTTTCAAACATCATGATGAACTTCACCGCATCGCCGCCCACGCCGCAACCAAAGCATTTGAAAGTCTGGCGTGCCGGGTTGATGTGGAAGGATGGAGTTTTTTCGTTATGAAACGGACAGCAAGCCTTCCACGCATTGCCTGCGCGTCGCAGCTGAATGTAGCGTCCTATAATCTCTACCACATCGGCAGAGTCTTTAATGCGCGCTACGCATTCTTCTGTTATACGCGGCATGGTGGCGATCAGGAAATGAGCTCGCGCAGGTGCTCTTCGAACCCGGGATAGGATGTATTAATGTTGGTACAGTTCAACAGCGTGGTTTCGCCATCTGCATGCAGACCGGCCATCAGGAAGGCCATGGCAATGCGGTGGTCGTGGTAGCTGTCCATCACGGCTCCGTGCAGTGGTTGCCCACCTGTAATGACGAGCCCATCTTCAAAGTCTTCAACATTGGCTCCCATGGCTCGCAGGTTGTTCACCGTGGTGGTAATGCGGTCGCTTTCCTTCACGCGAAGTTCTGCGGCATTGCGGATGCTGGTGGAACCATTGGCAAAGGCAGCAGCCACGGCCAGTACAGGGATTTCGTCAATAAGATTGGGGATTTCGTGCTTGAGGATGACGGTGCCGGTCAGTTGGTCTGCGGTGCGCACGGTAATGTCGCCGTAGGGTTCACCGCTGTTGTGAACATGGGAAATGGTGATATCTGCTCCCATGCGACGCAGTACGGTGATAATGGCATCTCGCGTGGGATTAAGTCCCACCTGGCGCAGGGTAATTTCGCTGTTGGGTACAATGCTGGCTGCCACAAGCCAGAAGGCCGCCGAGGAGATGTCGCCGGGAATGGTAATATCCTGCGCCCGGTAGTGCACCGGGCCGTTGATGGCGATATCGAGCCCATCCTCCGACACCGTGCAGGGTATACCGAAATGGTTGAACAGTTTTTCGGTATGGTCGCGGGTAATTGCCGGCTGATGTACTGATGTGGTGCCTGCGGTGAGCATGCCTGCCAGCAGAACCGCGCTCTTTACCTGAGCGCTAGCCATCGGCAGCTCATAATGAATGGGGGTCAGTGTGCGCCCCTTGATTTGAAGCGGTGCACAGCCGGGCTTTTCACCGCAGGCCTCAATGTCGGCACCCATTTGGGAGAGCGGGTCGATGATGCGTTTCATCGGGCGGCTGCACAGCGAGGGGTCGCCGAACATGCGGCTGCTAAAGGGGAGCGCAGCCATGATGCCGGCCATCAGGCGCATGCCGGTACCGGAGTTGCCGCAATCAATATCTTTTGCCGGGGCAGCAGGCGCCATGGCGGTACCCGTGAGCGTGAAATTCTGCGGGCAGTCGCCGGGGGTAACTTCGGCACCCAGTTGTTGCATGGCTCGCAGCGTGTTGAGACAGTCTTCGCTGCACAGGTAGTTGTTGACCTGCATGCTGCCCTCGGCCAGGGCGCCAAGTATGGCAACGCGGTGGGAAATACTTTTATCGCCCGGCACGGTAATGGTACCGTGCAGTCCGCCTGTGGCTCTGCGGGTGGTTATTGTGTCACTTGACATGAGTCTTAATGCGTTTTTTGATAAATCCTTCTTTTACAGCGCCTTTGAACCATGCATCCGTTGCCTGTTCCCGGCGTACGCTTTCAATAGCGGTACGGATGCTCTCTCGGCTTTCATTGAGTGTTCTGTTGCCGGCGGGGGTGATGTCGCCTGCCAGCAGAATATGCCACCCCCAGCGACTGCGGGCAATCGTGGGTGTGGAGGCGGCTATGGCATTTTCGCCGAACAGAGGCAGCTCGGGCAGGGGGCGCTCAGCGGTGTCTTCTATTCGCCCCAGAGTTCCGCCGCGAGGGGCGCTGTTTTCATCCTCGCTGTATTCACGGGCAAGGGCTGCAAAATCTTCACCATTCTGCAGACGCTCCATCAGCTGTTCTATTTGCAGCTGAACATCTGCCGGGTTTTTGTGCAGGGTGGCAAGGAAGATGTGACTCACTTCCCGATATGCCGGAGCCGGTAGCTCTGTCTGCAATTGATGGAAAATGCGCTCCGTCTCTTCCTCGCTTACGCTGCAAAAGGGCTTAATGGCTTGCTCCAGCAGCTCGGCGGACTGCAGGCGTACATTGAGTTTGTTTATATATTGCTGTCGGTCGGTGTAACCCTGACCTGCAAGCCAGCTATCGAATGTTGCGCTGTCAGCTGCTCGTTTGGCCAGTCGTTCAACTTCTGCCTGCGCTGCCTCTCCGCAGTCCGGCAGGCGGGTTTCGTTGTAACGGGTGCGGATGTGCAGGAGTTTGCCTCGCACCAATTCCATCAGCATGGAGGCCCGGCGTGCAGGCTCGCTCTCGGTACGGCCGGCAAGTGCATTCTGCTCGGCTTCATGGCGGTTAAGCTGAGCCATGGTAATGGGCTCTCCATACACCTCCGCCACAATTTCGGAGCGGTCCGGTGCGGCTGTCTTGTCCCCATATATGGATTTCCAAAGCGGGCCATGCCACACCAGCAAATCCACCCCGAGGTAGAGTAAAACGCTGCTGAAAATAATCAGCTTATACAGGCTGTATTTGAGGGAGGAAAGCTTCACGCGCGTATTTTACCCGCTTTCTCTTGCGTTTGCAAACAAAAAGCGTGTTCACAGACCTTGCGTCAAAAATACTCCGGGGGTGTTGTTCCGTGCTTGCCAAACGTGTGAGCCTGTGCTATATTACCCGCGATATTCAGACATATATGCCTCAATCAACGGAACTGTATCGCCCGAATGCCGCCATCATCTATCAACGCAATGATGGCACGGTGCTGGTGTGTGAACGCGTTAAACCTGTCGGTGCCTGGCAGTTCCCTCAGGGCGGTATTAAGAAAGGTGAGGCTCCTTTGAGTGCGGCCTGCCGCGAAGGGATGGAGGAGACCGGTTTTCGCCCCAATGAGTACGAGGTCATAGCTGAGCACGGTCCTTACCGCTATGATTACCCGCCCAAGGAGCGTGAGCGTGTGTTGCGCAAGCGTGGTATTCCCTATGCCGGCCAAGAGCAGTATTACTTCCTTTGCCTGATGCACAGCGATGCCGCTGAGCCTTGGCTGGATAACAAGGAATTCCGCGATTATAAGTGGGTGAAGCCCGAGGATTTTGACTACGACGCCTTGCCGGATTTCAAACGAGGGGTCTATGAGCAGGTGATGCGTGATTTCTTCGGTGTGTGATGGAACCGGTGGCGTACATTCGTTCGCCGTTTGCGGACAAATTCGGTGTGCCCCGTCAGGGGAATCTGGCTCCGCACGTTATCAGCGAGATTGTTTTTGAACCGGCTTTTCGTAACCCGGAATGTGTGCGAGGGCTTGAAGCTTTCAGCCATCTCTGGCTGATATGGGGCTTTCATTGCAATGAAGGCGCCGGTTGGCACCCTACGGTAAGGCCACCGCGCCTGGGGGGCAATACGCGCGTGGGGGTGTTTGCCACACGTTCACCTTTCCGCCCCAATGGGCTGGGGCTTTCGGTTGTTAAGTTGGTATCTGTTGAGGATGGCCCGGTGCTGCGGGTAAGTGGGGCTGATATGGTGGATGGTACGCCTATTTACGATATTAAACCCTACATCCCGTATGCTGATAGCCTGCCGGATGCTACCGGCGGTTTTACCGAAACGCCACGTGTGATGTTGGAGGTGCAGCTGGAATGTCCTGTGCCACGGCAGGCACCCGCTGATTGGGAGCTTGCCATGCGCGAGGTGCTGGCTCAGGACCCTCGCCCCGCTTACCAGCAGGATGCGGAGCGCCTCTACCATATCATCCTGAAGCCTTTCGAGGTAAGCTTCCGTGTGCAGGACGGCGTGGCTCATGTGGAGAAAATCAGCCCTATGTCGTTATGATGACTCGCTTGCAGCAAGCCTTTGCTCTTAATCAGCAAGAAGGGCTGGAGCAGGGGGGCTCCGTATCCGTATGGCAGAATGGGCAAGAGCTATGTACGCTCTACTGTGGGGAGGCGTATAGTGGTGCCGAATGGCAGGCTCATACTCTGGTTCCCATTTATTCTGCCACGAAGCCGGCAGCTGCGGCTTGCCTGTTGCAGGCTCTCTACGATTGCTGCCGTAGTCCGGAGCTGCTCGTGCGGGATTTATGGCCGTCTTTCCCGGTGCCTGAGCTGAGCATCTCGCAGTTGTTGTCGCATCAATCAGGGCTGGCTGCTCTGTGTGAGCCCGCACCTCTGGAGGATTTGGAGGCTTGCCGCCATATCATTGAAAAAAGCACTCCGCTGTGGGGGCCTCCACAGCATGGCTACCATCCTCAGACTTTCGGGCCAATGCTGGATATCCTCATGCTGGAGCTGACTGGACAACGTGTTTGCGATTTCTGGGAGTCTCGGGTACGCGCACCTCTGGCGCTGGAGTTTTATATCGGTCATCTGCCGGTAGAGCAATACGACAACGTGGCTCAGTTGCGTACCGCCCGCATGCTGGGAGCCATGCCGCGCACGCCCTTTTATCGTGAGTATTTTGATGAAAGCAGCGCCGTTCACCGGGCTTTTCACAGCATAGTAGGTTATGGTTCTGCGCGGGAGATGAGCACCCCTGCCGCCTGGCAGTGCGGTTCACCGGCCAAGGGAGGCGTAGCCTCTGCTCGAGGGCTGGCTCAGTTTTACCAGGCTCTGATGGGGCTGTTGCCCGGCAGTCCCTTTGCGCCGGATGTGCTGGAGTGGATGAGTGCGCCTCAATGCAGCGGTATGGATTGCACGCTGTTGCAGCACTCCGGCTTTACCTGTGGTGCTATGTTTGAACCGGAGGAATTTTTCCCCGGCGGTGGCTTTGGGCATGCCGGTGCCGGTGGTTCACACGGTTTCTGTGTGCCGGCAACCGGTTTATCTTTTGCTTATGTGATGCGGGGGATGGAGCTGGGCAATCTGCCCGGCAAACGCGTGCAGCGTTTATTGGCCTGTTTGAGTTGATATTTCTTGCAACTGATTGCTGATGAGTTCCGCATACTCCTGCGGGTCTCGCCACCAATCCAGCGCCCAGATGTGCAGGAGCTTCCACCCCAGCGATTGCAGCACACTTTCGCGCAGGATGTCGCGATCGCGTGCCGTGGCTGCTCCGGCGTAGGTCGGGCCATCCAACACGAGACCGGCTATCATGTTACCGGGGCGATGTTTGTCGGCTATGGCAATATCAATGCGGTAGCCGGATACACCCAAGTTGCTCACGCAATCCCAGCCGCGAGCTTGGAGGGCGGCGCAGACCGCTTGTTGCAGACCACTCTCGGCATTGCTGCCTCGGGCTCCGTGGTTGTTGAAATAGGCATTGGCTCCCATGCGGGCGCAGTCCAGGAATCCGCGCAGATCGGCCACGCCGCGGGCGCGGGTGCGGTTCAGGTCAATGTCTTCCGGTTTGAGTGAGCTGAACACACGCATGCCGGTACGGGCTCGGGTGATGGCAACATTGAGGCGTCGTTCTCCCCCCGTCTGGTTCAGCGGGCCGAAGTTCATGGAGATGTTGCCCTTTTCATCCGGTCCGAAGGTGGTGGAGAAGTAAATGACACCACGCTCATCTCCCTGTACGTTCTCGAGGTTCTTCACGAAAATGGCTTCGGGATTTTCTTCGTCAAAGAAAGGTTCGAGCGTTTCGTCTTCTGCTCGGGCTTTTTCAAACAAATCCTGAATGAGCGCTTGCTGCTGCGTGTTGAATGTCACGATACCGATGCTCGTCATCTCATTGTACTCAAAGCCCGGACTTCGAAGAACGGAAAGAACTTCCTCCACCAGCGCCTGCGCTTCCTTCTTGTTATAGCGTTTGTTGCCGCGCTCGTAGGTGCCCTCCACGTAGTGGTATTGCAGCGCAGTATCTTGTGCAACCGGAGCCGGGAAAGTGACGAGCTTGTTCTCGTAGTAATTGCGGTTGGAATAGGCGATCAGGCTCTCTGACTTACTGCGGTAGTGCCAGGTCAGGTTCATTTGCGGTATGCCGCAGGCGAGGCACTCATCGAGAATACTCTCGAGGTCTACCTCAATCTCTTCCTCTTCTTCCCCCTCGGCTGTTTTGCTTCGGGAGAAGAAGCTGGTGGGCGGCATTTGCCGCGGGTCGCCTACAATGACTGCACTCTTGCCGCGCCCGATGGCTCCGATGGCATCCCACACGGGTATCTGCGAGGCTTCGTCAAAAATCACAACGTCAAAAGGCTCGGCCTCGGGCGTCAGGTATTGCGCGACCGACAGCGGGCTCATGAGCATGCAGGGTTTAAGCAGTCGGCTCACGTTTGGCGTAAGGCTCAGCAGGCGGCGAATTGCCTTGTGCGCACGCTGCTTGCCAAGCTCGTGCTGAAGTTCAGCCAGTTCTTTGCCGTAGTCCTGAACCCCGAGCGCTTGTTTGCGCAGGCACTGCTGCAAGTGAACTCCGGCAGATGTCAGCAGCTCCGCATCTTTCTCACGGAAGGATTTGATGTGTGCCTCGTGTGTGGTTGCGTTGAATTGAGTGAGCGTTCTACTGGCATCTACGGCTGCCATCAGGCGGCAGCGACTCAGGTTAAAGCTTACGGCAGCAGCCAGCCCATCAGCCTTCACATTTCCGGCGGTCAGTTGCTGAACAATATTTGTCAGCCCGGCCTTGCGTGCCTTTTGGGCGCACTCGTTCCATACGGTTATCATGCGCCATTGTTTGCGGATGGCAAGCATTTCGTTCGCCCACCATTGACCGGCACTCTCCTGATTGTCGGCCACGGCAGGCAGGGGGCTTCCCATCAGTTGTGCCAGTTCTGTGCTTACGCTGTGTTTGTTAGTGTTGCTTTCCTGCCATTCGTCGAGAATAAAGGCGGCCTCTGTTCCTTTCTGCACAGGATTGCCGGCAATAGTCAGATAGCGCTTGCTGAGGGGGAGCACACCCTTGAGCGTGGCCAGAGCGGTGGCTATGCTGCGTGCTTTGTCCAAGTCAGCCTGCTGCATTTGTATACCCTTACGGTATTGCGGCAAGGTGGGTTCCTTGTGAATAGCGTTCTCCTTGGCTGCTTTCATGGCCAGCAGCGATTCCAAGTCTTTGCGTATATCCGGTGTCTGGCGGCTGAAGGCATGCATCTGCAATGTTTTGCGAATGCGGCGCGTGGTAAAGAAGCGGCTGATGAAGTTGGAGAGCTGCGCCATCTTCCATTCCTGATAGAGCGAGGCTATGCTCGCGTTGTCCTCCAGCCCGTCCGGGTAGGGCAATGTCAGCTGTGCTTTGTGTTGGCGGTAGCTTTCGGCCTGTGCTAAGGCCTGTTCCAGACTTTGGAGTGCAGCTCCGGCGGTTGCGGGCAGCAGGTCTGTGTTATCTTGGCCGGCTGTTTCAGCTGCTATGGTGAGCAGCTTGAGCAGGGAATCTGCGTTGCTGCGATACATGTCGGAGTCCAACCCCAATTCGGAGCAAAGTCTCTTGCAGCAGGAATCCCATGCGCCAGTCACCTGACTGTATTGAGTGAGTGTGCCGGCGAGTTGTTCTTCCCATGTGGTGCTATACTGCTGAGCCGTAATGCTCTCTGCTACACCGGGGAATAAATGTTCTACTGTTCTGTAGTGCAGCGTGAGCGCTTGCACGTGTGCCTCAATTTCCGCCTTGCGTTCGGCGGTCAGCGTGAGTAGATTATCTTCGCCGGGAACAAACTCAGGTTGCCGGGGCGCTTCCAGCAAGTGGCATATATCACTATACAGGGAAGTGCCGTCCGGATAATGTCGGTGAAGCTCCCAAGGCATAAGGTTGAGCCCATAGCGAACCTTCAGCATGTTGCTGACGGCCTGTTCCCATGTGTTCTTGCCTGCGGGTTGAGAGCTGCTGTCGAGTGCGGCTTTGAACTGCGCCAGCACCTCTTTCTTGACGGCCTTGTTGGAGTGGAGCTCCAGACAGAAATCGCCCAGTCCGATGCGCTTGAGTCGATTGTACACCACGCTGAGTGCGGCGGCTTTCTCTGCTACGAATAGCACCGTCTTACCATGCCCCAGACAGTGGGCTATCATGTTCGAAATCGTCTGGCTCTTGCCTGTGCCGGGCGGCCCGATGAGCACAAAATTCTTGCCTCGGCCTGCTGCCAGAATAGCCGAAAGCTGCGAGGAGTCCGATGACAGCGGGGTGAACACCTGCTGAGCATCAGCCTCATTATCCAGCGTAGCCGGAGCGGGGAAACCTACTTGAGCCGGGAAGGTGGAGCGCTGTTCCGCTGCGAGGTGCTTTACGATGGTGTTGTTTTGCAGCTCTTTTTGGCGGTCGCACAAATCTTTCCACATCAGATATTTGGCGAAGGAGAAGATGCCGAGAGAGCAATTCTCTACAACCTCCCAGCCATCATAGTCCATGATGGCTTTGCGCACCGTGTTGAAGATTTTGGCGAGGTCTAATCCTGCCTTGTCTGTCGGGAGCTCGCCCTCTAATTCCGGAATGCGCAGGTCGTACTCCGTCTTCAGGAGCTCTAGTAGGGTGAGGTTGATGCGGGGCTCTTCGTCCGTTGTCTGCAAGCGGAAGCCGCTTTTCACGCTCTTGCGCGTCAGGCGTACCGGGATAAGCAGCAGCGGTGCCATGAGGCTTTGCTGCCCCTTGTCGCGGCGTACCCATTTGAGGAAACCGCAGGCGATGTAAAGTGTATTGTAGCCGCTTTCTTCCAGGTTTTTGCGTGCTGCCAGGTACAGGCTGTAGATGCGTTTTTCCAGCTTTTCATCAAAAAGGGGCTTCCGTGGATTGAACGCAAGTAGTTCACCTTTCTGGTACAGCTCCTTTGCTTGTTTCGAGACGTCGATGAGTAGCTGTTCCGTATCTTCTGCTTTTTTGTCGGCTTCACATACGGCATAGTTAATCTGAAGCCCCGAAATGCGGAATATGGCGCCGCCTGATAAGTCGTCTTCAAGTTTGGCAATATCGGGAATGACGAGCTCTTGCTGAGATGCGTCCGTCTTGCAGTTGAGAAGGTTATTCCGCATGGATAAATCCAGCAGCTTGAGCTGCCAGTTTTCGATGCGAGAGCGTTTGCGTGGCGTTACGAGTGATTGTTCATCCTCCAGCTCGGTAATCGTTTTGTTGTTCGTGAAAGTCAAATCGTCAGCATTGGCTTCCGTCTGTTCGATTACCGGTGCAGCTTCTTCTTTAGTTGTGCTGAGTGACGAGATGCCATGATTCCAGACCTGTGTGACGTCCAAAGCACAGGGGTGCAACGAAGGCGCGGCGTACAGACTCCCTTTTGCCGCTTCTATTGCTGCATCGAAGGAATCAATCTGGTCAGTCGCATTGCGGGTGAGGCGTGTTGTTTCCAACACAAGCAGATGCCCCAGTTCAACCAGATTTCGCAGGTAAGAAATGCTTGTAATGACACCGGATTTGAGAGCTTCGTTTTTGAGCATTACGCCAATGAAAGCGTGGCGCGGGATAAGAATGATAACCGGTCTGTATTTTGCCTGTGCAAATACGGCAGCCATCAGCATCGTTGAATCCAGGCAGGTGGCACAGCCGCCCTGAATGATTTGCGAGGGTGTACGCACCTTCTGACAGACGCCAATTTCCTGGTCTATTTTACCTTGTGGCGGGAGGGCATAATTAATTTTGTAATTGGCTATGGTGTACCAGAGCGCTTCTATTTTTTTGAGAATAATCTCGGGCTTTTCTTTATAGGCTGTCCAATCGGGAGATATGCCTTTTTTTTGCAGAAGCGAGCCGGTCTGATACAGAATCTTGTCCACCACCGGGTCATTGGGCTGTACCAGAGCAGTCAGCAGCTCAGGGTGTTTGCAATTCGTGTCCATAGCCCAGGCATTGCTCGGCAGCCAGGTAAAGTTGAAGCTTTGCTGATGTACCACTTCGCTCCCTCGGGTCAGCGTGAAGGTCATCTGCCCGGGTTCTTCCTCGGCAATTGATTTGAGGCGCTCCAGTTGATACTTTGGTTTCCCGGAGTGTATGACCTCCTGTTGACCGGCACGCAGGTCGGCTATCTTGAACGTCTGTGGCTCTACATAGTCCGGGTAGTAATTAACTGTGAGTTTGAGCTCGTGCAAGTCCGTATCGCTTTGAATGATTACATCGTAGAAAAGCGGCTTACCGTTGTGCAGGTAAACAACGGAGGTATACGGACTGAATGTAGGGAGTAGGGAGAGAGACATGGCTGTGCAGGTATCAGCGTTGGTTGAGGAATTCCACGATGCCGCGGCCGATAGCTTGGGCGAATTTCACGGCATTTTTGTGTTTGCTGAGGAATTTGGCGTGCTCGGGGTTGGAGAGGAATGCAACCTCGGTGATGACGGCTGGTACATATGATTCATTGCAGGCGTTGAGCCAATCGCCGCCGCCAAGGCGCCCATTGTTGCGCAGCACTACGCCGCAGGGTACGCCGTTGTTGGGCATGCCGTCATCGGCGTTGTCGAGGATGTCGCGGTTCATGACCTGAGCCATGGTCTGAGCCAGTCGCACGCCGGCTTCATTACAGTAGAAGGCGCCTTTGTTGAACACATACCATTTCTCCGAGTTGCTGTTGTGGTGCAGGTAAATGACAGCGCCGGGTTGTTGATCGAGAGCATAGTTCGTGCTCAGCATGCCCACGGCTACGCGGCGGGGATGGTGGGTGGAGCGGTAAATGGCGGTGGGTATGGGGGATTTAACGTGGTGAACCCCGGCTTTCTCGGCTGCTGCTGCCAATTTCGGGTTTGTGGGTACATCCCCTCGGTTGCATATCAGGCAGGTATAGCCGGCAGCCTCAACGGTCTTCTTAACCTCTCCGGCGTAGCGGTACCAGAACTCCGTTTCTTCAATCGTGCCGTAGCGGGCATCGGGGGTACGCGCACCTTGCCCGCCACGGGTGGGCTCGAAGTAGTGCCCGATATCCAGCACAACGACCTTGGAGTTGTACGCAATTTGCTGCATTTGCTGCTGCACGCAGGCCGGCAAGAGGAGGGATGCCGCAGCTGCTGCGGCAAGGAAGAGGCGTTTCATCTGATGGCTAGTGTCAATATGTGTTTAGAGGGGGAGTTCACCCTGAGCGCGGGTGGGAGTTGCGCCGATTTTGGCATAGGCGGCGGGCAGGGCTTCGCGGCCACGTGGCGTGCGTTTGATGTAGCCTTGCATGATGAGGAATGGTTCGTGCACGTCTTCAATCGTGCTTTCGTCTTCACCCACTGCGACGGCAAGCGAGGCCAGCCCCACCGGGCCGCCGCCGAACTTGTAAATCATGGTTTCGAGCAGGCGCTTGTCCATTTCATCGAGCCCGTCTTCATCGATATCAATCATACCCAGAGCGGCTTCGGCTACGGCATCGGTAATGCGCCCATCGCTTTTCACTTGGGCAAAGTCGCGCACCCAGCGCAGCAGGGCGTTAGCCACACGGGGGGTGCCGCGGGAGCGACGGGCAATGGATAAGGCCCCTCCCGGCTGCAAATCAATGTCCAGCAGACCGGCTGAGCGGTGCAGAATCTGGCAGAGCTCATCGGGTTTGTAATAATCGAGGCGGTTCACCAACCCAAAGCGAGAACGCAGCGGGCCGGTGAGCATGCCGGCTCGCGTGGTGGCTCCCACCAGAGTGAACTTAGGCAGGTTTAGCTGAATGGAGCGGGCGTTCGGCCCCTGGTCGATGATGATATCGAGGCGGAAATCTTCCATCGCCGGGTACAGGTACTCCTCGATAGCGGGGTGCAGGCGGTGAATCTCATCGATAAAGAGAACGTCGCCTTTCTCCACATTGGTAAGGATGCCGGCCAGGTCGCCCGCCTTGTCAATCTGCGGGCCGGATGTGGTGTGCAGGCGGTGCCCCACGGCATTGGCGATAATGTTGGCCAGTGTCGTCTTACCCAGACCGGGAGGTCCGCTCAGCAGTACGTGGTCGAGCACGTCGCCTCGCATGCGGGCGGCCTCGACCATGAGCAACAGGCGTTCCTTTACTTTTTCCTGCCCACAAAACTCACTAAAGGCAGGCGGGCGCAGCGACACATCGTAGCTGCCCGTGGTTTCGGCCATGCGGGTGTAGATAGATTCTGCCATGGGGATGGACTTATTGCGGAGCCTACTGCGGTAGATTATTTACCACTGATGATAACACCACCGGTGGCTTGGTCGGGCATTTGCTGGCCGACCGTTTGCTGCTGGCAGGCAGACAGAGCGGCGGCTGTGGCTATCACGGCGGCAGCCTTTACAATGGCCGGATATTTCGGCGTCTGTTTCTGTGCGGGTTCGATTTTCATGTGGGGGAATGAATGGTATGTTATTTAACACCACCAGTGGCCTGTGGGGGAAGCGGAGCGCCGGGAGGTGTCATGCCTTGCTGCTGTTGCTGTTGGCAGGCAGCCAGAGCGGCGGCTGTGGCTACCACGGCGGCAGCCTTTACGATGGCCGGATATTTCGGCGTAGTGGCCTTTTGTTCTGCTTGGATTTTCATAATAAAAGATTGGTGAGATGGTTACTAATTGTTTTTGTCGGGTAACTGGTAACGCCCGGGCAGGCCTTGTTCCGCATGACTGGGAGTAGACGGTTGTTCGTTGTCGCGAGTCTCAGCCCAGTCTATGAGTCCTGGCATTATGACTTCCTGCAGATGGTTGATGCTCGGACGCGCTATAATGCCCGAAAGAACTTCCGGCTCACGCTCGATAGGGAGGGGCTCTCCGGGACAGGATTGTCCGTTTTCTCTATCATCGCATGCCGTCAGCGCCGTAGCCGCAGCAACCAGAGCTACAGCTTGCGCCAGCGATGGGTACTTGGGTGTTTTGGGCGTTTCTTCCGGGGATATCTGCATGCCCTCAGTCTACCATACGCGCGCATGAAATGTCAATTCAACAGTATTACATGCTTTCGTTTTTCTTCGTGACATTTTGCTTCCTGATGAGGAGTCTGCATTTGCGTGACACAATTGTATATGATTTCCTCTTGACAGTGTGTCACTACCTGCTACACTCATTCCCACGCCCTATGAAGGACGAGTTCCAAATCAATGCATAAGTTGCATGTCGCTGCATTCATTTGTTCGTATGCCGCGCTTTCAGGTGTTCCTGAATGAAGATACTCCTGTCGTGAGACAGAAAACAGACAATAATCATAATACACACATATCATATGAATCTGAAAATCTACACGGATGAGGTAGAAGAGTTGGCTCGTAAGCAGATTGCAAAGTTGCTGGCACAACCAGCATTTGCCGATGCCAAGGTACGAATTATGCCCGATGTTCACGCGGGTAAGGGCTGCGTAATCGGCTTTACTGCTGATTTAGGCGATAAGGTAATCCCTAACATTGTGGGCGTGGATATCGGTTGCGGTATGTTGACGGTGGCTCTGGGTAAACAGAAGCCGGATTTTGCCGCTCTCGATGACATTCTGCACCGCAATATCCCTAGTGGTATGTACGTGCACCGCGAGCCTGTGGAGGCGTTTGATGAACTGGACTCCCTCCATTGCCTGCCGCAGCTGGAGCATGTAAAGCGCCTGCGTTGTTCGCTGGGGTCGCTGGGTGGTGGTAATCATTTTGTGGAGGTTGATGCCGACTCCCACGGTAACCATTACCTCATCATTCACTCCGGTTCGCGTAACCTGGGTAAGCAGGTGTGCGATTTGTACCAGAAAATGGCAATTGATCGTCGCTCCGGTATAGGAAACCGAGGCGAGCTGGAGGCTGCCCTCATAGCTGAACTGAAGGAGCAGGGGCGCCAGCGCGAGATTCAGAGTGCTGTCAAAGCGCTGCGTACCCGCTGGAGCGAGCTGAAACCCGATACCCCGGCAGATTTGTGCTACCTAGAGGGCAAGGGGCGCGAGCATTACCTGCACGATATGAAAATATGCCAGAACTTCGCCCTGCGTAACCGCGAGGTGATGGCTGATATCATCATCCGCCGCCTCGGTCTGGAGGTGCAGGATATGTTCCATACCACACACAACTACATCGACCATGAGAGCAACATCGTACGCAAGGGTGCCATTTCTGCTCGTGCCGGTGAGAAGTTGCTCATCCCCATCAACATGCGAGATGGCTGCATTTATGGTACAGGTAAGGGAAACGATGATTGGAATCAGTCTGCCCCGCATGGTGCCGGGCGCCTCATGAGCCGCTCTCAGGCTTTCCGTGAGCTGTCGATGGAGGAGTTCCGGGAGCAGATGCAGGGTATTTACACAACGTCAGTAACTCAGAAAACGCTCGATGAATCGCCCATGGCCTACAAGGGAATGGATGCCATCTTGAAGCATATCGGGCCTACCGTCGATGTGGTGGATATCTTTAAGCCGCTCTACAATTTCAAGGCCGAGGAAGCCGAGCCGTCTTTCCGCAAGCGCGGATAATGTGTTGTCAGCCGCTGTTTTCAGGAGCAGCGGCTGAATGAATTCTGTGGCCAAGAGGAGCAAGCCGGAATTGACGACTCATGTATGTCGTGCTATCATGAGTGTGTTAAGAAAACACAACAATACTATGAAAGGACTCGTTTATTCCCTGCTGTTACTGACTGCTGTTCTTCCTGTAACCGGCGCCGCTGAGCCGTGGCAGGCGGATTGTTTCCGCTTGGCGGAATCCCTCATTACGAAGGATGACTCCCTCACTAGAAATCAGCAGATGGATAAGTCCCGCGCCGGTGATTACCTGGGGCGCGAGGCCTGGCAGCGCGAAGTGCCTGAGCTGCTCAGACAGGTGGCTGCCGGTGGTGATGTGTCGCTGCGTTCCCCATCGGGATTCACCGCGCTGCAGGCCGCCTGTATGGCGGGAGATGTGGTACTGGCTCAGGCTCTCATCGCTGCCGGGGCTGACGTGAATGCCCGCCCTGAAAGGTGGGAGGATATGGGGTACCCCGGCTATACCCCGCTGGGGATGCTGGTGAGTTTTGAGCACCGTACGGCAGAGGAGGACAGATTGCGGCTGGCTAAAGCTCTGTTGGATAAGGGGGCCGACCCGGATGCAGCAACGATAACCCGAATTTGGGATATAGCCCAGCACGAAGTCCCGTTTGAGCTTACCGACAGCGATGACTTGCGCCGCCTGTTGCTGCGCTATGGAAATCAGGACCTCGGCAAACGAACGGAGAAGTGGTGGCTTGGCTGGAGATTTTATAGTGCCGGACTTATCCGTGACCTGCTGGAGGGCGGCGTGCACCCTGACAGCCATGTGGGTGAGAAGGGGAGTAACCTCATGCTGGTGTTGATGTGGTATCATCCCAACGAACCATCGCTGACGGAACTTGCACTCAGTAAAGGTGCAAAGCCCCGTTTAGGTAACCGGGGAAGTCACTATTTCGCTGATTATCTGTTCCAACTGCGTGTCGACCGTCAGGTTCACCCCGAAAGCGCTGTGGAAATTGTACGGCTTTTGCTGGATGCCGGGGCTGATATCAATGCCCTGAATCACAGCGGAAACTCGTTGCGCATTCACTTCGGGCGTATCGATTCTGCTGCGGCTCGCGCCGTGGGGGAACTTTTGCGCTCGCGTGGCGCAAAACTGCATCCCGATGCCAAATAATGCACTCCCGCAGGTTCAATAACTAAGATATGTCTGAGATTTGGCTTGCCTGAACGGGTAGGCGATAGTACAATTTCCGCGCTATGTTCTACATCACTACAGCAATTGATTATACGAATGGTTCCCCCCACATCGGGCATGCTTATGAGAAGGTCCTTGCGGACGTGCTGGCTCGTTGGCATCGAATGTGCGGCGAGGATACTTTCCTGCTGACCGGTGTAGATCAGCATGGCCAGAAGGTTCAGCAGAAGGCTGAGGAAGCCGGCATCTCCCCGCAGGAATATGCCGATACGGTGACCAAGCGCTTCATTGCCCTCTGGGAGCGCCTCGGTATCTCCTATGATGGCTGGGCTGCCACCACCGATGCCCGCCACAAGGCCTGTGTGCAGAAAATTCTTACCAACCTGAAGGAGAAGGACTGCCTGTACAAGAAAGCCTACAAGGGCTTCTACTCTGTGCGTCAGGAGCAGTTCCTCACCGACAAGGAGCGCGGCGAGGACGGCAACTTCGGCCCCGAGTGGGGGCAGGTGATTGAGCTGGAGGAGGAGAACTGGTACTTCAACCTTACCGCTCACACCGCATGGCTGAAGGAGTTTGTGACCACGCACCCCGAGTGCGTCACTCCCGACTTCCGTCGTCAGGACCTGCTGCAGGCTATCGAGCGCGCCACGAACGACCTCTGCATTTCCCGCCCCAAGGATCGCCTGAGCTGGGGCATTCCGCTGCCGTTCGACCCGGATTTCGTGACCTATGTGTGGTTCGATGCTCTTATCAACTACATTTCCTTCGCCGGTTATCTCTCCGACGGCGAGCCCACGCTGCCTGACTTCAACAAGTTGTGGCCTGCTGCCTGTGAGGTGATTGGCAAGGATATCCTTGTGCCGGCCCACGGCATCTACTGGTTCTGCATGCTGCATGCCATGGGTTTCTCCGATGACGAGATGCCTCGTCTGCTGGTGCATGGCTGGCTTAATATCAAGGGCGAGAAAATGTCTAAGTCCCTCGGTAACATCGTTGACCCGAACGACCTTTGCAACGTATTCGGCCCCGAGGCTGTGCGTTATTACCTGGTGCGCGACACCAAGACCGGCTACGACAGCGACTACGATGCTGAGCGTATGAAGATGATTTACAACACTGAGCTCGCTAACGACCTCGGCAACCTCTGCAACCGCTCCCTCAACATGTGCACCCGCTACCTCGGGGGTACTGTGACGGTGGCCGCAGAGCCGGCTGCCGATGAGCTCTCCGTTGCTCTTCGCCAAAGCATGGCCGATACCGTGGCTCGCTTTACCGAGTGCATGAACGCTTACAATACCTCCGAGGCTCTTGCCGTGCTGAATGCCCATGTGGGCCAGTGCAACGCCTTTATCGAGAAGACCCAACCCTTCATGCTGGCTAAGGATGAGGCTCGTCTGCCTGAGCTGCAGAGCGTGCTGGCACACCTGCTTGAGAGCTGCGTGCAGGTTGGCTACCTCATTGGCTGCGTGCTGCCCGATGCCTCTGCCCGCATCCTCTCCCAACTGCAGGTGGAGGCCGCTACCCTCAGCCCGCAGACCCTTGCTTGGGGTATTCTGAAGGATGGCCACACCGTGCAGGCTCCCAGTCCCGTCTTCCCCCGCATCCTCTCCGAAGAGGAAAAACAGAAGATGGCTGAAAAGGCTGCCAAAGCCGCAGCTAAGGCCGCTCGCAAGGCCGCTGCCCAGCAACAGTAACGCCGCATCGAGCCATTTCTAGTGCTTTCTGCCCGTGTACGACATGTAGGTCGTACACGGGCTTTTTATCGGTAACGTCCGTTGATGTTTGAACAAAAAAAAGCCGTTGCTCCTACGAGCAACGGCTTTTGAAAAATATAAAATATCAACGGCGACGACGGCGAGCTGCAAGACCGGCCAGAGCCAACAGGCTTAGTGTGACTGTTGCAGGCTCGGGAATTGGGCCACCGCTGCGCTGCCAAGGATTTTGCTTCGGCGTTTCCTCAGGGTCTTCTGCTTCGTAAGCAACGATAAGTCCGTTGTCGCTACCTGTACCATTGATGTCGAGCCAAGTTTTTTCACCCTCAGAACTATTGAACATCAGCAGCAGATACTGGCCGGAATATGTGCCGGTTACTGATTGAGAGGTATAGGTTTGAGAGTAGGTGATAGCTTCTCCCGGAGCTTGCGGATTGGAGAATATGTTGTTGCCTGCGTTGTGCAGCAGCATGGTATCCGTGGTGTAATCGTAGGTCCATATGGAGAGGCTGAGCCCTTTGCTATACGATTGGAATTGGACGGAAATTTCCTTAGCCTCTTGCGGAAGCCATACGGCCATGACAACGGAGGGGCGGAACTTTTTATTACCGGGCATGACGTATTCACAGCGGAAACCGTTAGGAGAACAATGTAGCACATTGGCTCCCTCTGTCACAAACCAGTACATCATGTCGTTCTTATCTGTGAAGCTGACAAGGCTATCTTGCAGGTTGCTGATGATATTGGCTGAATCTTGACTGGTACCCAGACCCGAAGTATTCATATCGGAAACCTCCACATAATTATAGCCGGGCAGTCCTAATACCACGTCGGGTGATTCCACGATATCCCCGCTTGCTGCCGGTTCTATAGGTGCCTGCATATCGATGTATTCATTCAGGCTGAGAGAACGAGAAGCTGTAAACTCCGTTCCGAGTGATAACCCATCAGATATTTTCAATCCCTCCGTCATGTCAGCGGCGGAAAGATTGGCAGCGCAGAGTACAAAGGCACCAATGCTGTAAAGACGTTTTGTTATTTTGAAATGCATGCTAAGCTATGAACGGGGTATGTAATGTAGTGGCTACATTGATGTTTAGAACGCGAGCCGCGCCATTCTACAGCATTTGTAATGCAGAGGGTATCCTTAAATACTTATAGCTAATCTGTAACAACGAATAATTCTATCAATATAGAAGAGCGATTAAGTATATCTAATTGTACTAAACTTTAGTTTTTTAAGACATTACGGAATTTAGGCTTGCCTCTGCATTACAAATGCAGAGAGAGCTCTGAAAAAAATTATTTGTTTTAGTGACGTAGTAACGTGTGAGCTACATTTGAACATTGAGGTGGCATATGGAATAAACTACTTGTAATGCAAGCTCATGATTACCTGGATTAACTGTTTTTGAGTTGCCTTAAACAGTTATTATTCTATCACGTGGCTAAATGCAATACAGCTGTTATTCAAACAATTTTATTTTTAAGCTTGCCGTGTCACATACATGTTGAGTGATGGGACGTACCGTTATGATGGTAATACTCTCGTATTCAGCGGTACATTGACAAATCGGTCATCTCAGAGCATACCTGAGCCGACTACAGCAACATTGAGCCTGTTGGCTCTGGCTGCTTTGGCGGCACGCCGCCGCCGCAAGTTGTCTGTGTGAACTTTGATTAATGCATATATTTTCAGCCCTGCATCCCGGTGAGATGCAGGGCTGACGTGTTGCATGGTTACGTTATGAGTGATGATGGTGTCAGCGCGTGCCGTAGCGGGCGGTGGCGCCGAGCTGTTCCTCAATGCGCAGCAGCTGGTTATATTTGGCCAGGCGATCGGCGCGGGAGAGGGAACCCGTCTTGATTTGCCCCGCGTTGGTTGCGACGGCAAGGTCGGCAATGAAGGAGTCCTCGGTTTCGCCACTACGGTGAGAGATGACTGCCGTGTAGGCATTGGTGGTGGCCAGACGTACGGCTTCGAAGGTCTCGCTGAGTGAGCCGATTTGATTGAGCTTCACCAGGATGGAGTTTGCCACGCCGGCGCTGATGCCCTTGCGCAGGAAGTCGACGTTTGTTACAAAGAGGTCATCGCCCACCAGCTGGCAGCGGTCGCCGATGGCATCGGTGAGCAGCTTCCAGCCATCCCAGTCGTTCTCTGCGCAGCCATCTTCGATAGAGACGATGGGGTAGCGGCCAATGAGCTCCTGATAATACGAAGTCAGCTCTGCTGCGGTCAGGCGGTCGCCGCTGCTCTTTTTGAAGATGTAGAGACCACTCTCAGCATCATAGAACTCAGAGCTGGCGACGTCGAGCGCGAGGCTTACATCCTTGCCCGGGGTGTAACCGGCATCTTCGATAGCGTTCATGATGACCTCCAGCGCAGCATCGGCACTCTTCAGGTTGGGGGCATAACCACCCTCATCGCCCACGGCGGTGCTTAACCCCATCTTGCGCAGTACGGCAGCCAGAGCGTGGAACACCTCAGCACCGCAGCGCAGGGCTTCGCGGAAGCTCGGCAGGCCGTTAGGTACAATCATGAACTCCTGGAAGTCGATGGGGGCATCTGAGTGAGCACCCGCATTGAGCACGTTCATCATCGGTACGGGGAGGATATGAGCATTCGGCCCACCCAGGTAACGGTAGAGCGGTTGGCCGGTAGCTTGTGCCGCAGCGCGTGCGGTTGCCAGCGAGATGGCAAGAATGGCATTGGCACCCATGCGGGACTTGTTTACGGTGCCGTCGACCTCACGCATACGGGTATCGATAGCGATTTGCTCGGTAGCGTCCATACCGATGAGGGCAGGGGCGAGGTCCTTGTTGGCGTGGGTGACAGCTTGCTGCACACCTTTGCCACGGTAGCGGCCTTTGTCGCCATCGCGCAGTTCGCAGGCCTCGTGCTCACCGGTGGAGGCTCCGCTCGGTACCGAGGCTATTCCCACGATGCCGCTGCTCAGCTGCACCTCTGCCTCTACTGTGGGGTTGCCGCGCGAGTCGAGAATCTCGCGAGCCGTTATTTTGCTGATGTTTGCATTCATGGTTGTTGTTTTCTATTGTTGCTTGTTTGTCTTGTCTAACTCTTGCTACGCGGAGTTTAGCACAGTTTGCAGAGCAATGCAAGACTAAAAGTAAGAAAAGACTAACTTTTTTTATATGCGTCGAAAAAAAACGAATCAAATTATTCTTAAAGCAAGGCCGGAGGGCAGAAATCTACCCTCCGGCTCGAATAGCATGGTCGTGTACGGCCTATCAGAAACTGTAGGTGGCTCCGATGTTTGCGTTATGAGAAGATGCGTTTTGCATCAGGTTCATATTATAGCTGGCGTGAAGAGTCCAGTTTTCGTTAAGCTGGTATCCTGCGCCCATGCGGAGTCCCATACCGATACGACCCGGATTAGAACCGGTGCCTTGTGTATCAGCAACAGTTGCGGTCGGATTGTGACGAACAACATCTCCAATGAAGGAGGCTTCACCATGGAGCAGAAGGCGCTCTGAAACTCTGGAAGAAATTCCTGCGCCGACTTCTGCTCGCAGATTCTGGAGTGATTTGATATCAACGTTATCTACAATACCGGCAGAATCTGTTGTCAGATATTCCGCTCCGGCGAAAACATTGATTGCAGTACGTTCATCAATAGCATGGCTCCAGGAAGCACGGGCGTTCAATTGAAGCGTGTTCTGTTTCCAGTCACTATTCAATCCGGCAATGGTACCTTCATTTTTAGCCTGACCATACAGTACAGACCAATCGAGGGTGAGGGTATTGCTGTTGCTATTCCACAGAAGCGTTTGACCGTAAACTGCGGCATGGGTCATGTCTTGATCGATAGTGGATGCACCGAAGGTGCTCACTTTGCTGCTGCTGTAACCCAGAGCCAAGCCAAAGGCTGACTTCTCTCCGGCATACCACTCCATACCAAACGTTGCACCGCTCATGCTGGTTTGGGAGCCGGCGTTACCTCCGGAACAGCTAATGCGATTCTGGGCTCCGAGTACCGATACCCAAGCTGCGGCTTGTGCATGCGGCAGAAGCTGGCTGTTTTGATGTCGGGTATCGAGGGTGTTTCGGAATGCCCGACTGGCCTCGGCCATAGCCCAACTGTTTTGCACAAGGCTATCAATGGTTGCTTTAATCAGCTGCGCTTCTACCTCCTGATTAATTGTGACGGCCAGCAATTCTTCAATTGTTTCCTCATCGTCTTCATCAACCTCATCTGTTGTTTCGGTTACATCCGCAGTTGCTCCTGTCGAGGAAGCAGAATCCTGAGATGCTGAGAAATCAGACGATTGGAAATCGTCTCCGACTTCACCATTGGTAGTGGTAGCTGATGCAACGGGTGTTTCTGCCATTTCTACAGGTTGCAGGCACTCCTGTCTGTATTGCTGCCAGAGCGCGGCATCGGTTACGGTGAGCGTAATAACTTTATTCTTCTCATTGATGGCAAGTGTGCAGTATGCATCATCCATACCCAACAAACTGTAGAGATTACCATCTCCGCCCAAATTAATTTGGCGGAAAGTGAAAATATTTACAGTTTTGCCTACCTGCAAATCCGCTCCGATGTTAAAGTCGCAGGCATTATTAAGGGTAAGGGTTCCACTTACGGCAACAGTCTTTAACGTGTTGGAGGTTATATTGAGAGTGCCACCATCCAAGGTGAGATTCTTGGCTTTAAGAGTACCACTAAGCGTTAGTGAGCTGTTAGCTCCTAAAATCAGATTGTTCTTTGCTGTAACATTCTGAGCGGTAGAGCGGATGGGATCATAAACATACAAATGAGCATTCTGCGTCAGGTAAATGTCATTGGCTGTTACTGATCCAAATGCCGTCATACGTGAATGTTCCATTTGAAGAGCCTTGGTTACAGATACTGCTTGTGCGGAACTGCACTCCACCATACTTATATCTGCATTGTACAGAGAAATGGAATTTGCTGAAAGTCGGCCGGTCAGCTTCAACTCTGCATCTTTATCATAATTCGAATCTTCGATTCTGAAATCTCCCTTTACCGTGAGCGATTGAGCCGCTTTTTTGGCGGATTCATCTCTGAGCGAGATTTCGGAGTTGAGCATTTCCAATGCGCCGGATACAGACATATTGCCATTGATATCGAGGGTTGCATTGGTGAGCTTGTTGGTTGCTTTGCTGTTGCTGATGGTTACTTTCTGAGCAGCCACGCTGTTTTCCAGAGTCAGCGCGGCGTCTTTCATGGAAAGCGAACCGGCAGAGAGAGCACCGGTCAGGTAAATGGCATCCTTCTGATCAGCAGCCACACCGTCGATGGTAAAGGCACCCTTTACCGTGAGTGACTGAGCCGCTTTTTTGGTGGATGCATCTCTGAGCGAGATTCCGGAGTTGAGCATCTCCAATGCGCCGGATACAGACATATTGCCATTGATATCGAGGGTTGCATTGGTGAGCTTGTTGGTAGCTTTGCTGTTGCTGATGGTTACTTTCTGAGCAGCCACGCTGTTCTCCAGAGTCAGAGCGGCATCCTTCATGGAAAGCGAACCGGCAGAGAGAGCACCGGTCAGGTAAATGGCATCCTTCTGATCAGTAGCCATGCCGTCGATGGTAAAGGCACCCTTTACCGTGAGTGATTGAGCCGCTTTTTTGGTGGATGCATCTCTGAGCGAGATTCCGGAGTTGAGCATCTCCAATGCTCCGGATACAGACATATTGCCATTGATATCGAGGGTTGCATTGGTGAGCTTGTTGGTTGCTTTGCTGTTGCTGATGGTTACTTTCTGAGCAGCCACGCTGTTCTCCAGAGTCAGCGCGGCGTCCTTCATGGAAAGCGAGGCTGCAGAGAGAGCACCGGTCAGGTAAATGGCATCCTTCTCGTCAGCTGCCATACCATTGATGGCGAGATCGCCTTTTACTGTGAGCGACTGAGCAGCTTTTTTGGTGGAAGAATCGCTCAGGTGGAGGTATGACTGTTCGAGAATCAAACTTCCGGTTGCGCTCAGCTTACCGTTCAGCTGTACGTCAGCGTGGGATAATGTGCTCGTCTCCTTTCCGCTTAGTGTGACAGATTGCGCACTCGGAGCACTAAGAGTCAGCGCTGCGTTGTCAATTTGCAACGTGCGGGCTTTTAGTGCTCCTGCCAGAGTAAGCTGAGAACCATTTGCCAGCTCCAGAGCATTGGTAACCGTTATTTTTCCATTGGTGGTCAGCTCTGATTTAGAAAGAGACATCCCGCCTTTTACTGTAATAGTCTGTGCAGATTCTCGAATATTGCTGTTGAGATATTCGTCAGCCAGTCCGTTTTTCAACTGACTGTTTTCCAGTCTCAGATTATTGGCGGTTAATGCACCATACATGGAGACATTCGAGCCATGTATGATTTCAATATCCTTGCTGATTGTAATGGCTCTAGCTTTGGAATTATTGGAATTCAACTGTGCGCCATTGATGCTGAGATTACCTGCTGTAATGGCTCCGGCAGATTGGAGATTGCCCCCATTCTGGATTAGAATATTGGCTGTCTTTTGCATAGCCAACCCGGAGGTTGTCGAGGCATTCAGGCGAGCTCCTGCTCCATCAATCACCAGATTTGACGTGGAAATCTTACCTCCGTTCAATGTTGCATCACCTGTAACCTTTACTGTTCCTTGGCCGCTGAAGGTGCCTGCAATATTCCCCGAAATGATAGTTGCGGTGCAATCCTTATTCAGGTTGAGGCTGGAGCCTTTCATCAGCGCCCCTTCCATGGTCAGGTTGCCCGCGAACTTGGTACCATTGAGGATAATGGTATCTCCCAGCAGACGGATATCGTTAGTGACGGCAAGCTTGCCGAGATTTAAGGTGCCGCCATAAAGGTAAACCTCTCCGCTGCCGAGGGCGTTTGCGTTACCGAGCTTAAGGGTTCCTTCATACAGGTAGGTTCCACCGGTGTAGCTGTTGGCAAGATTAAGGGCAAGAGTACCCTTTCCATACTTAACAACAGAACCAAAACTGGAAATAGAGCCCGGATCTTTGGAGGAGGCTGAACTAATGGTCAACGTTCCGGTATTTGTTACCTTCATGCCGCTCATTTCTACTGTACCGGAGATTCGAATGGTGCCATTGTTGTTAAACTCAACCGCGTCGTCTGTTTCAAAGAATGCGACTTCGCCGTCACTAAGCCAGGTAGTGGCGCCATTCATGGCCCAGGTGCCTGAGGACGAACCATTCCAAACAAGGTTTTTGCTGCACTTCTCTACATTGAGCATCAGTTTGTCGCCTACCCATTCCAACGAATAAGCTCGGCCACCAACTCGCTCTTTTTCAAGGGTAAGCAACTGCTTGTCCTCGTTAGTGATGTTTTGAGCTGTCAGCAAGGTATGGGTACCATATCCGAAATTCCTGCCAACATCAAGAGTGCTGTCGCTGGTAATGTAGATGGCACCTTGCATGTTAATGTTGCCGGAGTCGATGATAAGTGTACCGCCGCCAAGATTCAGATCAAAACTCTGAGTGCGGGTGTCACTTAAGGTAAGAGTTGCACCGGTAAGCACCGTAACCATGCCGTTTATGCTGCCGTTCAGAAGCTCCATATTTTGTCCGCTGCTGAGGAGCATGCCATTTTCAGCCGTCGTGAGCGAGCCTCCGTTAATAATCAGGTCGGAGGCAATACTGCCCGTCAGCTGAAGCGTACCACTAGCGATGTTGGTCTGACCGGTATAGGTATTGTTACCGCTGAGTATTACGTTACCCAGAACATTTACGCCGGCGTTGCCTATCAGGGGCGCTGCGACTTCTCCTCCCGTCAGCATGGCGTCCTGCTGCAGTTGTATGGCCGAACCTGATAAGCGACCGCTTTCCACAACGAGTTTTCCGGCAAAGCAATCTGCATTGGATATGCTTACATCACCCTTGTTAATCAGAGTGTTGGTGACAGCTAGGCGCCTCATATCGAGCTGTCCGGCATACATCTCCATATCACCGGTACCAAGAGCCTGCGTATTGGTAATAGTCAGTTTGCCGGTATAGAGCTCAGTATTGCCACTATGTGTATTGGCTGCTGCCAGAGTAGCTGTGCCATTCACCTGTACATTGCTGGTACCGGTAAGTGTGGAATAAAGAGAACCGCCGCCCATTACTACCTGAGTATTGGTAATTGACCCTCCGCTCAGGCTACCGCTGGCCAAGGTAATCTTGTCTGCCCTCAGCTGAGTTTTATTGGCAATGTTGACCGCACCCTCTACCGTGAGGTGTCCTTCGTACGCATTAGCATTGGTTAATGTACCTCCTCTGGCAATGATGTCGTTATCAACCTCTTTTTTATTCAGGTTGAGGGTTGCTCCGGTATTGAGCGTAATATCGCCGAGGCCGAAAGCATTTTTATTGCCTGCAACTACCGTTCCACTATTTATGATGGTACCACCGCTGTAGGCATTAGTATTGCTGATGGTCAAAGTACCGGAGCCATTCTTAGTCAGAGCCGTTTCCCCCGTAATATAACCATTTCCTGTGATACTGAGCGAACCGCTGCCTGTCACCTCCACATCGGCTGGTGACACTACGGAATTCAGTCGTATCGTACCTGCTGCTGAGAAGGTAACTGCATCTCCATCTCTGTAACCATCTGTGCGAGAAGCGCCGAAGTTGGTACCGAGCTCCCATACCTTGCTGCCACCGGAAGTCCACAAGTGCTCTCTTGCAACACCGTCAACCTTAAGATAAAGCTTGTAATCTTCCTCGTACAGCGAGTAATTGCGGCGGCTGCCGTCGCCTGTGACGTTCAGCAGGGTAAGAGCGCCCTGCAGTTCGTTGAATTCGGCCAGTTCGTATACCCCCACCTCAAAGTTGTTGCCCATGTAGAGCGTAGTTTGTGCTGTCAGGTGCAGGGTGCCATTGATGTCCAGTTTGCTAATATCTGTCCAGTCTACCCGGCCGCCACCGAGAGTGAGTGAGCCATCCAGTTGCATATCAGACAATATTTTGATATTACCCGTACCGGACAATGCGTATGAGCCTGCAAGTTTGCCGCCTGCAAGGGTCAGCGTGCTGTTTGAAATTTTCAGGTCTGTTGTCTGGAGAGTTCCTTGGTTTACTGTGATGTGTGAGTTCCAATTCTTACTGTCGATGTATAACGTGCCATCCTGCAGCGTTATATGGCTGTATAAATTAGAATAATCTCCACTCAGATAAACGGTGCCGCTGCTGTTTTTGGTAATTTGCAGACGTGTGGCATCGAGGGCGGTCTTGGTGCCGCCATGTAGGCCGCTGAGCACATTGCCGGAGCTGAGAACATGTTCTTTTGCTTCGTTCAAGTGAAGTTTGCCTTCATCAATTGTACCACCATTCAAGTGCAACTTACCCATAAAGGCTTCTGCATTGTTAATGGCTGCATAACCCTTTACGACAAGGTTGTTAGTCAAAGCATGATTTTTCATGTCCAGCCCACCACTATAGATGGTCACATCTCCGGTACCAAGCGCGTTTTGGTTATCTGCAATCAGCAAGCCTTCCATTACTACCGTACCTCCGGTGTAATTGTTGCTTCCTGAGATGGTTATCTTATAGCCTTCATCCTCGAGGTATTCAGCATCACCAAGTTCTTCGAGGGTAATTTTGCCTACGGTCAGAGAACTGGTGCCGGTAATCTGGCTACTGATATAGCCGTGAATGGCGGTTATGGCTGTGTTTTTGATGATACCACCTTCTACTACAGGAGAATAATAGGTATAGCTCGAATCACCCAATTCAATGCTACCTGCCATGAACGTGCCTTTGATAGTAGTGTACCCTCCGCAGAACTGCAGCGCACCCGCATAGGCAGTACCGCTGAGGGTACCACCGTCGGATATGATGTCATTCTTAACTGCATATTTCCCCAGTTTGAGTTCGCCTCCATCCAGCTGGATAATACCTGAGCCAAAAGATTTAGCACCGCCGGCTGTTACTATACCATCGTTTATGGTAGTACCACCGGAGTAGGTGTTTGTGGCATTCATGGTGAGAGTTCCATATCCATTCATCACCAACTCCGTATCTCCGGCAATTTTTCCTGAGCCTGAGAAAGTGAGCTTATTCTCACCTTCAACTGTTATGCTGCCGGGTTTCACCTCTCCGGAGATGGTAACGGAGCCTCCATTAGCAAAGGTAACGGCATCACCCCTCATGAATGAGCACTTGCTGTTGTCTTCATTCATTCGCCAAGCTCCTGCCGCTGCTTCTTTCCATGTGCCGGAACCGGAATTCCAGTATATATCTTCGGCTCCTCCGCTCACAGTCAGAATAAGTTTCGTGCCGGTATCTCTCAGAGTACCTTTAATGCGGGAACTGTCGCTGAAAGTAAGGGTAAGTTGACTGAGGTTACCGTTCAAATCTGCGTATTTAGCCAGCGTGAAGGGGCTGTCTCCGTAATGCGAGAATCCTGACAGTACGAGTTCTGTAGGAGATTGAAGATTCAGATTACCTCCTATTACCATGCCGGCTCCTTCATTTTTGTAGGTACTGCTGGTGAGGGATATTCCGCCGCCATTCAGCGTTAATGTTCCACTCACTTTGAGGCCATAACTCAGGCTATTAAGCTGAGAACCGCTCTGAAGAAGGAGGTTGGATTGCAGATACCCTTCGTTCATCTCCAATGTGGTTCCTTTTTCCATAACCTGCGTTTTGCCGCTACCCAACACCAGAGTACTGCCCCAAATGCTTATATTGCCTTTCAATGTGGTATTTTGTGCAGTCAAGTATCCCTCCGTGCTGTTGGAATAATCGCGCATCACAATGAGGTGCCCGTTGAGGGTATTGGAGCCGCTAAAGGTAACTGCGCCCAGAGCTGTCACGTTGCCGGTACCGCTCAGGTTATTTTTGACTGTCCCCGACCATACCTCCATGTCTTGGCTCACATTAAGGGTATTACCACTCAGAGTGGTATTTTTTACTGTGAGGGAACCTGTGTATTTCTCTCCATTGTTGATCGTGGAGTTTTTGGTGACATTGATAACGTTGCCAATTGGTTGCCCTGCAAGATCAAGTGTGCCTCCCTGTAGTTCGATGGTACTTACGCCGAAGGAGGTATTTGTCTGGTCATAAGAGAAGTCTTCTCCGGCTGCTTTTACCACGCCGCCTTGAATGATAGTTGAGCCGCTATAGCTGTTTGTACCATTCATGGTTAAGGTGCCCGTTCCTGTCTTAGTTAGAGTAAGATTACCGGTAATGGAACCATTATTGATGAAGGTGAGATTTTTGCTGCCTGAAACAGTTATCTTACCGGGTGAGACATAACCCGTAATGGTAACATTGCCTCCGTTGTTGAATACAACTTCATCACCATCATAGAATTTTTTGTCGCTGGAGCTGATATTCCAGTCATCGCCGGTGCTGCCTTGAGCCCACACGCCGGAGGCCGCCGTCCAATTCAGCGTGGCCGCTGTACGGGTGAAGTGAATCCACAGGCTGTTGTTCTCTGTACTGAAAGTGTAGTTGCCTCGTTCAAAGTCGCCGTCGCTTGCAGCAAACATGCCGCTGGTTGAGCCGCTCAGTTTACCATAGCGAATGAACTCGTAATCTCCATCCTCTCTTATGTTACTGAAATCCAACAGGCTCTTGGAGCTGAGGGTAAGTGTGCCGGTTACTACAATGGGGTGTCCCTCAGCGGTGGAAATCATTCCGCCTGCCAAGGTGAGATTTCCATCGATGTAGCCTTCACCACCATAGATGATGGAGTTGCTGCCGGCGTGTACCAGATTGCCTTTTATTACACCGTCTTCCAAGTGGTAAGTCTGAGTATAGGCAGTTGTGACATCCTTAAGCAGGGTGAGCGTACCGCCCTTCATGTATACTTCGTTAGCAGGGGTATAGTCACAGTTCACCTCAAGGGTGCCTTGTTCCACATACAACTTACTACCGCCGGAACCACCGGCTCCGCCATTGAGTCGTACTGTCCCTTTACCTTTTTTATATACTTCACCAGTTCCGGTATTCTGCAGATTACCTATTGTACCTTCATACAGATAGGCCTTCTCACCGAGGTACCAGGTTCCTACGCTACCTTTTCGGAGCGTTAGATTGCCGCGGAACATAGGCCCGTTTACCTGGGCATTACCGCTGACCTCCACGTCATTATAAATGATTGGCCCTTCTTCCCATTGCAGCGTGCCTCCTTCCAGATAGATTGTGCCCGTACCGAGGGCTCCCTTAACGTCATATTGGGCTCGATTTCCGGCCAGATATAGTGTGCCGCCTTTGATGTAAATGTCACCGGTGAATTCACTATTATTGCTTGTGGTATATATACCTAGTGTACCGGAATAGAGTGTGATGTCTCCATCACCCTTCAGCGTACTTTCAATTATGGGGGCTCCGCCGGAGATTCTGGCCTCAATCGGGGTGTTGTAGATGGTTCCTCCTGTCAGATTGCCCTTGGATATCAGAATACTCTCTGCCGTAAAGTTACCGCTGAGTGTGGTATTCCCCGCAATAGTCAGCGCTCCCTTATAGTTGCTGCCGCTCAGGGTGGCACCATAGCTGGTGATATCATTGGCCAGAGCATAGTTTCCCATGTTCAGCGAGGCTCCGGATTGTACGGTAACTGTACCGCTCCCCAGAGCATTGTCGTTCTTGGCGTAGAGGGTGCCGGCTGCCACATTGGTAGTACCGGTGTATGTGCTGTTACCATAGATGTAGAGGGTTCCGCTACTTTGTTTTGTCAGCGTACTGGTGCCTGATATTGAAGTATAGAGGTAACCTTGGTCTGCTGTGATAGCGGAGTTGGTGATGGAGCCGTTCTCCAGCGAGCCTGAGGCCATATAGATGCGCCCTCTGGTGTTGTCACCCAATTTGCTGTATCCGGTGGTAGTGAGCAGTCCGGTGTAACCGTTACCACTGAAAGTACCTCCGTTTAGGGTGATACTGTTGGCTACGGCATAGTTGCCCAGCTCCAGCGTGGCGCCTGAGCTGACGGTAATGGAACCGGAACCAAAGGATTTGCTGCCACCTGCCACGACGGTGCCTTCTTTTACTGCTGTTCCACCCGTGTAGGTGTTTTCGGCGTTGAGTGCCAGCAGACCGCTGCCGGTCTTGTTCAATCCGGTACCTCCGGTAATGCGCCCCGAGCCACTAAGGTATAGGTCATTGCTACCGCTTATGGTGAGAGCAGCCGGTGTGACATCGCCGGCAATTTGTACACTACCTCCGTTATTGAAGACGACAGTATCTCCGTTCAGGAATTGCAGAGCGGCGGAGTTGTTGCCATTGGCTTCCTGCCAGCCACCCTGAGTGGCGTGTTTCCAGATTCCCTGATTTCCATTCCAGTAAACCGTTGTAGCTGTGGTGGTCAGCGTCAGAGTTACATAATTAGATGCAGCTCCCAGCTTATAGGTATAGCGGCTTGTTTCCGGCGCCGACATTTGAAGGTAGGAGAGGCTGCCGCTTATGCTGTTATAGTTAATCAGCTTGTAGGTTCCGGGGCTGGTAATGCCTGTGAAGTCCAGCGTTGTATTACCCGTCAACTGCAGGGTGCCGTTTACATCCAGCATGTAGCTACCCAATGACAAGGTGCCGCCTCCCAGAGTCAGGTTACCGTTGACGCTGGCGCTCTTTTTCAGCTCCACAAGCCCATTAGTACCCAGACTTACATTGGCATATACTGTGCCGCCATTCAGAGTAAGACTGCGTCCGCCGTTGAATGTCTGCGTGTTGCCAGAATAGAGTGTGCCTCCATTCATGAAGACATCAGACTTTAGGCTGCCGCTTATGGTAAGCTGCCCGCTTTCTACCACGGTGTCGCCGGTATAGGTGTTGGCTCCTGACAGAGTCGCATTTCCGCGTACGATTACGCCGCCTGTACCACTAAGTACGTTTTTGATGTTACCTCCTTGCAACAGGGCGTTTTCTTCCAGTACCAAGGTACTGCCGCTCAGAGTACCGTTTTTCACGGTCAGAGTACCGCCAAGGGCTACGGTGCCGGTCTGGTTAGCATTCAACGCAGAAGTCCCTGTCACTAATATGTCGTTGTCCAGTCCGTTGCTCTTCAGAGTACCGCCTGCGAGTTCTACCGTTCCTTTGCCTAAAGAAGAAAGATTGTCGGTAATCAGGGTGCCCGCTTTAATGATTGTTCCGCCGCTGTATGTGTTGCTGTTGTGAATGTGCAGCGTACCTGTACCTGTTTTGGTCAGCGTAGCTGTTCCGGTAATACTGCCGCCATTGCTGCCTGCATAGTAATGCACCGTACCGGAGCTATTGCTCACCGATATGGCTGCGGGGGTTACATTGCCTTGTATGGTGATTGTTGCAGCCATACCAAAGCTGACTGTATCTCCATTGTAGAAATTGAGATCTTTTTCGGTGCCTGACCACACTTCGTTTTCCTTGCCACTTCCATCCTGCCACGTACCGCTGCTCTTGAGCCAGCTCAGGGCGGTCGCTTTGCGCTTTACTACGTTATAATAGTATGAAAGAGTGTAGACTGTTTCTCCCTTCAGCGTACTCTTCTCAATGTAATACCCTGACGTGCCATTTTTCTTGTAAGTGTCGGCACTGGTAGCAAAGCCCGAAAGGTAGCTGCCGAAATCATCGCTGTACTGCAGCAGTTTGTATGCTCCCGTTTTTTTACTGCTGCCGGTCTCCCATTCAAAGGAAATATCGTTCGCCGTAAGTGTCAGTTTACCCGAGCTCCCTGAGGCTGATTGCAGGGTCAGCATCGGGCTGCTGCTCAGGCCGGCTGAAATCACAAAATTTACATCCGACAGCGTAATTGCGTCGGCACACAAAGTGCTCCCGGTTCCGTTGATTCGGATGTCGCTCAGCGTGATGGCTTTTGCCTGCAGACTGCCGCCGGTTAATGCGGCATGGCTTGCCTTTACCGTTCCATTACTAATTAATGTGCCTCCTTTGCTAAGATTCACATTGGACGCAGTTACTGAGTTCGTAATGTTCAGGGTACCGGCTTGTACAGCCAGACTTCCATTGAACTCATTGAAGGACCCGGTAAATGTTTGGCTTCCGCTGCCTTTTTTCACCAACTCCAAAGGTCCGTGCACAGAACCACTGAAGCTGTAACTCTTACCGGTAGCTACATCGAGTACGAGCTGATTCGCCTCTTCGTTAACGATTGCGCTTGTTGAGAAGGAGCTTTTCTCGAGAGTGTGGTTATAGTTCAGAGTTCCGCTGTACAGTATAATGCCTTGTTGCTGAGCAATCAACCCATCAAGTTCAACATCTCCTGCAATACCTATGCCGGTATAGTTTGGGTATGCTGATTCAAATGTATTTTCTGCCGTTACTGTGCCGTACAGACCACTTTGCAATTCAAGAGCAGTCATGCGGCAGTAGGAAGCAAAATAATAATCGACCGGTGACTGTTTGACTGTTAAATTGCCGGTAAAGCTGTTATTTTTGTTGTTAAGAATGCGGTAAAGTGTTAGTGAACCACGAGAATCTCCACTCAGAGTCAGGTTACCGCTCCCGCGTATGTTGCTGATGTCTGATATGGTAGCTTCGTACCCATATGTGGCGTTTTTGCAAACCTCCAAGTGGTGAATCGTGGCAGATTTGCCTGTTACGTTCACTTCTCCAAAGTTATGATAGAAGATGCCCTTATCAGCGGTTGTGTAGCGATTGGTATGGAATTCATACAAGCCTCCATCTCGTAATGTGAGCGTCGGCAGGTATATGCCGGTACCCTTGCTTTGCTCCACATTCAGTTTGCCGCTTACGGTTGCGCCGGAGGCATACTGCCCGGTTATTCCGTAGGTGGCGTTGGTATCTCCCAGAGTGGCTGTACCTCGAATATCCAGACCAATGGTGCTCAGCAGGGGCGGTTGATGGTTACTAGAGCCGGCCAGTACAACAGATGCCCCATCGGGCACTAATACGGTACCGTTGCCTTTGATGCCTCCATTTGTCGAAGCTACTTTTGCAGCCGATACAAAATTCAAACTCAAAATACCCTTGGAGGTAATTTCAAAAGATGGCTCCCTGTACCCCTGAAAACTAGTGAGTTCCAGAGTGGTATAATGACTATCGGCTTCGTTGCCAACGACAAACCATTGGCGGTATTCTCCTGTTTGGACTAGTGGCAGTCGATAGGTAATATCGTTGCTTGTGGAGGAATTGGTGAAAATGGCTTTAGATTGTAGAGAGGCAGAGTTGATATCTCCTCCAAAGGTGAAACTATGGTCAAAGCGGAATTCCAATGGAGAGCTTGATAATCGGATGGTGCCGTCTATGCGGTCACTATCCAAAATTCGCACCAGCGTATTTTTGGCAGTGTTGATGTACACCCCGGATAGCGAAGACTGAATGTTTTGAATATTCAGTTTGTTGATATCCCAGTTCTTATCCGTTTCAATCCATAAATCTCCCTCATTAGAGATGGTGATGCACTGAGCATCTATCGGCATGTTTGTTGTTAGAGTTGCCGTTCCGCTTACTTCCAGAAGTTTAACTCCGGTAATAGCGTTGCTTGTGCTTGCATCGTACGGCTGGAAGGTGTAGCGACCACTTGTTACCTGAATGCTACCCGGAGATACTTTTCCCTTTACCTGAATGTTGTAATTCTTTGAGCCGGTATGAGAGAACTCTACATTTTTACCCAGGCAGGTAGCTGTGGTGGAGTCCCACGAACTGGCACTCCAGACGCCGCTTGTGCCACCCCATTGCATGACGCCTTCGTATTTGTACACTAAGTAGCCATTCTCTATAGCCAGGCTGCCGTAGGGAACATCAAAAGCGGCAATAAGTGTGGAGCTTGGCAGACTGCCGGCCTTCATCAGGTAATAGGTTTTGTCACCTTGCAAGCCTTTATCGCGTTCTAAATCAATGATTGTACCACTTGTCAGTGTAAGCTTGCCTGACAGAGTGATTGCCGGGATTTTCTGATTTTCTGCTCCCAGTAACAGATGGAGCGTAGAATCGGTATTAAAACTTACGCCGGAGGCGGTGATGCTGAAATTCCCTCCCGATGCGTTTGAATCTGCAAACAAAGTACCTCCGGCATTGATAGTCAGTACTCCCTTATTCAGGTTGAGGCTATTTTGTGCATAGGAGCTCAGCAGGGCTCCGCTGTTAATCGTCAGGCTTGTACCGTTGAATCTGTTGCCTCCGCCGAGCCTTATTTCACCGCCGTTCAGCGTGCCTACCTTGAAAGTCAGGGGAACTGATGTGAATTGAGCTATCCCGTTGCCGGATTTGCTGAAATTGCCTACAGAAAGTTGGGTGCCGGAGAGTGAGGAAAAGTTGTACGTCTTACTGTTGTCAATGTACATGTCGCCGGCCGTTACTGTGGTTCCTCCTGCAATCACCACATCGTAATCTGTGGCATGGTCATTGAACATTACTCCGCGACCTGCACTGTAATATGTCGGGAAATAGGTTTCGCCGTAGGCTGACCCACTTTCGCAGTAAACCTCCCAACCTGTTGCGTCAGTAGGTAATACATCAACAGTCGCCGGCGTTTCCGTCCCGGCATGCTGCCATTTGTTGTTGACTTTTTCTCCATTCCATACCAGAGGATTGCTCTTGTCCTGGTATTCCTCATACATGTTTACCAACCCTTGCGGCGTTTCAATCCATGTAACCTCTGTGATATAACCGTAGTATGAATCTTCCGAGCAGTTGCTTTTCTCGTACATTTTCATGGCTGTAATAGAAACGATTCCTCCCGACGGTACATAAGTGTTTTCTTTACTGCTCCATACGTATTTGTTTACTGTTTCTGAGCCTTGCTTAACATGCACAAATTTTAGGCCGTAGTCACAGCCGTCATTATCCGCTATCCACAGTCCGATGATGTCACCGGCACTATTTTGTTTGTAACCGTAACATGTCACAACATGCCCACCTCCTCCAGACGGTATGAAGAGAAGTCCTGCTATTTGTCCTTCTCTTCTAAACGCTGACTTGATGCTGTTATTGAGTGAGTTTTGATTCGTAATGGCACAGGTGCCACGTAGGGAATTAGCTGAGGAAAAATACTCCCGGAAATAGCCAGGGCTAGAGCTTGTCTCTAGCTTGTTGGTCATAAGCATCCCGTCTCCTCCAAACAGATACCAAACTACGCCATCTAATGCCTGTCCTTGCATTTGGACGATAACATCATCCGGAAATCCAAATGTCACACCTCCTGACCCCGAGTTGCTTAGTTGCGCCTCGTGCAACATCATCGAAATCACAAGGGAGTTAGTTCCCCATGTTTCCTCCAAAAGCTCAGGGTTATATGTATAGCCATATTTTAACTTTTCTCCTGATATATTGAATACTCCGTAATAGGATGTCCAATATTGTAGCATGTTTGCACATGTTTGACGCCAGCAAGTATTACTATCGTTGCCAAACGATTTAATGAAATCTATATCACACAAAATGTCATCTAAAGGAGCATTTCTTAATTCTTTAGGAATATAGTTGTAGAGGGTTTCACCCAAGAATTTAAGACTGGAATTGTATTGTCTGTATAACTTATTAATTCTTTCCTTGCCTATTACTGGAATAGTGAAGACTATCCTGCCATCCTCGGTAATAGTTGGAGTGTATACAAAGTACCTCCCCTTTTGTGTGTCGTAGAAACGTTCGTCGTAATTTAACTTGCTGTTGCTGATTCTAATTACTGAGTTATTAGCAAAATAATGACCTGCAGTGTTGGAGGTGTTGTTGTCACTAGCACTATTAATTTTGGTAATATCATTGACGTTAGTGAACGAATCACTAAAGGTTGGTTGGGCAGTATAATTCCCTATGTCTCCCCATGTTGGTTGATTAGTATAGACATTAGGATAAGTTGGGTTGGAGGTAGCCGATGCTGAAATATAAGGGGCTGCGGAGAATGTCAGCCAAGGCTCCGATTGTTGGAGATAATTATAGAGATTTTCCGAGTCTTCTTCTTCATCTGTTGCTTCTCTGGGAAGCAGGGTGAAGCTAATGCTATCGTTTCCCGCCGGCTGAGTTGCGGTAGCGACAGAAGCAGAGCAAATGAGGAGAGCTGAAAGAAGGCTCTGACGGAGCAGGAGAGGAAGATGTAATTTCATACAGGAGGGAAAGAGTTAAAACTGAGAAGAATGATAGGAAATGATGGACTTTATGTGAATAACAATTGAAATGTATTGCTGCTTAATTTGGGGTGATGTCTGTGCGTAATGTTGGATATACTGATAGATGATTTGTTTTTTTATCAATTGTTTATAAATAATGTGTAATGAGGGGCCATCAGGCTTTAGTCTATACATTTTGATGCGAGGTGTCAACAGAAAAAGCAGTTTGCTTTTCGGAGGTATGTCATATAATTAGATATATAACAAACTTTAATAAGGGAGATAATTATAGATACTTAAAAGAAGTATGTCTAGAGCTAATGGTTAGGGTGACGTTGGATGTAGCGCGAGTGGTCAAAAAAAGCCACGCCCGACGCTTTCAATGTCGAGCGTGGTGCATTGGCGTTTGCAAAGCCTCGCATCGCATTTTACGAGAGAGACTCCTAACTCAAATGCTTGCAATGGAGTAGGGGAACGCAGTCAAAATCAGCTCCGTACTCCCTCGAGAGTGCTTTAATCATCGAGCAGGGCGCGGAGGGAGGCGATGGCGTCCTCGCACTGGTCATCGGTGAGCGGGGTCTTCATGAGCTTATCATAATCGACAAACTCATAGAGGCGGCTCGGGATTTCGTTGATGAAGCAGGAGGGGCGGCAGCGTTCTTCCTGGCCGTAGCGGGTGCGTTTGGCGCAGTAGGTCATGGTCAGTCGCTCGCGGGCTCGGGTGATGCCGACGTAGAACAAGCGGCGCTCTTCATCCAGATTACCTTCATCTACCGAGCGTGTGTGGGGCAGCAAGCCATCCTCTACACCAACGATGTATACCTGCGGGAACTCCAGCCCCTTTGCTGCGTGCATGGTGATAAGGCACACGCCGCTCTTGGCCTCGATGTCGTCATCATCGCGGTCGTTATCGAGGTTGATTTTGGAGAGGAAGTCGGTAAGCTTGGCTCCGGGTAGCCAGTATTGGCGCAGGGCGCTCTTGATATCATCGATGGCGGCCTGACGGCGGTTCTTTTCTTCCTCGGTTTTGCAGTTTTTGGAGATGTATTCCTCGTATTCGGTTTCTTTGAGGAAGTCGGTGAGGATGTCCACAAAGGGGCGCTCGCTCTGGGCAAACTCTGTGCCGTAGCGGGTAACGAGCTCGGTGAAGGCGGCTATGCTGTTCTGCGAGCGGGTGGAGCACTCGGCAAGGAAGGAGAGGTCGAGCAAGGTGGCCCAGATGCTTTTTTTGTTCTCACGGCTCCAGTCGATGGCGAAGGAGGCGGTGTTGGCGCTGATGCCTCGAGGCGGTGTGTTGAGCACGCGCAGCAGGTGCAGGTCGGCATCCGGGTTGTCCATCATTTGCAGGTAGCTCATGAGGTCTTTTACCTCGCGGCGGTCAAAGAAGCTCTTGGTACCTACCATGCGGTAGGGAATGTGGCGCTCGCGCAGCGCCATTTCGAGCGCTCGGCTTTGGGCGTTGGCGCGGAAGAGGACGGCGAAGGACTCCCATGGCAGGCGGTCTCGCAGGTGAATTTGCTCAATTTCATCGGCCATGAACTCAGACTCCTCCTCCGGTCCCGGCATGGCCAGCAGGCGCACGGGGTACTCGCCCACCTTGTTGGTGCGCAGTGTTTTGTCGCGGCGTCCGGCATTGTTGCGGATGAGGATGTTAGCGCAATCGAGCACCTGCTTGGTGCAACGGTAGTTTTCCTCCAGCTTAATGACGGTGGGGTTGGGGAAAAAGCTCTCGAAGTCGAGAATGTTGGAAATCTGAGCCCCGCGCCAGCCGTAGATGGATTGGTCGTCGTCGCCCACCACGCACACATTGTGCTCCGGGCCGACGAGCTGGCGCAGCAGGCTCATTTGCAGCGAGTTGGTGTCTTGAAACTCGTCCACGGTAATGTAGGAAAAGCGCTTGTTCCACTTTTCGTGCACATCCGGGTAGCAGCGCAGCAGACGCTCGGTGAGGATGAGCAGGTCGTCAAAGTCGACGGCATTCTGGGCGCGTAGCTCGCGCTGGTAGGCCCCGGCCACGGCCGATATGAGCGTATCTTCAATATCCTTGTAATCCTGCCCATTGTTGCGCACGCGAGAGTACTCCGCTATCACCTGTGCGGGCTCCAGCTTTTCGCGGCGGGCGCCGTACTCCATAATCAGGCGCTTGAGCAGGCCGCTCTGGTCGCTACCGGTGTAGATGGAGAAGTTTTCTTTATAGCCGAGCTTGCCGATATCTTGGCGAAGAATGCGTACGCAGAGGGAGTGGAACGTGCACACCGTCATTTTGCGAGCCGCCTTGCGGTCTACCAGACCGGCCACTCGATCAGCCATTTCATTAGCTGCCTTGTTGGTAAAGGTCAGGGCGAGGATTCCGGTAGGGTTTACACCTTTGTCAATCATGTTGGCAATGCGACAGGTTACGGTGCGGGTTTTGCCCGTACCGGCTCCGGCCAGAATGAGCACGGGGCCGTTGAGTGTCTGCACGGCTTGCCTCTGTGCCTCATTTAAGCTATTAATGTCGAATTTCTCTGCCATGATGCTGCGGTGGCGTCCTACTGACGCGGCGGGCTATGCTAGCATATTTCCGCCTTCGCGGCAAGGGAAATTTTACCTGTAATCTGCAGAGTGAGAGCTAGGCTGCTGATGCCGAGTTAATAGCGATGCATTGTCACTTTACTTCCCCTGCAAACCAAATTTAAACCTTGATGTAGCTTCGCAAGAGCTGCGTCGAAACCGGCTAACTTGTCTGTTTGTTATTCCTCCGTTTTGTCGTGCACCGGGAGCATGAGCAGGCGTAGCATGGCGAGTACGGGCAGCTGTGCCCAGAGGTAATACCAGGGGGCGGGACCGAGGTAATCAAGCAGGGTACCGGGTATGGGGGCGCCCATGGTGTAACCGTAGTTGGTACTCAGCCACAGGTTGATGGGGTGGATGAGCAGCAAGTAGGCATCCATCATGAGTAGCGTTTTCAGGTCGTCCCACCCGCGAGCTCTCCAGCCCAGAAGTACGGGAATGGCCAAGGCTACAACGAGTAGCAGACTGTGGGCGATGAAGAAGACAAAGAAGGCCATACTGGGGTACCCGTCTGCCATAGCCGGGGTGATAAGCCCCTGAATGCTGCCTGCCAATACTCCGAAGTAGACAATAGCACAGGCCCGGCGCACGCGCCACCAGAGCGCAATGAAGGCAAAGACGCTCATGAAGGAGCAGAAATGCAGCGGGAGGTTGTATTGCCACGGGCCGTAGTCATCCACACAAGCACGCCAGATATACTCGCTCACCAACTGAAAGAGAACAATACCCCCCAGCACGCGGCACAGGCGGTAACGCCCGCGCTCTTGCATGCGGCTACCCAGCCAAAGCACGAGTGCGGCAATGAGAACGGTGAGGATAAGGGCGATGATGTGGGGTGCTGACCAGCGGACGAACATGGACAGTTTCGAGTTACGAATTAAATTGTTCGCTGCGCGAGCAGTTCTTGCTTGTGGGGCGCACGAAGAGATACATCAGGTAAAACAGAGCAATGACCGGGAGCTGGAGCTTGAGGTAGTACCAGGGGCCGGGGCCGAGTTGGGCGAGGATGGTGCCGGCGGGGCCGTGGGCGGTGAAGCCGTAGTTGCTGTGTAACCAGAGGTTGATGGGGTGGATGGCCAGTATATAGGCATCCATAAGCAGGAGGCAGAGCAGCGGGTCGCGGCGGCGGGCTCGCCAACCGAGTATGCCGATTTGCGTGAGCGCAGCGAGGAACAGCAGGCTGTGGGAGATGAAGAAGTTGAAAAAGGCGATGGAGGGGAAATCATCGCGCAGCACCGGGGTAATGATGGCTTGGATACTGGCGCTGAGGATGCCGAAGTAGACCAGAGAGCAGGCCCAAGGCGCACGCCACCACATGGCAATGATGCAGATGAGTGACATGATGGCGCAGAAATGCAGGGGGAGCAATTGGTTCTCTACGCAGCCTGAGAAGCCGTAGGTGGCGAAGCGCCAAGTGTATTCGAAGATGAAAAACAGCAGGATGACCAGTCCGAGTCTACGCGCGAAATAGACGCGCCCCTCGGCGGATTGACGTCTGCCATACCACACGAACAGGTAGGCAATGATGGCGATAATTGCCATTGTTATCAGATGGGTGGTGCCCCAGTTGGTGAAAGCGGTGTTCATGCGTTGTTTTCTGCTTTTTGTTGCCAGAGTCGAGCCAGCTGGGCGCAGGCCATGAGCTGTACCTGGTGGAAGACCATGAGCGGGAGCAGCAGGTTGTTGTCCAGCTCGCCGAAAATTGCCATCATCATGGGGGCTCCTACAGCCAGGCTTTTCTTGGAGCCGCAGAAGACGATGGTAATGCGGTCCTCGCGGTTGAAGCCCATCCACTTGCTGCTGTAATAAGTGGCCGCGAAGGTGAGGCAGAGGAAAATGGAGCATACGACAATGAGCCCCAGAAGATGTTGCAGCTCGAGCATTTGCCAGTAACCGTTAGCTGTAGCACCGGAGAAGGAGGTGTAAATAACCAGCCAGATGGTGCCTTGATCATTCCATTTGATAAGGGCCTTGTGGTTAACCACCCATTGCTGCAGCCACCTCTGGCTCAACTGGCCGGCCACAAAGGGCAGCAAAATCTGGTAGCATATTTTGAGTACTGTATCCAACCCGACGTCTGCGCCGGTACTGCCGGTGCCGCTGAATAATAGACCGGCCAGCAAGGGGGTGAGGAAAACCCCCAGCAGGCTGGATACGGAGGCCGAACAAACCGCAGCCGGTACATTGCCACCGGCAACTGCTGTAAAGGCTATGCTGCTCTGTACCGTAGAAGGCAGGCAGGCTACATATACCAGGCCCATGAAGAGGGCGCCGCCTACTAGTGGTTCAAAGATAGGCCGCAGCAACGGCATGGCGACCGGGAAGAAGATAAACGTGAAGGCAAAAACAATGAGCTGAAGCCGCCAGTTGAGCAAACCTGCTACCACGCTTTCTCTTGATAATTTAATCCCGTACAGGTAAAACAATAGTACGATAGCTGCATTGGTGAGCCAGTCGAATGCAGCTGCGGTTTCTCCGGTGCAGGGAACTACAAGCCCGAGAATGACGCTGATGATGATGCCGATGGTAAAGCGATCCGCTTTGGCAAAAATTCGGAGAACGGGAGACATGAAGAAAGACGAGGGCGGCCGTAAGCCGCCCTCCGGGGGGGTAAACTGTTTACTTGCGCGGGGGGAACTCGTAGGAAATGCGACCGGTCGACGGGGTGAAGACCAGGTAAGCATCAAAGTTCTTACCGCTCTTGTGGCTCACAAAGTCCTTGATAAGCTCGGTCTTGCCCTTGGTGAGCAGGCGAGCAATTACCTCTGCACTCAGGGCAATGCCGCACATAACCTTGGGTACCACCATGGGCTTGCGGTTCTTGCCGTAGGCCAGACCGTCTACATGCCAGGCTTCTTCGGTTTCCAACAGCTCATATTCACCCTTTCCTTTCACCTTAATCACGCCGTGACGAGTGGCTTTGCTGAGGTCTTGGGCGGTAGCATCGGCAGCTGTGAACTTCTTATCAGCGGTGGCTTTCGTGTCCTTCTTGCGGGGCTCGCGGGGCGGGAACTCAAAGCCGACGGTGCCCTTGCGGGCATCAAGCACGAGGTAGGCATCGAACGGGCGGTTAGTGCGCTGGGAGATAAAGCCGGTAATGAGTTCGCTCTTACCTTCTGCCAGTACGCTGTAGAGCTGCTCAATCTCAATATCTTTGCCCAGAATAGTCTTGGACATAGTGAAGCCGGTTTTGCTGCCGCTTTGCTTAAAGTCAGGCACAGACCATTGCTTGTCATTTTCCTGTAGTTCGAGCTCGCCCTGATCTTTCACCATGACTTTACCCAGAGTGCTTTGCACGCCGGTCGGGGCTGCGGCTTCTGTCGTCTTGTCGTCATCGAAGTAGAACTCGGCCTTCCATGCTCCGCCTTCTTTCTCGGGAGCAAGCAAGCGCAGGCCTGCCTTGAAGGGCTTGCCGAACTTGGAGCGGAAGCCTTCCATAACCGGGAGCTCGCGCTTGGTGATGAGGTCCGTTATCTGCTCATCGCTCAGTCCCAGCCCGGCATGCACGCGGCGCAGGCGGAATTTGCAGGCGGTGCAGGATACGGCGTCGATGCGGCTGCTGAGTTGGCCGCTGCCGCAGGACGGGCAGGGGATGTGCAGGTCGGGGTTCTTACCGTTCTGCATGTAGTCGCGCACGCACTCTACGATGTCTGTGGTGTAGGTGCGGATGTCTTTCATGAAGGCGTCTCTACCCAGTTTGCCGCTCTCCATGAGCTTAAGGCGGTATTCCCACTCGCCGGTGAGCTCAGGACTGGAGAGGGTGCTGAGACCAATCTTGCAGAGCAGGTCAATGAGGTCCATGCCGCGGCGAGTTGCCACCAGGTCTTTACCATCGCGTGCAATGTACTCCTGCGTGAGCAGGCCTTCAATGATGGCTGCTCGCGTGGCGGGAGTGCCGAGGCCGCGCTCTTTCATGGCGTAGGCCAGTTCTTCATCCTCCACCAGCTTGCCGGCAGTTTCCATGGCGGTGAGCAGGGTGGCTTCTGTATAGGCGGCAGGCGCCTTGGTGCGGTCTTCTACAGCCGTGGTTTTGTCTGTAAGTACTTTTTCACCCGGGGAAACAGGGCAGAGCTCGTCTTTCTTTTTGCTGCCGGGGGAACTGTAGAGCGCTTTCCAGCCGGCCTTAATCAGCAGGCGACCGTGGGTGTAGAAACAATCTTTGAAGCCCGGGCCGGTTACGATGCTGGTGCGGTCGGTATCCTCATATTCGGCATTCGGCAGGAATACGCCCAAGAAACGCTGTACAACGAGGTTGAAGATTTTTGCGGCATCTCCGCTCAGCGTGACAAACTTGCCGGTAGGAATGATGGCGAAGTGGTCGCTGACCTTGCTGCTATCAAACACTCGCTTGCTGGGGCGCACGCGGTTGTTGTCCAGAATATCGGCAGTAAAGGGGACGAGCTCGGGCAAAGCCTCGCCGATGGCTGCTACTGTGCGGGCTGCAATCTTGATATAGTCATTCGGCAGGAACTTGGAGTCCGTTCGCGGGTAGGTCAGTACCTTGTGCTTTTCGTAACACTCCTGAGCAATCTGCAGCGTGCGGCTGGCTGAGAACCCGAAGCGGTTGCTGGCTTCTTTCTGTAGTGAAGTGAGGTCAAAGAGCAGCGGTGCAGGCATGGAAACCGGCTTGCGTGTTTCCTTTACCTCAGCCGGGCGTCCCTGACAACGTGCGGCTATAGCGGCTGCCGTGGCGGCATCCCACAGTCGCTCACGAGTGCGCTGGGGGGCACGTTCATCCTTTTTCCACTCCGGGTCAAACCATCGGCCTTCGTAGCTGCCATTGGTTGTTTTGAAAGTAGCACGCACTTCGTGGTAGGTCTCGGGAACAAAGGAGAGAATATCTTTCTGACGGGCAGCAAGAAGAGCTAGGGTGGGGGTTTGAACGCGCCCTGTGGGGGTGATGTTGAAGCCGCCCGCCGCAGACTGCAGCACGGTGAGGGCGCGGGTGCTGTTGAGCCCCACCAGCCAGTCTGACTCTGAGCGGCATACGGCGGCATCTGCCAGCGGTGCCATGGCGGCATCGCTCTTCAGGCTTGCCCAGGCCTCCAGAATGGCGTCATCCGTCATGCTCTGCATCCACAGACGGCTGAGCGGTTTTTTGATTTTGCCGTAACGGATGATGTTGCGGAAAATAAGTTCACCCTCGCGCCCGGCATCGCATGCATTCACCAGGGCGGTCACTTCCTTGCTGCGTGCCAGCTTGAGCACCTTTTTCAGGCGGTCTGCTGATTTGGCAATGGGCTCAAGCTCCATGGATTTGGGCATGACGGGCAGGTAATCCATTTTCCACGGCAGGCTCTTGCCGTCTTCGGTCTGCGGCTTTTTCTGCTCTACCAGATGACCGACGGCGGAGGTGATGATGAGCGAATCGTTGACATAGCTGCCGGTGCTGTCATCCTTCTTGAATTTGCCTGTTTTCTTGCCCAGTACCCGGGCTAAATCGCCTGCCACGCTGGGCTTCTCTGCGATGATGAGCGTCTTTGACATACTTGCTGTGTAAAAACTGTTATAATCCGGAGGGAAATAATGCACCCCGCGGGTGCTTCGCTTACTCTATAGTGAGCCAGAAAATCCCCTCTCTTGTCAAGTTTAAACTATGCCAGCACGCGGAAAATCGTGCGAGCCGGCGAATGGAGAATCCGAAAATGCGGCGCATTGTGACAAGTAAGAAAAATTCGAGTGCTCTGTGAGCACTCGAGTAAATAAGTGAAGTGAATTTCGGGGATATCAGAAGCTAATGCCAATACCTACACGGAATGTCGTGCCCATCTGTTTGCCACTCAGTTCATCGAAATCGCCGGGGGTGGCAGTTGTGCCCCAAAGCTGAACTGCGCCATAGAGATAGAGCTCGTCAGTACAGTTGAGGCGCAGGCCGGTTTCAACGGAGTACGTTACGCCGGTTGCATCATCGCTGTAGCTCTCGCTTTCCTTGGGATGATTAGGCCCTACAAATGTATCCGTCCAAGTTTCATTTGCAGAGCACATGCTGAAATGTGTAAGGAATCCCGGGGGGGGAAATCTTGGTGACTTCGAGATTGTATCGGTCATGTTCGGCTTCGTATTCTTTTCAGGGAGTGTCGTGTTTTACATATAAAAGCACGCTGCCCGTGGTGAGCAGCGTGCCTGATGAAGAAAATGTTGAGCGTCTCTTTACGAGTAGGCGGATTCCACCTTGTGAGCAACGTCGCGGTAGCCGTAATCGACTTCGTAAATGACCTTGAAGCTCTCGAGGGCTTTTTCCTTGTTGCCGGCCTGCTCGTACAGGCAGCCAATCATGTAGAGAATCTCCTTCTTGGTGTCATCCATGGCTACGAGTTCCTTGTCGGCGTCTTCGAGCTGGCGGATGGCCATATCGGTCATGTTCTTGGCGGCATAGCACTTGCCGAGCATGAGCATGGACTTGATGCGCAGGTTCGGGTTAGTGCGGGCGCGCTGCAGCGGGGCAATTGCCTCAGTATACTGCTCGGCATCGAAGAGAGCCTGACCGTACTTGAACTGCAGCTGGGCATCGGTCGGGTTGGCCTCCACTCGAGCCTTGGCATCTGCCACGACGGATTCAGCAATCTCCTTCTTGCGGGCGGCAAGGGTGGCCTTGGCTTCCTCGTTCTCGGGGTCGGCGGCCAGTACCTGCTCGTAGTAAGTAATTTCTGCCTGCATGGCCTTCTCGTGCATCTCCATAGCCTTGTCGTTGATGGAGAGGTCGGCACCGCCGCTGAGTTGGTAGGCGTAGGCGTAGAAGGAGTAGGAGTTGGCGTAGTCTTCCATCTGCTCGTAGATGGAGGCGATATCCTTTACAATCTGCAGGTTGGTGTTGTCGGCTGCATATTGCTCGGAAAGCTGAGCAAGGCGCTGTTCCATTTCGGCACGGGTAAGACCCATCTTATCAGCGTTTTCCAAATCGGTGGTAGCGGTCTGGTTTTTGAGCTTGGTGCGGAAGTCGCCCTTGCCCTCCCAGTTACCTTGCTTCATGGTAGCGCGGGCGGCGCAGTCTTTCTCACCGCGCTGGGCGATGGCATCGGTGCGGTCGATGTTGAGAATGCGGCGGTATGTCTCCGCAGCCTCGGCGAACTGCTCGTTCTTGATGTAGTGGTTAGCCAGCAGGTGCATGTGCTTCTTGGCATTGGGCTGACCCTGACAGATGGTCTCAAGCGCAAAGGCGGCAAGTTCGGGAAGGTTCAGGTCTGTGGCTGCGGCAAACAGCGCCTCGTTGGCGGTCACAGAGTAGGGGTCTTTCTCCAGATCGTCTTCGATGGTGACGATAGTGGTCTCGGGGTCCTTGCGAGTGGTGGAAATGCGCATGCCACCGAAAAGGGAGGAGCGGCGACCGGCATCGGGAGTGGACTTCACCTCACAGGCGCGCAGAACCTTGCGGCCCTCCAGGAACCCCGGAGCACGCTTGACGAGTGTCTTGAGAATGCTGACGGCGTACTTGTAATTCTTAGCCGCCACAGCCTGCTGAGCCTTAAGCCAAAGAGAGGCCTCAGCCGGCTCTAACTGACGTTCGTTGATGATTGTAATCATAAGTGTGTGTAAGAGAGGTTTTTCGGCACCCAATCAGTTAACAATTGATGGGGTGCATGCGGTTTCCTCTATATTTACCACAAAACGTACGTGAATTCAATCTTGTTTTTTGAAAAAATTATGGCAAAATGACGCAGAGATGAGATTAGATGCTATATTGAGTCGCTACGGTTACTGTTCCCGACGCGAAGCTGCGCAATGGATAAAGCGTGGGCGCGTTACGGTGAATGGGGTGGTAGCCAAGTCTCCCTCGGCCAAGGCTGAGCTTAATGAGGTGCTGGTGAATGGTGAGCCGATTGAGTTTCCGGATGGCTTGTATGTTGCTTTGAACAAGCCGCTTGGCTGCACATGCAGCCATCGTGAGGAAGGGGAACTCGTCTATGACTTGCTGCCGCAGCGCTGGCTGAACCGCGGCGATGGAGTGAGCTCGGTAGGGCGTCTGGATAAAGAAACTTCCGGCCTGTTGCTGCTAACGGATGATGGCGCTTTTGTGCATGCGCTCACGAGTCCTAAGCGCCATGTGCCCAAGGTATATGAGTTTGAATGTAGTGCCCCTGTGCCACAGTCTGCCGTGGCTTTGTTTGCGTCCGGCGAATTGCTGCTGAATGGGGAGAAAACACCCTGTCTGCCGGCTGAGCTGGAAATTACCGGTGAGTGCACCGGGCGGCTTACGCTGCACGAGGGGCGCTACCACCAAGTGCGGCGCATGCTGGCTGCCGCAGGTGCACCGGTTGAGGTGCTGACGCGCATAGCCATCGGGCCGTTGACCCTTGCCGAGCTTAATTTGGCTCCGGGTGAGTGGGCGGCTATAGACCCTGCTGTTTTTGCATGAGTTATGACATGCCCATAGCGGTGCAGGTTCATTTCGGTGTGCTGTACGAGGATGATGATGTGCTGGTGGTTGATAAAGCCGCCCCGCTACTCACGCACCCTACCGGCGATAAAAATGAACCGACGCTCTGGCATGGCGTTCGCGAATTGCTGGCTTACGAGCTCGCCTGTGGCGGGCAGGTTTCGTTGATTAATCGCCTGGATCGCGAGACAAGCGGCATCACCCTCATTGCCAAAACGGCCTCTGCTGCCCGAGAGCTTGGCAAGGCTATGCAGAACCGCCTGCTTCGGAAGGAATATTTTGCTGTGGTGCAGGGGGCTCCTCTGTGGGATTACGCCTGCTGCGATGAGCCTATTCTGCGCATGGAAGAGGTGGCGCAAACCCGCATCCATGTGCGACAATGCTGCCATGAGAACGGCAAACCCTGTTGCACCGAGTTTAGGGTGTTGCAGCGCGTGCCTGCTCACGATGGCCGCCCCGCTCTTGCTCTGCTGCGCTGTGTACCGCATACCGGCCGCCTGCACCAGATTCGCGTCCATGCCTCCTACATGGGCTTCCCTCTGCTGGGGGATAAAATTTATGGTGGTGACGAACACAATTACTTGGATTTCATCGCTCACGGGTGGACCCCCGCGCTGGCGAATCGCCTGCATATTGAGCGCCACGCCTTGCATGCATGCTCGCTGACATTCCCGCACGCCGGTCAGGAAATTACCGTACAGTCGCCGCTGCCCCCCGAGCTTGCCGCTTTGCTGCTGTGATAAGCCTCGAGTATGTTAAAGCGGCATCTGCTCCCCTTCGGGCACGTTGTCTGTTGGCTCGAACACGGGGTAAGCCGGGGCTCCCCGCTTAGGAATAAATGTTTTTATCTGGGCGAGCTGCGTGGTTTCTGCTTGCTTTTTGATAGGAGCGGCGGTAGAATAAGGCCGTCATGAGTAACGCCAAATCCGAACTTCTTCAAATCTTGCTGGCTAAGTCCATCAAGACGGGTCATTTTATTCTCGCTTCCGGCAAGGAGAGCGATCTGTACTGTGATTGCCGCATCACCGCTCTGGATGCCCGTGGTGCTAACCTCATTGGTGAGGTCGGCTGGCAGATGGTGCAGGAGGAGATTTTGCCCCAATTCCCCGAGGCCTGCTCCATTGGTGGCATGACCATGGGTGCTGACCCCATTTCGCTGGCTATTGGTATGTACTCCGCCGGCGCCGAGAAGCCCCTCTGCGTATTCACCGTACGTAAGGAGGCCAAGGATCACGGCCGTGGTAAGCGCATTGAGGGCAACTTTGCTGCGGGGCAGCAGGTTATCGTGGTCGATGACGTAATCACAACCGGTGGTTCCACCCTGAAGGCTATCGACGCCATCGAGGCCGAAGGTGGCAAGGTGGTGGCTGCGCTGGTACTGGTTGACCGTCAGGAGGGTGGTCGCGAGGCTATCGAGAGCCGCGGCATTCCCGTATTCCCCATGTTCACTCGTGCCAGCATCTTCGGCGGTAAGTGAATTAAAGGCGTTGAGGCCTGAACGCTGAGAGAGATTTCAGAAATGGGCCTATTCGGTTCGCAGCTGCGGGCCGGTAAAGTTCATCTATTCAGCTCCGCGTCTTTCACAGGCGCGGAGCGTTCTTTATAAGAAAAACATTTTCCTGCAACAACATGCTTCCTATTATCGCCGGTATAGAAGGGCTCGTGCTGACTGCGCGGGAGCGTGAGCTGTTTGCGCAACTGCAGCCCGCAGGGTACATACTTTTTACTCGCAACATTGCCGATTACGAGCTTACACGTGAGCTCACGGATGAGCTGCGAGCCCTTACCACAGGGCCGGATGCCCCCATCATCGCCATCGACCAGGAAGGCGGGCGCGTGGTGCGCACGGCTGATATCTGTGTGAACCATCCTTCTGCAGCTGAACTGGCTGCTACTGGTAACAGTCATCTTATTACGCAGGCTGCCTGGTACAACGCGCAATGTCTATATACCTTGGGCGTCAATACCAACTTCGCCCCGGTGCTGGATATTGGCTCTGCCCATGCCAATGCCCTGCCGAGCCGCTGCTGGGGCTACGACTCACAGGCCGTGACAACGCACGGTGGCGTGTGGAATCGCGCTCATGCTCGCGCCGGTATTGCCACTTGCGGTAAGCATTTTCCCGGCATGGGCGCCGCGGAGTGCGACCCGCATTTTGACCTGCCGGTATTGCATGGCACCCGCGACTCCTTTTTGAGTGAGGCCGCCATACCATTCCATGCACTCATGCCCGAGCTGCCATCCATGATGATTGCTCATCTTTTAATCCCTGAGATTGACCCCGAGCTCCCCACCTCGCTTTCGCCGGCGTTAGTGCAGGGCTTCCTGCGTAATCAATTGGGCTACGACGGCGTCGTGTTTACCGATGACCTTTGCATGGGAGCTATTGCCAAGCGCTACACCCCTGTGCAATCTGCCGTGCTGGCTCTACAGGCCGGCTGCGACCTGCCGCTGATTTGTCACCAGGCTACAGAACATCTCGAAGCCGTGGCCGAGGCTGTGGCTCAACTTCCATCGCAGGTGTTGGAGCCTGCTTTCGCCCGCATTGAGCACTTCCGCATGGGCCTGCATACCCGCCCGCCCATGACCTTCCTACAGTGGCGCGAGTACCTCGATGACCTCCGCCATTTCAATGCCCGCATCCCCCGGCTGCAAGGAGCCACCCCCGGCTCCCCTGTGCAGGATTATTAATCCCTGCTTACAGCTCCATCTCCGAAGTATAAACACTACGGCCATAACAATCCTCGCATTTATGCCCATTTATGCGTATCTAGGCGCATAAATGGGCATAAAAGTTGGCTCTTCGTTATAAAGTGTGGGCATGTCCCATTCCCGGAGTAGAAAAAGACGTCGATATTGGCATAAGAGAGAGCAAAAGATACTCAATAGCCCGATAAAAGAATTGAGCATGGAGGACAAAAGTCCTACCATGCCCT
>JAFZHC010000040.1 GCA_017555025.1 Akkermansia sp.
TATGATAGTTTGAGTAGGCGATATACAGAATATCTTTATGAACATCCAAAAACTTAAAGAGGCTCTAATTCGTATGCAGCGGCGCATCAAGGATGCGCCTAAACTCGCAGAAGAGGCGATGCGTGAACGCAAAGAGCGCATCGCCTATTATCAATCTTTCACGGCTGCTCGAATTCAAAGCATGCGAGAAGAGGATTTTTGTGAATATATCGGCAAACTATGGTCTACCATAATGTGGGGCAACAAGACATATTATGTTGGGAAAATTATTACAGAAAACGGCTTTGAGAAGACAAAGCAGTCACTTATAAAGCTTTTATATGGAGCTGAAGATATTTCCTCTAGATGGAATGTTTTTCAGAAGGAGATTAAGGGGATAGGCCCTGCAACGATGAGCGAATTGCTTTCCTATTCGAAACCCGATGAATACATTATTTTTAACACTTCTACCGTTAGAGCTTTATCTTACTTAGAGGTTAAGAATCTACCTAAATACAATTATCAATATACGGGTGAGAAGTTCTTGGAGGCTTGCCATTATGGAAAACAGATAGCTCGACTTATGGAGAAAGAAGGATTCGAAGATGTATCTTTGCTTGCCGTCGATTATCTGATGTGGGATGAACTGCCACCCAAAGGAGGTTCGGTGAAGGAAATCTCTGCTTCTAAACTTGGACAGAAGGAAGAAACTACGATACACGAAGAGATAAAGCGGAAGTTAGTCGAAATCGGTCAGTTCTTAGGCTTCGATAGTCGTGCTGAAATCAAGATTGCAACTGGCGCTATTGTAGATGTAATATGGGCTGTCAAAATTGGAAATATGGGGCGTGCCTTGTATGTGTTCGAGGTCCAGTCTCACGGTTCAATCGATAGCATGATTCTTAATTTAATAAAGGCGCAAGCTCATCCTGCGGTTCAAGCTGTGGTTGCTGTTGCTTCTACTGCACAATTGGAAAAAGTGAAAGGGGAATTTCCGGAACATGCCATTGACAAAAATAAACTCAAGTTGTGGGATTTCGACGATGTAATGCAAGTGCATGACTTGCTTGGCCAAGCTCTATCATCTATCGGAAAACTTTCTTTAGTACCTGAAAGTTTTTTCTAAATACCATTCTGTACAGGCATACGTTACTGCTTAATTCATAATTTGAACTAGCCGAGGCTAAGGATAAGATTCGTATTTTGTAAACTATGTAGTAGAAGCTCTTTAAATAGAAATTGTTTATCATGGCAACTAATAAAATAATCGATTTAGGTGTTATAACTCGGATAGATAACCTTCGGAGCATTTGGCCTGACGAAGCGCGAGACTTTACTCCTTGGCTGGCTAAAGAAGAAAACTTGAAGCTGCTTGGTGAGGCTGTTGGCCTAGATTTGGTACTGGAGGAAAAAGAATCTTCGGTAGGTGCATTTAGTGCGGATATTTTCGTAAAAGAAGAGGGTACGAATCGACGTATCATTATTGAAAACCAACTTGAGGCAACAGACCATGACCATCTTGGCAAGCTTATAACCTATGCGTCAGGTAAGTCTGCTGATGTTGTAATTTGGGTAGTGAAGAAAGCTCGTGATGAACATCGCCAAGCAATAGAATGGCTGAACCAGCGAACTGATAATTCTCTTGGTTTCTTCTTGATTGAGATAGAATTGTGGAAGATTGATAATTCTAGAACAGCAGTAAAGTTCAACGTGGTTGAACAACCAAATGAGTGGGCGAAATCCGTAAAGGAAAGTGGTGCTCAGAGCGAAACTAAACTGTTCCAGTTGGAGTTTTGGTCTGCATTCCGAGAGGCGGCTAAAGATGACAAGGATTTTATGCAAGTATTCAGTTTGCGTAAAGCCCATGCCCAGGCTTGGTATGACCTGAGCATTGGAAACTCAAGTTGCGTAATATCATTGCGACTCAATACTCAGAAGAACCACGTTACTGCTCTTTTGTATATTAGCGGAGACAAAGAGCTTTTCTCTGAGTTACGAAACGCTTCTGATTCCATTGAAGAAGAAATGGGGCACAAGATGGTATGGACTGAGGCTAGCAAAGATTGCACAATTAACATTATTCATAAATGTGATTTGAGAAAGAAAGAGGAGTGGCCTGAGCTGTTCTCGTGGATGAGAGAACAGTCACTTCTCATTCGCAAGGTTTTTAAGTCACGAGTCGGTTAGCCTAGAAAGGAACGCGAAATTAAGAAGCGAGTTCGCAGGACTTGGAAAAGGACTTGGCTTTTGGGTGAAAAAACGTACAAAACAGCGGGGTGCCGTACCCCTCTCAAAGGATGTTTGGTTTGGTAACTTGGGAAAATAACTTGCTGAATTGTGCTTAGTTATTAAATATAAGGAGATAAGATTTTGTAAAAAAGAGCGGGCTTGTTCAGGTAGTGCCTAACAGGGGAAAAATTAAAGCAGAGCCCGCTCACTATGGGGGGCTCCGGCATGTTAACACCCGGAATGATGTCGTATGTCGCCCGCCTATTATTGTGGACGTCGGCCTGCGGGGGAGTAGGGATTGTTCCGTAGTTTATCGAGTCAGCAAATCAGGCGCCTTGCGGTATAGCAGGGCGCCTGATTGGTGCTGAGATGATGTGTTGTTTTAAGCTTGCAGCAGGGCGATGAGCTTCTCCGCATGAGCCGTGGCCCGCTGCGTGATATCTGCAAGCTGCTGAGGGTCCTGCCTCAGGTTGTATGATACAGAGCCCGTGTGCACCGTGCCGCCGTAGCTCATGCCGGTGAATTGGCAAGCTCCGCGCAGGAAATGGAAGAAATCATCCCAGTTCATGCAGTCTGCCGGAGCCCCTGTGGTGTAGGAAAGCACCATTGTTTTGCCTTTCAGCTTGTCACCGGCGGAGCCGTGCGAGAAGCCATGCAGGAATACCTCCTCCATCCAACGGTGCATGAGGGAGGGCATGGAGAACCAAAACACGGGGAACTGCAATACGATGGTGTCTGCCCACATCAGGTTTTGCTGCTCAGCCGCTACATCGATGGGCTTATGCGTGTACAGGCGGTCCAGATATACCGTGCGGCACTCCGGAAGTTTTTCTTCCAGAATGCTCATGATTGTCTTGTTGGCCACGGAGTCGTTCATGTCCGTGTGCCCGGAGATAATGAGTATGTTTTTCATAAAATGGATTGGGTTACATGCTTTCAGCAAGGATTTCTCGTACCTCTGCGGTGGTGAGCTCGGGCTTATACCCGCCACGCAGCAGGAATGTACCTTCGGCGATACCATCCAGCATATCGTCAGTCGTACCCAGCTCACGCAGGGACAGCACAAGGCCTATCTCCTGCATCCACGCCTTCATGGCATCCAGCCCGGCTAAGGCTGTTTCTTCATCCGTCTTGCCATTCTCGGATATGCCCCATACATTGACGGCAAATCGCTTGAATTTGGGCAGACCGCAGGGGAGAATATGGCGGAAGTAAGGCAAGGTGACAGCGGCCAGCGTCATGCCATGTGTGGCATCTGTGTAGGCTCCGACGGATTGGCCCATCATGTGCACCATCCAGTCGGTTGTTTTGCCTTTGGCTATGAGTGTGTTCAGAGCCCAGGTCGCTGTCCACATGATATTGCTGCGAGCCTCGTAATTCTGCGGATCGGCGGCAGCCGTGCGGGACGCGGTGATGAGAGAGCGCATCAGCCCCTCGGCGATGTAGTCGCTCGTATTGTCATCGGTGCCGGAGAGGTACTGCTCCAGAATGTGAGACATAATATCGAAACAGCCTGCCACCATCTGATAGCGGGGGAGCGTGAGGGTGAGCTCGGGGTTCAGAATAGAGAAGCGGGGATATACGCGGTCATCAAACACACGGCCAATTTTGCGTTTTGTGGCGTGATTGGTGATGACGGAACCGCCGTTCATTTCACTGCCGGTACCGGCCATGGTCAGTACGCAGCCCACGGGGATGACCGGATTGCTCAGTGGCTCCATGCGCACGTAATATTTTTCCCACGCATCTTCCGGGCAGTGTGTGGCCACGGCCACGCCTTTGGCGTAGTCACACACAGAGCCGCCGCCTACTGCCAGTATGAGATCAGCCTTGCAGGCTCGGGCGCGGGCTACACCTTCTGCCAGTTTCTCTACTGTGGGGTTGGGCATAACGCCGGGATCTTCAGTAATGGTCTTACCGGCGGCATGAAGAATGGCGATTATTTTATCGTAAAGACCATTCTTTTTAATGGATTGCTTGCCATAAATCAGCAGTACAGAGGGGCCATAGTTTTGCAGTTCTGTGGCCAAATTATCCAGCGCATTCGGACCGAAATGCAGCTTTGTCGGGTTGGAGTAGGTGAATGTTCCGTTCATGGTTGTGTGAAGAAGTTTTTCTGTTTAAATGCTCTGCATTTATTCTGCATAAAGGACAAGCTGTTTAGATTGGCTGCATGAGCCGGGGCTTTTTTTCAATACCTTTTGCAACAAGGTCATCCTCTTTGTACCACTCGCCACGCACATGGTGCCGGTTTAACGAAAAATCAGCCATTTCTATACCAATTGCCTGACCGACGGAACCTGAGCATATATAAACAGACGAAAACTGTCTTTTACTTGCCATTTTTTTTGCGTTTCGAGTGTACCTTTAATCCACAATCATTCTACCACATCAACAAAGTTTTGCAACCGCAAACGGGATGGCAAGACGTGAAAAAGAGACAGGGGCTCTGTAAATCCTTGCGTGAGATTTACATAAATTAATGGACATCAGCGGTCCGAATTGATATAATATTCCGTAGCTGATACGCGCTCAGCTAAAATTATGGCCGACTACGCCCCCAGACTTGACCAGAGGGAATCCCTCACGCTGAGGGAGCGGCGCATTATTGACCGAACTTTGGGCATGGATGAGCAACTGCTGCTGGTCATGCGACCGGACCCCACTATTCTGAGTGCAGAGCGACTCATTTGTTTCGGGATGGTTGCACTCATCCTGATAGTGAGTGAAGGCGAGCTTTTCGTGCTTCCGTTTGTTCTCCTTTTCTGCGTCCTTCCCTGGTTCAGGAAATGCTACAAGAGGCGTATGCTCTATCTGGTCACCGACCGCCGATGCCTTATCCTGACCCCCAGACTACTGCCGGGTATGAACTGCCAATCATATCCGCTGGAGCCCGGCTGCATCAAAGAGTACGAGATTTTCAGCGGTGGTATAGGTAATATCGTCTTTGAATATGACTATAGCTCCACTCACGACAGCGGTGGCTCTGACCCCGAGGACGACCGCCGCCCTGTGGGATTCTTAGACTTGCCGCAATGCAAGCGTGTGGTCACCTTCATCCGAAAGCAGATTAAGAAGCTGCACCGGCTCGACCACCTGCCGCCCACACCGCAGCCAAAGGAGGAGACCTTCGCCGACACCGGCGGATTTGTCCCCTTTGCTGCGCTGGTTCAGGACAGGATGCAGGAAATCAAGGTGGAGAAAGAAGAAGACTGATGTTGAAACGTTGACTCAGCTCAGCGTGTCGGGTGATGACTGGGCGGAAGAGATTGCAGACTTGAATTTTTTTGGGGGGGAGAACGCTGTTTTGAAGTACAAAATAGCCGATAGTTGTACCATTCTCAAAGGCTGGCTTTTTATGGGGCATTTGAATGGGGGACGGGTGTCGTTTTTTCTTTACATCGGTCGGGTGGGATGTTAGTGTTGTGACAGGTATGAAGGATGCTTATCTCGTATTGTGCCATGCGCGGCCTGCGCAGGTAAATGCTCTTGCTGCTTATCTGCGGGAGCAGGGGCATGATGTATTTATTCATGTGGATGCATCGAGCCCGGAGAAAGCTGCTTTTACCGAGGGGCAGGGAATACACCTGATTGAGCCTTCGGTTAAGGTGGAGTGGGCTGATTGGAGCATAGCACAGGCTACGCTGCGCCTGATGCAGGCCGCTGTGAACACAGGGCGGGAGTATCGCTACCTGCACCTCATCAGCGGTCAATGTATGCCGGCAATGGGGCGGGGGCAGATGGAGGCTTTTCTGGATGAGGCGTACGCGCGAAATCTCCAAATCATTGAGAGTACACCCATACCTACTCCCGGTAAGTACGAGAAGTGGCAGCACCGTGTGCAGGTGTGGTACCCGCGCTTTATGGTGAGCAAGTACAGCCCTTGGCACAAATGGTTTTGGTGGTACACAAACAAATGGCGCCGCCTGCGTGTGAAGAGGCCGGGCTGGTACCTTTTCCGCCCGTTTTATGGCGGTGCTCAATGGTGGTCGCTCACGCTGCCTTGTGTAAAGGATGTGCTGTGCTACCACCGCTCGCACCGCTTGCATGCCTGGTTTTTCCGCAATGTATTTTGCAGCGATGAGTTGTATATTCAGACCTGTGTGCGGCGCTGCGGTTATGAGGTGAGTGGGGACAACATGCGCTACCTCAGCTGGCCGTTCCCCTCGGCGCCATCGCCTGATGACCTCACGCCGGCAGATTGGCCCGCGGTGCGGGAGAGCGGGTGCCTTTTTGCCCGCAAGTTTGCGCTTACGGAGGAGGAGTGCCGCAGTTACCTCGACTCGCTCTGATTATTGCTTTTTCGGCAGTTGCTGATACGATAAAGTAAGGCCGCGCTCCCGTAAAGGAGCGCGGCCTGAAGTTTTGCTGTTGCTTGCGGGATTACTTCAGAATCATCTTGAAGTCCACCACAACGGCGCGATCGGCTGTTACGAGCACGGGGTTACCATCGATAGCGGTAATCTCGGGAATCTCGAGCACGAGCTTCTGCACCTTGGCAAGGGTATCGGCCAGCGGGCCTACAGCCTTGGGAGCCTCGCCGCGAACACCGTTCAGGATGGTGCCGACCTTGGTCTCCTTAATCATGTCGGAGAAGTCGTCGGTGGGCAGGATGCGCATGGTGGTGTCGCGCATGACCTCGGTGTACACACCGCCGGTGCCGAATACCATGACGCGGCCGAAGTTCTTGTCGGTGTTCACGCCGATGATGGTCTCGGTAGCCTTGGTAATCATCTCCTGAATGAGTACGGAAGCGCCCTTGAGCTGGAACTTGGTGATGGAGCCCCACAGGCCTTCCCAAGCCTCGTTGAAGGAAGCCTCGTCGTTGATGTTGAGGTAAATGCCCTTCATCTCGGTCTTGTGCAGAGCATCGGGAGCGGAGAGCTTGAGCACCACGGCGTTCGGGAAGATGGTCTTGCAGAAGGCGAGAGCCTCTTCCTTGTCGGTGAAGTTACCGCACTTGGGATAATCGATGCCGTAGTGGTCCATGAGCATGTTCACGGTCTCCTGGGGCAGGGAGGCAAGGCCGGCCTCCTTAGCAGCGGTCACAGCTGCCTTGATGTCGGCGGGAACCTCACCGGTCTCGCAGGTGGCAAGCTTCTTGCCGCGGAAAGCCATCTGAGCCTTCAGCAGACCGAGCAGGCGCACGATGTCGGCGGGGTACTCGTAGTTGAGAATCTTGGCCTCGTTAAGCAGCACGCGACCCTCGTCCACACGGGCGCCACCCACGAAGGAGCAGTAGATGTTGACGTTGGGGTACTGAGGAGCCAGCTTGATAACGGCCTGAGCGGTCTCGGGGCACTCGGTTACGCGCTGGGGGGTAAGGAGAACGAGAATGTTCTTGTACTCGCCGCTCTCGCAGAGCACCTTGAGGGCAGCCTCGTAGCGATCGGCCTTGGCGTCGCCCACTACGTCGATGGGGTTGCCCAGAGAAGCCTCGGGGGTGAGCACGGCACGCAGGGCAGCCTTGGTCTCTTCGCTGGGGGGAGCGAGGTCGAGGCCGGCCTCTTCGCAAAGGTCGGAGGTAAGCACGCCCACGCCACCGGCGTTGGTCAGTACGGCTACCTTGCCGTCAAACTGGTTGTGGTTGCAGTACTGCAGTACTTCCAGCAGGCCGAAGAGCTCACGGTCGTTGTATGCCTGAATGGCGCCGGCACCCTGCAGAGCCATTTCGAGCACGCGATAGTTGGGAGCCAGAGAACCGGTGTGGGAGAGGGAAGCAGCCTGAGCCTTGGCGCTCTTGCCGGGCTCCATGATTACGCAGGGCTTGGTGTCGGAAACCTCCTTGATAACCTTGAGGAACTCCTTGCCGTTCTTGAGGGACTCGAGGTAGAACACGAAAGCGTTGGTGTTGGGGTCGTCCTTCAGAGCAGCGAGCAGGGCGTCTTCGCCCATAACGGCCTTGTTGCCGATGGAGATGAAGTGGGAGAAGCCGATGCCCTTACCGGCAGCCCAGTCCATGATGGCGGAGCAGTAAGCACCGGACTGAGAAACGAAAGCCACGTTACCGCGGGCGGGGAAACCGTCAGCGAAGGAGGCATTCACGTTGTCGAACGTGGAGATGTGGCCAAGGCAGTTCGGACCAAGCAGGTTGATGCCGTTGTCCATGCACTTCTGGGCAATGCGCTTCTCAAGCTCCTTCTCACCCACTTCAGCGAAGCCGGCGGTGATGATGGAGATGTTCTTGGTGCCGTTGGCGATGCAGGCATCAATCACGCCCTCGGTGAAACGGGCAGGTACGAGAACTACCACCAGGTCCATGGGCTCAGGCAGAGTGTCTACGCTGGCGTAGCAAGGCTTGCCGCAGAGCTCCTGACCAGCCATTTTGGGGTTAACACCGTAGAGCTTGCCCTTGTAATCGGCAGAGATGATGTTGTTGAATACAACGGCGCCCAGCTTGGTGGGGTCGGCAGATACGCCGACAACAGCGATGCTCTTCGGATTGAAGAATGTTTCGAGTGACATAGTGAGTAATAGTGATTGGTGAGTGACTAGCCTACAGCGGCTCTGCATTTATTCTAGCATGCCTGTCCTTTTATTTCAAGCCTCAAATAGTGAAAAATCTATGTTATAGTAAGCTCTATGTGGCAAAAAATCGCCTCAGCTGATGGCTGAGGCGATGTAGAAAACGAAAGAAGTTTATTTTTTGTCGATCAGACCGCTGATGAGTAGCTCGGCATTGTTCTGCGTGCGGCGGATATTTTTGAGCAACAGTTCGAGGGCTTCCCATCCGGGGTGGCTGGCGAGCTGACGGCGCAGTTGCAGAATGCGGCTGAATTCGTCGGGGTGGTACAGGCGGTCGTCATTTCGCGTGCCACTCTGGGGAACGGATATGGCAGGGTACATGCGGCGCTCTGCGAGTTCGCGGTCCAGACGAATCTCCATATTACCGGTGCCTTTGAATTCCTCGAAGATGATTTCATCCATGCGGGACTCCGTATCCACAAGGCAAGTGGCAATGATGGTCAGGCTGCCGCCTTCCTCCACATTGCGTGCTGCACCGAAGAATTTGCGGGGTTTTTCGAGAGCGTTGGAGCCGAGGCCGCCGGACATGATGCGCCCGCCGGTCTGGTTGGCATTGTAGCCGCGGGCGAGTCGGGTGAGCGAGTCGAGCATGATGATAACATTCTTGCCCTGTTCTACGAGGCGGCGGGCACGCTCCAGCACGAGGTCGCTCAGCTGGGCGTGGCGGCGGGAACTTTCGTCGAAAGTGGAGGCCAGTACGGGGGCGTCCACCGTTTCCTCAAAGTCTGTCACTTCCTCGGGGCGCTCGTCGAGCAGGAGAATGAGCAATTCAGCATCGGGATAATTAGCGCGTATGGATTTGGCCATGCTCTTGAGCAGCACGGTCTTACCACCGCGGGGCGGGGCAACCACGAGGGCGCGCTGCCCCATGCCGACGGGGGTGATGAGGTCGAGCACGCGCATGGAGGGGAGCTTGAGCTCAGCATTTTCGAGGATGATGCGCTCGCGCGGGAAGAGCGGGGTGAGCTTATCAAACTCCTTGGGGGCTGTGTATTCTGCGGCGAGGGTACCTTCAATCTCAAGTACATCTCCGGCACGCAGCGGTTTGTTGGCCTTAGCGCTCTGATCTTGCGAGAGGCGGAGCATCACCTTATTGCCGGGGCGCAGCCCGTAGCGCTTAATGAGCTCATTCGGTACGGCGATATCGTCAATCTCATGGCGGTAGCTGCGGTTCTCGTCGCGCAGCAGCACATTGCCCTCCTTGGTGAAGTCGAGCACACCCTGTACCTGCACTTGATTACCCAAGCGGGCAAAAGTGCGGCAGAGCTCCATCGTAAGCTCCTGGCGAGTTTTACCGATAACGCCTTTCTTGATGTTCTCCTCGGCCAGCTTGCGCAGCTCATTGAGCGGCATGATGCGCAACTCGTTCATGTTGACGAGTTTGGCACGCTGGTTTACTACTTCAGCCACTTTGGCCAGTTCGGAGTCGAAGAAGTACTTGACCTGCGAGCGCAGCATGTCCAGGCTGCCCTCATTCCAGAATACGGTGCCGGATTTCTCGATTTTTTCCTGCGTGGGCATCTGGGCGGCCAGCATAGCCTCGGCTGCGGCGCGGTCAAAGCCATCGCGCTCAGCCATACGCTTAATCTGGGTTTCGGGGGTGACTGCTACTAAGCACACGCGGTCTGCGCCGAAATCAGCCGGACTTTCAAAATAGAGGGGAATGTCGATGAGGAAAGTGTGCACAAGCTCGGAGCGGCGTGCTTCAAACTGAGCCTCTTTGCAAAGTTGGGCAACCTTGGGGTGTACAATGGCATTGAGCTTATTGCGCCCTTCGGGGTCATGCTTGACCACCTCACGCAGCAGGTCTTTATTGACAGAGCCATCATCGAGCAGGGCATCTGCACCAAAGGCCGTCACCAGGTCGCGGGACAGTTTGCCGCTCTTCTGCAATTCTTCCACTGCCTTATCGCAGTCAAATACTTGCAAACCATTTCCGCCGATTTCACTAAGCAGATTGACAACTGTGGATTTACCTGATGCGATGCCGCCTGTAACAACAATAACCTTCACGGGCGAGACTTTAACATGTTTTCAGCCACCTTGCAAGCTCAAAGAGCGTGTGCAAAGCGCTTTTGCTGAAGAGACGACCTTCGTAAAGCTCTGCCTGGTCCCCGGTAACTTGTGCCTGGTCCTTTCTTTTTATTCGTACACTACGATGATTCTGGCAACGGCGGGTAATTCTGAGCGCAGTTTGCGGTTAATGGCCGTCAGGCGCTCATGGCTTTCCTGTACATTAAGGCAGCATTCCTGCGGTATGGTGATGATGCAGAAACGGCGGTTGCCGGCTGTGTAGAGGCTGATGCCGGTTGGCAAGGGGGCACCGCTGGTAATCATTGCCTGGCGCACCAGTTGCTCCCAATCATCGGGTACAGGGGTGGCGTAGGCGGGGATTTCGCGCAGGTCGGGCTCAACATGCACCATCACTCGGTCGGCGTTCAGTCGCAGGCTGACTTCTTTGCGGAAGGCCTGAATGGCAATGTGCCAGCTATCGAGCGAGGCGTTCCCCGGCAATTCGAGGTCAGCAAATACGGTGTAGCCCTGTTCACTCTGCATGAGCACTAAGCCATGCACGCCGAAGCGGTGGGTGAGGGCAATGCGGCGCACCAGCATTTCGTGTGAGTCGGGTTCGGCATCTTTGGGGTGCATGTGTACTGCTGTTTCGGCACCCGGCAGGGCGGCAGAAATAAGCTCTTCGATTGCCTCTGATATATCGTGAGCGGTATCTACGTGCAGTTCTCGGGGTACGGCCACCACCATTTCAATGTAAGCTTTGTTGCCCACCTCGCGCACGCGCAAGGTTTGTAAAGGGTAGGCAGGCATGCGCTCTGCCATCAGGCGGCGTACCGTGCGGGCGGATTCCCCGTCGGTCTTGTCCATCAGATTGTTGATGGATTTACAGCCCAGCTCCCAGCAGATGTGCAGAATCAGCACAGCAACGGCCAGCGAGGCCAGTACGTCCGCACGTAGGAGCAGCCAGTTAAGCCAACTGCCCTCAAGGGTCATGTGAGCGACTGCTGCACCGCTGATACCCAGCAACACCGCAGCACTACTCCAGATGTCGGAGGCAAAGTGCGCGGCATCGGCCTCGAGCGCATCGCTTTTCGTCTCCTTGGCCACGCGTTTGAGCATGGCGGCGCGGTTAATGTCCACCACCAGCGAGACGATGATGACTACAAAGGCCCATACATTTGTCTCCACATGTAGAGCCTCGGCGCTATCGCTGGTCAGGCGCTCAATGGCCTCCATAATAACCCAACCGGCGGTGATGAGCAGCAGCAGCGTTTCTGCCAGGGCGGTGAGGCTCTCCACGCGCCCGTGCCCGTAGGGGTGTTCGGCATCGGCCGGGCGTGCAGCCAGCTTAACCGCAAAATATGTACCGAGAGCCGCCAGCATATCAAGCGCACTATGCAGCGCCTCCGACAGTATACCCAGTGAGCCCGTCACAATTCCCACGATAAACTTCATGACCGTGAGCAATGCGCTCCACAAGACGGAAGACCCGGCGGCGATGGCTTTCTTTGTATCGGCATCCATAGTGTGGCCTCATGATAGCACACCGTATGTGCTTTAGTCAAGACAAACTGATGTCGCGACAAAGGCCGCATCATACGAGCTGAGCGGCCATGGTAAGGGCGGCTATGAGGGGTGCCAGACAGCGTGTCGCCGTTAGTTCGAAGGGGTAGGGGGCAGATAGGTCGATGGGGGAGGCTGCAATGTAAGCACCAATGCAGAGATTGAGTTCTTGTTGGCTGAGTTTATATTTGCTGCGTTGGCGGTGCAATAGCAGCTCCGTTGCAATGGTGCAGAGCAGGGTGAGGGTGAAAACCCCGGTACTGAACATGTGGCAGATGAACAATGTGAGGTTAACCGGTATGGAGAGCAGCAGCAGAGACAGCAGATTGGCCGCTGAACGTCCGATAGCCCGTTGTTCTGCCGGCATGGTACGGTAGCATTTCTCGAGTTTATTGATGGAAATGCCGACAAGCTTGCAGATGAGGGCTCGCGTGAAGTAATACAACACCCCCAAGGGAATGAGCAGGAACAGTAGCTCGAAGTGGGCCTGTAGTGTAGGGGAGTTGAACATGGAGAAAGTCAATGCGCAAAAAAGCCGAGGTATAGCAACTCTTCCTGTGGGTTGTACACCACCCAGCGCACTCGGTTGGCGATTTCGTTGTTGAGGTAAATGACAGAATCAGATTGTCGAATCTCGTGGAGAGTGGGGAAAAAGCACTCGGTGGGGGAAGCAACTTTTTGCCAGCCTTGGCCGGGGGTGAGCTGCTGAGCCTGTAAAGTGGCAAATTCCGAAGCTGCAAGGTTGTAGCGGAAGCGACATCCCAGCGGGTTAATTGCTTCCCAATCGGGGTTACAGACGGCGCCGGCTGCGGTGGGGTTAATGCCGACAAGTTTGAAGGCCGTGCGGGTCATGTCGGCTTTTTCAGCCGCAATGAAGCCCAGCATCAGCAGCACGGGTACCAGCAGAATCCATTTGAAAACGCGCAGCATGGTGTCTGTCATTAGGGTTGCGTGGTGGAGAATACCGGGGGCGGCAGTTGCTGCTCATCCTCACCGCTGCCCACATTATCACCAACATCCTTGAGGGTGATGAAAACAAACATGAACATGAGCAAGAAGACGAATGCCATGCTGATGGCGTCCACAATCTTGCTGTTCAGCGGTTTGCCACGCAGCAGCTCAATGAAGCCAAGCACCACGTGACCGCCGTCCACTACCGGCAGAGGAAGAATGTTGAGTATAGCCAAGTTGACGTTGAGAACAACGGCAAACCACAGCACCAGGCGCCAGCCTACGCCGTCACCGGCCTGGAACATCTGGTACATATAGGTGCCGATGCCGACGGGGCCGCTGAGGTGCTCCATGCCGATGCTGCTGCCGGGGGCGCAGACTTTGGCGATGGTCTCTTTCATCCATTTGAGGCTTTGGTTCACCTGAGCCTGGGGGGCGGGGTGCTCAAACTTTACCTCTACATCTGCTACCAGCCAGCTGAAGCCCATGATGGGGTGTGCGCCGCTCATGCCCTGCCAGTTGGTAGGGGTGGCGGGGGTCAGCTCAGCTGTAGTGGTGCTGCCATCGCTGTTGCTGAGGGTGAGCTGCAGGGGGCTGCCCTTTTCTGCTTCGGCCATGACGGCATAGGGGGTATAGACGGCGGTGCCGTTGACTGCGGTGATGGTCTGCCCTTTCTTCAGGCCGGCTTGCTCGGCGGGAGAGCCGGGTATGATGTCGCCCACAATGGCTGGCTGTACGGGCATGATGCCGACCTGACGCAGAGCGCTGCGCTGCCACCACGATGTTTCAGGTACTTTATAACCGCTGGTGATTTCGAGTGTCTGCTCTGTGCCATCTGCCATGGGGCGAGAGACGGTGAAGTGAATGGTCTCGCCCTCGCCGAGGGCGATGAGCTCACGCACACCCTCCATGTTGCCGGCCCATTTGGTAACGCTGCGGCCATCGATGGCAAGGATGCGGTCCCCCGGCTGCAAGGCTGATTCGGCAGCGGCTGAATTGGGGGCGATGTAGCCAATGACGGTGTCTTCCATCTCGGCAACGGGCTTGCCTACCCCCCATACGATTACGGCAAAGGCATAGGCCAGCAGCAGGGAGAAAAGCGGACCGGCGGCGGCAATGATAATTTTGTCAATCGCTTTGAGGGGTTTAAGGTCTTTCGGCATATCGGCTTTGCCCTCAATGCTCTGCATGTCCTCCAGCTGGGGCAGGGATACGAAGCCGCCCAAGGGCAGCCAGCCTATGCCCCAACGCACGCCTTTGATTGTTTTACTCCAAATGGGCTTGCCGAACCAGATTTGAAAACGGTCGATGTAGGCACCGCGCCATTTGCCGGCAAGGAAATGACCCAGCTCATGCACAAAAATCATGAGATTGAAGAACAGAATGACCAGCAATATAATGCCTGCGGTCTGAAGTGCAGAAAGGATGGTTGCCATAATCGTTGTATTGCTGTTATCCTGCCACAGGCTGCTCGCTCTTGCAAGCTTTCCTTCTGCCATAATGTGTCAAAATTGTCACATTAAAATCATTAAAATTTGGCTTGACCTTTTAATGGCTCTATGTTCTAATGTCCTGCATTCAGAGCAATGACTGCCAAAGCAACACGTTACACCATCTCTTCTCTCGCCCGCAAGACCGGGTTGTCAGTCCATACTCTCCGTTTCTATGAGAAGGAGGGTATCATTCGCCATGTAGAGCGTACTTCATCCGGCCGTCGTGTGTACGGTGAAGATGCCGTAGCCTGCCTGATTGGTGCACTTTGTCTTAAGCAGGCCCGTGTGACGCTGGCTCAGATTAAGGAGTTTTTCGATGCAACGGTAAAGGGTGAGGAATCGCTGCCGCACCGCCTTGAGATGTTGACTCAGGCTCACAACAACCTGCTGGATATGCAGGAGGGGATTGCCCGCAGCCTGAAGCTGGTAGACTTTTTCATTGCCGGCACCAAAGATGCTATTGCTGCGATGAAGTGTGGCGATAATCCCGATGAGGCTTTCCCGCTGATTACCCGTGCCGGTATTACAGCGCTGCCGACCATGTTGGAGGATGGCAAGCTGGCTCCTGACATTGCCTCGCTGTTTGCGTCGTTTGAAAAATAATTTTTACTGTTGATTTAGTGTATAAGAAGCGCAGCTCCCTGATGGGGGCTGCGCTTCTTGCATAGTAGCTTGTCAGCTGTCGGCTTATTTGCTGAGGAGTTTTTCCAGCAGCGCCTGAGAGTTGTCAGCAAGCTTGGCCGGGTCATCGAGCATGCCGGCACGCAGCAGGGCGGTGTTGATGAGCTGATCTGCCAGCAGGGTGGCAAGCTCCTCGTTCTCCGTACGCAGGGCTGCGAGTTTCTGCACGATGGGGTTGTGCGGGTTGAAGGCAATCTCCGGGTGCGTCTCGGGAACGGGTTGTCCCATCGCCTTGAGGTAGGCCTTAATTTCGGGGGAGATATCGTTCTCGCCCTGTAGTGCGATGGCGGGCGCTGAGCTCACTCGGTCGCTGGTAGTTACTTTGCTGAAGGAATCCTTGAAGGTTTCGGTTACCCATTCGGTGAGAGCCTTGGCCTGTTCTTCGTCCAGGCCGGGGCGGTCGGGCTGACCTTCCAGCGGGGGCAAATCAAGGTTGGCGCGGTCGATGGACTTAATCTCCTTGTCCTCCACCTTCATGAGGCTTTCGACGACGAATTGGTCGCCGCCATCGGTGAAGAAAGCCACTTCAAAGCCGCGAGCTTGCAGCGCATCCAAGTAGGGGCTGTGCTCCAGCTGTGCTCGGGACGCGCCGAAGAGCACGTAGACATCCTTCTGGTTTTCCTTCATGCGGCTCACATAATCGGCAAAGGAGGTCAGTTTGCCGGGCTCAGTAAAGGTGGACTCGAAGCGCAGCAGCTTGCCCAAGGTATCCTTGTGCTCCCAAGAGGTCACGATACCTTCTTTCACAAAGCGGCTGTAACGGCGCCAGAACTCCTCGTATTTTTCAGCGTCGTCCTTGGCGAGCCCCTCGAGGTGCTTGATGAAGCGCTTGGTGATGATGCCGGAGATGCGGCGCAGCAGGGAGTTGTCCTGCAGCATTTCACGGGAGATGTTCAGGGGCAGGTCTTCGCTGTCTACCACACCGGTGAGGAAACGCAGCCACTCGGGCAGCAGGTTGTCGGGCTTGCTGTCGATGAGTACTTTGTGGCAGTAGAGTGCTACATTGGGCTCGCAGCGGCCAAAGCCCATGGCCTCGGGATTGTCCTCGGGGACAAACAGAACTGAGTTGAGAACGATGGGAGCATCGGCGCTGAAGTGCATGTAGGTCAGAGGGGAGCTCTCGCTGTGAGCGGTGAACTTGTAGAAAGCCTCATACTCTTCGGGCTTGACGTCCTTCTTGTTCTTCATCCAGATGGCCTGCACGGTGTTGAGGTGCTCGCCGTTGAAGTCAATGGGGAAACCTACGAAGTTGCTGTACTTGTTGATGATGTGGCGTACATGCTCAGCGCGGGCAAAGTCGGTGGCGTCATCCTTGAGGTGGATGCGGATGGCTGTGCCGCGAGGTGTGTCGGCGGGGGCGTCTTCCATGGTGTAACCCTCCTTGCCATCGCTGGTCCATTTCACGGCTGTAGCATCGGGCTGCCAGGAGCGGGTGGTGACTTCCACCTTGTCGGCTGCCATGAATACGCTGTAGAAGCCTACGCCGAACTGGCCGATGAGGTCCTGTGTGCCGCCCTTGCTCTCCTTCATCATTTCCAGGAACTTCTTGGTGCCGGAGTGAGCAATGGTGCCGAGGTACTCCACAACCTCGTCACGGGTCATGCCGATACCGGCATCGGCGATGGTGAGGGTTTTGCCCTCCTCATCGGTGGTGATGGTGATGCGCAGCTCGCGCTCCGGCTCATAGACGGTGGCGTTGGTGAGTTGCTTCAGGCGCAGCTTTTCGAGGGCGTCAGAGGCATTGGAGACAAGCTCACGCACAAAGACCTCGCGGTCGCTGTAGAAGGCGTGAATGACGATGTCGAGCAACTGTCGTACTTCTGTCTGAAATTGATGTGTATTGGCCATAATGGTTGAGAAAATCGTGCCTCCTATTCTACGCGCGTGCGCGGCGGCGTCAAGGGCAATGCATGTCAGCAGCCTCATGCTGCCCGCTACTCGGGTGAGGTCGTGGAAATGGTAATCAAAACGGCACTGTTTCGCGTGGAAACAGTGCCGTGAGAAAGAACAGCGTCGCTTGCGGACGTGGCCTAAGCGCGCAGCTTAGGACTTGTAACGCAAACGCTTCTTGTGGCGGTTCTGGCGCATGCGCTTGCTGCGCTTGTGCTTGTTGATCTTAGCCTTACGTCTCTTCTTAAGCGATCCCATAATTGTTTATGATGTCGTTTGTGGTTTCTCTTTTGGGAGAGGTGTCTGTCGGCCTACCTGTTTAACAGGATGGGCTCAACGATGTCGTCAGCACTCACTATCTGCGGTCAGGTTGAGAGCATCAGAGCATTACGGGGAGATATGGAACTATTTTTTCGGGTAAAAGTCAAGCCGAAAGCGCTTTGTGAACACACTTTTTGTCATTTCTGGCATGATACCCGCTCACGGAACCAGGTTTGCAGAGCTTGCAGCACGCCTGCCTCGGGGGAGATGTAACCGGTGTGGCGCTGCTGCATCCATTGCAGGATTTCCGGGTGAGCTGTAGCGGGTATTGCACAGAAGGCGTGAGGAAAATGGCAGAAGGCGTCTAAATCATTATGACCGTCGCCCATGATGAAGATATGCTCATCGGGCACCTGCCAGGCTTGGGAAATATAGCGCAGGGCCGTTCCTTTGGAAAATCGCTCATCGGAGAAGCGTAGGTAACGGCCGGCTCGTTGAATGGTGGCTCCGGGGATGAGCTGCATGCGCATATAGGGCATGAGAGCATCCATGGTAAAGGTATCGACAGCCTCGATAGAGAGCGGGTCACTAGCCGCAAGTTCCCACTCGAGTTCCGGGCGAGTGTGGCGGAGTTGTTCGAGTGCTGCGTGTAGGGAGGGTACCAATTTACGGCGCAGTTGTAGGTTAATCTGCATGCAGCGTTCATTATGGGTGGTTGCCGGTTGCAGCCGCCCCTCCTTGTCAGAAAGGTAGACGTAGCGCTCGCAGGTGCAGATGAAATCCGGCAGCACGGGGCTGCAGGGTATCAACTCCTGTAACAGGTAGTCCAGCGAGCGACCCGTGTTGATGCCCCATCGTACGCCGAAGCTTCGCCAGGTGGCCATCAGCTCAAAGAAGGCCGGAGCTACCGGCGGTTCGCTCTCGCTACGCAGGGTGCCGTCGTAATCAAGCGAGACGAGCCATCGGCACGGGCCATCCTGCGGGGCTGCCAGACCGGGGGGCCGACTACCCTCAGCAATGGTGGCGTTCATTACCGTTTGTTGCGTTTGTTACCGTTGTTGCGGCGGTTATTGTTGTTTTTCTTATCCTGAGCGGGAGCCGCGGTTGCCTCACCATTGTTATGGGAGGCTGCCGGATATGTTTTGGGTATGACTACCCCGGCAGAGAGCTGTGCGCTAAGCTTGTTAGTGAGGTCGACCTTATACTTATCATTCTCGCAGCCCGGGGGCAGGGGCTCGGAGGGTTTGCGCATGTGAATTTCCACACGGCGATTGAGCGCCTGAGCATTGCGGTCGCCGTTCGTGTCTGCTAACGGTGAATTATCGGCGCAGGCGCGAATGAAGACGTTGTTGGTGGGAATGCTGTTGGACTTGAGCCACTCACGCACGGCAGCAGCGCGCTGAAGTGAGAGCAGGGCATTGTAGGCGGGGCCGCCTATGCTGTCTGTATGACCTTCGATAATGAATTTGGTCTCGGGGTTTTTGCGGATGAGGGCAGCCAGTTGCAGCATGGTAATACGGGCGGCACTCTTGAGCTTGCATTCATTGAAGCCGAAAAGTACGTCAGACCCCAGACGAGCCACACCCGAGGCGGCTCCCAGATTCTTTTCACCAATGAGGTCGGAGAGCGAACGTCCGTCGCCCGGCAGGTTGCCGCTCTGGCTGGCCTGAGCTGTTTTGATGAGGTCAGAATCGACAGCATTACCATCCTGCTCGACCACATCGAGCTGAGCGGTGGCGTTGGCAACAACAGCGTTGTGGTTAATGGGGGTGGGCTCGGGCATGTCGAGCGCCTCCTCAGGCATGCTGGGTACGCTCAGCATGCCGGCATCGAGCTCGCCGGGTTTGATTTCACTCACGGCAGAGGGCTCTTCGGGGGTGGAAATGGGCTCAGGTACGCTCAAATCCGTTTCGCCGGGGGCCATGATGAGCTCTTCGATATTTTCGGCATCGAGGATGTCAATTTCTGCCGGTTCCTGCTCAATCTGCTGTATTTCTGTGGGCTCTTCGGTTTCTATCGGTGTGTCTGCCTCGATGAGCTCTTTTTCGGGTACCTCTTTAACCACCACGCGTACATAGTCGTCCTTCACCTCGTCTACGTGGTCGTTGAGCACCTTCATCTCAAAGGCAAAGATGGCCGGGGCGTAGTAGTACAGAAGGCAATAGACCATGACGGAGGCAAGTCCTGCGCCGAGGGCAATGGGGAACATGTCTCGCTGGCTGGTGAGTTCGTAGCCGTTTCTCTTGCGGTTGCCGTTACCTCGTTTGTGATGACGGCGGGGTGTAGTGTCGAGTGATGAGGCGTTAAACATTTTTTTGCGAAGCTGTCAGAGCTGACAATCAGAGGTTAATAAAGGACGAGCCGGTACATGAACGTGGGGTGTATCCAGCGCTGTGATGAAAGTATCGTTGAGCCAGTGCACAATAGCGGTTGCCGCGCTGTCTTCATCTTTAATCAGTCGAGCCTCCACCGCGCTGTCGCGGTTGTGTTTGCGGCGTATGGTGCTGATGCTGCGGGTCGTTGCGTGGGGCGCATCTGCACCGGTGTGCAGCGTCCAGAGGTCGCGTTGGTCGCAGGGAAGCTGTTTATAAATAGTTACGGCATCATCGAGTGTGCTGATGGGGTTGTCCTGCACCAGATTGACAACGAGCACGGGGGTATTGCGGTCTATGCGGGCTGCACTCTCTACCGGGGCAACATCAAAGCATTCGAACCCCACGCTGCTGTTCATGCGTAAATCCATGAGCCACAAAGTGGCAAGGGTGAGGGGGGAGTTCGGCATGGTACGCATGAGCGATTCTCGCAGCGAGGCAAAGGCATCGATAGAGATGAGCCCCTGCAAACGAGGCTCGCCGGCTGCCGCCTGCAACATGAGCCCGGCACCGTAGCCTTGCCCCACACCTACAATGACCGGACTGTCCTTGCCGCTGCGGCGAATCAGTTCGTTGATGAGCAGGGGAACATCGGCGCTTTCTTTCAGACCATGGGTGCAGTAGGGGCGGCGGTTGTTTGTGCCGCGGGGCTCCCATAGTACACAGGTGATGCCGGCTGCTGTAAGGGATTCTGCAAGAGGGAGGGAGGAGCGGATGCCATGGTCCCAGTCTACGCAGATGAGGGCGTAGTCAATAACGCCCAGTCGGTCGGCTCGGTTGACGGTTAAATCGCCGATAACGGAGAGCTGGCGGGAGGATTCTTCGCCGTCTTTGCTGGCAATGACGGCCAGCACGTCTTCGTTGTCCCACCCCTTGAATGTAAATTGTTCCAGTTTGAGCCCGGGTACTTTCTGGGGTACGATGGAGTAGCCGGAATAGGACTTGTTGATAGGTTGCAGCACCGGCTCGGTCATGCCGGTAATGTAGCTCCACAGGCACAGCCCTGCTATGACCAGTGCCGGCAGCAAGGTCAGCATCAGCAGGCGCATGGGGCGAAAGATTGACATTTGGTACCGCACTCAGTATACCATTTTGCCCTCAGGTCTGCAATGGTAAAAACTGTCAATCTGCAATTTGAGTAGCTGAGAAAATTTAATGCCCGAGTATCAGCCGCCACAGAGGGAGAGCAGCCAGGCGCAGGTTTCTATGAGACGTTCTCCGCAGGAAAGGAAGTCCTGCCAGTAGCCTCGCAGGGAGATGAAGTTGAAGAAGCGCAGGATGCCGATGAGAATGAAGATGTTCATAATCACGACAAAGAGCAGGGAGAACATGACGCCGTTTTCGAGCAGGTCGGGCTGTTCTCTCGGTATTACCCACATGGTCCAGAAGATGTGGAAAGACCACCAGAAACCGCAACCTCCGAAGAACCACGGGTCTACATCGGCGCTGTCGAAGAAGAGGTAAAATACCGAGGTAACCAGCACCCAGACGATGAGCCAGAGCGGCACAAAGTAAGGTGCCAGAGCAATGATGACGTTGTCCTTGTCTGTCTCGATGTAGCCACCTTCGATGTCGACGTTGACCACGTCCACGCGCCCCAGAAAGCATAAGGCGGTCAGGGCGTGCGTGAGTTCGTGCCCCAACACATAGGCGTACACCAGAATGGGTGTACAGAACTTGGCTATGATGAGAGCAATAAAAGTGAATGTTCCTAAGGCTGAGAAGTAGATGGGATCGCTGAGCCAGAATTGGCTGTTAGCGGTGGTGGCCGGCAGCGCGTGGTAGAGCTGCAAGGCCAGAGCATAAACCATGGTGATGGATAAGGGCAGTAACAGGAGAGCCAGCAATAAGTGCAGGGCTCGTCGCCACCCGCTGATGGGCGTGATGAGTGGCTCGTCGTCACCGTAGGCATCATCTGCGGTGTAGGTAACATTCACGCTGTGGCGCCATAACTCGCCCAGAGAGGTGGAGTTTTCCAACTGCTCCAGACGCAGTTTGGTTTTCTTCCACATGCTCAGCGGTGGGTTGCGGTAGTGCTCGGCCTCTTCCGGGCGCGAGAGCGCAACGCGCCAGTCCCCATGCTCGGGTGGTGGCGTCGGCCGGTGCAGACCGGAACGAGCTTGCTGGCGTGGCGGAATCATATACTGTGAGGTGGTTGCGCGGCGGGGCGTATGTCCTGAATGGACATGGACACGGTTGTGCGACCTCGCCACACATTGCGGTCAATGGTGAAGGCGATGTCCCAGGGCGGGTCAGGCAGGCGCACATGGCCGCCGTTGAAGTACATAGCATCGCATTCGCAGGTGTCCTGCCTGAGGCTGAGTTTCAGGTGGTTGCCGTTCAGGTGCCTTGGCGCGTCTGTGAGCATGACGTTGCGGCTCATGAAAATGGGCTGGGGATTGGAGTTGCCGAAGGGTTCCAGCAATTCGTAACAATCCAGCAGGTCGAGCGTCAGTTCATGGAAGGATACCTCGGCATCAATATTAAGGCGGGGTTTAAGCTGTTCTGCTGAGCTGTTGTTGAGCACAAACGCATCGAAAGCTTCGCGGAAGGAGTCAATCATTTCCTCGCGAATGACCAGACCTGCTGCCATGTCGTGACCGCCGCCGGAGATGAGTGTGTCGGCACAGGCGTGGATGGCCTGCACGAGTGAGATGCCCGGTACGGAGCGGCCGGAGCCTTTACCCAGCCCGTTTTCATCGAGTGAGATGATGAAGGTGGGTTTGTGGTAACGCCGCATGAGAAGAGAGGCTACAATGCCCACCACGCCGGGGTGCCAGGTGCGGGAGCCCAGTACGATGACTCGATCTCGACTGGGTGAGAAGTCCGCGGCTTCGAGCATTTCGGTGGCTTCGGCACGAATTTTTTCTTCCTCTTGCTGGCGGGCTCGGTTGTGAGCTTCCAGACAATGAGCCAGTTGAACTGCTCGGTCAGAGTCGTGAGTCATGAGCAACTCCAGCGCGTCGCGGGGGGAGTCCATACGACCTGCTGCATTGAGGCGAGGCCCAATGCGGAAGGAGACATGGCTGGCGTTCGGCGTGGTGCGCAAACCGGTTACTTCGTTGATGGCCTGTATGCCGATGTTGCCGCCGCGAGCCATCAGGCGCAGGCCGTGGCGGGTCAGCAGACGGTTTTCGGCTATCAGCGGTACAATGTCGGCTACTGTGGCGATGGCTACTACATCCAGGTGCTCCTTCAGGTCGAAGTTTGGCAGTCTGCGTTGCTTAAGCATGGCGTGAGCCAGTTTGAATACCACACCCGCGCTGCACAGGTAGGTTAGCGGGCTGTCTTTTTCCAGTTTGGCATTCACTACGGCTACTGCCGGGGGGCGCCCTTGGGTGCCGGCTTCGTGGTGGTCAAGCACTACGACGTCAATACCTAATGAATTGAGATAACAAACCTCGGCAACTGAGGAGGTGCCGCAGTCTACCGTAATGAGCAGCTGCGGCTTGCAGCCGCATTTCTCAATAGCGTGGCTGATGCCCACCTCACTCAGGCCGTAGCCTTCTTTGGTGCGCACCGGAATGAAGCAGGTCGGTTGTAGCCCGTAGGCTGTCAACATGGTATGCAGCAGCGTGACGGAGCTGACTCCGTCCACATCATAATCCCCGTATATGCAGACATGCTCGCCGTGATCTACCGCGCGGAAGATGCGCTCCACGGCTGCATCCATCTCCCGCATATCAAAAGGGTCCCCTAGGTCGGCTAATCGGGGTCTGAGGAATCGTTCCGCCATTTCCCGGCCGCAGATGCCCCTTTGGGATAATATTCGCCGAACCAGCAGCGGTAGCTGTCGGTTCAGTTCATCACCATAGTCTACACCTCCGTCCGTCGGGCGTAATTCCCAACTGAACTTCGTACTCATGGCTTAAATCTACCATGTTGCGCCTCGGTAGTCAAGTTGTAATCGTGTTAATAGCGACTGAAGATGTTTGGCCGAGGGGCTGATGGGTCAAAAAGGATACAGGCTCCAAGCTGTTTCGGTGGGGCAGAACGTTTTGGTAGGTGGACAGAGCAGAAAGGAGAAGGGCATTGCCTTGCAGCAATGCCCTTCGGGGTTAAATGAGTGTGTTTGGTTCGGTTTCTTATGCCTTGAGAGCAGCACCCTCCTTGGCGTCGATTGCCTTCTTGGCCAGTTCGAAAACAGCCTTGAAAGCCTCGGGGTTGGCGATAGCCAGCTCGGCGAGGGACTTGCGGTCCAGATCAACGTTAGCGGCCTTGAGACCCTCCATGAAACGGGAGTAGGTCAGACCGAGGGGACGCACAGCGGCGGAGATACGAGCGGTCCACAGACGACGGAATTGACCCTTCCTCTTCTTGCGGTCGCGGTACTCATACTGCCATGCTTTGTAAACAGCATCCTTAGCATAACGGAAGAGCTTGCTGCGGAAACCGCGGAAGCCCTTGGCGCGGAGCAGGATGCGCTTGCGGCGGGCGCGAGAAGCCGGCCCATTTGTAGCACGTGCCATATTTTAGTATTTTATGTATTGTGAGCGGACTGTTCTTCCTCACCTCCCTGCAGTCTCGTCCGTTCTATCCTTGGCGAATTCACGCCAGGCAGGCTGCAGAAAGGCCGCCCGATTTGCGGGCGGAGCTGGCTTGTGGCCATGTTCCTCGGCTTAAGCGAAGGGCATGTTCTGCTTAACGGCCCAAACCTGGGTGGCGTCCACCAGAGCGGGTTTGCCCAGAGCGCGCTTGCGCTTGCTGGACTTCTTCTGGAGGATGTGACGCTTACCCTGCTTGCGACGCAGAACCTTGCCCGTGCCGGTCACCTTGAAACGCTTGGCGACAGCCTTACGTGTCTTGTTGATACCACCTTTGCGGGTCATGGTGCAAGGAGTATACGCCGAAATTTTGATTTGGCAAGAAAAATATCAATAATTGTGAGATTTTTTTTGCAACCGCATGGCTGCCGCTGCGAGTGTTGAGCGTCGAACTTTAAACCGGGGCTCGCGGCCGGTGACTTGTCATCTGATTTCCCTTTATCTCATTTTTCGTTCACCGTAGCGATTTTTCTTGACGCGAGTACTTGTTTTGTGGTAGTCTGTCACCAACAAATGGGGTGTACTGTACCCCCAGAGAATTTCTAAAATTATGAAACCTGCAACATTCAACTGCACAGTACTCCGCGACGGTCACCAGTCGCTGGCTGCCACTCGTATGGCTACCGAGCAGATGCTCGAAATCGCACCCATTCTGGACACCATGGGCTTCTCCGCTCTGGAGACCTGGGGTGGTGCCACCATTGACTCCGGTCTGCGCTTCCTCGGCGAGCTTCCTTTTGAGCGCCTTGATACCCTGAAGAAGCTGGCTCCCAAGACTCCGCACATGATGCTGCTGCGTGGTCAGAACATGGTGGGTTACACCAACTACGCTGATGACGTGGTGGAGGCCTTCGTGAAGACCAGCGCCAAGCACGGCATGAACATCTTCCGTATCTTCGACTGCCTGAACGACCCGGAGAACATGCGCACCTCCATCCGCGCTGCCAAGGAGGCCGGCGCTACTGCTCACGGTACAATCTGCTACACCACTTCTCCCGTTCACAACCTCGAGTATTTTGCCAACCTCGGTAAGAAGATTGCTGAGATGGGCGCTGACGGTATTGTGATTAAGGATATGGCCGGTCTGATTCCCCCGAGCGAGACTGCTGCTCTGGTAGAGGCTATCAAGAAGAGCACCAACCTGCCGGTGTGGATTCACACGCATGACACCGCCGGTCTGGGTGCCGGTTCCTATGTTGCCGGTATCAATGCCGGTGCTGATGCCGTGGACTGCTCCATTGCTCCCTTTGCTAACGGTACTGCTCAGCCTGACTGCATGCGCATGCTGGCTTTGCTGAAGGGCTACGAGCGTTGCCCCGAGGTGGCCGACGACTTCACCGAGAAGCTCACCAAGATTTCCGGCATGCTTCAGCCTGTCTACGAGAGCCTGAGCCGCTTCACCAGCCACAAGAATGAGATTGTGGATAGCGCTACGCTGCTTTACCAGGTGCCCGGCGGTATGCTTTCCAACTTCCGCAACCAGCTCAAGGAGCTCAACATCATGGACAAGTTCGACGAAGTGATGGCTGAGATTCCCGTGGTTCGCAAGGCTCTTGGTTGGATTCCGCTTGTAACGCCCACCTCTCAGATTGTGGGCTCTCAGGCTGCCTTCAACGTGAAGTTCGGCCGCTGGAAGCAGATTACCCCGCAGACGATGGACGTAGCTCTGGGCTACTATGGCCACACCCCGGCTCCCGTCGACCCCGAGCTGCAGGCTGAGTGCGCCAAGCGCTCCGGCAAGCAGCCCATTACCTGCCGCCCCGCTGACCTCATCAAGCCCGGCATGCAGGATCTGCGCGACAAGCTTACCGCCAAGAACATACCCGCCACCGACGAGAACTGCGTTATCTATGCTATGTTCCCGCAGCAGCTGGAGGACTACTATGCCGGCAAGCGCCCCGAGCCGCCCACCGCAAAGAAGGAGGAGAACTACGGTGCTCCCACCGCTCTTTCCACCGTTGGCGTATCCGCCGCCATTTCCGGCCGCGATATGAAGCTCAACATCATGGGCCGTGTGTACGATGTGCACATTGAGGAGAAGTAAACTTCCCTTTCATCGCTGATTTTCATGCACCTACCGCAGTTTTGCTGTGGTAGGTGCATGCGTTTTAGGTGGGAGAGCCGGCAGAATTCGTTGTCCGCTCTCTCTGTGTAGTACTGCTTTTCTGCTTGAAGGCGGAGCCAAGTTTTGCTAGAGTGTGGGTAGGCGTTTATAAGTCGATGTCATTTATGAAATACCTTTTGTATTTATTGTCAATTTGTGTGTGTGCCTTTGCGTTGGAACCGGCGGATGTGGCAGTTGTGTATAATGCAGACTCTGAGCTGAGTAAGAAAGCCGCTGAGCGCTATAGGGAAGTACGCCGTATACCGGCAGATAACATGTTCCCACTGTATGGTGTAACTCGTAAGGATATATCGCGGGTGGAGTATGAAAGTATAGTGATGAGCTCATTGCTGGTGCAGGCTCGGCAGCGCGGGTTGATATGGCCCAGCGGGCCTCGTAATGGTAGAAAACAGTTGAAAGCCATGGTCCTCATGCCCGATTTACCATTGCGTGTGATGAATGATGCACCTCAGGGCGGGCGTAACCATACCGGAGCCGCTCTGGATGGCGAGTTGGCTCTGCTGGGAGCACGGTTCCCGACTCAGGGAATGGGGTTTAACGTGCTGTATAAGAAAAAAATGCCCGGCAAAAACGAAAAGCAGCCGGTCATGAGTGTATGTCGTATTGACGGGCCGGATGAAAAAAGCATTTTCCGCATGATTAATGACCCTGTGCAGGTAGAGCGTAGTGGCGGTTTGCATGGGTGGGTGGTTGTTGATCAGGGTGGCCCATATAAAGAGGGGGATGACATGATGGCTGCTGTGGCTGATTGTGCTCGCAAGCACCACCGCCCTCTGTTTTATGAGACGTCCAAATCCACTTTGGCAGATTCTTTTCCGCTCATGCCCCGAACCTCTGTTTATTTTGGCTGGTACACTAATCCTCCCAACGGACCGTTTGCTCAGAAGGCTCCATCGGAATTTCGTTTCGCCAAGGGTGCCATAGCCAGTCATTTACACTCATTCAGCGCAGTAGGTATCCGAGATACATCGCATTGGGTAGGCGCCTTGCTGGCCAGGGGGGCTTGCGTGACTGCCGGTAATGTGGCAGAACCATATTTGTCGGCATGTCTGGATTATCAGTTTTTTTATGAGCGCCTGCTGGCCGGCGACTGCGTGGGGGAGGCCGCGTTGTTGGCGTCTCCCACGGTTTCGTGGCAAACGATAGTGCTGGGTGACCCCTTGTACAGACCTTTCCCCAAAGGCGTAACCCCCAAAGGGGATAATCCTTATGCTCAGTGGGTGGAGATGCATAAACGAGCTGCAGGTGATCTTACACGCCTGCAAGCTTCGGTCAACGTGAAGATGCGTGCCGGGAAGGATGGCGGCGTTTATGCTGAAATGTTTGCCTGGCAATGCCTTGAAGAGAAAGAGTTTGGCAAGGCTGTAGAGTATTTCAGGGTGGCTCAGGCTTATTATAAGTCAAAGAACGACAAAATTCGTGCTCAGCTGATGATGTTGAGCGCCCTTGCTGCCGATGGAGAACGCGAGGATGCCCTGGAAGGGGCAGAACAATTATTGAGAGAGAGCACCGGCTCTCCTTATCTGCCGGCGATTACGAAAACCGTCGAGGCTCTTACTCCTCGTAAATAAACCTGCCGCGTTTGCGGCAGGCGACGGAAAGACCGAACTCGGCAATGGCAGACGCTCATGCGGGCGTCTGCCTTCTTTTACTGAACCTGATTTCTCTGCTGAGCCAGAAGCTCGGTTGCAGAGTCAAAAACAAGTGCTGGATCTGCTCCCTTCTTCTTCAGCTCCTTGAGAATGTCATTCCTCAGAGCAACGGCTGCCTTGAAAGCAGCCGTGCTGTCGCCATACTGGCGATCAGCAAAGTATTTGACAAACTGTTTGCCCTGCCGTCGCAGCGCCAGACGCCATCCTTGGAAGGCTGTTTTTTTGTATGTGTAGCGAGAGATGTTTTTTGCTCTCATGATTTCTGAAAAATCTCGTTAACCTGTACGTGTTGTACCACGTTTTCGGTTATATTGCAAGCAAAAAAACAAAAAAATAACAGAATTTAGCTATCTTGATATAACATGCTACGCACTTGCTGCCAACATAGGATGAAAGAGGAAGCAAAATCTTGCGGCCTTCGTTCTAACCAAGTGTCGATGATTGACGCCGGGAAGGGCAGCACTCCGTCAATTTCGGCAGCGGGGAAAGATACTCTGCCATCCTGTACTGCGGCATAAATGGTTACGTGCTCAAAGCCGGTCTGCTCAGTTGGGGGCAGCGTGCCTACTTTAATAAGCGGCGTGTCGGTTATGCCCAGTTCCTCGGCCAATTCTCGGCGTGCTGCTGTTTCATAATCCTCACCGGCATCGAGGTGGCCTGCGGCGGAAGAATCCCATACGCCGGGATGTTTGTCTTTGAGCATGGAGCGCTTTTGCAGCAGACAGTCACGGTTTTTATTGAATACCAGCACATGAACGGCTCGGTGGATAAGATTTTTCTCGTGAACTTCCTTGCGCGTTGCCCGGCCTATCGGCTTATCGTCTGCGTCTACAACATCAAAAAGTTCGTCGTCCTTCTGGGCTACAGCCGAGAGGGGGTGCGGGTCGTAGGCGCGGGTCAGGCTTACCCATTGGGCCAGCCCCAGTTCTTCGGGTCTTGCCGTGGGAGATACCCCTACAGCTGCCGCCACCTCAGCCCAGGGGCGCGTAGCAGGCAGTTGCTTGTGCATTTGCTTACGGCGCTGCGCAAAGCAGCGGCGCATGAGTTCATCCATGAGGCGATGGTCATAGGGAGGCAACTCCTGCGGAGGGCGAGGCGTAAGCAGCATGACGGTGGAGTCAATTTTCGGACGCGGCGAAAAGGCCTCGGGCGGAACGGTTTTGAGTGCCTTCGGTACCCAGTCCATCTGAATGCGCAGGGAGAGCAACCCATAGGCATCGTCCCCCGGTTTGGCCAGTATGCGGTCAATGAATTCCTTTTGCAGCATGACGACTGCGCGGCTGCAAGCGCAGGGGGAGGTGAGAAAGTTTGCGAGAATGGCTCCGCCGGCCGAGTAGGGCAGATTACCCATAAACTTAACGGGTTGCTCAGCAAAAAGTCGGCGCGGGTCCCAAGTGGCTCCGTCGGCATGATGTACTTCGACGTGGGGCGTATCGGCCCAGCGTTTGCGCTGGTAATCAGCTAAGCGGGCATCGAACTCAACCAGAATGAGCTTGCGGCAGAGGGGGGCCATGTGCTCAGTAAGTGCACCGGTGCCGGGGCCGACTTCCACCACGCAATCCTCGGGGCTAATCTCGAGCTGGCTTACAATCCAGCGGGCAATGTTTTCATCAATTAGGAAATTCTGACCGAGAGACTTGGAGGGTGTCACGGCGAAGTTATCGAGGACCTGGTGAATCTGGCTGGCATTCATGGAACGGGGGATATTGTATCGCTCCTTATACTGAAAAGCAAGTGATTTATTACTCTGTGCGCATGTTAGTGCCTTTACAAGCGGGCAGAAAGGTGGTATGCTGTCGGGGATATGATGGAACTCGCAATTCGCCCTCGCCGCAATCGCAAATCAGCCGCAATGCGCGGGCTGATGCGCGAGACTTCTCTTAGTGCTGCTAATCTCATTTATCCCATGTTTGTTCAGGAGGGCGATGAGAATACGCCGATTGCTTCGCTACCCGGTTGCACCCGCTGGTGCGTGGCTGACATAGCTGCCGAGTGCCGCCGTTTGTATGAATTGGGAATTCCCTGCGTGGATTTGTTTGCCGTGGTGCCGGAGGAAAAGAAAGATGCAGCCGGCTCTGAGGCGTGGAACCCGGAGGGTGTGGTGCCGCGAGCCATTGCCGCCATTAAGGCAGAAGTGCCTGAGCTGTTGGTGATGACGGATGTAGCGCTGGACCCCTTCAACACCTATGGGCAGGATGGTATTGTGCGTGAATATGACGACGGTTCGTATGAAATTCTGAATGATGAGACGGTGGAGGCACTTTGTCGTCAGGCCTTGTGCCACGCCCGCGCCGGGGCTGATATCATTTCGCCGAGTGATATGATGGATGGCCGCATAGGTGCCTTGCGTTCTGCTCTGGATGCCGAGGGATTTACCTCCGTCTCATTGCTGAGCTATACGGCCAAATATGCTTCCGCTTACTACGGGCCGTTCCGTGGTGCGCTGGGGAGTGCGCCCAAGTTCGGCGACAAAAAGACTTACCAGATGGACCCCGCCAACGTACGTGAAGCTCTGCGTGAGGCTGAGTTGGATGTGGCTGAGGGCGCCGATATGCTGATGGTGAAGCCGGCCACTCTGTATCTGGATGTCATTCGTGAAATGCGGGCACATACTCATTTACCCATTGCTGCTTATCATGTGAGCGGCGAATACCTCATGGTGAAGGCCGCAGCGGCCTCCGGCTGGCTGGATGAAAAGCAGTGCATGCTGGAGGCTCTTATGGCTATACGGCGTGCCGGTGCGGACATGATTCTTACCTACGCAGCGCCTCAGGTAGCTGAGTGGTTGCGTGAAATGTGAGCCATCTATGATGATTTCCCGTGCATAAGCGCAGCAACCAACACATGCAGAAAAAATCGGTTTGGCAACGAGCCGATTTTCTGCTTTTATTGTTGGTGTTTTCGCTGGCCGGGCTGCTCACGCTGCGCTTTGGCTCAGACGTTGAGGGGCTTACTGTACGGGAGGTAGAACCTGCCGGGGAGTTACTACATCAGGAGGGCGCACCGGTAGCTGATTATTTACCGAAGCCGCCGGAAGCCGGAGAGCCGGTTCGTTTTCTGATGTACAACGTGCAGAATTACTTTGTAGCCGGTGAGAAAAGCCGTTCTCGTTATATGTGCCGCCCGAAGTCTGTTCGTTCTCGTGAGGCGGTGGCCGACGTTATTGCCACGGCTGCGCCTGAGATTGTGGGGCTGATTGAGATTGGTGGGGAGCTGGCTTTGGCTGATTTACAGAAACGACTGGCTGAAAGAGGGCTACGTTACCCGCACGCAATGGTGCTGGAGCGCGAGGGGGAAGACCGGGCTCTGGCTTTGTTATCGATGCACCCTGTTATTCGCGATTTCTCTCAGGCTAATTATCCTCTGTACGGGCAGAAGCGGCGTAAGATGCTGCGAGGAATTCTGGATGTTACGGTGCAGTTGCCCGATGGGCGCTATTTTCGGGTGATGGGGGCTCACCTCAAATCTCGTGTGGCACAGGATGCCGCTGCCGCCAACAACCTGCGTAGTCGTGAGGCTCGCACGCTGGCTTTTTACCTGCACGAACAAGTGCAGCGTGCTCCCGAGGTTCCCATTGTATTGTTTGGTGATTGGAATGATGGGCCTGAAGATGCCTCGCTGGGAGTGTTGACTCATGGCCTCAGCCGCCAATCTTCCATGTCGCGCCTCGAACCGCTGGATGACCGTGGGCACGCTTGGACCATTTATTTTAAGGCGGGGAGTGAGTACCTTGTCTTTGACCAGATTTATGTCAACCCGATACTGAAACGCCGCCGTGGGCGCCATAGCCAATGCGGCATTGTTGATATAGACGCCGCCTCGACAGCCAGCGACCATCGGGCAATTTGGTGTGAACTGCGCTGAACAGAGCCCCCTTAGCGGGAGCCCCTGTTGGTCGGCAGGAAATGATGTTTGCGGATATTGTCAGCCCAGTGCAGGAATTGGTCTGCTCTCTTACCCGGCCCCTTAACGCGAGCGTTGTCTGTCGTCGGGAGCGGCCAGGCGGCTATGCGCTCGGCTAATTCCGCAGCGGCTGCGGGCTCCTTTAATTCAATGTATTGAGCAATGGCTCCCGCTCCGGCAAAGTACAAAATAAACCAATCCGCTTCAGCGATTTCGGCTTCATCGGTCGGAGTATCATCAATCAATTTGCAGTAATTTTCCAGCGCCTGACGGTTGTCGCCGCTGCGAGCATGCAGAGAGGCTTTCTGTATGCGGGCGCGGACAATCCATTCGCGTGGTAAACCGCCGATGGAGAATATCTTGCGGTTGGCTTCTATAGCCTGTTTGACGGATTCATCCGTTCCTTGCAGCGTGAGGTCGTGAGCCTGCACACTCAGTGCCATGGCTCGATCGGTAGCGCTCAGTTGGTTGTTGCGCAGCAGGTTGTTAGTAATAATCTGCGCTTCCTCCCCGCGATTAATCCAGGCGAGCAGGCGCGCTTGCAGAATCTGTGCGCGGTACTTGTAGGGACTGTTCAGTTCAGCTGCTGCGGCATAATACTCTACTGCTTTGTTCAGCTGCTCCTGTGAACTGAGCCTTTCCGCCTGGCGGGCAGCGAGGTAGAGCGCTTTCGCCTTGAGTTCGCCGGTATCTGCTTTTTCGGCTAGTTCTACCAGCAGGGTAGCGGCTTCGTCGTGGCGCTCATGGGCTGCCAGTTTCTCAGCGAGATTGAATGTGAGAATAATGCGATTTTCCTCCTTTGTGGATACTTGGAGAGCCTCTGTCAGAATATCAATCGCCTTGGGGGCAGGGGTGCCCTGAGCACGGAGTTTATCCGCAGCTTGCAATTGGAGTGAATAATAACGTAGTTCCTGCTCATTTTGCCAGCTGTTGCGTGTTTCCGGCGGGCATTTTTGCAGACTGTTCAGCGTGTTTGCCGGTGCAGTTTGGAGGTCGAGTTCAGCCAGTAGCAGCAAAATTTCCGTTTGTTCCTGTTCCGTCGGGGTGAGCAGCTGTACCGACTCAATTTCAGCCCGAGCCTGAGCCGGGTTTTTGTGTAGAATCAGTCCGGCATGCATCAGCAGGATGGCCCGTCGGGCTCGGGGCGGTAACTCTTTAGTCAGCAATTCATCAATGATTGCTTGCTCTCCGCTGAGTACCGCGCTGTACATGGCATTGCTCAGAGCGGCCGGTTGCAGGTCAGCAGAGGCCAGTTCTGCACTTTTGTAGAAATTTTCAGCTGTGCCTTTTTCTGCCTGAGGCAGGCAACATCCGCGGTAAAAGAGATAACGCGGATCGCTCATGTCCGGCTTCAGCATATCCAGATATAGATTTGCTTTTTCCGTCTGCTGGCTATTGATGAGGCGACGAACCTGTTCTCCTAAAATGAGCTGTGTGGTGGGTTCATTGGGGAGAGCGGTAGCAGCTGTGTTGGCAATAGTGACGTCATCTTCGCTAAGTCTGGGGTCACTCAGCTGTAAGCGCTGCCGTACAGCCAGTGCTAATGCTGCACGATGCGGTTTGTTGAGTTCTTCACTCCACTCATTGAGTTTGCGTTGGGCGTATTCACTTTCGGTGAAGGCATTGTGACGGTCCAAGTGGCGAAAGGCTTCTTCGAGCAGCGGAGACTCCGGATTCGCCGAGATGAAGTGCAGGAGCGTTTCTTCGCCTTTACCCTCATCGTCTTCTTCTTCGTCAATGGGGGCTTCTTCTTCGGTTTTTGCAGCTTCAGCTTTTTCGTAATAAATTTCGGCGAGAGCCAAGCGCACGCGCTGCTTCATGATGATAGACAGATTCGGCAGAGATTCCATCTCTCGGCAGGCTTCAATCGCCTCTGCATATTGCCCGCTGCGGCGCATTTCTTCAATGTTGAGCAACTGCACCATCGGTTTCAGGTTTTCATCTCGAGCCGCCATTTTGCGCAACGGTTCCAGCGTGGAGACATCTCCATGTGTTGTATGGCGCAGTTGAAATTCGGCAAGTGCGGCTTGTGCAAGTGTGGCGATTTCTTCGTTGGAGCTGGCGGTAAGAGGTGCCACATATTCTACGAAATCGAGCAACTGGCTTTGCCAGGCACAGTATATCAAGGCCTTGGCTGAATAGGGGTAATATACGCTCTCTGCCGGTACCTGACTGAAGAAGACGACAGCCTGAGGGTAGCGGTTGAGCTCGGTAAGCGCTCTCCCTTTCCAGTAAAGTACTGCCGGTGTGTGGGGCTCGAGCTGCAGCATGGCTAGAGCCTCTGCCGGTTTGCCATCGCGGAGCATTTGTTCTGCTTCGGCTAGGTCAGCTTTGGCGCTTAACGTAAGAGCTAAGGGCAGGAGGAGATGTAAAACGGAGCGTATGTTCATGGTGCAGTACGTGCTTAGTGGGGAGCATCAGGAGAAGCCATCAGCCCCTCGTGCCACAGAAAAAGGTTGATGTAACGGAGCCCGGAAGCGGTGAGCGCAGCATTTTTGCTGTTGCCTTTCAGTCGATTCACTGTGCAGTTCTGTTGCCAAGTGGGCATGGGCTTGCATTTGGCAACGGTTGGTGTGCTAACCGCCTGTGCAGAGGGGTAGATAGCGATGGGAATGCCCTCCTGCGTAAAGGCAATATCGAGTGCCGGCGTCGTTTTACCCCATGTTCCTTTGTAGAGGAAGGGGTAACGTTCGAGAAAATCCATTTTGCCGCTATAAGGCACTCTTACCCGGTAGTGTTCGCTGAGGGTGGAAAAATAACGGCTCAGGGAGAATGGTTGGCCGTTTTTGCAGGCTCGCAGCACATCGCTGACGTTGATGCCGATGAGGTTGAGCCCGTTGAACAGCCCGTGCTTGTTAGTAGGCGGCTGCACGATGAGGTCGTAGGCCGAATTAATCATCAGGCATATTTCCAAGTGCAGGTGAGCTCTTGTTTTGTTAAGCCCTACACCGGTGTAGCCGAGCACGCCGATCGTATCTGCCGGGGTGACCTGCTGCCCTTCACTACAGGAGGTAGCTGCCAGATGGGCATACAGACTGTAGATGGTTCCCTCTGTTACATGATGAGCAATAATGATATAGCGCCCATAATTACTTTTACCCGCATCGTTGCTTACATAAGCCACCGTACCCGGTGCTATCGGGCGTACCTTATCGAGCGGTTCGTTGTTGGCATCTCTGCGGATGGGCTTTACATCAATACCTTCGTGCAGGCGAGAGAAGCTCAGCTGTTTATTGCTGTCGCGGTAAGGATTGCGAACCATTCCCCAGGTTCCGCCCTGCCACGGGCGAGTCGTTTCCCCCTCGAAAGTGCGGTCTACATACATGTAATATTCATCCTCGCCTTTGCCGTAGATGGCTCGATTATCTGTGGGCAGGCTGAATACCATGTCTCCTGCCGCCGGGCAAAGGCCTGACAGCAGGAGGGAGATAAGCAAATAGAGCAGGGGGAATTTATTCATGCTCTCAGTTGAAGATTTCGCCAACGGTGCGCCCGGTGAAGTCGCGCGTCTGCTTCTCCACATCTTCCGGCTTGGTGGGCAGAGGTCGCGGGTTCTTGCTCTTAAAGCGTTTCTCTTCCAGCTCCTCGTCGATGGGTTGTACTGTGCGGGCAATCATTTTCAGGTCATAGCCGTTAAGCCCGTTCCAAATGACCAGCACGCCATCGTTGACCGGCGAAATGCGCATGGGCTCCATAGCCAAACCATTCACGACGGGGAGCATGAGCATGCCTCGCTTCTCAACGGTGTTGTAATAGAGACGATTGCGCCATTCTTTTCGTGCGTAGAGGGTAACACCGTATGAGCCGTCGGGGTTGAGGTGTGACTGGTACTTCTCAAAGTGATCCAGCGACATGATAGGCATGCGTGTATAGGTTGTCCCCTTGTAGCGAACAATCATCTTGGCGCTGGTGCTATCCGCAGCCTCTGTTACTGTGTTAGAATCCTGTACAAGGAAATACACGGGGTATGCCCGCTGGCCTTGCTGACAACCGCAGGCCATTACTACTGTGGCAATGATGGCTGAAATGGTGCAGAAAAATTTCATACGTAAATGGTGTAATACACCCGCAATTCTACCATGTTTCGCCTGCGATATCCAGCCAAAAATCAGCCACGCAGGAAACTACGGCCGGAAATGCAGTAATGCAGGCCGCTCCACAGGGTCAGAATGACACTCGACCAGAGGAAAATGGCTCGCAACCATTCAGCCCAGATGCCGACGGACAGGGTGTGAAGCGGCTCGGGCAGGTTGCCGGCATAGGCCAAGTGCACGAGGCAGGCTATGCAGTAGGCCAGCTGCAGACCGGTCTTCCACTTGCCGCTCTTATCTGCGGCCATGACAACGCCTTTTTCCACAGCCAGCTGGCGCAGACCGGTAACAAGGAACTCGCGGAAGATGATGAGGATGGTAACCCAGAAGGGGCACATGCCCACGTAGGTGAGGTAAATGAATGCGGCGCTGACCAGAATTTTGTCTGCCAGCGGGTCAATCAGCTTGCCGAAATTGGTAATCAGGTTGTACTTGCGAGCCAGATAGCCATCCAGAAAATCGCTGATGGCACCGGCCACAAATGCCCAGAGCGCTATGCAAGAGCCGATGGTGACAGGGACAAACCAACCCTGCACAGGTATGGATTCCATCGGGCTTACGCCGTTGACAAAAGGAGCAACCCCATCAGCAGCCAGGGCTACAGCAAAAACAATGACAAGCGCTATGCGCACAAGCGTGATGGAATTCGGCAAGTTAAACATGTTCGCCTTTTTTATACTCGTTTACCCCCGGGCTTGCAAGCTTAAAAGCGGCCGCTGATTGCATTAGAACGCAATTTCCCGCACAATGTTGTCCAAATCACTCGAGAAGTCGTCATTCTGACATACTATGAGCTTGAAAGCGGGGGTAAATGTGCTATACTTTCCGCCATGAACGGTTTTAGAATCACTGTGCTGGCTCTGCTTGTGCTTGCCGTGGGCCTGATGATGTATGTTATCTTCGTGAAACTGCCTGATATGCAGGCAGATCACAACATCTATGAAATTTCTCAGAAGTCTGCTCAGGTGGCTCAGCAGGATGCCGGCCACCGCGAGCGCGTGAGCATTTACGGCGAGGCCGCAGAGAACTCGAGCTTGGCTTCCGCTTACTCCGAGGCTGCCGAAGCTGACCGTACTGCTGAATCTTCTGTACATGAGGCCGAGGCTCGTGCCGTGATAGAGGATGCCAAGCGCAAGGCCGATGCCGCTATGGCCGAGCAGATTAAGGAGGAAGGTGCTGCTCCCACTACTATCGGTCTGGTTAAATCGTTCAACAAAGATTGGGTGTCTATCATGTTCATGCCCGCAGTGAAGGACCCCATAACGGAAGGTCTTGTAGTGGCTGTTCGCCGTGAAGGGATTGTGCTCTGCGAGGCTACGGTCGACTTCATCGATGAGGAGTCCGGTCAGGTTGGCGCAACGCTCAAGCCTCAGGAGTTCGGAAAAGCTCAGGTGAATATCGATGAGGAGAAGATGTTGCCCATTCCCGGCGATGAAGTTATCTACTCACCGTTCTCCTCCGCTAAAGATTTGCGCTCGCAGAATAGTTTCCTCACGCCCCAGCCTCTCAGCGTACCCAAGAACAGCACGGAGCCTGCACCACTCTGAGTTTTCCCATGTCTGCCTCTTTCCACTCGTCTTTGTTCGACAATACGCCCACGTTCTCCTTTGAGTTCTTCCCTCCGAAGACTGAGGAGGGGGCTCGCTCTTTGCTCGCAACGGTGGTAAAGCTTCAGGAGTTTCGTCCCAGTTTTGTGAGCGTAACCTACGGTGCCGGCGGTGGTTCGCGTGAATTGACTCGCTCCGTTGTGCATGATATTCAGCAGCGGGGAATTCCTACTGTTCCGCATCTGACTTGTGTGGGGCATACCGAGCAGGAAATAGAACAAATTCTGGAGGGCTATGCCAACGCCGGAGCCTCTGCTATACTGGCTCTTCGAGGGGACCCTCCCCGCAATATGCCCTACGATCCTTCGAAGGATGCTTTCCGCCATGCGTCCGAGCTTGTTCGCTTCATTCGCGAATGGGAGTCGCGCAACCGTCTGCCGCGTCGACTGACCATCGGTGTGGCCGGTTTTTGTGAGGGGCACCCCGACACCCGTAACCGCATTCGCGAGATGGATTATCTCAAGGCCAAGCTCGATGAAGGGGCTGATTACATTTGCACGCAGCTTTTCTTCGATAATCATGCCTTCTTTGACTATCGCGACCGCTGCCGCCTGATGGGGATTGATGTGCCCATTATCGCCGGCATCATGCCTGTAACCACCATTTCGGGCATGAATCGTATGGCCGAGCTTTCTGCAGGTACTAATTTTCCCGCCCGCTTGCTCAAGGCCATGCTGCGAGCCGGTGGCGATAAGGAGAGCATTGAGCGCGTAGGTATCAACTACGCCAGTAACCAGTGCTCCGAATTGCTGGATGCCGATGTGGACGGCATTCACTTCTACACACTTAACCGCTCCAAGGCTACTCTGGAGATTTATCGTAACCTCGGTATCAACAATTATTTTGATGTGGATCGCATCCACATGCTCAGCAGTATTTATAAATCCTGAACCATGGAAATGAACAAAACCACCACCAATACGGACGAAATGCCGCTCTCCCCGGAGGATATCAAAGCTATCGGCGAGATTGAACTCGGACCCGCTAAGCACGAAATTTTCCTTAACAAGCACTACAAGAAGCTCATTGCCGGCGGTATCGCCGTCATGGTAGCAGCAAGTGCCGGCATTGGTTACTATTCATACAAGTGCCAACAAGCCGAGCTTGCAGGTGCCAGCATTGTACAGGCTATGGGAACCGCTACGGCCGAAGGGGTTGTAGAGCCTTCTGCCTACGATGCCAAGCTGCTTACTCAGGTTTCTACCGAATATGCAGATACCAATTCCGCTGAGTTGGCTCAGCTGCTCGAGGCTCAATCTCTCCTGACCGATAGTGCTCGTGTGGAGAATGCTTTGTCTCTGCTTGAAGGCCTCGCAGCCCGTACAAAGAATGATCTGCTGAAGGCTCGAGCCATTGCTACGATTGCCACTTACTACATGAACGAAGAGCAGAACGATAAGGCTGTTGCCGCCTGGCAGCAGATTATTGCCATGCCCTCCAATCCCTACAGCGCTGTGGCATACATCAACCTTGGTGACCTCGCCCGACTTGCCGGCGATATCGAGGGGGCTCGTGGTTATTATACTCAGGTGAAGGCTGCTTGCCCGCTTAGCCCGTTGGTACGTGAGAATGTGGCTGAGCTCCGCCTGGCTTTGCTGGATGTCGATGCTCCTAAGCCTGTAGCCAAGGCTGAGCCCGAGACGCCTGCTACACCTGCACAGCCTGCTGCCACCGATAATCCCTTCGGCATTGATACCGCTAACCCCTTCGGCACGGCTCAGCCCACCACGCCCGCTACTGATGGTGGCTCCACCGACCCCTTTGGCGGTATGTCTACTCTCCCCGGGGGCGCTAACTGATAACCTCTGAAGAATATGGGGCTTTTTCAGGATAACTTCTCCATGCTCTCTGAGCTCGAGCGCCTCGCCGCCATGGTGCAGGACCCCGCCCGAGTGCAGGAGATAGGTGCCGATGAGTGGCCGCTTGCTATGATTGCCTGCGGCCTCGTTACATGCAACGACCCCGAACGTTTGCAGGAGAACCTCGATGCCTACAGCATTTTTGCATCGAAGGTGAATACTGCGGGACGTAAGGGCAGCTTGGCTCAACTGGTTCGCTTTATCACCTCTCGCAAGGGGGATGGCTGGCGGGCATTGCTGCCCTACACCTTGCAGGAGCCCGAACCCGTTCTCAGTCGTGCTGCTGCCATGCAGCTGGCCACGCTTGCACAGCCCGGTAACGATAAACTGACCGGTGTTGCTGAGTTGGCTCGCCTGATGTGCAGCCGTGAGGATGCTCCCGTAACTGTGCTCGAAGCGCTGCTCAGCCTGAGTGACCAGCGAGTGCTCCCCTATGTTGAGAAACTTTACAGCCTCTCGCCTGAGCGTATGGCTGCTATTGTGGCAGCCATCAATCCCGCACCTAATCACCTCAGTTACAGTTGGGTGCTGGGTGCATTGGCTGCGCAGCCTCAACTGGCAGAGCCCATTACCAACCTTCTGGAGCGTATGGCCGCTGCCACAACTGCGGTTATCGACCTCGTATTGCCCATTCCTACCTGGGCATTCGAGAAACCCGCACCCCAGCCGCTGCATGGCTGGTCCCGAGCCGAGTATTTCCCCCGTATGCTCCCGGCTCTTTCTTCCCACCTTACCGAAGCGCAGATTTCACGCTTGCGCGTAGCCTTTGGCGCCTGAAGTCACACTTCAGGCTTGCCAAGGCCTCGCCAATAGTGTGTAATACCTGCCGCACGGCCCCGTAGTTCAATGGATAGAACGGCCCTCTCCTAAAGGGCAGATGTGGGTTCGATTCCCGCCGGGGCTGCTTCAAAAACGCTCAGTTTCGTCAAAGAAATTGACAAAAACGTGTCTGGAGTGTACGCTCACATCGACAAGATTCTGGATTACTTCATGAGCCATGAATCTTTCAATCGAGAAGATGCTCAGTCTTTCGTACGTCAGCAAAAGCCTTACACGCTAAAGAATGACTACTCAAAAACATGGCGTCTGGCTGATATGTTGGATGCGCCTGAGCTATACGAAGCCTATCCTCGGTTAAAAGATATCTTGGTTTCCGAAGAAGACATGGGCGACCCGCAAAATGCTGGCTCAACAGAACGCAACGATATAACAATCAATGAAAATTCTCCAGCGAGACTCCAGTTTGAGACTCTTCTTCACGAGACTCAGCACATCATTCAGGATATTGAAGAGTTTGCCGCAGGCTCTGACCCTGATACTGTTTATACGCAGTTCCAAAAAGCGTATGAAAGAATTGCCAAAATTGCCAAAGGGGGAGTTAATACAAGATTGGCGTCTCGCAAGATGGCAGATGGTATACTTAAGACATTTGTATCGCTTGCAAAAGACATCGCGCCTAATAAAACAAGAACTGAAATCCTCATAAACCGTTTAACTGATGGCCTTTGGCCTAAAGTATTAAACGAAGTCGGTTTATATTTGAGAGCTGCTGGAGAAGTAGAAGCCCGAAACGTAACCAGCCGCTTAGATTGGACATTAGAACAGAGGAAAAACATCCCCTTTAACGACACCCTTAAGTACAATGGTGAAGCCTGGGTTGACTTCTCTTTAATAGCAGACCATCTGGAAAGCTGGCAGCGCGACCCTGTGGCTGAGCTTGGCGAACTGGGGCGATTTGGCAACAATATACAAGGTAAACTGGCTCCAATTGGAGAAAACGTATACGATGAGCGCGTTACCGCAATGATAAACGCCTTGAGCTGCCTTTTGTTTCCATTACCAAGAGCCGTAGGTCCATGATAGTTTCTTTCATTTATGTACATTTATGCGTTCTCCTACGCATAAATGTGCATAAATGAAAATCGATGATTTCATGATGAAAAAAAGGAAGCACCGTAATGGTGCTTCCTTTAAAGTCGGATGGGATGATGGGGGGTTATGATTCCTCACCTTCGGCCAGTTTGGCGTAGGCGATTTCCTCGTCGGGGTCAGCACCATGGTGAGCCTTCTCAATCTTGGAGCGGAAGAGCTTCATGATGAAGACGAAGGAGCAGGGGATGAAGAACACACCCACAAGGGTGGCAACGGTCATACCGATAACCACCACTACGCCGATGGCGTTTCGTGCCAGAGCGCCGGAGCCTTCAGCTGTCAGCAGCGGTACACAACCCAGAATGAAGGCGAAAGATGTCATCAGAATGGGGCGCAGACGCATGCGGGCTGCGGTAACAGCGGCGTCGAGCAGGCTCTGGCCTCGCTCCATCTGCAGCACGGCGAACTCCACAATGAGAATGGCATTCTTGGCGGCAAGACCCACCAACATCACCAGACCAATCTGGGCATAGAGGTCGAGCGTCATGCCATACAGCCAGAGGCCGAGGAATGCACCCAGCACGGCAATGGGCACGGAGAGGAAGATGGCGAGCGGCAGCGTCCATTTCTCGTACAATGCGGCCATAATGAGGAATGCGAACACGCCGGAGAGGGTGAAGATGGCACCCAGACCGAGGCCGTCCTGCACTTTTTTCTCCTGGAAGCTCATATCAACGTAGGAGAAACCGAACTTTGTTTTGTCCATCACCTTATTGAACTCCTCTTCGATGGCGGCCATGGCCTGAGCGGAGGAGTAGCCCTCGGCGGGCTGCACGCTGATTTTACCGGAGTTGTAGTTGTTGGTATGCTGAACATACTCGGTATCGGCAATGTCTTTAATGGTGACGAGGGTACTCAGCGGTACCGATTCGCCCTTGCTGTTGGCAACGTAGAAGTTGGCAATCTGATCCGTATTGGTACGGCTTACACCGGCAGCCTGCAGGTACACCTGCCACTGCTGACCGAACTGGGTGTAATAGTTCACGAATCGTGAACCGTTGAAGCACTGCAGCAGGGTGTTTGCGCCGGAGTAATCCACGCCCTGAGCCAGACATTTATCCTTGTCGATGGCAATGCTCTTCTGCGGTACGGCAGGCAGCATCATGTCCGAAGCCTTGGCAATGGCGGGGTTGGCGTTCAGTGCAGCCTCGAGGCGCTGCATTTGGCGGTACAGCTCAGCTACACCCTGACCTTCGCGGTCTTCCAGCACGAAGGTGATGTCGTTACCGGTACCTACGCCGGGGATGGCAGGGGGCATGGCAACAAAGACCATACCGTCGGCTCCGCTCATGGCAAGCTTGGCATTGAGACGTTTGTAAATGTCCTCTGCCGTGGGGCGCTTGCCGTTCTCCATCACCGGGCGCTCGGCGAAGTCGTGCAACTTCACGAAGTAGGTCATGGCGTTGGTGGTCTGCACGTTAATCATCATGTTCATACCGATGATGGATACAACGTGGTCAACGGCAGAGTCCTCCAGAAGTGTTTTCTCAACCGGAACGGTTTCTTCCGTCAGGCGCTGCATGGAGCAGCCGGGTTTCATGATAACACCGGCAATGAGGAAGCCTTGGTCCTCGGAGGGAAGGAAGCCACCGGGCACACGGGAAGCCGTGGGGATGATGAGTGCGGCCAGACCGGCAAGTAAGGGCATGGAAATCCAGAGGCGGCGGCAGAGGAAACCGCAAATAGCGGCAAACTTACCGGCCAACCAGTCATAGCCCTTATTGAAGCCGTTGTAGAAGGGGGTGAGCAGAGACTTGTGCTCATGCTTGTTCTTGAGCATGATTGCCGAGAGGGCGGGGGAAAGCGTCAGGGCGTTGAAGGCCGAGATGAGCATGGAGACGGCAATCGTTACGGCGAACTGCTGGAAAAGCGTACCCGTAATGCCGGGTAACAGCACCGAGGGGAGGAACACAGCCGCCAGCACGAGAGCAATGGCTACTACCGGACCGCTCACTTCCTTCATGGCGGCAAAGGTGGCCTGACGGGGAGTCAATCCGTTCTCCATGTGCGATTCTACAGCTTCAACCACCACGATGGCGTCGTCCACCACCAGACCGATGGCCAGCACCATGCCGAGCAGACAGATGGTGTTGAGCGAGAAGCCCAGAATGGGGAAGAAGCAGAAGGTCGTCACCAGAGATACCGGCACAGCGATGAGGGGAATGAGCGTGGCACGCCAGCCCTGCAGGAACAGGAATACCACAAGACCTACCAGCACGAGAGCTTCGAAGAGCGTGTGGATGATCTCGTTGATGGAGTCACTTACTGTTGTGGTGGTGTCCAGAGCAATGAACCCGCGCATACCTTCGGGCATGACCTTTTCCTTTTCGGCAAAGAGCTCACGCAGCGAGGCAACCGTTTCCAGTGCATTGGCATCTGACGCCTGATAGATGGCAAGACAGGTGGCGGGCTGGGCGTCTACTCGGCCGGCGAGCGAGTAGCTCTGGGAGCCCAGCTCAATCTTGGCGATATCTTTCAGGCGAACGGCCTGAGTGCGGTTCTGGTAAATGATGATGTCACCGAACTCTTCGATGCTTTCCACGCGCCCCTTGTTACGGATGGTGAAGGTGAACTCCTGGCCATCGGGCATGGGTTCGGCACCTACGGAGCCGCCGGGGTTGGTGTTGTTCTGCTGGTAAACTGCATTGTACACCTGATCGACGGTCAGTCCCTTTTGAGCCATGCGCTCACTATCCAGCCAGATGCGGACGGCATAGCGGCCGCCGAACACCATCACATCACCCACGCCTTTTACGCGTTTGGTGGGGTCGACCAAGTTAATGTAGGCGTAGCCGGTCAGGTCGATGGGGTTGAAAAAGCCTTCGGGAGAATCGATAGCATAAATCATCAGCGGCAGACCGGACGACTGCTTGATGGTAACACCCATCTGCGATACGGTGCTGGGCAGCTGTGAGGTTGCCTGGCTGTAGCGCATGTAGGTGAGCTGTTGGTTGGTATTGGCATCTGACCCGGGTTCAAAGATAACATTGAGCGAGCACGAACCGTTGTTGGAGGAGGTGGAGCTCATGTAATCCATCTTCTGAATACCCGAGAGCTGAAGCTCAATGGGGGTAGCCACGGCATCCGCCACTTCCTGAGCATTGGCACCGGGGTAGGTGGCGCTCAGCTGAATGGTGATGGGGGTGATGTCCGGGTACTGAGAGATGGGCAGAGCCAGCATGCAGATGATACCCAGCATCGTGGTCACGATGGAGATAACGCCTGCGATGATGGGGTGTTTAATGAAATAAGGAGACATGTTGTTGCTTGCTGTTAAAGATTATTTGAACTGAGGAGCGATGGAGGTGTCAGTATCTGCCGTGACGGAGTCTACCACCGTCTTCGGGGTTACATAGTGGAACGGTGAGGGGGTGAGCTTATTGGCTCGGGTTCCCTTTTCCATGTTGGTGGCCAGCGTTTGACTGGCGGCCATCAGCGAGCCTTCCACGATAACGGGCACGTTTGACATGTCGGTGAAGTTCATGCTCTTCAGAATCATCTCCAGAGCTGAGGCAAAGCCGGCATCGCGGGCGACCAGCTCCAATTCGTCTTTAGCATTGCTGCGATTGAACTCCAGTTCCTTAGCGCTCTTCACACCGGCCTGTCGCAGAGCAAGTTCCTTCCAGTCGGCTGCACCGGCTTGCTGCGGATGGTCGTCCGGCAGGGCTTGCCCGAGTTCTTTCTCCAGTAGGGCTCGGTAGTCGGCTACGCCTGCTTTCTTCAGTACCAGGTCATCCCAGGTCTTAACCCCGGCTTTGCCCAGAATCATGGCATCGAGGCTGGTTACTCCGGCTTTTGCCAGCATAGGAGGAATGACGGAGTCGCGGTCAACGTCAATCATGTACATAGGTTGCACAACTTCCTTACCGCCTTCTTCCTTGACCGGTACGACTACCAGCGAGCCCTTGGTGATAGGCAGGGGGGTGGGGGCGTTGTCCTCTGCAAGTAAGAGGATGATGTCCTTGCCGTTGGCATTCATCGGTGCTCGGGCAGGTACCAGATAGGCACCCTTCACGGGATTCATGGCGGCTCTTACGCGTACCGGCATGCCGCTGCGCAGCCCTTGGTCCACATTTTCCACACGACCGACAATACCGAAAGTACCCTTGGTGGTGCTCAGAGTGTTGTCCATGGAGATAATTTCACCCTTGGCCGGATAGACGGAACCGTCTTTCAGGATGAGGTCAAACTTCGGCTTGTTGTCCGGGCCGATTTTGTGCTGTTGCAGCGCTTCAATGCTGGCAAGAGCCCCCTTACCGCTCACGCTGAAATCCACACGGATGGGATTGACGGAGGAGAGGGTGACCAGCGGCTCGACATCGGTGGGGCTGACCAGCGCACCGATGGAGGGTTTGCTGATGCCGGCGCGGCCATCGAAGGGCGCGGTGATGGTGGTGTAGCCGAGGTTGATTTCAGCCAGCTGTACAGCAGCCTGCATCTGCTCAACAGTAGCTTCAGACTTGAGCACGGCAGCCTCGTTGGTCTGAACATCGGTGCGGGTATCGGTGACAGTCTTTTCAGAGACGGCACCGGGGCTGTTTGTTACCAGACGGGTGTAGCGCTCCAAGTCGGCGCGGCTCATGCTGAGTTTGGCTTTTGCTTCATCCAAAGCGGCTTCGGCGGAGAGCAGGTTGGCCTTTGCCTCATCCAGAGCTGCCTGATAGGGCGCCGGATCGATGGTGTAGAGCACATCTCCCTTTTTCACGATGGTGCCGTTGCGGAAGTTCTGTGTGAGGATGAAGCCGCTCACGCGGGGGCGGATGTCGGTTTCTTCCTCACCACGCAGGGTGCCAAACCATTCATCCTGTACTGCAACGTCTTGCTGTACCAGCGGCATTACCTGTACGGGGAAAGGCGGTTTTGTGGCTTTAACTTCGGCCTTAGGCTTAGCCGGCTCGCCATTCGTGACTTTTGCCATGATGGCCTTCTCGGCGGCGGTCATGGCGGGGCGGAAGCTGAAGGGAACGGTCTTGATGGTGCCGCGCGGGGTGGGGTCATCCTTCGCCAGTCGGCTGTTGGCAGACGAGATGTTCATGGCTCGTACTCCGTTGTCCGGGTCTGCGACAACCGGCACATCCTCGGCTTTTTCATAGCCATAATCGCGGAAGTAATCAGCGAGAGGGCGGGCGTAGTCCTTAACGGCCACCAGCTGTTGCACAGAGCTGTAGCCATCCTCTTCATTAATGTTGATATCGTATTTGCCGTCTACCACAACCGGTATGGTATGGGGCTGGTTGTTTTTATCAACAATGATGATGAAATTATTGCGCAGAACGGTGCGGATGGCTGAGGGCGGTACCAGCAGCGCCTCCTTGGTGCCGAGCGGAATCTTCACGCGCACCGGCATGCCGCCTCGCAGCAGATTGTTCGGGTTGTCAATTTCTCCTTCAACGTCAATCAGCCCGGTTTCGGCCACTTTGCTTTCCATGGAGAGCAGGCGGCCTTTGCTGGGGTACACGCTGCCGTCTTCCAGAATGAGGTCAAAGGAAGGCGAGGTGAGGGTTTCGTCTTTTTTGTCGGATTGCACCTTGCCGAAGCGACGGAAAGAGTTGACCAAACCATCGCTGTTGATGGCGAAATCCACACGGATGGGATTAAGGGATGTCAGGTTAGTCAGCTTAGTGGTGGAGCCCACCAAATCGCCTTTCGAGACAAATGCCGAGCCGGCGATGCCATCATAGGGGGCTCGCACGACGGTATAGTCAAGGTTAATGCGAGCCTTGTTGACGGCGGCCTTGTTTTGTTCGATACTTGCCAGACATGCCTTCACTCCGGCTTCTGCCGCTTGCAGTTTGTGGCGGGCATCGCTTACTTGTTTCTCGGAGGCGGCTGCGGTCTTCACCAAGTGCTCATAGCGCTCGACATCCAGTTTGAGCTGGTCACGGGTGGCAATGGCCGACGTCAGCGCTGCTTCGGCTGCTTTCATGTTAGCCTCAGCCTGAGCTAATTCCGCTTCGTAAAGGTCGGGGTCGAGCTTAAAGAGCACATCGCCCTTTTTCACAGGTTTGCCATCCTGGTATTCCTGCGAAATAATAAAGCCGCTGACTTTGGGGTGAATATCTGTGTTATTCTTGCCGCGAAGGTAACCGAACCACTCACCATAGTCTGTTACTTCCTGCTTGATAATTCGGAAAGCTTTGATGGCGGCTTCCTCTGTTTGTACCTGCTGAGCATCCTTATTGTCGCATCCGGTCATCAGCCCAAGTGTGCAACTGCTCAGGGCCAGCGCTATGAGTGTTTGTCTGGTCATATATGTGAAGATGGTATAGTCTTTATTCGCAACCTTGCATAATGAGAATGAAGAGAATGAAAATAATAGTGGCAATAGTGCCTGCACCAATCGTTCCCTCCTTTTTTTCTGCTCCGGTATCGCGAATAATGGTGGGCATTTTGTACTCCCGAGCGGAGGTGGTGTTGACTTGCCTCGTCTCGTTGTATCGGAAGAATTCCTGGTTGGTGGCGACTTTGGGCACTTCCGGCAGCTTGCGGGTAGGAGGCGGCGGGGCGGTCTTAACCCGTTCTTCTGAACGATATTGAGGCGCGATGCGAGCCTTGATTCCTGTCTGCTGCGGGGCGGCAACCGGAATTTCCGATATAACGGGTTCTGCTACCTCCGGTACGCTGAGGGTGGGTAAAGAGGAGAGGGAATGCTGCTGTGCAGCAAACTCTCGAGCCCTCTGTTCCTGCTCGGCAACCATGGCATTGAGCTTGCGTACCAGGTCGTTCGACATCGCTTCGAGCGCCAATCGCTGGGGCTCTGTGGTGACTTCGTCACCGTGAGGAACATCAATAGGGCTGTTTGTATTCATAACACTTGTTAATCAAGTTTGAGTTCACTCTGAACGGGTATCCCGCCGGTCGGTGTGCTGCGCCAAATCTGTGGGGACGTCTGCTGGGGGCGGGGCGCTTCCTCCTCGGTGTGGCCGTTCTGCATGGCTGAGAGCACAGCCTTAACCATCTTTTGTTTGTCACCGGCGGCTCTCCAAGCGAGATACAGGAAATCTGCGGGGTGAATGTTGCCGTGCTCTCGCAGGAAGATGCGATCCTGCTCGTCGTAGTACATCAGTCCGGCATCGAGCACACCGTACAGCTTAGCTTCTGCCTTACGGATAATACGTGGCAGGTAGGGAATGCCCTGAAAGTCGTCATCGGCTGAGGGCAGGTCGATGGCTCGTACCGGTTTAGCGTTGCCGGAAATACCGCGCTGAGCCGTTATGAAAAAAGTGCGGCGGGCAGCTGCTATCAGCAGAATGGTGCTGGGGGAAGGGTCTCCCAGAGTTGCATAATCCTGAATGTAGGGGTGCATTTCCTGAGGAGTGTAGCCGATTTCGGTGAGCAGTTTGACCTCATCGGGCAAAAAGAAGCCGCTTGCCGGTGTCTGCGGCCGCTCGTGGTAACGCGTGACAGAATCACGTATCAGGCTCATGAATGCATCATTCCATTCCATACGCTCCATTATAGGTGAAGTTCATGTGCTGTTGCAAGTACAAAACATGTCTTCGTCGTGTTAAGTTTTTCCATGTCTGAAAATGACATGTTGTGTGCTTGCCAAATGAAGCAAGTCGGAGACAATAGGGGGCTGTGAATAGTGCTCCGCATAAGACTTCCGTTTCGTATTGGCAACTCCCCGCTCTTTGGGGGCTTGATGTTGCTCTGTGTGCACTTTGCTGGGGTGTGTTAGTGGCTGCTCATTATGGTATTACCATGATTACGACGGGGCCGTTGCTTGTTCTTTCGTCTACTGTGTGGTTAGTCGTTATGGCCGGGCGTCTGACCAAGGCCTGCGGTGGGCAGAAGATGATGTCTGCCGATTTTTATCGTCGTAATCTTGTGCCGCTTCTTCCGCTGTTTTTGGCTGTACTGGGTGCCACATGGTGGATGCTCTTTTTCCGGGTGGGGCAGTACCTCTTGTATTTTGGGCTTATACCTTTTCTGATGTTAGGTGTGAGCCGGTTCCCGCTGTTGTACCGCATTCCCGGTTTTTCGCTCTTTTTTAAGTCGGCCGCCTTTGTGTTTGCGTGTGCCGTTCCGACTTTTTACTACAGCTTTTACCTGTCACCCTTGCAGATGTGGCAGAGCACGCCGCTGTGGATGTTGGCGGTGCTGTTCTTCCTTTTCCATGTGGAAAGAGGGCGAGCGGCTTCAGGCATGGGAGGAGTACAGGTGTTTTGTCTGGCTGCCGTCTTTGGCTTTAGCATGTTCCGCATGATTCATGCTCCGGCCGGCGTGAGCAGCTGGTACCTGATTCTTTGCATGGCTGTGGCAGGGGTGCACATGTTGTTCCGCTTGCGTGCCCGCCTTTCGGAGGAGGCTTGGTATGCCCTCGGTTGGCCGGTGATGACGGTGCCTGCGTTGCTGGGCATTGTCGCTTTTGCCCCCGAGGCCTGGTAAATGCTAATTCTCCATTTGCCCGAATTTTCGTTTATGTTCTTCCAGGTAAGCGTCTTCTATCTCTCTTGCTCTTTTGCCGCCATGGCGTTTGAGCAGTTCCGCCATAGCGGGGAACGGTGCGTGAGGCTCTTCTGCCATATCGAGCGGGGTTTGGGCAAAAGGTGGGTACGGAGACAGGGCAATGGCGTTGACATTTGCGCGAGCCTCCAGCAGAAGTTCAGCTATTTCGAGTGCTGCTTCAGTACTGCTGCACCAGTCTTGTGCTACGTAATGCAGCGCAGTTTCCCGACTTTCCGGTGAAACGGTCTGACAGACATTTTCGCCGTGACTGAGTATTTTGCGCACGCACTCGACATCGCCGTCTCTGATGGGCTCTGCGAGTAGTGGTTCCATGACCAGAGCCGGACTGTTGAATTTTCCGCCGTATGATTCCAGCAGCGGCAGGAGGTGGCGATGACATTTGGTTATGGCGAGGCTCATGGGTGTGGCACCCATGATGCGCCCCTGATAAGCGCGGTTAGTGTCAGCTCCTTTGCTCAGCAGGTATTTCACTTGTCGGCTGATATCTTTTGCCGGTGGTGATTTGTCATCGCTCCGGTTGTCTGCCAAAAGCAGGTAGAGTGTATCTTCCCGGTCGGGATTTGCCTGTAGCACATGGTGGCAGATATCGGCGGTCAGGTAGTACTCGCAATTTACTGCATCGGAAAAGTCTTCGTCCGCATCTGAAAATGAATAGAAGATGAATATAACGACGCAAAGAAGAGCATAGCCGGGGAAATTGATTTCCCGGTGCTCACTTTTCTCCGGCGTCGGTACAGCCGCGGAACTTTTCTGCACCGCGGAGGGTAAGCGGAAGCTGTTTTTCTGCTCCCAGCTGCGCTCAGGGGGTGTGGGTTGATCTAATTTCCATACTTTCCAGAGCAGATATTCGAGCGCCAGCGCCCCCACAAGCAGAAGTCCCCATGCCGTCAGAATAAAGGCCTCGCTTACTCTTCCGGGCGCAGGGAACCATTGCGGCACATTTCGGCTCAGGGTCGTATGCAGCCAGCTGTTGAACAAGGTAAAGAGTAGCAGAATAAGAATGCGCTTAAACATAGTCAGGGAAGGTCGTTGCCGCACAAAACGCTGATGAGTAAGATTGCCGGAAGAGCTGCACTCATGGCAACAGAGGCCGGTAAATCAATGCAGACTGCACTCAGGCAGGCCGCCGGGCGAGCCCAGTAGTGCCCGCTGGGATTTAACGGCTCGGCCGATTCGAACGGAGAGTAGTAATCATCTCTTTTTCTTTTGGCTTCCCATTCGGGGGATACAATAAGGTAACTATCTTTCCGTTGGATGGAGGGCTTGGCAACGATTGGGATAATGGTGCCGTTGCTGTGCTCGGGGAGTGGTTGGCGAGTTTTCAGGCGTTCTTCGATATCTTTTTCCAGTTTGACGAGGTCATAGTAAGCCCCTTGAGAACTCAGTCTGCTTGCCATGTGGGTAGATAGCGGCAGCCAGGCATAGGTGCCGGTTCTGCTCTGTATTTTATCGCCGTAACATACTGCGACAAAGGGGCCGTAATTGATTGAGCCATCTATTTTGCGCCTTTGCTGCATGGCTTGTACATTTTCTGCCTTGATATAATAACGCCCATCTTTATGGAGCAACTCGGCGGAATGTTCGGTTGACCAAGCCGGGAAACATCGCGCATATTCAGCGATACTGCTATGGGTGTTGAGTGTGAGGCAGGACGTGAGCAGACAACATAAAAGGAGTGGTATGAGGTAAGTTGGGGATTTCATAGGGGAATATTAGCAGGCTGAGCTTTGCCTGTCAATTGTTTTGTGCGTAAAAAAGCTGGTTCCCTTTTAAATGAATAGGGTGGGAATTATCGTCTGTGAAAAGCTGCCCCGTTCCGAGGCCTTGCAGTTTATCGGGGGCCGTCAGAGCGCTCCATTCGGCGAGGGCCGTAAGGCCAATGTGACTTTCCAACGCGGAGTTGACCCACCAGTCGATGTTGCGCTGCTCTGCCTGCTGAATCCATTGCTGAGCGGCAAGCAAGCCTCCATGCAGGGAGGGTTTAATGACAATGGCTTGCGGGGCAATGGCATCCAGCAGTTGCTCCCTAGAATGGCTGTTAATCAGCTCCTCATCCAGAGCAATGGGCAGAGGAGAGGTGCGGCAGAGTATGGCCATTTGCTGCCATTGACCGGGGCGGATGGGTTGCTCAATGCTGCTTACACCGGCTGCGGACAGTTGCTCCAGCTTGTGCAGAGCCTCTTGCGGGGTGAAGGCTCCGTTTGCATCCACTCGGATATCGGCCCGGGGGAAGGCGGCGTGCGCCTCGCGCAGCAGCTCCAGCTCCTGCTCAAAAGGGAGGGCGCCTACTTTAAGTTTAAGGCAGGAGAAGCCGCGCTCAATGCCTTGTTTCATGGCGCTGAGCATGGTGTCGATATCTGCCATCCAGATGAGGTGGTGGATGGAGATTCCTTTCTCACCGCGTGAAAATGGGGTGTTCCACCGTGGTAAGCCGGGGCGTAAGGCCGACAAGAGCGCACTCTCCAAGCCGAATTGTATGGGAGACGGCGCTTCGATATCCTGTAATCCGCCTCGCTTTTCTGCCTCTGTACACCATTTTGCCAGCTCAGCTTCGGTAGGCTCGGGCAGCAGGCCGGGCATGGTGCAGCACTCGCCGTAGCCCGCCCCCTCAGCCGTTTGAGCCTCGATGATATAGGTGACGCGTTCCCTTAGTGCACCCCGCGAGGTTGTTGCCGGGCGCTTGAAGTGCAGCACTCGCCGCTCCCATTGCAGCGTAAACGGCCGCGGGAATTGCATGAGCGGTGCTGCATCAATGAGTCTCATCTGCAATGTAGAAGTACGAAAGCCGATTTTTTTAGCTTGGCACCATTTGTCGCAAGGCGTTGCATCGGCATTCGCTCCGCGCTTCTTACGGCATTTTGGGGTATTTGGAGAAGTCCGGCTTGCGCTTCTCGAGGAAAGCGCGGGAGCCTTCGTGGGCTTCGTCGCACATGTAGAAAAGCATGGTGGCGTCGCCCGCCAGCTCCTGAATACCGGCCTGACCATCGAGCTCGGCATTCAGACCGGCCTTAATCATGCGCAGCGCAATGGGGGAGTGCATCATCATTTCCTCGGCCCACTGCACATATTCATCCTCCAGCTGAGCAAGAGGTACAACCTTGTTGATCAAGCCCATTTCGAGTGCTTCCTGAGCGTTGTACTTACGGCAGAGGAACCAGATTTCACGTGTCTTCTTCTGGCCGATACAGCGCGCCATGTAGGAGGAACCGAAGCCGGCATCGAAGCTGCCCACGCGCGGGCCGGTCTGGCCGAAAATGGCGTTTTCGGAGGCGATGGAAAGGTCGCACACCACATGCAGCACATGACCACCGCCAATGGCAAAGCCATTTACTGCGGCAATCACCGGTTTGGGCAGGGAGCGAATCTGTTTTTGCACATCCAGTACCGAGAGGCGGGGTACGCCGCCTTTGTCCATATAGCCGCCGTAGCCCTTCACATTCATATCGCCACCGGCGCAGAAAGCCACATCGCCCGCACCCGTAAGCACGACAACGGCGATATCCTGCATTTCGCGGCAGAGGTAGAGCGCATCGCTCATCTCAGCGGTGGTGAGGGGCGTAAAAGCGTTGCGGTAGCGCTCACGATTGATGGTGATGCGGGCTATGCCGCCGTATTGCTCGAAGAGAATTTCCTCGTACTGCTTGATGGTTTTCCACTCGCGTTTCATGGTTCAGTATTGTGCGTAAAATTGTTTAAGAAGTGAGGCGTCGGATTTGCTGTTGGTGAAGGCTTCCACAATGATGGGGCGCTCGCTTGGTGTGCTGAGGGCTGCCAAGGCTGCCGGCCAGTCGTATTCGTTGCGCACGGTCAGGTACTCAAAGCCACAGCTTTGAGCCCAGGCTGCGGCAGAGGCCGTGTGGGTTCCGTTTACCATCGGATGGTTCGGCGTGGGGATGAGGTCAAAGATGCCTCCGCCGCCATTGTTGAGCAAGAGAATGCGCAGATGGGAGGGTATGCCCTGCAACCATAATGCGTTCATGTCGTAAAAGAAGGAGAGGTCACCGCAGATGAAGAACTGAGGGCGCTCATCTCCGATGGCATAGCCGATGGCGGTAGAAAGGGAGCCTTCTATGCCATTTACGCCGCGGTTGCACTCCACCTGTACATCTTCGGGCAGGGGGTAAAGTTGGGCGAATCTGACGGCGGAGCTGTTGGCCAGGTGCAGTACGCTTTTTTCGGGCAACGCTCCTACTAAGTCCCCCACCAGCTGCATGCCACTGTAGGGGAATTGCGGTACGGGAACGGGGGTAAGCCAACGTTCGGCGTAGGCTTCATCTCCCTCTTCGGCAAAAGCTGCCAGTAGTCCCCACAGCTCGTCCGGTGCGCCCTCAATGACGCGGGTCAGGCAGCAGAAAGTGTCGGTCACTTGACCGTCCGGGCAGATATGCCAGTGTTCTTTCGGCGGGTGGCTGCGCAGCTGTGCTTTTAACCGTTTGGAAATGATGCACCCTCCGTAGGTAATGAGCAGGTCGGGACTGAGGTCGGCAGAGGCCTGCGGACCGAGCACGGCATCCGGCTGAGTGTTGGCCAACGCTGTGTTGCACAGGTGCTCGCCGGCAACGGCAAATGCCTTTTCTGCCATGAGCTGCGGGGGAATATCTGTACCGTAGGGCAATTGGCCAAGCAGGATAAGACGGCGGGGGCAGTCGGCTATGGTGTCCAGCAGCTCGGTTTCCTCGTCGGCCGTCATGCGGGCAAGCTCGGTGCGGCGAATGAGGCGGGGCTCGGGCAGGGGCTCAGTAGTGGTGCCGAAAAGGGGCTCGGTAAGCGGCATGTTGATGTGCACCGGCCCGCCGGAGCGGTGGCGCAGTTCCAACAGCGCTTCATTAAGCAGTCGGTTGCGGTGCCAGCTCTCATTTTCTGCTTCGGGAATGTGTACGCTCATGCGGCAGAGAGAGCCGAGGGCTCCCGGTTGGGGAAGGGTTTGGCCGTCCTGCTGACCAATCCAGCTTGCTGGTCTATCTGCTGAAATAACAAGCAGGGGCAGGTGGCGGTAGTAGGCCTCCGCCACGGCTGGATGCAGGTTCAGCAGTGCTGAGCCCGAAGTGACACAGACGGCCACGGGGGCTTGTACTTGAGTTGCCCAGCCGCAAGCTGCAAAGCCGGCGCTGCGCTCATCGGTTGCTCCACGCAACTCGAAATCTCCGAGCGCTGCCAGTGTGGCCACAATGGGCGAATTGCGACTGCCGGGGCAGGCTACACAGCGTGTTACGCCGTGTGCGCGCATGAGTGCTGCCAGTTCTCTGATTGCTGCGGAGCTGCTGATTTCTGCCATACATGTATATCATAACACAAATGGAGGGGTGGTTCAAATGCTTCGCGCGTCAGTTGAATCTCTTTAAAAATACCTTAATTTTTTTCTTTTTCTCAACAAATCCGGGGGATAATGCTTGAAATGCGGTTCAGCTGTGGTAAACTCTGGAGCGTATGGAAACAAGAACTGTTTTACCTGTTCGCTCTGCCATGGCTGCTTTGGCTCTGGCCTGTGGCGCGGTTGTCGCTGCACAAAATAGCGATTTTGATGCGCTGAAAGCTCATTGGAGCTTTGATGAAGGGCGTGATTGGCACAATATGCCGACGCCTTTTAAGTGCGATGCAACATTCGTTGATGAACTGACCGGCAAGTCTGATTGCTTGGTTATCAATGGTAAGTGTGAGGCTGATAACGCAGCTTGGGTGTCCGGTCGTCAGCATGCCGGTATGGCTCCCGGGCGTCTCCTCAGCACCATGAAAGAGTTGCATTGGCTGAACGGCTCGGTTACATTCTCGTACTGGACCCGCCTGAATGGTGCTCCGAATAAGCGCGGCGTGGTTGGCTCTAACTACACGACTCTGTGGGGCGTGATGAATGACAAGGGGCAGGTGGGCATGCGCATGAAGGGGCGCAATATTGTTGTGTCCCCTGTTGCCATTACCGATAATGACTGGCACCATGTGGTATTCACCCGCGATGCCGCTACCGGTAAAGTTGTGCTCTATCTCGATGGCAAGGAAGTAGCTACCGGTACCACCACCAAGGGCAAACTGCCGGGCGTTTTCGAGGCATTTGCTACCAACAACGCAGCTCTGGATCAGATTCACATCTTTGACAAGCCTGTTTCTGCCGAGACCGTGGCAACTCTGTACGACAACCACGCTCCGCAGGTGTTTGACCAGGTTTATTTGGTCGAGACCTCTAAGCCTACTGTGACAGGCAGTATCCTGCACCGTTTCACCTACGATGTGGATCAGGACAAGATGAGCGTGGCCTACTACACTCAGCCCGAGGGTGGTAAGGTAACCAGCAATGGCGATGGTTCGTTTACCTTCACTCCGAATGCCGCCTTTGCCCGTACGGGTGAGACTTCCTTTGATGTTGTGGTGACGGATGGTCGTGGTGGCTACACCAAGGCAAAGATGACCCTGCAGGACAGCCGCTATCAGGTGGCTCCCGCTGTGCGCGAGTTCCGCTACTTCGGTGCTCTGCCTGAGTTCACCACCGGCGCCGGCAAGAAGCAGAACCACCGCAACCCGATGGCTATTTATCTCAACGGTAAGAAGGCGGATTTGCTCATTCAGGCCGATTCACGCTTGTGGTACAGCATCAATGAATCCAAGCGCGGCAAGATTCTGTTCTCCGAGCCTCAGGTTCTGCGTACAACTGCTCAGGCTGAGTTCGAGACTGATGGTGCCGCCGTGCTCGAGGACAATAAACTCATCGTCCGCAAGCCTGATGGCACAATGGTGATGGCCTATGTGATGGGGCAGGATGTTCCCGCTCTGGAAATCGGTGCTACTGTGAAGGACACCACCGGTGCAACCATGAAGCTGCCCACCCGCCACTTCTCTCTGCTCGACTACGACCACGATGGTACTCCCGATTTGATTACCGGCTATAGTGGTGGTCTGTACTATCACAAGGGGCAGGCTTCCTTCTACACCATCGAAGGTGGTGTGAAGAAGGTGCGCAACATCAGCTTTGCTCCCGAGCAGCAGGTCATTTACCTGCGCTCTTACAACATCGCTCCCGGTGTGGGTGACCTGAACGCTGATGGTCGCCCCGACTTGCTGCACGGCATTAACTGGGGTACCCTGCATGCATGGGTGAACCAGGCAACCAAGCCCACCATCAGCGATGGCGAGTACATGCAGTTGGCGCTTACCAATATGCCTCACGAGCATTTCGTGCGTAACCTCAACGGTGCTCATCTGGCTGTGGCTGACTTTGATGGCGATGGTACTGCTGACATGGTGCTGGGCGGTAATGCCGGTCGCGAACTGGCAAGCGCTCTGGGTGTGAACCCCGACAGCTGGGCCGGTAACCTCACCATTATCGAGAATGAGCTTTACAAGGGTCATGAGAAGGATCTCGGCAGAGTGCTCGAAGCAGATGGCCAGAAGGGCCTGAAGCGCTACCGCGAGCTAATGACAGGCTGGATTCGCTGGGCGGTGTCTCAGAATACCCCCGCCAAGCGTCAGGCTGCATGGAATATGCTGGCTACTCACGTGAAGAAGTACCCCTTCCTGCAGCGCTGCGTGCTGGAGGAGGCTTGGGTGAAACGCGAGAAGAACGAGCTGGTAAGCTATGGCGATATGCACCACGTGCCGGGTATCTTCACCATGAACTGGATTGTGCTGCACCGCTTGCTGCCGGATTCTGCCAAGCACCGCAAGGCCGTGGCCAATGCTCTGGGTATGACCGGGCTTGACCGCGAGGCTTATCTGGCTAAGGGTATGCCGCTGGCCGACAATAAGCGTTGCTCCGAAGGTCAGCTGCGCGCTACTTGGGATCTGCTCAATTACCACGCTCCCATTCTGTTCCCGGATGATCACATCTCCATCAGCCAGCATTTCGATGATGGCCGTGAGGCTATGTGCTATATCTTCGAGTCCAATAAAAACACCTTCAGCGTGGAGGTGGGTAACAATGTCGCTGAAATGCACGGCGATATGGTCAAGCTGACGGAAGAGTGTTTCGGTCAGAAGGGTGCTGCAAGTGGCGATTATTATACCTTCGTGCTGGCTCACGAGGTATGTCACTCGCTGGATGGCTATGTGAACCGACGCGCCAATACCGACCTGAAGCGCCGTTGGGGTGATCAGAACTTCTATGCCTCCACCAATGCCGGCCAGAATAACGTCGTTGTTGCCGATGAAACCGGCTGGTGGAATATGAACCTGACCAAGGAGCGCTTTAAGGAGCTCGGTCTGTGGGATGGTAAGAATGAGACTTGGAACGACACTTGGAAGGCCTACTGGAAGAACTGTCCTTATCGCAGCAAGGTATTCATGCGCGGTGATATCGATTGGTTCCTTGCTGCTCAGCAGGAGTCCCTTGCTACGCAGGCTAACCACCACTGGGCTCGCTCCGAATCCCGACTTATCGGCGCCATCCTGCGCTATCTGCAGGGGTACAAATCCAATATCAATGAGGTGGTGTTCTATCTGGACGTTCTTTCTGCCGGGCAGAATAAGTTGCCGATGCTTCACCCCTGGGGCTCCGGCAAACCGACGCTCGTAAACTTCAATGTGGAGTACGCCTGGCTCACGCGTAACGACAAGGGCTATATCACCGATGTCCGCATAGGTGACCGCCACTACGGCTTTGAGGTGGATGACAACGGCCGTGTCGTCGGTCTGCGCACTTACCCCTTCGCTGATAAGATTCAGGCCGCAGCCAAGAAGTAACAGCTGTTGAAAGCTATTCCAAACGGTTCCTTTCGGCCCTTGCCGGGAGGAACCGTTTTTTAAGTACGAAAGACGCATAACTTAAAAAATCGTCATTTGTACCTTGTGTTTTGATATTGTCGCCCTATTGTGGTTATAGGAATAAATGATTTTTTTGAAGCTCTGACCATCAATCACCTGTGCACGTTGCCAAAGAATGTGCTTGACTTAGTGATGAGTATTGCCTAGAATGAACGGAACGAAAGTAGAGCGTTTATCGCAGTTAGTGCGAACTGTTATAATACTTTCAAACACATTAGCAAACAATATGAAACTGAACAAAATAATGGCTTTGGCTTTTGCGGTTCTGTTTGCCGCAGGTGGCCTGAATGCTCAGTCGCTGTCGCCCGACACCAAGACTCATTGGGATAAGGGTACTCTCGTTGTTGAGTCCCCCACTCGTCCTGAGGGGCAGCAGCATGTCATCGGTCTGAAGGCTCCCGCGCTCAAGACTGTTCGTGTAGCTTTCGTCGGTTTGGGGATGCGTGGCCCGGGTGCTGTAACTCGTTTCACCTACATTCCCGGTGTAGAGGTTGTTGCTCTGTGCGACTACGAGAAGGAGCGTGCTGAGAAGTGCCAGAAGAGCCTGCGAAAGGCCGGCCTTGCTCCCGCTGATATCTACTGGGGTGAGAAGGGGTATGAGGAGCTCTGCAAGCGCCCTGATATTGACCTTGTGTATGTTGCTACCGACTGGGATCATCACTTCCCCGTAGCTAAGTGCGCTTTGGAGAATGGCAAGCACACCGCTATCGAGGTGCCCAGCGCCATGAACCTGCAGCAGTGCTGGGAGCTCATCAACCTGTCTGAGCAGACCCGCAAGCACTGCATGATTCTTGAGAACTGCTGCTACGACTGGTTCGAGCTCGACTCCCTCAACATGGCTCAGAAGGGGCTGCTGGGTGAGGTGCTTTACGCTAAGGGTGCTTACATCCACAACCTCGACCCGTTCTGGGGTGAGTACTGGGTGAATGAGAAGAAGGACCCCGACAAGCTCGGCTGGCGTCTGCTCTACAACAAGGAGAACCGCGGCGATGTGTATGCTACGCACGGTCTTGGCCCTGTGGCTCAGGTGATGAATATTCACCGCGGTGACCGCTTCAAGACCCTCATCGCTATGGACACCAAGTCCGTACACGGTAAGGAGCTTGTGGAGAAGCAGACCGGCAAGCCCTGTCCCGAGTTCCGCAATGGTGACCACACCACGACGCTCATGCGCACGGAGAACGGTAAGGTAGTGGAGATTCAGCACAACGTGATGAACCCCCAGCCCTATAACCGTTTGTTCCAGCTTAATGGCACTCGCGGTTTCGTGAACAAGTATCCCGTGGAGGGCTTCGCCTTCGACGCTGAGCAGCTTATCGCCAATGGTGCTCGCCCCAACCACGAAGACCTGAACTCCCACGGCTTCATGCCCGAGGAGGAGATGGAGGCTCTCCGTGAGCGCTATCGTCACCCCATCATCAAGAAGTACGGCGACATGGCCGAGAAGGTTGGTGGTCACGGTGGTATGGACTTCTTCATGGATGTTCGCATGGTGTACTGCCTGCAGCATGGTCTGCCCCTCGATATGGATGTGTATGACTTGGCTGAGTGGTGCTGCCTTGCCGAGCTTGGCTCCCTCTCCATGGATAACGGTAACTGCGCCGTTGCATTCCCCGACTTCACTCGTGGTCACTGGAATGACGTGAAGGGCTACAACCACGCTTGGGCTACCCCCGAGCAGGAGGCTGCTGTGGATTCCGTGGCCGATGCTTACACCGCCGGTCAGAAGGCTGCTGTGCAGGCTTTCGACCTGTGGAACCTCTACGACGCCGCTCAGGCTACCACCGGCGAGGCTAAGGAGGCTGCTGTGAAGGCATACCGCGAGGCTGCCGCCAAGGCTCGCGCCATCTACAACAACTGATAGGCGCTGTTATTTACTTCAATCGCTCTGCCGCTGATTTCTGATTAGCGGCAGAGCTTTTTTTACTACCCGACGATGAAATGGATATTGACTAAGCTCTTTATGATGGCTGCTGCGCTTTGTTTGTCTGCCTGTACGGTGGTCAGCGTTACCAGCCGTGAATATGTGGACTCCATCGGTAATGAAGTTTACAGTATTGGGTGGGAAAAACAAGAGGACATTTACTATAAAGACGGCGCATATTACGCCCGAGTGCCCTTGCTGCTTGCACCGGTACATCCTTCTCTCATTTCGGTGGAAACTCTCAGCATTTCTTCTGAGGGGTCCTACCACAGGTTTTCTTACCCTCAACATAAAATTCCGCAGGGGAAGCAGGTCGGTGAGGTCTATGTGAAAGGTGAACTGCGAAAATGGAATCCTCGTTATGAATACTATGAGGACGTGGCCGCTCCCAACGCTGACTCCGCGCCCAAAGTGTTGACCGGCGCCGATTTTGCCGGCCTGAAACCCGTTTTGAGTATTCCTTATATGGCGCAGGGGAGACGACAGTATGACTTCAGGTGCGATTATGGTTACACCCTGTACGACAATGAGCGCAGCTGGTTGCACTACGCTCTCTATCCGGTGCAGGGCGTCTGCTTGGTGCTGGATATCTCGCTTTCCATCGCTCTTTCTCCTGTTGCCTTCTTGCTGTACGACCTTGGCCCGTTGTAATCCAATGGCTTCTGCTTATCGGTAAAATCTACCGCGGAGTCGTGCAAGTCGTTGTTAATTTTTATTGTTATAGGTGCGCTTAAAGGCTGCTTCGTCGGCGCGGAATCATCACCTGCTCGCTCGGTCTTTACCGCACTTGATGTGATTTTTTTAGAATCTTTTAAAATTTAACCGATTCGTCTTGACTTTAAAAGCAAAAACAGTTAGTATTCTTACACGGAAAAAGAGTCCGAAATTTCAACCTTAAGCACGCTATTTTATGACTGAGACAGCAACTGAAACTCCCAATCCTTGGGAGGGTTTTAAGGGCGGCGTATGGACTGAGTCCATCAACGTGCGCGATTTCATTCAGCAGAACTACACCCCCTACGAGGGTGATGGCTCTTTCCTTGCCGGTCCTACCTCCCGCACCAATGACCTGTGGGACGAGGTGAAGGACCTCATGAAGAAGGAGATTGATGCCGGTGGTCTGCTGGATGCCGATACCGAGGTGGTTTCCACCATCGTGTCTCATGCTCCCGGTTACATCGACAAGGACAAGGAGCAGGTAGTAGGTCTGCAGACAGATGCTCCGCTGAAGCGCGCTCTCATGCCCTTCGGTGGTCTGCGCATGGCTCAGAAGGCTCTTGAGTCTTATGGCCTGCAGATGTGCCCCCACACCGCTGAGTTCTTCGGTCGCATTCGCAAGACCCACAACGAAGGCGTGTTTGATGCCTACACCAGCGATATCCGCGCTGCTCGTTCCGCCGGCATCATCACCGGTCTGCCCGATGCCTATGGCCGTGGCCGTATCATCGGTGACTATCGCCGTGTGGCTCTCTACGGTACCGACAAGCTCATCGCTGCCCGTCGCAAGGACCTGAAGGAGCGCGAGTCCGGTGAGATGACCGAGTCCCTCATCCGTCTGCGTGAGGAAATGAATGAGCAGATTCGCGCACTCGACGAGCTCGCCCGCATGGGCCAGAGCTACGGCTGCGACCTCAGCCGCCCCGCTCAGAACTCCCGCGAGGCTGTGCAGTGGACCTACCTCGGCTACCTCGCCGCTGTGAAGGAGCAGAACGGCGCCGCTATGTCCCTGGGTCGTGTTTCTACCTTCCTTGACATCTACTTCGAGCGCGACCTCGCTGCCGGTACCATTACCGAGTCTGAGATTCAGGAGCTCATGGATCACTTCGTGATGAAGCTGCGCATGGTTCGCTTCATCCGCACCCCCGAGTACAACAGCCTGTTCTCCGGCGACCCCACTTGGGTAACGGAGTCCATCGGCGGTATGGGCGAGGACGGCCGCACGCTGGTAACCCGCAGCTCCTTCCGTATGCTGCAGACTCTGTACAATCTGGGACCGGCTCCCGAGCCGAACCTCACCGTGCTGTGGGCTCAGGGTCTGCCCGAGGGCTTCAAGAAGTTCTGCGCCAAGGTTTCCATCGAGACTTCCTCTGTGCAGTATGAGAACGACGACCTCATGCGCCCGTACTGGGGCGATGACTACGGCATTGCCTGCTGTGTGTCCGCCATGCGCATTGGTAAGCAGATGCAGTTCTTCGGCGCCCGCGCCAACCTGGCCAAGTGCCTTCTCTATGCTCTTAACGGCGGTGTAGACGAGGTGAAGGGCAAGCAGGTGACCCCCGTTGCTCCCCGCTACGAGGGCGAGTATCTGGAGTACGCCAAGGTGATGGAGCTCTTCAGCAACATGCAGGACTGGCTCGCCAAGACCTATGTGGATGCCCTCAACATCATCCACTACATGCACGACAAGTACTGCTACGAGCGCATCGAGATGGCTCTGCACGACCCCGAGATTCTGCGCACGATGGCTTGCGGTATCGCCGGTCTGTCCGTGGCTGCTGACTCCCTGTCCGCCATTAAGTACGCCAAGGTGAAGGCTATCCGCAACGAGGAGGGGCTTATCGTTGACTTCGAGACCGAGGGCGAGTTCCCCTGCTACGGCAACAACGACCCGCGTGTGGACGACATCGCTTGCGACCTTGTTACCAACTTCATGAACAAGATTCGCAGCCTGCACACCTACCGCGATTCTCTGCCCACGCAGTCCGTGCTCACCATTACCTCCAACGTGGTATACGGTAAGAAGACCGGCAACACCCCCGACGGTCGCCGCGCCGGCGAGCCCTTCGCTCCGGGTGCCAACCCCATGCACGGTCGCGACAAGAACGGTTCCGTTGCTTCCATGCTCTCTGTGGCTAAGCTCAACTACGACGATAGCCAGGACGGTATCTCCTACACCTTCTCCATCGTTCCCGGTGCTCTGGGTAAGGAGGACGAGGAGCGCCGCACCAAGCTCGTCGGCCTGCTGGATGCTTACTTCGCCGCTACCGGTCACCACATCAACGTGAACGTGCTGGAGCGCGAGACCCTCATGGATGCCATGGAGCACCCCGAGAAGTATCCCCAGCTGACCATCCGCGTGTCCGGTTACGCTGTGAACTTCATCAAGCTGACTCCCGAGCAGCAGCGTGAAGTAATCTCCCGTACCTTCCACTCCAAGTAAAGGGATTTACAATCTACATATCTACAATCTACAAAGTATTAAGTTCGGCGGCTCCTGCCGCGAGCGAGAGCGAGCCGAACTTGAACTTTGTAGATTGTAAATTGTAGATGGTAGATAGATTTTTGATATGAGCGCAATTTCCTCACAAAGCATTGACCAACCCATTCTCGGCCTTGTCCACTCGGTCGAGTCCTGTGGGACGGTAGATGGGCCGGGAGTGCGCTTTGTTCTTTTTCTCAGCGGTTGCAGTCTGCGCTGCCGCTATTGCCATAACCCCGATACCTCCTTTGTACGTCGCGGCAAAGAACGCTCTGCCGATGATGTGCTGGAGGAAATCAGCCGCTATGCCGCCTTTATGAAGGCGGCGGGCGGTGGCGTGACTGTCAGCGGAGGTGACCCGCTGTTTCAGCCTCACTTCACCCGTGCTATTTTGCGTGGTTGCAAAGAGCAGGGGCTTCATACCTGCATCGATACCTCCGGCCACCTCGGTGCAGTGGTGGATGACGCCATGCTGGCAGACATTGACCTGGTGCTGCTGGATATTAAGGCATGGAATCCCGAGGTATATCAATCTCTGGTCAGACAACCGCTCCAACCCACGCTCGATTTTGCTGAGCGTCTGGCAGCTGCCGGTAAGCCTGTGTGGCTGCGCTATGTGCTGGTTCCCGGTGTGACCGATAACCCCGCCGATGTCGAGATGTTGGCTCGCTATGCCGCCGGGCTCGGCAACGTGCAGCGCGTGGATGTGCTGCCCTTCCACCAGATTGGCCGTTATAAATGGGAGGAGCTCGGGCTTGACTACACCCTTGCTGATGTTGAGCCCCCCGAGCAGGAGCTCACCAACTCCATCCGCGCCATTTTCCGCGCCAACGGCTTTGCTGATTGCACGTATTGAGGCTCGAAAATGAAGTGTCTGACTATCCTATGTTTTTTTTGACGGCATGCTTGCTGTCCTCGTGCGTATTTTGGACGTCGCATTCCATGGCGACTCATTTTCGCTATGAGCCCGTGTCTACCCGCAGTTCCGACTGTTGTTACCGATTGGGGAATGCCTGTTATATTCCTGTAACTGTGAGATTCTTCTCCTCCGGACGTTTTGTTCTGTGGTATCATGTCCCGACTCTCAGGGAGAAAGTACTTCCTGTCGGGGATAAGGAAATGTGCCAGACGTTTTATTATCGGCTATCTGCAGCAGATGCCGCTGTTCTGACCGGTTTGCAGCTGCCGGATGCGCCGGAGGATGCACCCACCTGTGTTGCGGCAGAGGATTGGGACACCGCATCGGCTGTTCCGGTGCCACTGCGTCAGTCGATTCTGAATGTTGAGAGCGTCCGGGGATACAGAAGTCTGCAACTTGCCGCATACACCGACAGCGGTGTGAGGGCGTATGTGCCAATGCAGCCTAATCGGTCATATCTCTTCGGTTTCGTCAGGTGGCCCCTTGTTGCTGTATTGTTTGTGGGGGTGGACGTACCCGGAACCATTATCAGCTCGGTTGTTTTATTGCCATATTTGTTGATTAAATAAAAAAATACCGAAAAGAGTCGAAAAAAAATCGGTGAGAAACGCCTATACTAGTATAGAGTATGAAAACACACAAAACGAGATACCGGATACTGCTTTCTCTGGCCGTGGCTGTGCTGTCGGGAGCCTGCACAAGCGTGGAAAAGACGCCTCGGGCACTTCAGGAAATGATGAATCGCGCAGATAGACCTGAGGTCGCAGCGTGTAACGACGAGGAGCGTTTTCGGCAGTTGCTGGCGGAGCACCCGGAACTGGTGAATAAGATAGACAACTACACCGGTAGGCGCTATGAGACGGTGCTGCAAGCGGCCGCGATGACGGGGCAGGTGGAGAAGGTAAAGGCTCTGCTGGCCGCCGGGGCTCTGGTGGATTTGAGAAATGACGGCAGTTTTACGCCGCTGATGTTTGCGGCGTGGTATGGGCATACGGAAGTTGTGAGAATCCTGCTGGAGGCCGGAGCGAAGCCGGATGCAAGCTCTACTTGGAATCGCCTGCCGACTCAGTATGTTCTCAAGGAGGGTGAGTGGCCTCTGGCGGATGATAGCTCGGAGGGGATGACTGCTCTGCATTTCGCCGCCGGGCGTGGCCATGCGGAAATTGTGAGCCTTCTCTGCAAGGCCGGGGCTGCGCTTAATCCGGTACCGGAGAAAGATAGTATTGCCTATTCCCCGCTGGAGCTGGCCGTCGTGGCAAAATCCCCCGCCACAGTAAAGGCTTTACTGGCTGCGGGGGCTGACCCGAATGTGGAGATTCCCTTGTATCTGGCCGTGCGTCTGCAGCAGCCGGAACTCGTGCGCCTTCTGCTGGACGGGGGCGCCGTGCCGGATGGGGCAAAGAAAGGAACCACGCCGCCGCTTGTTCTGGCAGCCTCTCAGGGGGCTCTCGGTTTGGTGCGGCAATTGCTTGCCGCCGGGGCGGATGTAAATGCCGTAAACCCGATAGATGGCGGCACGGCCTGGCACTATGCCCATATTTATGGCCATAAGGAGGTGGCAAAAGTGCTGCTGGCGGCCGGGGCTTCGACAGATTGGCCGGAGAAAGGGGCCAGACTACTCTACATTGCATCGAAACTGGGACGTATTGATATTGTGAAAGAGTTGCTTGCCTGCGGGGCAGATGTCAATGCCAAATTACCTGAAACTGAGGAGTCGCCTCTGATGGTAGCTGCTTTGAATGGGCAGGCAGAAGTGGTAAAATTGCTGCTTTCCGCCGGGGCAAATGCCCGTGCAGAGAGCGCAGACGGCCATACAGCCTTGCATCATGCTGCCCACAAGGGACACTCTGAGATTGTAAAGTTGCTGTTGGCAGCCGGGGCTGAGGTGGATGCCGATAATGCGCCGGATGATTTTACGCCGCTGCTGTACGCCTCCATAGCAGGGCGCACAGAGGCGGCGAAGCTGCTTATCGAAGCCGGGGCGGATGTTGAGGCCGAGCTGGATGAAGAGGGGCAGACGCCGTTGTGGCTTGCCTCCTTGAATGACCACGGAGAAACGGTACGTGTGCTCATGGCTGCCGGCGCAGATTCCACCCACCCCTGCTCATGGCTGGAGTCGACCCCGCTCATGGTGGCTGCTCATCAGGCCAAACCGGCTGCCGTGAAGGCCTTGCTGGAATGCGGGGCTGATGTCAATCTGCGGATTCGTCGCTCCCATTGGAGCAGAAATTCCGACCAATCCGCACTATCTCTTGCCTGCGCTTGGGGCAGCGGTGGGGCCAGAGAACAACATGTGGAAATTGTAAAGCTCCTGCTGGCCGCCGGTGCCAATACGGTTTTACCCCCGGAACGCACGGAAGTGGAGGACCAACCGATATACGGCGCATTTATTAAGGGGCATGCCGCAGGGGATGTAACCCTGCTGCGCATGTTACTGAAGGCCGGCGGGTGCCGCGGTATCGAGGCGCCTCTGCGGGCAAAGGTGCAGAAAGTCTGGGCTGAGTCCCCATTTCGGGGGCAAGCAGAGGAGATGATCATGCAATACACCAAACCTTGAGGCTATGATGTATACCGCTTTCTGCACAGAGTTAATGGTCGGCTGTCTCCTTCTCTTTGCGGCCATTTATGGCGCCTATTACCTGCTGGGGCGTACAACCTGCACGCAGTCACAAATATTGCGGGCGTCGGCGCTGATTATGGCGGTGGCATTGCTGTGTGCTGTATTAGCGGAGTGTATTGAGGGCGTGCCGGATAGTATTGCGGCCCCCGTCTCTCTGGTCATGGCGCAGATGTATGGCAAGCAGCTGTTGGGCTTCAGCACAGGGCGAGCGTGGGCGGCAGCCGGGCTGTTTCTATTATTCCAGCTGATGCTGTTTATTCCCTTGATTTTTGCGATGTTCGGTAGTATTCTTCCGTAGGAAATATTGGTATGTACGGAATTTTATTTCTCTCCTGTCTGATAATAATTGCGGCCTGTGCGATATTGAGCTTGCTGTGTGCTCTTGCCGTATATCTGCCGCTCTCACATGGCATAGTTGAGCGAAAGTATGTTATCAAAGCGGCTATGCTCACCTCACTGGCTGAGCCCGCTGCCGTTGTGCTGGATTCTGCTGTATCATACATGATGAATGATATGCGCGTGATTGGGCTTTTTGCCGCTATTCTGATGCCCGTGTTTGTAGGTGGCACTTCTTTTTACACGTTGCGCCGTTTTGCTCAGTTTTCTCGCAAGAGAGCTGTTGGTGCTTCCGTCATCCTTGTGGTGCTGATACATGTTGTTTCCTATGGAATCGCGTTCCTTTTGACTTGCCTGTTGTGATGAAATAACATTTCGTTATGGCCTAAAGGGGATCGAAATTGATTGAAAGAATTGCTTTTTTGTTTGATGTTCGATTTCAACAGATTGCAATCTTTTTGCACGAAAACGGCAGGAATAATGCAGTAAACTTGAACGAAAACGGCAGGAATATTGGTGTAATGTTGAATGCAAATGACAGGAATGCGTTGAGCCGAGGTGTTTATACTTGCTATCTGCAGGGGGATTTGGTAGACTGAAGTTGGTAACCCACTCTTAGCCCATGTCTATGAAATGTTCCTTCCGATGGTTGGCAATTCCTGCGTTAGCGGGAACTGTATTGTTGTCGTCTTGTGAGGATGCCGTCATAGGGATATCCATTGCGCTTGGGTTGGTGGATGAGCTTTCCGGTGCGGCGGATGAACGCCGGGCCAAAGCGCTTGCGGAGGCTCTGGAGGTGCTCAACGAAGATTCAGAGCTGGCGCTGAGTCCGGAGCAGAAGTTTTTCTTCTTATGCCAAAGGAGGCAGTTGGATGAGGTGGAAAAACGGTTGAAGGCAGGGCAATCGCCGAATTTTCTGGTTCCTGATCAATTATTTGCCATTAGTTCAAGACGTTCACCGCTAATCTGGGCTGCGGAGCGTGACAATGAGGAGTTGTTACGCCTGTTATTGAAGTATGGGGCAGATGTGAACCAGCGCACGGAATCCGGGGAGACGGCGCTACATCGTGTTTTGATGCAGAGGGGGCGGCCCGACACGGATGTGGTAGAACTTCTCTGTGAGAATGGCGCTGATGTGAATGCCGCAGATAAGGAGGGGCTTGTGCCGTTGTACTATTGCCGGGAAAATAAGATAATGGATAATGCACTGGATGCTCACTACCGTTGTGAGCAGATACTCCGCCGCTACGGTGCGCGGGATGACGTGCCCTCCCCCGGTTTATTCTCGATGGCGGAGAAGCTCTATCTGAATAGCAGCCCTAAATGTGCCCATGATAATGTGGCGCCCGAGGTGAGGGCATACGCAGCACTGCAGGATATGCGGTACAATCTCATACCGTTTGCAGAGTCTGAGGCATGTGAACACCTGGCTGTTGTGAAAGGCTCGCAGAGGGGAACCGCAATTCTGTATGAACTGCTGGATAAATGCGCGGGTGACACTCGCCTGGCACCCCTGTTGTTGGGCGCCGGGGTAGACCCCATGCAGATGAGCAGCTGTGCCTTCGGGCAGATTCGTGATTATGAATTTTTTTTCGGGGATACCGACCGCCGGAGAGTAATCCCCATTGATTCCCTGTACGAGTGGGTGGCAAATGTGGATAATGAGCAACTGCCGGCTTTTATCGAGACATTTTTCACGCAATGTCACCGCAGTGTGAATGAGCTCGATTCTCGGGGCGACACTCTATTGCTGGCGGCTTTGCGCAGGTGTGGAGAGCATAGCAGCGTGGATGTGAATATCCTTCTGAGCAGCGGAGCCGAGGTAAATGTCACGGCGCATGATGGACTTACTCCGCTCATGCTGGCGCATGGTAACATGTTGTCGGTGCTGCTGGCGGCCGGTGCTGATGTGCAAATGGTGGATTCTCAGGGAAATACGGCGTTGCATTATCTGATACCTCTTTACTCCCGCTGGGGAGATGAGGCTGAAAACCTTTCAGCCCTGTTGGCAGCAGGTGCGCGGCCTGATATCCGGAATAAGGACGGCAGGACTCCGGTCGATTTGTTGCGAGAACAATTTGAGAAACACAAATGGGATATGTTAGTTTCGCTTTCCTCAGCCGAAAGATGCCTCTCTTCTTACCGGTCTATGCTGAAAGAATACCATGAGGCACTGGAGCTGTTGCAGAATGCCCGAAACTGAACAACGGCTCCTCTCGTTGGCGACCTTTACTTACGCAGGAAAACGATCGGTCGGGCAAAGAATGTATCGATAAAATGCCGCAGTTGATTTTTCTCGTGTTCAGAGTCAACGTATTCGATGGAGTCTTCGAGGATTTTTTCGGGCGCGTGTGAGCTCCTGCGCGGATTGGGCATGTCGGGCGATATGTAAGGCCAGCTCTCTCATGAGCTGCCCCTTACGCTTACGGAGGTAGGGCACATTGGCCGGTTCGGCGGCTGCCAGTACGGACTCTGCACAGCGCAGGCGGGCTTCGTAGCCGCCTGCAGTGATGAGGTCGCGCTCCAGTTGCCTGATTTGGTGGCGGTTCCTGAATTCGGTGTGCAGTCCCATGCTGTCATGTGGGTCGGTTTCAACGAGCCGTTTGAGCAGTGGGTAGCTGATATGGAGCGGTTTGCCGGCGGGGGACTGATAGAAAATGCAGAGGGCCGCAGTGCGATTGGCTTCGTTTTTTGTCAGGGCTTGCTCCAGCCGTTGAGCAGTATTGAAAGATTTTTCGAGTTCGGCTATGGCTTTTGTCGGGGAGCTTTGAGCCCCTCTGTAGCCACCCACTTCGACCAGCTCAGGAGTCATGATAAGCAGCGTCGGAAAGCTGACGACTCCGTATTCATCACAAAGCAACTGGTTGAGAGCCTTTTGCTGTTCGCCACCTACTCGGGCGGCATTGTTGGGTACATCGATTTCGACAGCTACACAGTGCTGCTCTACCCAGTCTTCAAACTCCGGTGCTTCGAGTACCTTTTCCTTCTGTATGAGACAAGCCTTGCACCAATCTGACCCGGTGAATTCAACGAGTAGCAGTTTCTGCTCCTCCTTGGCGCGTTGACCTGCTGCCTCCAGATTGGTCATCCACTCAATAGGCGCGGCGGCAGCCGTCATAGCCATCAGCACGGTTCCTATCAGCTTGTGTATCATGGTACAGCTATTCTAGCTGATAGGTCACGTACCGTCAAGCTGTAATCTGGTCTTGCTTTCCGGAATCTATGACTTGCCATTAAGATACGGATGTGATATAACGATTGCGTAATGAGTGCGGTTGAAACTTTTGATTCCTATGTGGATACCTCTTTTCTGATGAATGAGTTGGGTAGAAAATACCTGCGGGCGGGGAAGATGCAGGTTAAAGTTATCCGCTCCGTTATGGAGGAACTGCAGCGACTTGTTGATACGAAACATGCCGATGCGCAGGCCGCTCTTGAGTTTGTGACAACGCATGAGGCCTTGTTTGAGCCGTTGCGCGTGTTACCGGAGGAACGCGATATTGCTAAGGCTTTGCTGGACGGCATGACTGCGACTGCTGATAGCGTCTTCCGTCGTCTCGCAATCTGGCATGCGGATACTGGGTCGCCTGTGCATTTTTTGACTGCTGATGCCGGGCTGGCTGCTGCCTTGAGCGTGTATGCGGGGGTGAAGATTACTTTCTACCTTCGATCAGAGGGGAGGATAGCAGATTGGGAGGAATTGGGCATGGAATATGAGAAGAGCGCCTGTCAACAGATTACCTCTCTGTTGAATCAATACGACGTGGTGATAACATCGTCTGCTTTGAAATCGCCTCATATAGAAACGTTCCTGCGGCATGTGAAGAATTGCGGTGCTCTGCCCACTCAGCTGCCGATTCTTCACAGAGCTTCGCTGGAAGTCATTGCGGAAAGTGCTCATGTGTCGCGCAAGGTGTTGCGTCTGCTGAGTGATAGCTCCGTAGTACGACATAGTGAGGGCGAGACTGTCTATCGTACCGAGGCCGCGATGCTCGATGCCAGATACTTTGCTCGTAACGCGAAGCGCCCCATTTGTATGCTGGTGTCTGATTGGTCTATCGCCGACAGGTATGATGCCCGCACGCGTTCTGCTGAAATCATGCCGGATAGTGTGTGCTTTTACGTATTGAATATCTGGGGCGAGCCTTGCCCGATGCTTAAAGATTGGCGTTTGTTGCGTGCTGTGGAGTGGGCGGAGGCGCGAGCTGCTGAGGAATTGGCTGAGAAAAATGCAGCCTCGGAAGCTCTGGCTGTTAAGGAGGAAGCAAAATCAGCTAACAGCCAGGTGCTTGATGATAAGGCTGTATTGCTCTCTCGCCTAACTCTGCTTTTGAAAGCAGACAAGATAGAAGAAGTGAAGGAGATGGTTGGTGACGATGCATCGCGACTGGGCTATGCCGTATTGTGTGCTCGTCGTTGGGGCAAACGGGCTTTGTTGGCGGAGCTGATGTCGCAAGTGGAAACGCTGCCTGCTGATTGTCTGGATAATTGGTTCAAGGAGGCGAAGACGAGCCCTTATCGTACGACGAACGAGAAGCTGTTGAGTGATGATGAGCTCTATCAGCATCTTTTGACTGTGGTAGAGAAAACCCAGAACGTAGCCGCTGCGGTGCAGGCTGTGGCTGTGTTGACTCATTTGGCTCGCCATGCAGCGCTGAATGTGTCTAATCGTGCCAAACAGGTACTCCTGCAACTGAAAGCCCAGGGCGTGAATGTGGCGGACAAAGATGTGAAGATGCAGGATATATTTGCCTCCAAATACATGTCGCCTCTTGAGAAGAAGCATCAGACTCGCCTTGTTTCGATTGTGCGCGAGACTAAAGCTAACGACTTGGTTGGCGTGCTGGCTGATATGGTAAAGCCGGAGGAATTGCCGCTTCTGAAGGTGGTCGCTATCAAAGTGGCGCGTCGCCAGAACCGTCCCACGGCCATTGCTGTCTTGTTAAAGGGAATGGAGCGCCTACCTTCCTATTGTTTTGAGCAATGGTTTACACGTAGCAAGTCGGCAGAGAGTCCGCGAGCTCGCGACCTTTTGGTGCGAAAGACTTTCTTTGATATGACGAAACGCATCATTCGCCTCAGCGACAGCTTGCAGGCATGCCGAGCTTCGATGCAAACGCTACAGCTCTTGACTCAGGATGCCGATGAGACGGTGCGTACCCGCGCGGCGAATGTCATTAAACTCGCTATCGAAAAAGGTGCACCCCAGGTGAAGAGTGGAAAATCGTAAGTGCTGGGGAAGCCTTTCAGAATGGTATACATTGCTCTTCTGTTGTTGCCACAAATCAACTGTCGTTATTTTTCTTCCCTCCTTTTTTTTCGATTTGTTGGTGAGAATGCCCATTTCCATGCGGCGGTATCATAGCCGGACAGGCAGCTGTCGATGTGCTGCATTTGGGGAAGAATGCGTAGCTTAACATTGTTGCGGGGATTGGAGCGGAGGGCTTGCTCGGTCTGTAGGGCTCGGTCGAGAGGGATTGTCCTATCGTACTCACCGTGTACGATATAGAAGTTGCCCTTGGCTTGTTGGATTTTGTTTCCATGGGCGCTACCTGCAACGACGAGGCATTTGCCGAATACGCGGGGCTGGCGAAGCATTGCCTCGTACGCAGCGCGTCCGCCCATGGAAACACCCGAGATACAGCAGTTTTGTTTGTTGATATTGTAGCGTTTGCTCATTTTTTGAGCTAGTTGCACAGCTGTATCGAGAGCCCCACTGCTTAACCAATCCTGCTCAGGGGGACATTGGGGTAACAGGATGATGCATTTGATGCGATGTCGCTTTACATATTCCAGTAGACTAGGCAATGCGGGGGATGAGAGTTGTGCTGTGTTGTCATAGCCGGAGCCGCTGCGGCCATGGAGCAGCAGGAGCAAGAGGGGTGCGCCGGCACTTTCCTTGTTTTCCATGAAACAACGGTATGGGAGAACGTGAGTTCCACTTGTAAAGCTATGTTTGCTTGCCCTCTGGTATTCCTGCGGGATTGATTGAGGGCGGGGATGACGAGGCGAGGCGTGGCTGGTCATCGGCGTAAGGATAACAGCCATTACTAACGTAATAATACGAAAAATAAAGGAAGGGGACATGCGTATAGTGTGGTTGTTATTGCTGCAGGCGCTGGCGGCGCGAGGCTGCATCCGGGTGTTTGATGTGGGCGAGTTTTTGTTCGATGGTACGGCGTATTTCTGTAGTGGCGGAGTGGTGTCCGGCTCGTGACTGAAGAGCCATTTTATCGAAAAGGAGGTCAATGAGCGTGAGTTGTTGTTCGTCCGGGGTATCAGGGCTGAGACATATGTGCTCCAGTATGCTTAGGCGGCGATCTGTGAGTTTGCGGGCCTCGGTATGATTTCCAGCGTGACGCGCAGCCCGAATGCTGGCGTGATAGAGTTCCAGCATGGCTTGTACAGATTGCTGGTCATGGGGAGCCAGTGAGAGTAAGTGGTCAGCGGTACGCAGCGCGTGTAGAATCTCTTCGCGTGCGTGGTTGTATAGACCTGGTTGGTGTCTGAGACGTTTTGTGCTCAGTTTGATGAGCTCCTGCATATAGTTCAGCTTGCGAGGATGCTCGGTGCAGAGCTTGTGGAGAAGTTGCGTTGCATTGGGCTCCATGCCTGGAATACGAAGTGTTTGATGGTTTTCAGGATATGCCATCAGCATGCGGGCATAGAGAAAGCGATAGTCTGCATTGGTTCCGTCTTCCTGCAGGAGTTGAGCTATGATTTTGTGAGCCTTGCGAAGCTCTGCCGAGTCTGCCTTTTCCGCAAGAGCCAACAGAGCCTCAGCTGCCAGAAATCGTTGTGCAGGTATGTGCGACAGTTCTCCGTTTTTGATGATTTCCCTGTATAACAGGGTCGCCTCTTCGGGGTTGTTGATTTCCTTCAGTTTATGAGCCAGATTGATGAGTGTCTGAGGCGTGCGCTCCAGTTTCAGAATTTGTTGGTATGCTTTCAGCGCTTGCTTATTATCCCCGCTGCGTTCGGCGCATATGGCGATGATGTGTTGAGCCTTCAGTATGGCATCTGTCGGTTTGTCAGCTTGTCGAATGAGCTTTGTATAATACGGCAACAGCGTGCTCATGAGGCGCGTGTTTGTTCGTGATGGTGGTTGCTGCTGAAGTGACGTAAAGATTTGCTCGAGAATGTCATCTGCATAGGCGGCGTTGGTTTCTGCTGTTGCCAGAGCCTGCGCCGTACGTACGTATCCCATTATCAGGAATTGGGCAGATACAATCACCAGTATGATGCAGCTGAACGAGAGCAGGGCGGTAATCGGAGCTCGCTTAAACCACAGCCGGAGCTTGTGAAGGATGTCGGTGTTTGTTGCTTTGACTGGCTCGTATTGCAGGTAGCGCTGTAAGTCTTGCGCCATATCTCCCATGCTGCGATAGCGGTCAGAAGGGCGGGGGCTGATGCTTTTGTTGATAATGGCGGCAAAATCGGAATCAATTCCAGACAGTTTTTTCTTATGGCCTCTTTCTATGCAATGACGCAACTGTTGGCGTGTTGTTCCTTGATGAAGAGGCTGACCGCTTGCGCATTCATAGAGGGTAGCGCCCAGGGCATATTGGTCGGCCAGAAAATCATTTCTGCCGTGCAAGAGTCGCTCTGGCGACATATAGCGCAGAGTGCCGGATGCGCCGGCGCCTGGCTCGCAAAAGCCGCTGCCCCATTCCATAAGGCAAGCCAGACCGAAGTCACACAGGTGCACATTGCCCTCGTGGTCGAGCATGATGTTGGATGGCTTGATGTCGCGGTGCATAATTCCGCAGCTATGAGAGTAGGCCAGAGCCTGTGCTGCGTGAAGGGCAATGCGTGCTAGTTCTCGTGGGTGGTTGTTTGGGTGCTGCGAAAGGTTATGCCCCTCCACATATTCCATGGCGTAGTAGCAGTAGCGTTCGGTGCATTGCACGCTGATAATCTTGACGATATTAGGATGGTGCAACATGCCAATCAGGCGGGCTTCCTGTTCAAAGAGACGGCGTTGCTCTTCATCGCGTACCAATGCAGCGGATAGAAACTTGATAGCCACACGACGATTGAGTGAGAGCTGCATGCCCTCAAACACAATCCCCATGCCACCGCTATCCAGCTGACGTATGATGCGAAAATCCGAATCCGGAGGCAGGAGCGAATCGAAGTATTCCTCCGTGCTTAATCCCCCAAGATGGGACTCGCCGTCCGGGCGAAGAAGCTGCAATATATCTCTCAGTTCATCTGATAACTGAGGAAAGCGTGATTGAAGATTGGCCAATTTCTCATCATTGCCGAGTTCGGTTGCCGTGATGAATTGCTCTATGATTTCCTCAGGAGTGGGCTCGTGAGTCATGGCGAGATTCTGGTGAACTGTGAAAGAGCTGCTTGCAGGCGAGCTACTGCGCGTGCCAGTCGTATACTGGCGTTTTTGGGGGATATATCGAGGTATGTGGCACATTCTGCATTACTCATCCCCTGAATCAGTCTGAGTTCCAGGATTTCCTGGTCGGCTTGTGATAGCGTTTTGAGTAGTTTTTGTATCAAGTCTTTGCGTTCGCGATGGGCAACACAGGTCATAGGGCCAGCTGCCGTATCGGCCAGTGCATTCCAGTTGAGGGCGTGTGCGCCGCCCGGGGCTGAATCCGGGGTGTCATCAACGATGTTGACTTCTCGGCATGCATCGCGCTTACTGCTTTGCAGGTGGTAGCGTTCTTGAGCAGCTATCGTTTGCAGCAGGATGATATGGAGCTTGTTGTATAGAGGAACGTCGGGGCGCGCCTCGAAGAATTCCTGCCGAGAGCAGGCTGTCTGTAGAGTCTGCTGCACAATATCTTGCGCTGTGACTCTGCGCTGCAGCATGGGGCTCAGGCGTTTGTTTGCCTGAGCCTGGAGTTTGTCACGGTATTGCTCGAACTGCTCGCTGATACTCATGAAATGTGGAAGGCTGCTGCGTTTCGGTCTATATACAGATGCACCGGCACTGCGATATGTCGTATGTGCAGTGCCGGGGTGGAGTAAGCCAAGGAAAGATGCTTAGCGCTTCTCGCCGTTTTTCTTACCATTCTTCATGCCCTTTTTCAAGCCATTTTTCAGGCCTTCCTTGGCGCCATCTTTAAGACCATATTTCAGGCCGTGCTTCATGCCGTCTTTAGGTCCGTTCTTCAATCCTTCCTTCATGGCGCGTGGCCCCTGATGAGGAGCTGCCTGAGCGGTGGAGTTCATGGCGGTGGCGAACACTGCGGCGGCAAGTACGAGGGGGAGTATCTTCTGCATAATTGGTATTGATGTGTTGTGTGTTTGTGATGTGGGAGGTGTGCCCACTATCAGGAATGCGAAAAGAAGAAAGTGTCTACAAAAAAGTCAAAAGTTTTTTGCCGTGCTGAAAAGCACATCGCCCGCGTGGTGCGGGCGATGTGTAAAGGCGGGGGGATAACGTGCGTTTTCTTTAGCGCACGAAGTGCGTCCAGGCACGGGGCTCATCGAGCGTGGGGTGTGCCGGGCCATTGGCGATGCACTGCATGAGCCATGCGAGGTTGTGGCCGAGGTTACGCATGGTCTGGCAGCCCTCGGGGTCGAGCTGTACCTCACCGGGGCGCATGCCGTAAATCATGTTCCAGTAGAAGGAGCTGACGAGTGGCTGGTTATTGTAGGTGATGTATTTGTTGAGGCGGTCGAGTGTGGTGGAGGCTCCGCCTCGGCGCGCCACGGCAATAGTGGCACCGGGTTTGTAGGCCAGCTTGCTGCCGGCGGAGTAATACAGGCGGTCGAGCAGGGCGCACAGTGAGCCATTGGGGCCGGCAAAGTAGGTGGGGCTGCCGATGACGATGGCGTCCACCTCGTCGAGCATGTCGTAAATGGTGTTGTAAAGCTCATCGTTCATACCGCAGCGACCGCTCTTCAGGCAACGGCGGCAACCAATGCAACCCTGCACGGCCTTGGTGCCGATCTGAAGAATTTCGGCCTCGGCGCCACCGGTGCGGAGCCCTTCTGCTACCATGCTGAGTGCGTGAAAAGTATTACCATTTGCATTGGGACTGCCATTAATGAGGAGCGCTTTCATACCCCACGAGATTAGCACACAAAATCAGGGTCGGCAAGCAAAAAAGACTTGCAAAAAGACTCGGCTTTGTTATGCTTTGCTTATCACAACATTTTGCCTTTCATGCTGAAACGACTTTTTGCCTTTATTCTGTTACTCTTAGGGGTTCACGAATCTCCTGCGGAAATTCTGCAGGGGCGCTGCAGCTATGTGCAGGATGGCGATTCCCTGAAGTTCATCCCGCAGGGTAAGGAAAAGGGCGATGAAGTACGTGTGCGCTTGTACGGCATCGATGCTCCGGAGAAGAACCAGGAGTTCTCAGGCCAATCGCGCAAGAAGCTCGAGAAACTCACCCGCGGCAAAAAGATTCGCTTGGAGGTGATGGATATTGACCAATACGACCGCTATGTGGCACGCGTGTATGTGGGCAAGACCTACGTCAACCTCGAAATGCTGAAGGCGGGGCTAGCCTGGCATTACGACTACCATGCCGACGACAAGGCTGACGCCGAGCTGGCAAAGGCCGAGGCAGCCGCCCGCAAGGCTCGCAAGGGGCTGTGGAGCGATGACTCCGTGGTAAATCCCCGTGAGCACCGCCGTGTGAACGGCACCGTACACAGCAACCGCTGATGCGGTTGCTGAGGATTGCTAAGTGCTTGCCCCGGCGCTTTAGTGGCCTTCGTTAGTCTCCTCCGGGGTGATGGGGGTACGATCCAGCGCACGCCATGCCCATACAATGTAGGCCAGCACGAAGGGAATGATGAAGGAGACATAGGTCATCGTGCGCAGCGTGAAGAGGCTGGAGCTGCTGTTTGCAATGGTGAGCGAGCTTTGCAGCGAGGCTAGCGAGGGATAGTAAGCGGTGTTGTTCCACCCGGCACAGAGCAGCAGGGCAAGTACAACCAGCACGCTGCCCGCACCGGCCGGCCATATACCGCGGCGCCACCCGCGCAAGCCACCGGCCATGCCACCCAGTACCAGCAGCACCCCCACAACCAGCAGCGCCATAACGGCAGGCATGGTCTGCAGGTTATGCAGGTATTTGCAGGTCTCGAGGTAGATGAGGCCGCTCTCGGGCTCACAGGCAAAGCCGGCGGAGCAGAGCCAGCGCAACAACCAGGTGAGGAAGAAGAGCAGGAAGAAGCCGCACTCCATCCCCAGTCTGCGGCGGCAGTTGCGGCGCAGGGGCTCATCGCCTATGCTGTTAAGAAAGTAGAGGCAGGCCAGCACGCGGGTAAGCAGCAGCACGCTGATGCCCAGCAGCAGGTTTTGCGGCACGAAGGCGGCCTCCAGCCCATGCAGAGGGTTGACCCAATGCGAGATAACCGGCATGGAGGGGCTGGCAACGGCAGCTTTGTCCACCACAAACTCCGCCCCGGTAAAGAAGGTACCCACAGCGGTACCGATGAGCAGGGGACCGAGTATGCCGTTGAGCATCAGGAACATTCGGTAGGTTGTCGTGCCCAGCACATTACCGTTGCGCAGCTGGAACTCGTAAGATACCGCCTGCAGCACAAAGCAAAGCAATATCAGCACCCATACCCAGTATGCCCCGCCGAAGCTCGTGCTGTAGAAGAGCGGGAAGGAGGCAAAGAACGCGCCGCCGAAGGTCACGAGCGTGGTGAAGGTGAGCTCCCACTTGCGGCCGGTAGCCAGCAGCAGCATGCGGCGCTGCTCTTCGGTGCGCCCCAATGTCCAGATGAGGGATTGCCCACCCTGCACAAACATGAGAAATACCAGCAGTGCCCCCAGTAGGGAGACGAGGAACCACCAGTAGTGTTGGAGTAGAGAAATATCGTTCATGGCTTAAGCGGTGGGGGTATCGGTTTCGGGGCCGGCGGCAATGGCCTTGCCCATGATGCTCAGCTCGGCTACCAGCAGCAGGGTGAAGAGCACCAAGAAGATGAAGAAGGTGGTCTGCACAGATCCAACCTCCAGACGGGAGATAGCGGCTACATTCGGCAGCAGCCCCTGAATGGCCCAGGGCTGGCGGCCTACCTCAGCCACAACCCAGCCGGCCTGACTGGCCAGCCAGGCCAGGGGAATGGTGAGCACCACAGCCCATTGAATGAGCTTCTGCTTCTCGATGCGCTGCCCCAGTACCAGCAAACCGGCAAACAACAGCAGGAAGTAACCGCCCAGCATCACCATGATGCGGAAACCGTAGAAAGTAAGCGGTACATTGGGTACGAGCTCGGCCGGGCTGTTCAGGTAGCCGTAGCCAAAGTAATCAAAATTCTCGCGCAGCGTGGTCAGAGCAGCAGCCTTGGCCGCCTCATCCTTCGCTTTGCGGTATTCTGCCAGCGCGGCAATCGCCCGGCGGCCGCGAGCCATTTTCTCCTCGGCAGGCAGCGCCGTGCTGCCATCGGGCAGGGGGTAACCGCCCTCCAGCAGGTTGCGAATGCCCGGCACATAGCCATCGGGCTTGTGCGTAGCCAGCAGCGAGAGCGCGTAGGGGCACTCTACATGGAAGAGAAACTTGCTCTCCTCGCTCGGGCTTGCCCAGTCTGCCCCCGGGCGCAGCAGCCCACCCAGTACCAAGCCCTGTGAGGTACCGCCCTCGTACAAGCCCTCGGCAGCGGCCAGCTTCATGGGCTGGTACAGCGCGATATCGCGACCGCTCTGGTGGCCGGTGTGCGCGGTAATGAGTGCCGCCACCAAGCCAAACCAAGCCGCTACTTTAATGCTGGCATGGGCAAACTCGCGGTGCTGCCGGCGCAGCAGGTACCAGCAGCTCACCCCTACCACAAATACCGACCCCTGCACCCACGACGAGGCCACCGTGTGGCAGAACTTCACCACCGCCACGGGCGAGAACGCAACCGCGGCAAAATCCACCATTTCGTTGCGCACCGTGTCCGGGTTGAACTCCATACCGACCGGGTGCTGCATCCAGGCATTGGCCACAAGAATCCACCAGGCGGAGATGGTGGCACCGATGATGGTAAGCCAGGTAGAGGCCAGGTGGGCACGCTTGCTCACCTTGTTCCAGCCGAAGTACATCACCGCAATGAACGTACTCTCCATAAAGAACGCCAGTATACCCTCTATGGCCAGCGGAGCACCGAAGATATCGCCCACAAACCAACTGTAATTGCTCCAGTTTGTGCCGAACTCAAACTCCAGTATGATGCCCGTGGCCACGCCCATGGCAAAATTGATGCCGAAAAGCTTCATCCAGAAGCGGGCCGTCTGCTTCCAGAACTCGCGCCCGGTGCGCACATAGAGCGTCTCCATTATCGCCATTATCACGCCCAACCCGAGCGTGAGCGGCACAAAGAGCCAATGGTACATGGCCGTGAGCGCAAACTGCGCACGCGACCAATCTACGAGAGAGGTGTCGATGGGGTCCATGGTGTTATTCTGCGGCTGCGCGGTCCGTCAGCTCGGTGGCCACCGTGGCCTCCTTCTCCTCCTTCTCCCCCTGCAAATACGCCGGGAAGAAGAATGCCTTGAGCACCGCAAACATAATAAAAAGCTTAAGTAGAATAATGCCCCAGAGCGTGCGCCCCAGCGTCATGCCGCGGAACCCCTCCAGATAAAATCTCACTATCCTGCGCAAAAGCATACCAGTATAATAGACTATTTACGCCGCATGGCAAGAAGAAAATGACCGCAAGCTGAAAAATCCTTTAACAATGCAAGCATTCATATTGATTCTCTTTTAGCGCACAGTAAGAAAGCCGCCGGTAGATACCGGGAGCGCACAAGTGACTGGGTATAATCGATGGTTTGATTGAGCTTGACATTGAGGTGTGGACGTGCCAGAATGCGTGTGCGGGGAGGGTTCGGCCAAAAGTCAGTTAAAATCTTGACGCCCCGCATTTATTGTGTCTAGGGGGCAGTTTGTTGACGATTTGACTAAGACTGACGGAATCGAAGCCGCCCGCCTCACAGACGAACGGCCGGAGCCGGACGAGTATGTAAAGCTGGAAATATCCCATCTATTGCAGGAAGCGGTATCGCCCGCTGGCTTGGATCATGAATCGACATCTTCCCAGCTTGTTTTTTCAAAAAATGTGAAAAATGGCATTAAAAAAGCACAAAAAATGTGAAAAATAGCATCAAAAAAGCACAAAAAATGTGAAAAATAATTGACAACTCATTAAAAAATCATTATTTTACGTAAAAACCATAAACGCATGCAGTCCGAGGTGTATTTGAGACGTAAGATAGATGCTTTTCTGGATGCCTGGAAATCAGCGCCGGAACGTAAGCCCCTCATTGTCCGGGGGGCCAGGCAGGTCGGCAAAACAGAAGCAATCACGCAATTCGCCACGCGGCAGTACAAGCACGTTGTATATGTGAATTTTGTGGAATCACCCCATTACAAAGGCATTACTGCCGATGGTTACGCGGTGGATGATATTGTGCGCCTGTTGTCGAGAATGAATCCGGATTTCCGCTTTGATAAGGGGCAAACTCTTATCTTTTTTGACGAGGTTCAGGAGTTTCCGGAAATCACGACCGCGCTCAAGTTCTTCCATATCGATGGCCGATACGATGTGATATGCAGTAGATCGCTCCTAGGGGTGCAGTATTCCCGCATCGAGAGCCATAGCGTGGGATACAAGCAGGATTATGAGATGCGCTCCTTTGATTTTGAGGAGTACCTGTGGGCACGTGGATACCAGGCTGATGCAGTGGATGACATGCTGGGGCATCTCCTGCGCGAGGAGCCTTTCAGTAATGCCGAATTGGAACGGTATTTTTCTCTGTTTCTGGATTATGTTATTCTGGGCGGAATGCCGGCGGTCATCAGTGCATTTGTGCGGAGTGGCACTTTTGAAGAAACAGCAGAGCTTCAGCAGCAGTTGCTTCGGGATTATCGCGAGGATATCCGCAAATATGCCTCTGGGCTGGATAAAGCCAAAATCCTTGCCGTGTTCAATCAGGTGCCGCCCCAGCTGGCAAAGGAAAACAAGAAGTTCCAGCTTACCAAAGTTGCAAAAAACGCCCGTTCTCGTGAATACTTCGGTTGCGTGGAGTGGCTGCTGGATTCCGGACTGCTGTCGATTTGCTATTGCCTGCATTATCCGGAACTGCCTTTGAAAGGAAACTTTGATCCGGATAAATATAAGCTCTACGTGGCAGACACCGGTTTGCTTCTTGCCATGCTCGATGAAGAATCGCGCGAAGATTTGCTGCGCAACAAGAACCTGGGCATCTATAAGGGAGCCTTGTATGAAAATTTTGTGGCAGAAGCCTTATCCAAGAGCGGCTATGATTTGTTCTACTACCGTAAGGACGATTCAACCCTTGAAATGGACTTCTTTGTCCGCACTTCAGATGATCTGATACCTGTCGAGGTCAAAGCTGGTAACACGGTGTCGAAATCGTTACGCAAGTTGGTGGAATCAGAAAAATATGATGCTATTCACTCCGGCATCAAACTAGCACATGCCAATATCGGTCGTTCAGACACATTCCTCACCATCCCCTATTTCTGCGCTTTCCTGCTGAAACGATATCTGAAAGCACGACAGGAGAGCGCCATACGCAGCGAATAGCCCACATACAGGAATGCCCCCACCACTCGCGATCGCAACGAGCAGATAGGAGGACACAAGGCATGAGGTACGATGCAGAAGACAAATACGCAGATATCATCCATCTGCCCCACCATGTATCCCGGAATCACCCGCAGATGCGCATGGCTGATCGCACTGCCCAGTTCTCCCCCCTTTGCCGCGCTCACAGGACACGATGCCGCAATCTCCGAAGCCGCCCGCCTCACAGACGAACAGCCTATTCCGGATGAATCAGTAGAGCAAGATATCTTCCAAATACTCTGTCTGGGTATAATGATAAAGTGTGATGTATTTTTGTTCCATACACAAATCAACTATCCTAGTTTACGCTGCAATCCACCCATAGCCCTGAATAGCCATGTCGATGAAGTGATTAAGTAGCAGTCTGATCTTTGACTCGAATGACGGCACATCGTAGCTTGTTGGCAAATCTGCATCCAAGGAGTCCTCTATGGCTGTCTTGCCTTTCAGCATAGGCTGTTCATCCTTGTACCAGTCTACTACCAGCAGCTCGTCGCGATGCTCGGTCAGTTTCTTGTACAGGTTCTTAGCAGCCCACTTTACCCTCTGTTCTTCCGCCTTGGTGAGTGTACGTCCGCGTGTCAGCAAATTGTACAGCTCCAGTTCCTCTTCTGTAAGCTCCTCAGTATTGGTACGACTTAGACCGGACTGACCGCCGCACGGTCAGCTCCAGCATGAGCGTTGGCCTGCGTGGGACAACCATTGTCATTACTCTCTCTTATGCCTGATATGAAAATTGACCTCAACAAGAACACCCGTTGCATCTCGATGTCTCCCTGGAGGCAATGCTTCATGCGACGCATTTTCCGCGAGCGCGGGCTTACCATGCCACCGGTCACGCATCCCATCATCCCGGAGAAGCCTACGCGCCCCAAGGAGCCCAAGGCTTATTCGAATCTGGCTCTGACCTTTATCCGCCTGATTCTGGAAGCAGAGAAAGACGGTTTGCCGTATCTGATTATCTTTGAGGACGATTCCTATCCCTGTGCAGCCCCGCAGGAAACGCTCGACAAACTGCTGGCTGAGCACCCGCTCCCGGCTGACCGCGGCTTGCTGTGTCTCGGAGATGCCAATGGCGTGAGCCGTTTCCGGGGGAGGCATACCATCCTGCTGGACTCCTGCCAACGGCCTTACACTCCGCTTGTTCCAAACAGGGCAGAAAACAAGGGGAGCCATGCCTTTGTGGTATTCCGGTCTGCCATGATTCCTTTCGTGCAGGCAATCGCCTCTTTTGGCGTAACGGACATGTCGTTCTCCCGCATCCGCAATCATTGCGACCTCCGGGCGTATGGCATCTTCTTCGACCCTATCTTTACGCAGCACCGCTTCAATGGCGGCAATGACCCGGAGCCCGCTCACCGATTCCCGGAGTACTTCTTGCATCACAAGGCAGAGCTGGATAAACGATTTCCAAGGCCTACTCAGCAGACCCGCTTATTGGACAAATCCGCTCCGCGCTTCTGGCTGTTTGCCAATCACCCCAAGGCGGATTCCTCCGCGCTGGGGATTGCCCCGGATGATGTATTGGTATTCCTGAACCGAGCCAAGCCTTATGAGCACCTGAAGGATTTGCCGAATCGAAAGCTCCTCATTGTTCGCCGCAATGCCCGGGATAAAAACTGGTTCATTCCCTACGGCAGGGAGAAGAAGATTTTCACTCTGTTTGATGATGTACTGCTCCTGAGTGATAAGGCCTTGGCCAAAGAACGCGCGTGGTTCGATGAATACAAGGCTGCCACCAACAATGCTTCACCTACAACGGGCTGGATTGCTTACCACTTGCTGCGGGATGATTTCCCGGATGCCGAGGTAGTGCTGGTCAATTTCTTGCCGGATGGAGACAACGGCTCCTACAAATGGCAGAAGCACGACTGGCACTATGAGGCCGAATACTACCGGAAGCACGGGGTGCCCATCAGGATTCAGTTTTGAGTTATTTTGGCTCTGTTTAGTATGTAGAATCTGTTGAGAAATTGCGTTCTCATAAGATATATGAAGATTCTCTCGTTAGCTTTCTTTTGAACATCAGGTTTGGTGTACGCCGCACCTGATATGGTTCGCATCCCCGCAGCTCCTCAGTTTGCTTTTGCTGAAGACGGAGATCCTTCTCCTATTGAACAAGATTACTTCATAGGCAAATATCCGGTAACCAATGAGGAGTATGCCCAATTTTGCTCTGATACTGGGCACCGGGTACCCCGTTATTGGAAGAACGGAAAATATCCGACAGGTAAAGGAAAACACCCTGTGCTTTGGGTTTCTTACGATGATGCCGTGGCGTACTGTGAATGGCTCACAGAAAAAAATCCCGGGAAAAATTATCGTTTGCCTACTGAGGCCGAATGGGAGCATGCTGCCTCCGGTCCTCAACAAACCCGTTATCCGTGGGGCGATGATGCGGGGATTTCTTTCAAAAACGGTCTTATTGTCTCAAACTTCAATTTCAATGGGGTTATTGCATCAATTCTGTTGAAGAAGAACCCTACGCAGAAAGTAACCTTTGTTTCTCCTCGTTCAGAGCGTAAGGGCGAGTCTGTGGCTCTTAATTCCTTACTTATTTTGAA
>JAFZHC010000041.1 GCA_017555025.1 Akkermansia sp.
CGCATCATGTCTCGCTCGTGTGGGCTAGGTGACTCTACCTATCTTTTTAACAAATTAAGGCAATCCTTTTTCCTCCGGCACCCTTTTCTGAGACTAAAGTTAATCCCCATTCATCAGCAAATCTGAAAAAGAGCCAAAAATTTAGAAGGTTGGAAGTTTTGACTTGAAATATGGAAAGCAAAAGCGTACAAATAGCAGTAATGAGCCGCAACTCTGACAGCAAAACACCTCGCTCGTCTGTGCCGAATGTCTTTAACTGGGGATTGGTGCGCAAGGCGTTGCGTGCTGCCGAAGAAGGCGTATATTGCTGGAACATCGAAAGCGACGAAATTTACTACACGGAGCAATGCCTGCGCATGATGGGCTTACCGGTTCGGGAAATCGCCCCCAATATCTTCACCCACCCGGAACTTACCATCCACGAGGAAGACCGACAGTATTTTATCAATGCAGTACAGCGATTTCTGGACCGCCCCACCAGCTCCCCTCTGCGAGTGGAAGTTCGCCTGCTCAATCAACGCTCGAGGGGCTGGCGGTGGATTCGCGTGAACGGCCTGACTGAGCGCAATAAAGAAAAGAAAGCAGTCCAGCTCGTCGGCGTGTGGGTTGACATAACGCGCCGCAAAATGGCAGATTTGCATGCCATGGAAGACCGCGACCTCTTCCGCAACCTCATTAACCACCTTCCCGACAACATCTACTATAAAAATCGCGAATCACGCTTCGTGATGGCCAATGAAGCCACCGCCCGCAAAATGGGGGTTCGCACGCCCTCCGACCTCATTGGCTGTAAGGACACCCACTTCTTCTCAGCCGATACCGTAGAAGTCGCACGTGAGGAAGAGTTGGAAATCATGCGCACCGGAGTACCCATTACCAACCGCATTCACAAGGAAAGCTGGAAGGGCGGAGAAAGTTCGTGGTGCCGACTCTCGAAATTTCCATGGTTCGCAGCTGATGGTACCGTGAAAGGCATTGTGGGCATTTCATCCGACATCACCCAATTAATTGAAACACAACAGCGCTACCGATTAATGGCTGAGCAGCTCGACCAACGAAACAGAGCGCTGGAAAAAGAAATCAGCCTGGCCCGAGAAATTCAGCTGGCTCTGCAATCGCAGCGCATCCCCAATCGTGAGTGGAGAGATGAAGAAACCGGAACTCGCCACATGGCAAAGTTCCACCACATGTATCTGCCCTGTACCGGGGTAGCCGGCGACTGCTTTGAGGTATTTCCCGTGCGAGATTCCGGTGTAGGCATGCTCATTTGTGACGTTATGGGGCATGGCGTACGCGCCGCGCTGATAGCCTCCATGTTGCGAGGCTTGCTCGAACAATTCGTCAGCCTGGCAGACACCCCGGGGCTTTTCCTCTCCAGTCTTAACCGCCAGTTATGGGGTATTTTTGAGAAGGCCAACCTGACCATGTTCACGACGGCCTGTTACGTCTATTTCGACCTGCGCAAACACCGCCTCACCATCACTACAGCCGGCCACCCGGCCCCCATTATTCTCGGGACTGACGGCCGGGCATTCCAACCCCTCATGCGCCGCTCCCCGGCTCTCGGCCTGCTCGAGAATGCACCGTTCCGCGAAAGCGACATCACGCTGGAGCCCGGCATGAAACTCATGCTCTTTACCGATGGACTGCCTGAAGCCCGCAATCAGGAGGGCGATGAAATCGGCGCCGCTCGCATCATGGATTTCCTGCAGCAGAACGCACCTCAAAACATTAAGGAAATGCTCGATTTCTCGCTGGCAGCCATGCACAAATTCACACAATCCCCCAATCAGGATGATGATATTTGCCTGCTTGGAGTCGAATTTAGCGAGGAATAAACGATTTCCCTGCAAAAGAGTGCATTTTCGCGGCCAAAACGCAAAAAAAAGATTGCAATCAGCCGCTTTTCGCGATAGTCTAGGGACAGTTACAGATTTTTTACTGACATTAATCTATATGGAAGACAGCACACAGGGGGGCAACAAGCCCTTTGACCTTTCCGAGCTGACCGGTTTCCAGTTTGGTCCCGCATGGGCCAAGCCGGGTGCCGATACTGCACCGTCCCTGCCGAAGATGCGCACCGACGAGCGTTCCGAGCGCCGCGGTGGTCCTCGTCGGCCCAATACAACATCTGACCGCCGCGCACCGCGTCCCCACCGGGACGATAGTGCAGCCCCGACGGAACGCGCTCCCCGCAAGGGTGGAGCCCCGCGCCCGGGCAACAACCGTCGCGGCAATCGGGACGAAGCCCCCCGCCGTGAGTTACCCCAGCCTGCTGATGGTTTCCGTGTGGAATTGCGCCCCAGCAACGGCATACTTGAGCTCTTCAGTAAGGAGATTGCCCGCCAGAAGCGAGCCCTGCCCCTGCTGGATCTCTCCCGCATTGTGATGGCCGGTCGTGACCGCTATGATCTGGTGTTCATGAAACTCGAGAATGGCCCCATGCTCATTCACTCCACCAAGGGCGACGGAGCCTGCTGGCTTACGGAGGCTGAGGCCGTTTCCTACCTGTGGTCAGCCCCCTGGTTCACCGAGCTTTACACCGCAACAGAGGTAGAAACCGAGGCACCCAAGGGTAATTTTACCGCCATTGCCACCTGCACCATGGGCGGTGAGGTAATCGGGCCGGTCAACTGGCACGGTTATCAGGCTGCACTCATGAACCTCTACCGCTCCAAGTACGGCAACATGCCGTTGGAGGCTTTCAAAAATCGCATCACCCTTAACAAGGATGAAGAGGCCGTGCAGACATGGCTTGCCAATGCCGGCAAGAAAACGGTGTGGAAGCCTACCCGCGAGGGTGCCGATGAGCTTGTACTAGAGGATGCCAAGGCTGTAGAAACAGACTTCGTAGCCAATCACTACGGTAAGGTATACGAGACAGTTGATAAGGTGTTCATCAACGGCGCCACAGCTCGCAAGGTACTTTCCCCCGGTCTGGCAGCCCATCTGGCTATTCTCTCCGACAAGACCCGACGCTCCCCGCAGATGCTTATTCCGAACCTCTGCCATGGTCTTGCCCGCCACCACATGCCCATTTACAAATGGCAGGGCAACCACTTTACCGGTCCGAGCCGCGTGCGTACGATTCCGGCCGATACTGTGCTGGCTGACCGCATGATGGCCATCGTTAACTGGAGTAAAGAGCACTCCGGCGAGAAGGTTGAAGCCATGTTTGCCGAGCTTTCCGGTGTTCCTGCCGGTACGGATGACGAGACACGTAAGGCTGCCTCCGAGGCTTATGCCCCCTATGCTGCTGATATGATTTGGCTGCTGGAGCAAGGTTTTGTGGTTGTGACTAGCGATAACTCCATCTGGTACCCCAAGGGTAGCGCAGCCCCGGCTCCTACCAAACCGGAGCCCCAGCGACGCCCCCGACGCAACAATAAGTAACCCCCTTACAAAGGCCGCACAAGTGAGGAGCTTGTGCGGCCTTTGACATCCCCCATCAACACACCCATGAAAAAAATACTGCTTTGCCTCCTGTCCGTCTTAACAATGAGCGCTACAGCCGGAGAAGAAATACTGCCGTGGCAACTTTTCCGCGAACTCGCAGCCACCGAGAGCGGTAATCTAACCTTCTCGCCGGCATGTGTCGAAAACTGCTTAAAACTGATAGCTCGCGGTACCGACGGCGCTACTCGCGCCGAATTAGAAGCAATCCCCTATGGGCAAGATTGTAACAAGGTGAATATGGAACCGCATGCAGCAACGGCGTTGTTTATCGCCAGCCATCTCCCCTCAACAAAAGGAAAGGCAAACGGAGTACATCGTTTACCTTTTGCAACTCAAGCGGAAAAATGCACGAAAGCCATCAACCGCTGGGCATCCAAACAAACCAAAGGGCACATACCGCAGCTGCTGGATGCAGGAGCAGTCAACAAAGAAACAGCTCTGGCTTGCGCCTCGGCCCTATTCATGCAGGAAGAGTGGCTGAACCATTTCAGCGATACAGAAGAAGAATACCCTTTCACAACCGGCAACGGCAAACAGATACCAGTTCCCATGATGATTCAGGAGGAGAAGCTGCATATCCGCTACGCCGAAGGTGAAGGCTGGCAAGCGGTCCTGTTACCGGTAGATGGAAATGTTGACAAAAGGCAAACCCACATTCGCGGTGCCTTTGTTGCCATACGCCCGGAAGGCGATGTGCGACAATTTGCGAAGCAACTCACCCCGGAAATCTTAAAAAAAATCTGTGTCGGTCTGGCACAACCTGTCATCCATACAGACAAAGAAAAGGGTATTCAGCATGAGCACTATACCACGCTGAAACTGCCACGTTTCAAAACAACCACCCCGCAAGCACTTAATCTGAAACCGGCTTTACAAAAGCTCGGTATCAGAAAAATCTTTCAGCCCGGAGCAGACTTCAGCGGCTACACATCCGCCCCGGTGTTCATGGACACCTTCATACAAAAAGTGCATATCGACGTCAACGAATCAGGCTTCTCTGCATCTTCCTGTAGTTGGCTGAGCGGACCGCTGGGTATACCGCCTGATAAGATTAAAAAGCATTACCACATCATTACCTTTGATAAGCCTTTCATTTACTTCATCGGTAGCCCGGATTACCGCATTACGCCTTTCTTTATGGGAATATGCGAAACACCCGAAATAAGTCATACCGCAAAGGTCAGTAAACCAGAGCAGCATCCTCAATAACGCTGTGTGGCCAAATCCCCTGCTCGGCCATGAACGTCTCCCAGGCCAGCAAAATCTGCTCAAAAACAACGGGATTTACTTCAAAATGAGTCAGAGTATGGTCGCCATTGGGGCTGAGCACAATTTCCGCCTCATTACCCAGCGAGCGCCATTCTTCGCAGAACCATTCGCGCATGGCATAATCCTGCAGCGGGTCAGACATACCCTGCGCACAGAATAAGGGAGGAAGATAACGGCGCAACAAAGCGCAAGGGTTAATAGCATCAGGTGAACTGACTTCGTTCTTCACATTAAGCAAACGAGCCTCGGGGGCATGCACATCTATCAACCCACGAAAAATAGCCACACAAGCAGGCTGAAGCGGTAACTCATCCTTGCTGCCGATTTTCCACCAACGCCGCTGCTGCAACATAGGCTGCATTGCGGCATTCAAAGCCAGCAAGGCACCGGCATCAGAGCCGGCAAGAGTAATGGCATATTGATCAATCCCCAGCCCGCCGGCATTGTGGTGCAACCATCGCCAGGCATCCAAACCATCCTGAATGATTTCATCAGCCGTTACATCATAACGAGCATGAGTGCGGTACTCCGGCAGAATGCAAACAATACCACGGGCAGCCAGATGTACCGCCCACGATACAAACTCTTCATTGAAATCCAATGACCACATACCACCATGAAAAAACATCACAGCAGGCATGAATGAACGCGCAGTATGCCCCGGCGGAGCAAATAGATAAGCACGCAGTTCAACGCCATCAGCAAAGCGCTTCCATACAAATGAAGGAGCTTCTTCCAACATTCGGCGATTCGTACTGCCGGTGCTACGCTCCTCGCTCTGTGAAAATGACGTCATAACGTAGCACTAGTATGCAATTTTCTTGCCAAAAAGGCAAGCCTGTAGTAACTTATAGACAGATATGAGAGCAAATTTTTCCATCATAACGGCACTCTGTGCTCTGACGGCCATCTCAGCCGGTGCGGCAACGCCCGCTGCCATTGAGGCCGAAATCAAGCGACGCGCTGCCATTAAACAGGCGGAGACTCCCGTTCCGGCGGCAACCGACTTCATTGTCCCCGATCAGGAGCGAGCCCGCGTGACTGCTGAGACGGTGTACAACACCTGGCGTCTGAGCATGATTCGCGGGAGCGAGCAAGCTTGGCGCTCCACCACCTCCAACTCTCGTCAGATGAAGGTGCGTAACCTCATCGTATCCCAAAAAGGCAGTTTCCCTCGCGACTTCTTCAATGCCTCGCAAGAAACGCCTAAGCTGGAGAATTTTGTTTTCATTGGCGCTCTTCAGGGCTGCAATGGCTACACGATGGCCTGCACCTATGTGGGGCAGATGCAGCTGGGCAACGGCAAAGCCGCCGAAAACGCCTATGTGCTGGAGTTCGTTTTTGAAGGCGGACGCTGGAAACTTGACCAGACTCGCTTCTTCAACCTGAGCAATCTGCCCGAGGTGAAAAAGCGCCTTCACAACCGCGACCTTTCAGTACTGAAAGAACAGGACGGTTTTCAGCCCTACGATCGCATTCCCATCACGCCACCGGCCTGTAGCTCACCGGCTCTCATCGGCAAGGTGTTCGTTGATTGTCCCGGTCGTAATATCGACATGATTATCAACGGCGTTTCGCTGCATGAATTCGATGATGAACGACGAGCCGATGTTATTTCCGGCGGTCTCAAGCGCGGTGTCAATACCATCACATACAAGATTAAGAACCGAGATGGGCTTGAGCGTCCGTCCATGGCTATCGGCATTTTTGTAGCTCCCGAGACCGAAGGCAACAGCCCCATTTGTGTGTTTGATCATATTCTCGACAAGACAGACAGCGGTGAAGGCGGTTCCTTCTCATTCAAAATTCTCAACGAGCACATTGCCTCCATGAATCCCAAGTTCACCGGGAAAAAGCCCGAACCTTATCACGTAGTTCCGCTCAAAACACAGAAAAAGTAACCTTCAGCTCTTCATTAAACATCATGAAACATTTTGCCATCATATCAGCTGTATTTGCAGGGCTTCTCATGTTCAACACCTGTCAGCATCAGCAAGGGCACCATCACCCGCATCATCACGGACATCCCCACGGAGGAATGAACTTTAAGCCCATTCCCGCACATCCGCACGGCCCCCATCACTAAAAAAAGCCCCTCAGCAATGAGGGGTCTTTTTTTGCACTTGCACACAATGGCAGCAACAATCCTCAGCGACGGCCAACCAATATAGCCACAACAGAGGAAAAAGCCAATGCATAGATGTAATACAAATGGGGGATGATATCAAGAGTGGAAATACCGGCTAACGTAGCCCCCATAAGCAACTGAGCACCATAAGGCAGCACACCTTGCACCACGCACGAAAATGTGTCGAGCAAACTGGCAGCACGCGGTGCAGGTATGTTAAACTTCTCAGCTACGCGTCGGGCGATATCGCCTACCGTAACAATGGCTACGGTATTGTTGGCCGTACAAAAATTGGCCAGAGAAACCATGAGGGCCAGAGAAAACTCCGCACCGCGACGGGATGCCATGCGAGCCGTCATGTGGCGCAGGATGTATTGCAAACCACCATTATAACGAATAAGCTCCAGCATGCCACCGGCCAGCAAAGTCACAATAATCAGCTCGCCCATACCGCTCATTCCATTGCCGATGGAAGTAGCCCACGACAACATCTGCAAGTCAGAGCACCACAGCGTTACCAATCCGGTGCTGATAATCCCCAGCGCCAACACCAGTACCACATTCATACCACACAATGCCGTTACCAGTACCAGCAGATAAGGCAGCACCTTGAGCCACTGAACTTCACCGGTCATTACCGCAGCATCATACTGACCACCCAGTACAATGTAAATAATGAGCACTAACAAGGCAGCCGGCAGCACAATGAAAAAGTTAGCCATGAACTTATCACGCATACGGCAGCCCTGCGTACGGGTTGCTGCGATGGTTGTGTCGGAAATGAAAGAAAGATTATCACCAAAGAATGCACCGCCCACCACAATACCGGCCATCAGAGCCAACGAAATATCAGCACCTCGGGCTAAGCCCGCTGCAACCGGCATGAGTGCCACAATCGTGCCAACGGAGGTACCAATGGAGAGAGAAATGGCGCAGGAGGCTATAAACAAGCCGGCCAGAATCATGTTGGGAGGTAGTACCGCAAGAGTCAGATTGACGGTGGCATCTACCGAGCCAATGAACTTGGCAGAACCGGCAAACCCACCTGCCAGGATGAAAATCCATATCATCATCATGATATTACGGTGTGCCGCACCCGCGGAGAAACGCTCAATCCGTCGATTCACCGTGGCCGGTTTGCACACCACGAATGCCCAGGCAGAAGCCGCAACAAAGGCCACCGTCACCGGCATTTTATAAAAATCCCCCACCGCAACGGAGGTTACAACATAAAGCAGGAAAAAGACCAACAGAGGGCTGAGGGTCCATAATCCGCGACGATGATTTTTTACAGGTAATTCCATAATCAGATTCTGTTATTTAGTTTCAGTCACGCCGATACGATCCAGAACGTCAAGTTTCTGCATCAATTCTTCAGGCTGCAATTTTCCTCTCATGAGAGCACGGTAGGCAGATATCATCTCCGTTGTCTGCTGAGCATTTTCCTCCAATAATTCCAGGCGGAATCTGGTAAGCCCCATGCGGCGCATGCCTGCAACATAGCGAGCTGCGGTCTGAGCTTTACCGTTAAACAGGGTATTACGACAGCCTTCATCGCTGCGCAGATAATGCATGGCATAAGTACGATCCATCACGCGCACGCGATGGTGCTCACAGGGCTGCCCGCAATCCATAAAGTTATGCCCTTGCGAAAGGAAGGTACAGAACACACAATGTTCAGTATGGAACATCGGCATGTGCTGGTGCAGCGTCAGTTCAAGCAACGGTCCGCAATGACTCCGCAGCAAATCAGCCAATTGGTGTGCATTCAAATCATAAGATACCGTTACAGAGCGCATGCCATAACTACGGAGTACTTTAACACTCTCAGGATTGGCTGCGTTAAGCGAGAAATCTGCCACCATCGGCACCCCTTTATCCTTAAAATAAAGAGCAGCCCCCAGATTACGTACCAACACGCCATCAGGAGCAGCAGCCATGATGAATTTGTTGTACCCTGCCTCGCGGGGTTTCATGATGCGCAGAGTGGCAATCCATACGGAAACGCCTTCATATTCGGCTCTCAATCGCGAGGCCACAGGTTCATACTGTCGCAAATCGCGGAAATCAAGGTACACACGCTTAATACCGGCTGCAGCGGCAGCGTATGCCTGTTCCGGTTCACGGCAAAGGACGGAGAGCTTGTATTTATCCGTTGCGCGGACCGGTTCGAAATCACCCAGCCACCCCTTCCACTCCATAGCAGGTCGAGGTTCGGCGGAACCGGCAGAAGCAGGAAGCTGAGCAACCAACTCACGGCGCATACGATTGAGCACACTAAGGGGCATCATAAGCCCCTGCTCCAGTTCATAGCGGCACTCACCCAGTACAAAACCGGTGCCCCCCAAACGCCCAAACTGCGCAGAGATTACCTCCGGTGTAAGTGCGCGATTTTCCGCCGGTTCGAGGGGCTGACCACTCCCTACCGTAACTCCCCGGCACGTTGCCGTAAGCTGGGAGCCCATACGACCGCTAAAGGTAATATTCAGGGCCTGAGTCGGTTGTTCGGCACCGCGGGCAAAATTACACCAGGTTGCATGCAGGCTGCGCTCCAAAGCGGGGTCAGCCGTCTTCCACAATAAATCCCCGGGGCGCACAAAACGCCAGTCAATATGGCTACCTTTGCCGTGGAAGTACAGGCGGGTACCCTCGACTTTCCAAATTCGCCCGCCCTGCTCCTCGTTGCGGTCCTGCCCGGCATCCACCACAAAACCATCACCGGGAGCCACGGGCATGGGCGGCAAGCCTGCCAACTCCAGCCAACCTTCCCCCACTCGCACAATTCGACCGGCAAGAGCACCACGCTTCTTACCAAACTTACCGTGCGTCAGCAAGGGGTGGTCGGTTCCATTCAGCCACCCGAAAGAAAAACCTCGAGAGAACGCCATCTGCATGGCATATAAATCATTAGCCAGACGAGCTGCGGGCACAGAGCGCTCAGCTAAAGCGGCATCCAAAGCACGGCGGTAAGCTCTCGTTGTGGCTGCCACATATTCCGGGCTCTTCAGGCGACCTTCTATCTTGAAACTGCGTACCCCGGCGGCCAGCATCTCTGGCACTTTCTCCAACGCACAGAGGTCTTGAGGTGAAAAGATATAGCGGCGCTCCCCCAAATCACGCATACGGCCGTCAACCTCCAACTTGTAGGGCATGCGACAGGCCTGTGCACATTCGCCTCGGTTCGCGCTGCGCTGCCCGAGGGATTCGCTGGTAAGGCATTGTCCCGAATATGCCACACAAAGAGCACCGTGGCAGAACACTTCAATGGGTTTATCAGTCGCACGAGCGCAGGCCTCAATCTCCCGCAGCGACAACTCGCGGGAAAGAACAATCTGCTGAGGGTCAAACATCTTATCCACCCACTGCACAGCCTCGGGGCTGCATACCGTCATCTGAGTGGATATGTGCAACTCAATCTTCCAACGGCCCTGCTGCCTGTAACGGCTTATCAAAGCAGCCAATCCCAAATCCTGCACAATCACGGCATCCACCCCGGCAGCATCCAGAGCATCCAGATATTGCAGAGCCTCCTCCATCTCTGCGGGGAAAATTAATACATTCATTGTGACATAAGCACGCACCCCGTGCCCATGCAAAAACGGAACCAAAGCCGCCAAATCATCACGGGTAAAGTTGTCGGCACGCATACGCGCATTGAACTGATCCAAGCCAAAGTAAACAGCGTTGGCACCGTTGGCTACAGCGGCACGCACACAATCCCAATTACCCGCAGGGGCTAGTATTTCCGGAGCAAGCTCTGACATGTCGGCGCCTATTCTCCGATATTAACTCATATTTTGCAAGCCTAATCTGAAGTTTACCCTAAGTTCTGCTGACGCGCAGCGGGCTTGCAGGTCAATCATTGCTGAGGTAGAATGCCTGCATTCATGAAGGGATTCCTCCACATCACCCTGCTCCTGCTCATGTTCTGTGTAGCGCACGCTGCGGTACCGCGCGACTGCTCGCAGGCCATCATCGGTATTGCTGACAGCTGGGATCACTCCACCGTGACAATCTCAGTAGCAGAAAAAAACGCAGCGGGGCAATGGGTCAGAGTACTTGGCCCTTACCGGGGACGCCTCGGACGTGCCGGACTCGTCTGGGGACTGGGGTTACACAGTAACCCTTGGTTTGCCACAGTAAAACAGGAAGGCGATGGTCGCTCACCGGCCGGCATCTTTTCGTTAGGCGGCTTATGGGTAACCAACAAAAAGCCCGTTAGCCACGACACCCGCATACCCTACGTTCAGGTCGGACCGGCCGATTTATGGGTCAGCGACCCGGCCTACCCACACCTTTACAATAAACATGTACGCCTGAACCACCCCGCCCGTACAGCCTGGGAGAAAAAAGAGCAAATGCGCCAGAACGATTATGCCCACAGCATCAAACTGCTCATCGGGCACAACACCGACAATCCTCAGGTAGGAGCGGGTTCCTCTATCTTCTTTCACATCTGGCGCCGCGATGGCTCAGCCCCGACTGCCGGGTGCACCGCTATGGATGAACAACACCTGCGCAGCATCATTGCTCGTCTGAATCCGGACCGACATCCGGTCTATATCCTTCTGCCACGTCAAGAGTATGCCAAGCGCCGCAGCTCATGGCGGCTCCCCTGAGTTTTTTGCTTGACAACTAATAACTTTTGACATAGAAAGTACATCATTATGAACGCCATGAAACATCTTTTCACCGCCACCGTGCTTGCCGCAGCCGGACTGCTGCTCCCCGTTTCCACCGCTCAGGCACAGCAGCCCCGCATCACGTTCAATGATACACAGAATGGAGAAAACGCCGTTAATTACAAATTCTGGGTATGTATTTTCGGTTGTCCCAAAGAGGCTATCACCAGCGTGAGACTCGACACCATCACCTCGGTCAGCAAACACACCTATAATATCGCTAATCAGCAGATTCGCGAAGTTACCATCGATACTACTGGTAACAATAGCATCCGCATCTACTGCATGAACGTCAACAAGGAACAGCAGCGCTACAAGGATCGCCTCAAAAACACACGCGAGCTTCTTGAAAGCAAAACAGGTACCAGTAGTGATTACCCCTCCAAAAAGTTCCCCGAAGGCACTTACAGTCACAACGTCGAGTACCAAGTCGAGAATGTTGAGACGCTCGACAAGATTTATGAGTCTGTCATAAATGCAGTTATTAAGAACAAAGGCTGCACATTGAAAGTCTAATAACTCAGTTGCACAAACATTTTTTATCATGAAAAACACAACATGCACCATGCTGGGCCTCGCTCTTGCAGCGCTGGCACCCCTTACATACGCACAGGACACCCCCGTACCTGCTCCGGCAGTAACAGCTGCAGCAACTCCTTCTCCCGAGGAGGTAAAGACTGTTTTCTCCTATCTGCTTGGTCAGCAGTTCGGCAACCAGATGGCAATGGAGGCCAACACGCTGCGTGCCGACGACTTCGATCAGACAATCTTCTTCAAGGGCGTGGCTGACGGTCTGGCCAACAAGGTAGATGCCGAAATGCAGAAGAAAGACGTAGCCGCCTGCATGCAGGCTTTCATGCTCACCCTGCAGGAACGCGCTGCTACTATTGCAGCTGCCAATCTGGCTAAAGGCGAGGCTTTCCTGGCAGAAAATGCCAAGAAGGACGGCGTCGTTACCACCGACAGCGGCCTGCAGTACAAGGTTATCACCCCCGGCACCGGTCGCAAGTATGATGAAAAGAAGGATGGCAAGAACGCTACCGCAGAAATCACCTACGAAGGCAGCTTGGTAGACGGCACGGTATTCGACTCCAGCGCTACGCCCATCAGCATGGGCATCAATCAGGTTATTCCCGGTTTCTCCGAGGCTCTTAAGCTTATGCCCATTGGCTCCGAGTGGGAGCTTTACATCCCCTCCGACCTCGCTTATGGCGAGCAGGGTCCCGGCATCATCGGCAACAACGCCACCCTTATCTTCAAGCTGAAGCTTCACGACATCAAGGCCGGCCGCGGCACTCAGGGCAATCCCATTCAGCTTACTCCTGAGATGATTCAGCAGCTCGAGCAGAGCGGCATGCAGCAGCTGCCCGGCACTCGCTGATAATATCTCAGTCACGACTTTACAAGGCTCCCCTCAACGGCGGAGCCTTTTTTTTGCAAAAAAAACGGATTTTTTGTAAAAAAGACTTGCCATCCCGTTTCAGGCGTGTATAATGTCCTCGCTTCCACGCCAAACGGAGTGAAAGCAAACTCAAAGAAAACGCGGATGTAGCTCAGTGGTAGAGCGCAACCTTGCCAAGGTTGATGTCGTGGGTTCGAATCCCATCATCCGCTCTCACCAACAGACGGGCGCAAGCCCCAACACGCGGATGTAGCTCAGTGGTAGAGCGCAACCTTGCCAAGGTTGATGTCGTGGGTTCGAATCCCATCATCCGCTCTCACAGAAAGCCCCTCACGAGGGGCTTTTACGTTCAAGAGCATTTCCCTCGCAAACCTTAATAACCAGCCATCCCTACCATGCAACCCTCCACCGAATATTTACTTCGCACCCTAATACGCGCCATCCTCTTCTATTTGGAGATACTCTTCGTAGCAGCTTTCGCCTATCTGGGTGCACTTGTGGCCTCGGTCTGGGGGATCATCATCGGCATCATCACCGGTTGCCTGATTCTGACGGCTTTCTCCTACTACAACCGCAAGGAGGAAGAGAAACGCTGATTGGCTCTCTCTTCCCCCTCTCCCAAACTGTAACAGGTTTTACTGCGCCGACCGAGATATCACTCGTGTATTAGGCGACAGACCGTATATCTGAGGTTCGTACATAAGCTGAGCCTGTGCCGGAGCTGCGGTCGATACGCCGGCTCGCTTTACTCTTGCATAGTAAGTCATATTCAGTAGCTCACGATTATCCCAACGAGTACAGAAACCGCGCACTCGGTCGGCAAGGTACTCACGGTGGTCAAACGATGAGCTCCAGGCGCAAGGCTCCAACCCGGCAGCCTGAGAGGGAACGTCGGGATTGATAGCCTCCATGCAAGAAGGCAAATAATCCTCAAGTACAAAGTACTTCAATTCGTCAGCCGCCTTGGCACAGGTAAGCGTAACTCTCACAACATCTCCAACCGTCAACTGCTCAGGAGCCTCACGCCACACGCCATCAGCGCCCTTCACCTCATAAAAGCGAGTAACCTGTAATCCATGTTCCGTCACTCCGGGATATTCCGTCTGCTCCGGCTGAGCTTTCGCCTCGACCTTGGCATAAAGGGGAGCCCCCTGTGCCGCAAGCTGCACCGACAACGCACTCGGTGTAGCGGCCTCCGGAAGAGTCAGTACCGACAACGAATCGTGAATGTCTATTCTCTTCTCGCCCTGTAGTAAAACTGCTGAGCCACCCGTTAGCGAATGCTGACGAATATAATCATGCAGCGCCAACAGAACAAGTGAAGAGTTCGATGTCACCGAGTGGCGATAATCGCGCCCCACCGTACGCAGCCAAGTACGGAAGGCTGCCTGTACGTTCCCCTCATGGTAAAGGGTGGACATAAAATCAATACTGGCACGATATGCCCCCTCCGGCAGCTTCTCTTCTTTCAATTGCTGCTGACGTTTTGAAAGCAGACGGCGCAACTCAGAGCTCTGCCCCAAGGCACGCGCGGCCATCAAATCGGCATCAAAAATCAGCATCTTATCGTCGATGTCATCTACATAATTCAGCAGTCGCTTCAACTTGTCTTTCGGTACGCTGAAGCCTTTCTCCTGTGCAATAGTTAGCACCATGGCAGCATAGGCGCTCGCCCAGGAGCAAGAATCCTTCGCATCCCCCCAATAGGACAAGCCTCCATCATTTTGCTGGCGGGCGAATAGAGCCTGAATTTCACGCTCTACAACATTTTGCACCTCTTTGCGAGTAGTTATTGCCATCTGCGGACAGAATGGAGCCAATTCGTCATACATCAGCCAAGGCAACAGAGCAGAGGCTCGTTGCTCCGTGCACCCATAAGGATATTCCAGCAGAAAATCCAGACAACCGCTCAGGAAAATCAACGGACTGGCAGAAACGCTGACCTTAATCTCACTTCGGGTAGAAGCGGCTATTTCGGGAGCAAACAAAGAAGCAATGTTCAAAGGTGCTTCACCCGGAGTAAGCTCAAGATGATGAACTTCCCGCAATACGGGGGCCGGGAAACGCACCTTGCAGCTCCCCTGCACCTCATCGCTTCCGCGTTTTCCGCTCGCACGCCATACGAGGCTATATTCCCCCTCCTTATCAGGGCATACATCAAAATAAAGCGTCTTGCTTTCCCCTGGCTGCAACTCAATTTCCTGCGGCAAATCAGCCCCGGACATACTCACAATCCAGCTTCCGGCTTCTTGGCCGGCATTGGTTATGCTGACCGGCAGACGAAGAGAATCCCCCGTACTCATGAAGAGAGGCATTCCCGGCGTAATCATAATCGGCTGATTCACCACTAAAGAGGCTTCTGCCGCCCCGAAGCGGGAACCGGAGCGATCCGCAGCAACTGCAAACACGCGGTAAGTTGTCAATGTATCGGGCAGAAGGACGTCGGTAGCAAAGCGTCCCTCCGCATCCGTCTTTAACGCAGCTTTCCATATCGCCACCGGAGCAAAATTCCGACGGAGATAGGGCATTGTTTTACCGAGCTCTCCGACATCAGGCGGTACAGCGGCCGATGGAGGAGTATAACTAAGGAATGTTACAGGCGCAGCCTCATCCGACTCACATAACCACGGAGGCAATTCATCATCATCGATTACAAAACCATCCATGCTTACGCCGTAGGAGCTATCGGAACCGCTGCGCAAGCCGCCCGTCATAATGCCATTCTCCCACAATATTGTTGAGTCTGAGGATACTGAGAGGTAAAAGATGCGCAGCATATCCAGCTCACCTTTAACAGCCTCTCCATTCCATATCGATGCAAGTCGGCGAGGCGAAAGATTGCGCTCAAAATAATCATCAAGGCGATTGGTCGATGCAAGCGTAAATCCGGCAGCTTCGCGTGAGAAGAAAAAGCGCTCCGGAGCCGGGCATTCATAACCGGATACAGAAAGCATACCGGCATCAACGGCGTAAAGCGTCACTTCACAGTCAAGCGGTTTACCGGCGCAAAGCACCTGTCCGCTCAGTTGCAGCGTCTGCCCCGGTCGCACGCTCTCCTCCGGTACTTGCAGGCAGACGTCCAGATGGCGTTGTCGCAGCGGCACAAAACAGCTGCTTTCATCATAATACACCGACGTTCCGTTGGTAAGTATAAGTGAAGCCTTCACCATCCCCTCTTCACCCGGGCGAAGCGCGAGAGTAATCTTCTGCGGTCCGGCCCCTACAGAGTGCTGCTCGTGGCGTAACTTATCGCTATGACCGACAAAGATATGAGCCACACTTTGCTCGGGGGCGGTAAACTGCAAGCACAACTGCCCCTCAGCATAAGCAGCTGTCAGGTGCAGGTACCTTTCATCGCTCTCGCCTAAATTACCAAGTTCATCAACGGTAAGTTCCGTGCTGCGCCCTTCAGCATCGAGACCGCTGATTTTCATTTCTATGTCCTTGTTGAGCAGACCCAGATCAAGGATTTTCGCGAGCAACGATATACCCTGCACAGAATGAGCCGGGATGGTAAAATCCATGGTGTGCAAATGGGTTTTCCGCGGCTCCAACACACTAAACAAAGCTCGAGGATTCTGAGGCACAAGCGTTTTTTCAAAAATCTGAAGCCTCAATTGTTGCGCACGCCCCAACGGAGCTCCGCTCCGAGCATCTGTCACAGAAATATGGTTGTCCTTATAACGTATGCGGAAATCAGCGGAAGCAAAACTCAACATCTGCTTGGGCAATACAACATACTCCTCGCGATCGTTGCTTACGTTACCGCTTACTGTCAACTCTCCCCGAGCGCTCCACTCTGACGTCACCGGCAGTTTCAGCTCAGCAAAACCATTCTCATCCGTCACCAGCTTGTGCACTACATCTTCCACCTTGAGCTCCACTTTGGCAGAGCTGAGGGGCACGCCGCTGTAATCATCAGCCTGCACATGCAAGGTTAGCTCCTTAGGAGCAATTTTTTCCATCTCAGCCGTAAGAGATGCAGCAAAAGCATCGCGCCGAAATTCCTGACAATTGATAGTCTTTTGCTCAATTGGCGTATTATCGGATAAAATACGCAATGTATATTCGCCCACGACATTTTCCGCACCCTCAGGCAAAACAATCGAGGCGTCAAAAGCGCCATAGGCGTTCAATGCTAGTTCCTGCTCACAAAGCACATCACCATTCGGGCGGGTGACTTTCAAACCAAGCTTTTTATTCTTCGGCTGGGTGGGATAAGTTCCGTTCATGTCACGCAGATAACCGCGAGCATAAACTGTATCTCCGGGGCGATAGAGGGAACGCTCCGTAAACAAAAAACATTTGAGCTTCTCCGTTGCCTCATCCGGTGACGGCTTGCTGAATGTCGGCCACGAATCAGGGAAGTCAGGCATTTCGGCCATGGCTACATCCATCCCCTGCATAGCAACAAATCGTTGGTTGATAGCTTTCACATAAGCGACACCATGCGGCAACTCAACGGTTTTGCTATTCCATTCGGTCTCTCGTCCGGGCATGCTGTGCACCATTTTTCGCGCAAGTTGAGTCAACGTGACATCGTTAGCCGCCTTACCGGTAGAATAGCGGGTAATCAATACCCCTTTGTCGCTGCAATGGATTTGCAGGTCTGTCACCAATACCGGGATATCCACCTCCATATCTAATGAATCTTCATCCAACCCAAGCAGTTGCAGGGAGCGTCGTACCTGATTATTGCTCTGAGCACACAATCTCAGTACATAAAGCCCGGGGGGTAATGGTTTTCCGGCGTTACCCAGAGCAGCAAGCTCCAGCTTCAGGTCGGCAAGGTTGTACATACCGTCCTGTTTTAAATCATACGAATGAGCCGCAAGCAGAGTTGCAGACTTCATCCATTGTTTACGGAATTTAGCGCAAACATCAAGCGCTTGCTGAGCCGTACGGCGAGAATTGCGAAAATGCTTGTAACTATCGTTTAAATCTTCATCTTCCCGTTCGTCATGAATAAATTCCAAGTAACGGTATGTTACAAAGTCGCGGTTGTCATAATGAGATTTGAAGAAGCCATCATACATCTGTTCCCTTGCCACCCGGTAGAGGGCTACCCCCACACGGCGGAGATTAGCCGTAGGAAAGCTTAATTGGTGCTTGCCATGCAGAGGAAGAATGACAGGCATTTTCTTTTCTGTCAATAGCTGAGGTTTAGCCGGATTTAGAGCAACACGGTGCACTTGCTCCCGACGAGTTGCAGCGCCATTGGCCGCTCTCGTTCCGGTCGGCACTGAGACATCGAGTACTGCCGGCAAAGTGCCTTTAACCAACAGCCGCACCCCCCCGACAAAACCGCCACCCACATAAACAACGTCACCATCCTGCCCTCTACGATCATGAATGACATGCCCATTCTGAGAACGTAACACCTCATTATCAGATATTTGTCGACATGGGCTTGTACCGGCATATTGCACTTCCAGCGGCTCCCCCTGCGGAGTAACCAAGTGATGAGTGCACCCATCCTGCGAAAGCGTCTGCTGCATCTTTCTCCCCGACCCGAATCGCAAGGCCGCAAACACAGCCGGGGCATCTTTCGGTAAGAGAGGTTCCGAGAAATGCAGCGTCAGCTCTACTTCGTTTTTATTGACGGCATCAGGAGTCTGCGTAAGAGAGGTGAGCAGCTCATTTATCAGAGTAAAGTTGTTAATTTCACCGGAGGCAATCCCCGAACCGGGTGCGCCCTGATAAGTTAACACCCATTTTTTATCATGCTCCAGTTCCTCAACAGGACGCACCAACACGTGAGCAGGCAAGGTTCTACCGGGCGTCAAGCGCTCACGCTCAGCCTGCGCCAGCGTCTCCACATAGCGAACTGATGTCGGGCTATCACCCTCTTCAGCCTGAGCAGGCTCAACAATGGCGGCCACCCGCCGCCCCAGATATGATCCGGAGGACCAGAACTTGTTCTTCAACTCCCGAAATTCATAATGTACTGCACTTTTCGACGAAAAGTTACGGGACTCCCGGGAAATGTGAGCCTCGGGAGTTACCAGCACAGCTCCGCCGTATTTCGTTGTGACTCCGCTGCCGGTCAGATTGACGGCACCACAGCGAAAACGAATTTCACGCGGCGCGATGAGCGCTCCGCTCAAATAACGAGAGCTAGGATTAAAAACAAGCTTATACTCTACAGCGCTACTCGTTCCCTTTGCATAATAAAGCTTCAGATGGTTCTGATCGTCCCATCGGGCTCGCGGCATATGCCGTTCATCACCCTCAATACGAAAAAGCGTTAACCCTCGCTCCTCAGGTGAAGCATCCTCTGCTGCGTAAACAACTGATGAGCTTACAACGGGTTCAGGAAAAATAACAGAAGTCTCGAGATTTCCGTTCAAAATCTCGATCTTTTCCGACATCCCCATCGCCAGGCCCACGACACACCATACACAACACGCAAGAACTGTCAGCAATCGTTTCATATCTTTTATCAGTATACACCATATAGGCGCATCTCGCGAGCAAATTTACGTCGAATTAACATAAATAATAATTATTTAATTTAACTTTCTCCATCGTCGCTGCAACAAGACCTGTGAAAGACCGCATGTGTCATGATGCATATGCAAGCGCCTCTCAGTACGGTTGGAACCTTGACAGCATCCTCTTTTTTTCATAATATAGCTTCATCAGCAACCAATTTCCATGCAACAAGTCATCGAATCCATCGGCAAGTATCTTCTGGCAGTTGTCAGCCCGCTTATCAAACACCCCGACAAAGCACAACTTCGTGTAGCCGGCAATGAAGAAGGCGACATGCTGCGCTTCCGTCTGGTGCTGGCTCCCGGGGATATCCCTCGCATCATCGGCCGCAATGGTATGACAGCCTCGGCCATACGCTCTCTGGCCAAAGCCGCCGGCGAAAAAGCCGGAGTTAAAGTGGTTGTTCACATTCTCTCGCAAGACGAGATAGAAGAAGAGGAGAGCTGAGGCTCTCTCGGTCGCGCTACCATGCAACAAGCCCTTTTTCAGGACGAAACTATACGCCCCGCCGCCCGAGTGCTGGTGGACGGGCTGAATGACATGGTACTCGACTACGCTATTCCGGAAGGCATGGTCGGCGTTGCTCGCGGCAGTCGGGTGGAAGTACCGCTGCGCAGCCGCAGCACAACCGGTACCGTTATCAACCTAGTAGCTCCGGATGCAGAATGGGGACACCGCCTCAAACCCCTTACCCGCCTGATTGATGATACTCCGGCTGTCAGCCCGGTACTGATGGACCTTGCCGAATGGGCTGCCCGTTATTACGCCGTTCCGGTGGAGCAGATGATTCGCTGCATTGTACCCGAACCTGTACGACGTGAACGGCATGAGGAAAAAACAAGAAAAGTCGCGGTTCTCCTCCAATGGCCGGATGACGACACACTCAATAAAATCAATGCCCGAGCCCCTCGACAAGCCTCCATTCTACGCTACCTGCATGATGGAGAAAGCAAGCGAGAGCCTTTATCCGACCTGGGCGGTACAGCTGCTCTGCCCGCCTGCCGCTCGCTGGAAGCGAAGGGGTATATACGCATAGAAGAGGAAGCCGTGCACCGCGACCCTGCCGGCAACGAAGATTTTGCCCCCTCTGCCCCCCTGTCGCTCAATGAAGAACAGGCCGCAGCTCTTGCCACCATAGTGGCAGCTTGCGATGGCGGAGAGAATAAGCCGCTATTGCTGCAAGGGGTGACGGGCTCAGGCAAAACAGAGGTTTATTTACAGGCTGCAGCTCACGTGATGAAGAGCGGGAGGGGGGTACTTATCCTCGTACCGGAAATTTCCCTCACCCCGCAAACGATGGCCCGCTTCAAAAGCCGCTTTGCCGACACGCCGGGAGCAGTAGCCATTTTGCATAGTGCCATGAGCGATGGCGAGCGATTTGATGAATGGCATGCCATCCATCGCGGCAAAGCTCGTATTGCCATCGGCCCCCGCTCAGCACTCTTTGCCCCGGTACAGAACCTCGGGCTCATTATTGTGGACGAAGAGCACGATTCTTCGTATAAACAGGAAAATGCGCCCCGTTACCATGGGCGAGATCTCGCCGTGCTGCGAGCCAGAATGGAAGGTGCTACGGTGGTGCTGGGTTCGGCAACCCCGTCGCTGGAGAGCCTACACAACGTCAACTGCGGCAAATACAATATGCTGCGCATGGAAAAGCGGGCGGATGGTCAACGACTGCCTCTCACAAGAGTGCTTGATATGCGTAGTGAACCCAAGGATAAACGCAACCTCGGGATTCTTTCCGAACGTCTGCGCATGGCCATTGAAGAGCGCTTGCACAAAGGAGAACAGACTATACTGCTGCTTAACCGCCGAGGTTTTGCCCGAGCGCTGCAATGCCCGGACTGCGGTCATGTGGTAAACTGCGAGCATTGCGCACTACCGCTCACATACCACGCAACGGAAAATCGCCTTATCTGCCACCTATGCGGCTTTCGCACTATAGTTCCCCGCAGTTGCCCCGAATGTCGTGAGAACAACATTCTGCTGGAAGGCTATGGCACTCAGAAGGTGGAGCGCGTGCTGCGCAACTGCTTCCCGAAAGCCCGACTGCAACGCGTAGACGCTGATGTAACCTCCCGCAAAAATGCGTTACGTGACATTCTGGCAGATTTTCGTGCTCACCGCATTGATATACTGTTGGGCACTCAAATGATATCCAAAGGTCTGGATTTCCCGGGGGTAACACTTGTTGGTGTACTCAATGCCGATTTAGGGCTGTGCATACCGGACCCCCGAGCCGCGGAGCGAACTTTTCAGCTGCTCACCCAGGTAGCCGGACGTGCAGGGCGAGGAGATATTGACGGAGAGGTGATTATTCAGACCTACACCCCGCATGCTGCAGCTATTCAATACGCTCGCAGACACGACACAGACGGTTTTTCAGAGAATGAGCTGGGACTGCGCCAACAGTTTAACTTTCCGCCATTCCGCCATCTGGCTGTCCTTACAGTACGCTCCCCACAGGAAGAGCTTGCCGATTTTTCGCTGCGCACGCTGTACAAACGTCTGTTGAGCCTGCTTCCTCAGGATGTAGAAATAACTGAGCCTGCCCCTGCTCCCATTGCACGCGCTCACGGTCAGTTCCGCTTCCAATGTACCCTCAATGCTCGCAGCGCCCGCACTATTGCTGATATCGTATCCCGAGAAATCGCCAATCTGAACGCCGGTGAAGATATTACCATCACGCTGGATATAGATGCCTACAGCTTTATGTAATCCTTTAAGTCACCCATTACCCATTATGATTCTTGCCGCACTCACCTTCAAAAGTATAAGTATTTGCGCTGGTCTGATGATAGCCGGGGGCATCGGTGCCCTGCTCATCGCCATGCTGAATGATGACACAACACACCGATTCAAACACGGAAACAATTCCGGCTCAATCAACAGCGATTTCGGATTGGAAGAATTGATAGAGTTCGACAATTTTTCCGATTTTCTTCTCTTCCTCTGCGGCGGTCTGATTGTCGGCCCGATCCTCTACCTGTTACCGATATCACTACCGTCTGGGGTATACTTCCCTCTGATTCTCATCTTCTCCATGCTGTTATACGCCTTCCTCAAACGCTGGCTCAAACGACAACGGCTCAAATGGGCAGAAGAAGATAAGGCTCGCCGCCGCAAACAAAGCAGCAAACGAAAATCAAAGAATAAGCGGAAATAAGCCTTTACTTTGAGATGCGATATCCCGCAACAGGTATGGCGCGATTACTTCTTCACAGGTGTGGGTAAGTACCCCCAATCGTCGTACTGAGTATCAAAGGCTTCGTCCGGAGATAACAGCGTATATATACCGGCAAGTACTGAGCCGACGACTGACCCCGGAACATCCACCAGCACAAAAGCCATCCACGATAAGGGTTCTGTATACCAATAATCATCATTACCCTCCATCGGCTTAAGGCTCTCGACAGGGTCGAACTGCGAGGTATAGACTTTGTATGCCACATAGGTAACCGGCCCGGAGGCTCCCGGCTCGGCGTTCGGCGGAAGAGTCTCCAGCCAATGAGAATCAATCAAAGAGCCATTCTTCAATTCGGCATACACAACTTGCTGAGCTGCGCCGGCCGCAGGCCTGTACTGCTCACGGGTTGACGGACATTGGTACCAGGCTAATTCGTAATCCACACGCTCAAGACGTGTGCGAATACCCTTCACATATGTTTTACCTTCAGCGTTACTGAGTTCCGGTGCACATTTTCCCCAACCGGGTACAATAACCCCTTCGCAATCCTTGCCCGATAGGCTGATGACCTCAGCCGTCTGCACCTGACAAATGCAGGAAGAAAACATTGCAAAACATGCTATACCACTTAACAAACAGAACAATTTATTCATGAGGGCAATATAGATTGGTAGAAATCACATCACTTGCGGCGCAACGACTCCAGACGAGTGGACCAGGCAGCAGCCTCTTCCTCATGCTCAGCAGCGTCATCGCCATTGCGCAGAAGATTAATAAGCAAGGCAATGGCCTGAGGATTATCCTGCCCGGCCGAAAGGCGAAGCATAGAAAGTCCCATAGCGGGGTCTGCCGGAATAGGGTCGCCGGAAAGCAGCATAATGGCGTATACAAGCTGAGCCCGAGAATTGCCGCCGCGGGCAGCGCGGGCATACCACTCAGCCGCCTGCTTCATATCCGCCGCCACCCCATGCTGACCTTTGGCGTATATATTACCCAAATCACAAGCTGCCTGAGCAGCCAGTTTGGGCGCAGTTGCAGCGGCAGCTTTGAGCAACAACTCCAGTCCCTCCGCTCGCGTAGCAGACTCCTGCAATAACAGATGAGACAAACGGTATTGAGCCTCAGCTATTCCGCCTTCAGCTGCTTTTTTCCAATGAACGATGGCGGCCTGTTTATCAGCAGTTCGGCCCAGTCCGTTATAGAGCAGATGTCCGAGATAAAACTCCGCCTCGGGGCTGCCTTGTGCAGCAGCGCGACTGAACCACTCAAAAGCCTTGGCCGGGTCAGGCTCCACCCCTTTGCCGCCTTCCAGATAAATACCACCTAAGTCTGACTGTGCCTGCAGTAACCCTGCCTCAGCTGCACGGGTAAGCCATTGCAAAGCGCCCCCAAAATCTGAAGCCGCCCCTTCAACATTAGGTTTAAGCAACTCCTGAGCCTTGGCATACATGGCCTCCGGAGTAGAAGGAGTGGCCTTCTCTGCATCACCACATGCAGAGAAGGCCACCGAAAGAATGACAGGCGCCAGCGCCCTGAAATATAACCGATTCATGGCACCGACGGTTAATGAACCTTAAGCCTTGTAGCTGTCCACCAGAGCATGGGTGCGCTCATGCACCTTCTGCACGCGGGCTTTAAGCTCAGCCTTGTATGCTTCCTTATCGGGCATGGGGCGGCGGGCGACACCGGAGATTACTGCGGCCTCGGCAATAGCGGGGGCAAGGTACTCAATCATACGCGGGTCGAAAGGCTTGGGAATCACATAATCGCGACCGAACTTCAGCTCTACGCCACCATTAGCGGCTACCACCTCGGCGGGCACTTCCTCACGGGCGAGGTCAGCCAAAGCACGAGAAGCTGCAATCTTCATAGCTTCGTTAATGCAGGTAGCCTGCATATCGAGAGCAGCGCGGAACATGTAGGGGAAGCAGCTCACGTTGTTCACCTGGTTGGGCCAGTCACTGCGGCCGGAACCCATGATGCAGTCCGGGCGAGCGGCCTTAGCCTCTTCATACGTGATTTCGGGGTCGGGGTTAGCGCAAGCAAAGATGATGGGGTTGGGAGCCATGCTCTTCACCATCTCAGGCTTCAGCAGCCCCTTCTTGGACAGACCAAGGAAAATGTCGGCACCCTGCAGGGCAACCTCGAGCGTGCAGTCCTCGCTCTGTGCAAACATAGCCTTGGTGGGGTGAAGATCGAGGCGGCCGGTATGAATAAGCCCCTTGGAGTCGAACATGAAGATGTTATCGCGACGAATACCCAGAGCCATGTAGAACTTAGCGCAGGCAATACCGGCAGCACCGGCACCGCAAACCACGCACTTCATGTCCTGCAGCAGACGACCGGTCAGGTGAGCGGCATTCAACAAAGCAGCACCGGAGATAACGGCCGTACCATGCTGGTCATCGTGGAATACGGGGATGTTCATCTCCTCGCGCAGACGCTGCTCAACGATGAAGCACTCCGGAGCCTTGATGTCCTCCAGGTTGATGGCGCCGAAAGTAGGCTCCATGGTCTTGATAACCTCAATCAGAGTCTCAGGCTTTTTGATATCAAGCTCGATATCGAAAACATCCACGTCTGCATATATCTTGAACAGCAGACCTTTACCTTCCATTACGGGCTTGGAGGCATGTGCACCGATGTTACCAAGACCAAGAACAGCCGTGCCATTGCTGATAACACCCACAAGGTTACCGCGGCCGGTATAGGCGGCAGATTTTTGGGGATCGGCGGCAATCTCCATGCAGGGAACGGCTACGCCGGGAGAATAAGCCAAGGTCAAATCATCGATGGTGAAGCAAGACTTATTAGGCAGCACCTCCAGCTTGCCGGGGCGCGGTGTTTCGTGGTAATTCAGAGCTCTCTCTGCTAAATCAGTACTCATATTGAATATGCTGTGGTGAGCGAACATTATACACCCATTTCACAGAATTGCAAGCCCGTAGTATGTCTTCAAAGTCTTTTTAAGTGTTTTATGGCTCCAAAACTCAGCCGGTACAAAAGCGCAAAAAAAGAATAACCAATCCATCGATTGGCTCAAAATGATGTCATGATATGGCAATATTGATGCTTGCCAGACAATATAGCTATGTGGTAGACTGTCTACATGGTGCGTTTTTACCAACAGTTTTTCCTCTTCACGCTGGCGCTTTTCTTCACGATGAGCAGCACCTCCTGCGGTGCTGTCATGGCAGAGAAAACAGCTGATGGCAAGTGGGCACTCGTACCGCTGGCCGATGGTTTTGATTTTCCCGTAGGTAAACCCAACGGTGACGGTTATTACAAATCCCGCGGACTGCGCCTGAAAACCCCGAGACATTTAGGTGAAGACTGGAACGGTAACGGTGGCGGCAATTCTGATAATGGAGACCCCGTCTATACTGTGGGTCATGGTCTTGTGACCTATGCGGCAGATGCCAAGGGCCGTTGGGGAAAGGTGGTGATTGTGCGCCATGCTTTCCGCGAACCCAAGAGCGGTCGAGTTCTCTGCTGCCAGACCCTTTACGGGCATCTGGGGCGCATTGACGTAAAACTGGGACAACTGGTAAAACGAGGAGATCAGGTTGGCACCATCGGCACTAACAGAGGTATGTTCCCTGCCCACCTCCATGCAGAACTTCATTTCAATATTCTCGTAAACTGCGGTCAACAGGGAATTCCCAAAACCGCCAAGAACTACGGCAACCTGACGGCATTCATCAATCACTATCGTCGTTTGCGCCCCGAGAAGAAGTTTGTGAAGCTTCCCATCGGCTGCTTCCTGCCGTACAAAGACACGGAGGGTCTGTAATGAAGACATGCCTGTTCGGTGGGTCATTTGACCCTGTGCACGCGGGTCACCTTGCGATAGCCCGTGCTGCCATTGCTGCCGCCGGCCTGAATCGAGTCCTCTTTCTCCCCGCAGCCTGCTCTCCGTTCAAAACAGGCAGCAGGCATTATTATAGCGATGAGCAAAGACTGGCGATGCTGCGCCTTGCAACGGCCGATATACCGCAGGCAGAAGTCAGCGAACTGGATTTACAACTCCCCCCTCCCAGTTGGAGCTGGCGTGTAGTGGAGGCATGTCGCGACCTCTACCCGGAAGACGAGTTATACTGGCTGATGGGCACGGATCAATGGGAGCAACTCCACCGCTGGGCCCGCTATGATTACCTCTGCGACAACCTAACTTTCATTGTATATCACAGAGAGACCCCGCCAAGCCCCAGAGAAGGCGTGCGCTCCATCTTTATAACGGGAAATCACCCGGCCTCATCTTCAGCCATACGAAAAGCCTTGCAAGCCGGCCAGCAGCCACCGGCCTCATGGATTCCGAGGCAATTAAGTGCATATTTGCCTCAATAATATAATGGGGTCCCTATTTCTTGCTTGCGGGGGCGCTTTATTCATGCTAAACTCGCCTCATGAACATTGTACGATCTCTGACAATGGCGGCAGCTATGCTGACCGGCACCGTGCAGGCTCAGTTCGGAGGGTTCCCCTTCGGCGCCGCTGGAGCAGAACAGCAGGCAACCACCTTCAGCGTGAGCGCCAAAGCCAGCGTGAGCAGCTATAAAGAGGGGCAATCTTTCTATGTAGCGCTCAAAGGTGATATTCCCCAGCCTTGGCACGCCTATTTCCGAAATCCCGCAACCGTAGGTGAAGCCATGACGGCAGAGCTATCTGCCCCTGATGGCTTTAAGGTGGAAGGCCCCTATTGGCAGGCCCCGGATCGTCACGAAAGTATGCTGGGCGTGGCCTATACATACAATACTCCCGTTGTCGTCTGGAAAGTTACCCCCGAGCCCGGAGCTCCTCAACAGGCTGACTTCTCTGTAACCGGCACCGCCCAGACATGTAGCGACACCGGCTGCAACCCTCCGGATACCAAGACAGCTACCGTCAGCCTGAGTGCCGGCGATGGTGCAAGTGCCGCAGACTGGGAAGCTGAAGAAAGCAAAGTAGAAGTTCTGGGAGATACCGCCGCCACCATCTCCGCCACACAGACGGCCGATAGCGTGGTACTCAATTTTACTGCTGATGGTGAAATCACCCAAGCCTATTTCTTCTCCGACGACAACAGCATTAACCCCACCGCTGAGCAGACGTTGACCAAAACTGAAGGAGGCTATTCCCTCCTGCTGCCCCGTAATGATAATCAGGATAGCATGGCTCCGGTGAAAGACGAATCCCTTGTCGGTCGAGAGCTCCCCGCCATAAGCGGCATTCTGACGTTCAACGGCAAGCACAGCAGCGTCAAGGTGACATTTGACGGCGTAGCCCCTGCACCTACTACAACGGAAGAGCCCGAGGCTAACACCGATGAGTTAGAAGATGAAGCCGATGAGGAAGTTGAGGAGGCTGACGAAGAGGTGGCATCAGATGATGAAGATGAGGATAGTGAAGAGGAAGAA
>JAFZHC010000042.1 GCA_017555025.1 Akkermansia sp.
AAGGCGCCGCTGCTCCGCCCGACATGGAGGTGAAATATGCGCATTTATGCGTGGGTGGGCGCATAAATGTACATAAAAGGCGCCGCTGTTCCGCTCAGCGTGGAGGTGAAATATGCGTATTTATGCGTGGGTGGGCGCATAAATGTACATAAATGGCGCTGCTGCTCTGCCCGACATGGAGGTGAAATATGCGCATTTATGCGTGAGTGGGTGCATAAATGTACATAAATGGCGCTGCTGCTCTGCCCGACATGGAGGTGAAATATGCGTATTTATGCGTGAGTGGGCGCATAAATGTACATAAAAGGCGCCGCTGCTCCGCTCAGCGTGGAGGTGAAATATGCGCATTATGCGTAGGGAAGCGTATAAACAAAAGGTATTAAGAACGATTTTGTACACGTAACAAGAATTCCTTAAACAAAGGAACCGTGTATCGGATGCAACCGTGGCGCGGACTGAACAACATTCCTTTACGGACGAGCTGTTCTCTTATGCGGGAAATGCTGGAGGAATTACTTTGCATTTGTTTTGCAACTTCGGACAAAGTGCACTCTTGGCTGTCGCATAGTGCCATGGCGTGCATGAAAATCTTTTCACGAGGAGTGAGCCTATCGTAACGTACGCGGAAGAAGCTGCTATCTAGTCCGGCCTGAATGCGGGGTTTGGCTCGCATGACATCGTCCAGAGTAATTTTCGGATGAGGGGATGTATTCCAGATGTTATAGGCCCAGGTCTGTAGAAAATAGGGGTATCCCTGTGTTTCATTAAAGATGGTTTCCAGCGCTTCTTTTGTAAACGAGGCACCTGCTCGTTCTGCTGGCTCGGAGATAGCATCTTGGGCTTCCTGCATATTCAATTTGCCGATATCCGGGTACAAGAATAAACGTTCGGCATATGATTTGGCCTTACCTGTATTCATGGGTAAAGTTGGGAGCCCTGCACCAACCAAGGCGATAGGGGCAATGATTTGCTGTGCTTTATGCATGGTAAGGATGAGCGCATTGAGCTCATCTTTCGCCATGAGCTGCATCTCATCAATAAGGAGAAGCAAGATGCGCTGCTGAGCTTTGGCGGCAGCTGCTACAGTGAGCATGAGATCACACAAATCACGATTTAAATCGCCGGAGTCAGCCACACCTTGAAGAGGTGCCAGGTCAATACTGATGTTAGCAACATTTACTTTAATTCCCTTGATGAAGTTACGCAGAGCCATGAGGCCTCTCTTAACGGCAACTCCTGCACCGGTCAGCATATTAAGCTCGTAGAGTGTTTTAAGTAATTCCGGTACGAGCAGTTCCGCGAAAGTTTTGTTTTCCTCTATCTCCAGCTGAATGATGGAGATGTGTTGCTTATCAATGGCCATGTGCCTTACCTTATTGAGCAGAACAGTTTTCCCCACACCTCTCAAACCGGTAAGTAATATACTTTGCGCAGAACGTCCCGCCAACGTGCGATCTATAAGCGTGTTAGCCTCATAGATAATGTTGTCTCGACCAACAAGGGCTGGCGGTGGGCTGCCTGCTCCGGGTGTAAAGGGATTTGTTATCTCGTCCATCGTCTTTCTGTATGAGAAGTTTAAGTTCATTTATGCGTTATGTCAAGCATAAATGCGCATAAATGAGTAAGGCTTCTGCTGTTAATGGATTGTGCGTTTATGCGTAGGGTAGCGCATAAACGCACATTGTTGGTACAATTAGATAAGCGAAAAAAGAGCCTTCTTTTTAATACTGCGGACCTCAGATGCGCCTAGCTTGGAAACCCGTGTTGGCGCGGGCGGCATCGTGTCACGACGTATCGGAGAGAAGACGGAAAGCGACGGCACACCATTTGCGTGGAATGTGTCTATTTTTGCAGCAGCAGTTTATGCCGCCCGCACAAGTGCGGGCTCATCTATTATTCTCACTCTACCTGGGGCTTACGCCCCAGTCTACCATATTTCACCCGCGCAAGCGCAGCTCTTAAAAGAAGCCCATTCTCTTGGTTATCTGATTGTTCCAATGCGTGTATATTTATGCGTGGGTGGACGCATATTTTCATACTTTGTCCTTCGTAATTCGTATTTACAAAAAACCGCCTCTCACTTGCGGGTGAGAGGCGGCTCAGTGTAAGTTTCAGAGAGATAAGAAGGGGGGATATCAGGCCTTGGCTTCTTCCTCGCCGGCGGGCTCTTCCTCCTTGCGGGAGGGCATCTTACCGGTGGTGAAGTACTGCTCGATTTCCTCAAGGGTGCGACCCTTGGTCTCGGGCATGAAGAAGGCGGCGGTAATGAAGTAGATTACCGTGAAGCCGGCCAGACAGAAGAATACCGTGGAGTAGCCGGAGGAACCAACCCAGGGCAGGAATACACCGGCGATGGTGGTGGAAACGGCCTGGTTGATGAGCAGGGCGATGGCCATGCCGTTAGCACGGATGCGGTTGGGCATGAGCTCGGAGAGAGCCAGCCATACGCACACGCCGGGACCGGCAGCGTAGAAGGCGATGAACACCACGAAGAAACCGGCAACCATGTAGCCGGTAAAGGCACCGGGCTTCATGCCGATTTCAGCACGGGTAATCTGAACCTCCTTCACGGCGCCCTCGGGCAGCGGGGTGGACCAGAAGCAAATCTTGTCCATGAAGGTGGGAGCCAGAGCTACCTCCTTCTTCACGTCGATGGCAGTACCCTCGGCGTCAGCCTTGTCGGACACCTCGGCTACATCCTGCTTGCTGTCGAGGCCTTGCGTGTAGGTCACGATAAGCTGCATACCGGGGGCAACGCTCTCGCCCTGCATGAATTCGGGGTAGAGCTTAGCAACCTCGGGGTCGGTGTAAGCCTTCTTCACCACATCAGCAGCGGTGATGTTGAGGGTGTTGTCGGTTACGCCGGCCTTTACAATATCGGTTACGTCAACACGCTTGTTCTCAACGGTGAGGAACATGGTGCCCACACCGGCCAGACCAACGATGATGCCGAGCGTGCCCATCTTGAGCAGGAAGGTGCGACCCTTCTTGTCAACGAGGGATACAGCAACAATCGTCATGAGCATGTTCATGACCTTAATGCCGAGGTCGGCACCATTGGCCAGAGTGCCCTGCAGGCCGGCCTGCTGGAAGATCTTAACCGAGTAGTTGAGCACAGAGTTGATGCCGGTAGCCTGCGTGCAGGCCAGTACCACTACGGCGAGAAGGAAGGGGATGACATACTTGCGCTGCAGCAGGCTGTCGCCCTTGGCGGCCTCGGCCATGGCGGCCTTCTCGGCAGCCTCGCGGGCGTCGGCGTCCTTCATCTCCTGCAGAATCTCACGGGCGGCTTCGTCGCCGTTGTTGGCAGCGAGGGCAAGCAGAGCTTCGTCCTCACGGCCCTGGCGGTACAGCCAACGGGGGGATTCCTTCAGTTTGAAAGCACCGAGGAAAAGGATGATGCCGGGGATGGCGGAGCACCAGAAGATAACCTGCCAGGCCATCTGCTTGTGCTCGTTGGATACGGTCACGTCATCAGCAGCACCTACAATCCAAGTAGTTACAAGGCCGATAACGGCGGCGAACACAAGACCCACGGTGAGCATGAACTGGAACATGCCGGTACCCTTACCACGGGAGTTGGCATCCAGACATTCAGCCAGATACATGGGAACTACCACGCCCACCAGACCGGCAGAAGCACCCTGCAGAATACGGCCGCTCATCAGCATGATGAAGCTACCGGCAGAGAAGCAGATAACCGGAATACTCAGCGTGAAGAGCAGGGCGGAGATGATGATAACATTACGACGCCCGAGCCACTCTGCCAGCATACCTGCAAACAGGGAGGAAAGAACGGAACCTGCCAGCACGGCCGCAACCACGATGGAGAGTTCCTGCGGGGTGTAAGAGGCTGTCTTTTCAATGTACGGCAGAGCAGCGGCGATAACGCCTACGTCGATACCATACAAAAGACCGCCAAGACCTGCCATTACCATAAGGTAAAGGGCGTAGCGCTTGACCGAGGCTGCGAGCTCGGTTGTCGTTGTATCTGTACTCATAACATTCCCATTATACCACTCTCATCTGACAGTTCAATCCAAAAATTAGGGGTAGAACAGGATTTTTTGTAAGTAATTCATACTACTTTGAGTATGGAAGGTTTTTGTGGAGTTTTGTGATGAAAAATCTGCGCTTAGTCGTGCGCCTGTGCGAGGCGTTGCAGAATTTCGTCTGCTGCCCGGCTGTTGCAGGGTATGGGGGTAGCCCAGATTTCGCGGCGCAGCCAGGTACGTTGGCGCTTGGCATACTGGCGGGTTGAGAGCGCGAGGGCGGCGGTGAGTTCGCTGCGGGTGAGCGCACCGGCCAAGTGCTCACGAATGAGAGAGAGCCCCAGCGTTTTTTCGGCTGTGGGGGATAGTTCGGCGGGCAGGGCAGCTACCTCGTCGATGGCGCCGTCGACCAGCATGCGGGCTGCTCGGGCGGCGATGCGGGTATCGAGCTCCGCAACCTCTCGGGTCAGGCAGAAGCCCGGGCCGCAAGCCTGCGGCTGCCAATTGTTGCGCCAGTAGGAGAGCGGTTTGCCGCCCAGCAGCACAATTTCGAGGTTGCGCACGACATAGCGAGGGTTCTGCAGATTGGTGGCTGCTGCCCCCTCGGGGTCGGCCTCCTGCAAGCGGCGCACGGCTTCCTCAGCGGGGAGCGCCTCCAGCTCAGCTCTCAGCGCGGGGTCGCCGGGGGGCGCGGGGGAAATGCCATGCGATATGAACTTGACGTACAATCCGCTGCCGCCTGTCACAATGGGGATGGCGCCACGCGCTTGAATAGCCTCTATGCAGGCTTGCGCCCGGCGGGCATGGGTGGCGGCGTCGTTGTTTTCCGTAACCTCCATCGTGCCGATGAGGTGGTGCGGCACCCCGCCCATCTCAGCGCTGCCGGGGGCTGCGGTGAGCACAGGCATGGCGCGGTATACCTGATAGGCATCCGCGCTCACAATTTCGGCATTTCCCAGGCGCTTGGCCACTTCCACCGCTACGGCGCTTTTGCCGCAACCTGTGGGCCCCAGGATAAAGAGAGGAGACATGAGAAATACGAAGGACGAATTACGAAGGCTGAGCTGTTGAGTACGCGTTTACTTGGGGGCGGGCCCGTATTGGTTGGGGCCATACAGGCGGTGCTGGGTGGAGAGGTAGAGGATGATGCTGCCCAGAATGATGTCGGCACGCAGCAGCGCCCAGGCCCAGTCAGCCACGCTTGCCGTGATTACTTCGGGCAACACCTGCTCGCTGTGTAGGGCAATGAGGCTGCAGCTCACCACGATGATGGCGAGGAACACAATGAGCAGCGTGGCATTTTTACCAAGGTCGTGCAGGCGGCGTACAGTCACCATCATGAAGGGGCAGATGAGTAGCGCCGGCAGAATCAGCCAAGGCCACAGGCTTGCCTGCTCCAGCATGCCGTTCTTCCAGCAGGCCAGCGCAATACCGGCTTCAATGCCCAGCAGCACAAGGGCTGAAATGGTGAAGGCCCAGAATTCACGGCGGGTGGAACGACCGCGCGGGTCGAAGTACAGCTTGAGGCAGTGCAGCACATTGTGCCACGGGCTGTTGGGATCGGCGGAGCGCAAGGGGTGTTTGCAGGTGGGGCAGAGATGGGGCAGGCGGCGCTGCTCGGCCATGATAGCCTGACCGCAAATGGGACAATCACCTGCGTAGGTGTGGATGCCGGCGACGGGGCCGGTGGTCGATGTGCTGGGGTTCATGATATCTGATTGGTTGAAAATGAGGAAGGGGCTCCGTAGCGGTTCTTACCTTTGTCGCCGCTTGTCAGTAAAAGGACAATGAGCACAAAGGAGATGATGAAATTAGTAAAGAGGTAGATGAGGCTCAGCGCAAGCGCCACGCCTGCCGCCACGTTTGCGGGGAGGAGGAACTCGAAAATCCAGACGAAAAGAGCGACCGGCGCCATGAACGCCATGAATGGCTCGCCGCAAGCCAAGGCGTTGCATGCCATGAAGAGGGGGATGGGGTTGATAATGCACCACCAAAGGAGCCATTTGCCGCTGAAACCTACATCGTGCAGGCGGCGCACCCCCAGCGAAAAGAAGGGGATGAACAGAACAAGTAGTGAGGAGAAGAATAACAACGCGGCGAAAAGTTGTACGCTGACAAATTCCTTCGATTGGTCGGCCCCGAGCGCACCGATAATGGCTAATATAAGCGCTACCGCAATGTAGACAATCCACGGCAAGGCTAGGAATCCCAATAGCTCACGCCGCGTCGAGCGCCCCTTCAGGCAGAAGGTGTGCTGCAAGACGTTGCGAAAGTTCGCTATAAGGAAAAACTCGTGCATGCTGTGTTACTCGAGGGGGTATTTGACGGAGGGACCGTATTTGTTGGTGCCGCGCTCGCTGTCCATCAGGCAGAGCATGAGGATAATCAGGCTGAAGATAATGGCCAGTACCCCGGGGATGAATGCAAGCACTACCTCGGTATTGGTCACGCAGTCTGATTGCCCGGCTGAACTCAGAATGAAGAAGAGGAGAATTGCCGGCAGAATAACGCCCGGTATGCCCAGCAGCAGCGTGAGCAGCGGCAGCAACAGGCTGCGCCCCACATCGTGCAGGCGGCGTACCGTCACGCTGAAGAGCGGGATGGGCAGCAGTAGCAGCCAGAGCAGTAACGCCGCACCCGCCATGCTGCCGAGTACTGCGCGTACAAGCCCCGGTATTTCCGGTATGGGGTAAAGGTATTCGCGCACCAGGTAAATGAGCAGACCGTTCGACAGCACATCCAGCACCAATGCCGGTAGCAGGCCTATGCCCCCCATAATGACGACAAAGCCCCAGAACTCGCGCCGCGGGGCGCGGCCATACCAGCAGAAGCTTTTGCGCCAGGCCAGCAGAAAATTGTGGTTAAACGCCTTTTGCCGCGGGGCGCGCAGCAGTAACTTGCAACCGGGGCAGGCCTCGGGCAATTTGTTGTTGCTTACCTGTAGCTCGGCGCGGCAGCGGGGGCAGAGCAAATCTGTGGTGATGGGGCGAGCGGTGTCAGACATAGCTTCAGGAGGCGGTGGGATATTTGGTGGAGGGACCGTATCGATTCGGTCCGTGGTTGCTGTCCAAAAAACAGATTATCAGTATGTAGAGTGATATGAATAAGCACAGCAGGTAGGGCAGCACTACCCCGCCTATCAGCAGCGGTATATTATGCCGGATGGCATCAAAAACCTTATCGTTGACCATGTCGTATTCCGCCTCCTCCTCCGGAGTGAGGAGCTCGCTTGCCGTGGTGGCCTCTGTGCCGGTCACAACTTGTTCAACGGTAATGGGGCGGGCATCCGGAGGGGTAGACACAACATCGCTGTAGGTCTTATAGGCGAAGCCGGCTACGCCACAGGTGGCAATCGCGTACAGCAGTACGGCAGCCAGCAACCATTTGCCGCTTTTGCCCACATCGTGCAAGCGGCGCACCGTCACCGTAATCTGCGGGATGGTGAGCAGCAGCCCTATCAGCATGCCTACCAGCGCCAAGGCGATGATGATGATGATATCCATCATCTCCTCACTTCCCAGAATGGCCATTGCCCCCACCATCAGAAATTCCATTATCATCTGGTAGAGCAGGCAGATGATGGTGCAGAACAGGAAGAAGCACCAGAACTCCATGCGTGTGGCGCGCCCCTTCAGCACAAAGGTCTTGCAGAGTGCTTGCACGAAGTGTTGCCACAGGCTCGCCGGGTTGGCCGGGCGCAGGCGGTAGCCACAGCCGGGGCACCTTTGCGGCAGTTCGCCCATTTCAGTGCTTAGCTCAGCCCGGCAGGCGGGGCAGTTGCCGACCTGCTGCGGGGTATGTTGAGCCGCGGTGGCGGTATTCAGTAAGGTGGAGAGCGCTACCCAGCTATCGCCGCCGCGCGGGGCTGCCAGAGTATCTGCTGCAAGCTTGCCTGTTTTCAGCATGGCCTGCAACTCATCGAGCGTGTGCGGGCCTTGCGGCTGGCGTGCATCATTCAGGTAATAGTAAGCGTTCATGGTGTATTGTCAACCTTGAGGGTATTTGGCGGAGGGGCCGTAAGCATTCGCGCCCCGGTTGCTGTCCGTAAGAGCAAAGATGAATATCACAATGCCTACAACCATGCTCAGCAGGTAGAACAGGCCACCCCAGCCTTCCGTGCCGACCAGATTTATCTGATCGGCAATTTCCTGAATACGCGCCTGCCGCAGACGGTCGTCCTCAATCGCCAGCAGCATTTTCCAGTTGACGGCGGCTACAATTTCGGCCACTCGGCTGTAGTAGAAATACTGCCAGATTGCGCTGACGAGCATTGAGAGCGCCACCCACCGGCCGCTGCGCCCTATGTCGTGCAGACGGCGTATTGTCAGACTCAGAAAAACCAGAGAGAAGTATAAAAACAGCGCTGTCAGCACAGCCACAGCAATCCAAGCCGGTAGCATGCTCTCCGCACCCAGCCAGGTCGTTACGTCGAGCTTGTCATTGTGCTCTTGCAAGGTAATCGCGGTGCAGATGCTGAAGAGAACCAGCGCCACAATCGATGCCGGTATACTGAGCAGAAGGTACAGCAGCAAGGTGCTCCAGAACTCCTTACGGGTGGAGCGCCCTCGCCAGGTGAAAGGGCGGCTCAGCGCCATTCGGATGTGTTGCCACATTGTGTCCTGCGCCGCCCGCAGCCGGTAGCCGCAGCTCGGGCAGTTGACGGGCAGGGCTCCCTCCTCGCACGAGAGCTGCCGGCCACACTTCGGGCAGTTCCCCGTTTCGGCAAGACCCGGTACCTGCGGCAACTCTGCCGGCACAGGAACCTGCATCAGCAGCGTGCCCAGCGGCTGCCAACGCTCATCTCCCCCTGCTGCCACCTCGGTGGTGGGCTGCAGTTCACCACGCAGCAGCATGCCGCTCAGCTCTTGCAGCGAGTGCGGCCCTTTTGGTTTACTGTGGGTGTTATCGAGGTAGAAATAACGCTTGTCCATCGTCAATAACCATTCTGCCCTAACGCTCATGCCAAGTCAAGGGAAAATCGCGCAAAATGCAGGGGTTGAGAGTGGCAAAATTAAATGCGACACCATGAGGGCACAAAAAAAGGTGCCTTGCATGATGAAAGATGGTATTATCAATTCGCCAAAACCAAAAATACACTCTCTACATGAAAAGCACCAGAACAAAGACTACTACTTTTC
>JAFZHC010000003.1 GCA_017555025.1 Akkermansia sp.
GATTTTCGGGCTGGAAAAGGGGCAAAAGTATAGTCTTTTTATGGGTCAGGCTCATAACGCATTCATTATCAACACCACATTTATTTGAGAGGGGTAAACCATATACTTTTATCCAATCCACTCATCATTAAGCCTTTGCAATAAAATAGGGGTTTATTGTATGCCGCGCCCCCAGTCCATTAGAGTCCCCGGGGAGTAAGAAAGGGCAAAATCAGGGCGTTTTGAGCCTTTTAATATACATTCTTTTTAACAATTAAGGACTCCGCAATTTGTTAAATATCAGCGCATAAACAGAAAAAGGCTGCATTCCCTCAATTTCAGGAATGCAGCCTTTAGCAATAGCCCCGGCGGGGCTCTACCCACCCCCTGCGCCCCAGGCGGGGTTCCCACCGAGAGGTGTCTCGGTGGCGCAGGGGCAGGCTGCTGCGACACTCGCAGCCTGCCCGCTCGGTCGCGGGTTCGAGCCTTAATCCGCCTGGGGCGTAAGCACAAAAAAAGCGCACCGTAGTGGTGCGCTTTTTTGTGCTAGCCTTTGAGAAGGGTACGGCACTTCGTAACTGAATGATATTGTGGCTGTTACAAAGCAGCTTTAATTTTACTCCCTTAACGCACAGAAATCGAAAGTCCTCGCTTTTTATATATGTTTATAGACTTATATTTAATGGGTTGCGTGAAATAATAGCAAGTTATATCCCTAAGTTATCAAGATAAACACCCTTTGAGAGGGGTACGGCAACCCGCTGTTTTGTACTCAAAAACGACGTTTTTCCACTCAAAAGCCAAGTCCTTTTCCAAGTCCTGCGAACTCTTCCCTTCTTATCTCATGTTGTTCACGCATGAAAAGCTCACATTCTCGTCCTGTTATCGCCTGGAAACGAACTTGCAAAAATGAAAAATCATGGTATCATAACGACAGTTAGTTATGGAGAGCAAGGATAAAGGTTATGTGTATATCCTCACGAACCCAAGTTTTCGAGAGGATTGGGTAAAGATAGGCAAAAGCAGTCGTCCGGTAGATATCCGCTCCAAAGAGCTGGATAACACAGCTGTACCTTTACCCTTTGAAATCTTCGCTACCATGGAAACAGTCAAATATAACGAGGTTGAAAAACTCGTTCACAAAACGATTGACCGTTTAACAGACCTGCGAATTCGACAAAATCGAGAGTTTTTCAATGTTGCTCCACAAATCGCTCTGGATATTTTCAGAGATATTGCACTTACTGTAGATGATGCTATCGTCCTCGAGTACCACGATAACAAACCCATACTTCCTACCAGCCCTGCTCCCTCGCCATCAGACGACACGCCGAAAGCTCCTCGACGAGGCCGTTTCAAGTTCAGCATGGTTGGCATCAAAATTGGCGAACTGGTAACGTTCACACCAACCGGCACAGAAGTCAAGGTAGCTAGCGATGATTCTGTGGAATATGAAGGACGCATCTACAAGCTCTCCCCGTTTGTCGGAACATTCATGCCGGAAGACCGCCGCAATACTTCAGGAGCATATCAGGGAGCAAAGTACTTTGCCTACAACGGAAGGGTTCTGGACAATTTGAGAACGGAATGCGAGCAAGGAGGGAATGACGAATAACCCCATGTCCAGTATAGACATATTCCAAGGCGAAGCTCCATCTCTAGAGTCATATTGGAGATCTATCATCCTGTTTGGAAACAACACGGCATCGTACAAATTTGCTTTAGCTCGTTCGCTGCTGGACTTGTCCCGCTCCGGCGTGTGTAGTGTCAGTCTTGACGAACTTGGGCTGAGCTTTGCCCGCCACACCTGCGAACACATCAAAATAGCACCCAAGCAAACCACTGGAAAAACGCCCCCTTTCCTGCTCGCATGCCAACAATACAATGCGGCTCAAATAACGCAGGAAGAATTACTGACTGTCACCCGGAAGCACGGATTCCGCTATGTACTGGATGCATTCCATGTGGTAAACCGAGAATCGATTGCGATTAACTTCTTTCAAAAAGACTTCCATGGGGCACAAAAGAAAGTCATTCTTACGGATGCAATTCACCAACTGGCTGCAACAGACTTGTTCTGTAATTTAAAGCACGAAACAGAAGCCAGATGGCGATTAGTAGAAACAGCATGGGAGTATGGCCTAAACGCTAACCTGCTAGGGGTTAAGTATGATGAAGACAAAAACCTGTTGTTTGTGGATAACTACCTCCAACGAAAAAACATCACCTCGGCCAGAGATGCCTTGAACGGATACCAGAAAGGTAAATGCTTCTACTGCTTCCGGGATATTGATGTTGACCAACAATCAGACAATGCCTGTGATGTAGACCACTTTTATCCGCACGTTCTCAAGCCCCACATCGGAGGTGCGAACTTAGACGGCATATGGAATCTTGTTCTATCTTGCAGACACTGCAATCGTGGAGCAGACGGCAAGTTTGCAAAAGTTCCATCCATAAAATACGTCAACAGATTACATAAAAGAAACGAGTTCCTTATCAGCAGCCACCACCCACTGCGAGAAACACTCATGCAACAAACTGGCTCCACAGAGCGTATGCGGCGCGAGTTCATGAGGAACATCGACATAAAAGCAGCTTCATACCTGATACATCGGTGGTCAGTGGCAAACGTAAACCCAGAAATCTTTTAAATGAACAACGAGCAGGAACACACCGACAGAACACTGGAGTACTACAACAACAACGCATCGGCATTCACGGCAGATACGCAGAATGTCGACTTTTCCGATTTTCAGAAAAACTTCCTTCAATACATTCCTGAAGGAGGACGCATACTCGATTTAGGATGTGGAGCCGGACGCGATAGTAAAGCCTTCATTGATGCTGGGTACAAGGTGGATGCAGTAGATGGCTCTGCTGAGCTTTGCAGAATTGCCGAATCGTATATTGGGCAACCAGTGACTTGTGCCAGATTCCAGGACTTCGAGCCGGAGGGAATGTACAATGGCATCTGGGCCTGTGCCTCTCTTCTCCACCTCAGTCCCGAAGAAATCCACGCAGTCCTCACAAAGATGGCTGAGCATCTCTATCCGAGTGGCTGCATGTATGTATCGTTCAAATATGGCGATTTTTCTGGCTATATGAATGGACGTTTCTTTCAGAACATGACTGAAAAATCATTCGGTCAAATCATACAATTGATTCCAAATCTCTACGTGGCAGAAACAAAAACAACCAGCGATGTGCGTCCTGGTAGAGAGTCTGAAATGTGGCTAAATCAGATTATTAGATTGAAGATGCACAAAGATTCTTCTCGCCTCATATGCCAAGCGATTGAAGTGACGTTTGAAAAGCACCGCTTTACTTTACGTGAGGCCTACGAAGAAGAAAACGGCGATATCAGGTATACGGGAAAAGTCATCTCAGCAATAAAGGACAAAGATAGCAATTACGAAATCTACAACGCAACCAGTGAAATATATCAAACCATCGTAGCACTCTGCGAAAACATATCAATTTCATTTTCTTTCATATACGATGGTATCGCTCGTTTGCATGTGGAACACCCCGATTGGAATCCATGTAATGAACCTGCGGCAAACGAAAAGCTAACATTCTATTTTATAGAAAACGTTGTATATCGAACCTCTGTTTTGTGGGATTTGCTCGCTCAATTATACAACGTATACTGGGGGCTCAACAAAAAGACCACAAGTATACATGCTAAAATCTTTTTCGAAGAATGTAATGAAAAAGTTGATTTAAAAGAAGAAAGCAATCCCATATACTCTTATTTCGAAGAGCCTGACGATAGTAATTCATGGACAGGTCATTTTAAGTTCGTAAAATCTTACCGGAACCAGTTGGCTCACAGAATATCACCCAACATCAACTCATTCTCTAAAACATTCGCAATGCAAATACGACAACACCCTCTTCCTGTTGCCTGTCGGGTCGCGGAAGACTATCTAAAAGCTATAGGCTTCATTAACGAAGTATTGGACAAATTAGATGTTGTGATTAGAGAAAAGCTGGATATCGCACCATATGATTCGAAAACGCCCTAAAGAGGGCAACCATGATATCCTTGATAGCATGCTCATAAATTCATCGCGTATCGTAAAATGCACTGTCCGTGACATTTTTTGTATGCCGCACCCCTAGTCCTTTTGAGTCCCTGCGAAGTGCAAAAGGTCGTTTTTGGGCGTGTACAAGCTTTTTATGAGTCGTATTGTTTGTATATCAAGGGCTTGCGATTTTATAGTTAAGTCGTTGATATTTAAGAATAATTATTAAAAACCCTCTAACACATTGAGCGTTAGAGGGTTATGTATTTAGCTAGCCCCGGCGGGGCTCGAACCCGCGACCAAGCGATTATGAGTCGCCTGCTCTGACCGCTGAGCTACAGGGCCGTGGTCAGTTTAGCAAGAGGGGTGGGTGAAGTCAAGCTGATTTTCGCAAGAAGAGAAATGGTGACGCAATTTTATGCGTTTTTACAGCGGGGGCTCAGAGGGTTTTGAGGCGGCGGATAATCACCGGCGGGACAGCCAAGCAATCGTGGGGGGTATTGAGGGGGGAGCGGTAAAGTAGTTTACCGCTGTCAGAGTATACGGAGAGCACGAGATTATTGTTGGCGCCATGGAGCACGAGGCGCCCGGCTACATCGCGAAATTCGATGGTGGCATCACAAGCCTGGCCGGCCATCCATCCGTTATGGAGGGAGAGCGAGGCTGCCAGATTGCGGAGGGCCTGCAGGCCGTTGACAACACTCATGGCGTCCATCCCCTCAGGCAGCTTGGCGAGCTCGCGGCGAATATTGCTCTTCAACACTCCAACCTGCTGCACAAACTCTTGGGTAAGGCGGATGTCGGAGCTGGCCCCTGAGGTAATCATACGGGAGCATGAGCGCTGCGACAACACGGCGTTGGTGCAGCATTCCTCACCGTTGCGAAGGTAAAGCACGCTGATTTCGGTACCGGGGCTCATGGCAGAGAGGAGGCTACGCAGCTGGTAGGGGCTGTGGAGCCGGAGTCCGTTGATGTTGAGCAGCACATCGTGTTGGCGCAAGCCTGCAAGATCGGCGGGGCTGCCGAACAAGACCTTCTTTACCAACACTCCGCAGGGCTGAGCGGGAAAAGGAGCGGGAGCGCTGTTAACCACACTAGACTGCCCATCGGCAGCCACAGCAGCTCCCGCCCCGTTTCCGCTCACCAGTTGTTGCCCGGCCCCGGCAGCTTGCGGGGTGGGCTGATTAGCAGAGGGGACCACGCCAAACACCACACTCTGTTGCCTGTAACTGACGATGGGACTCGCTGCGGTGAGGAGTACCATCAGAATGAGGCAGGTTATGGTGCGGGCAAAAATCATCAGATAACGTCGTCAGTTATATCGATTATAACTCGATTGGGTACATTGATGTGAAGAACGGTATTGTCGGTGTCTTCCACGCGCAGAGAGTCATTGTACAGAACATGGCAGGAGGAGTCGTGGCAACCGCAATCCACGCCATCTTTCATGTTGCAGCCGGGGTGGTGATGTACACGCTCCAGCACGGTTCGCTGCACAATTGCCTTCAGCGCGGGGGACTCCTGCGGGCCTCGACGAAGTACGGGGGCAGGCTCTCGGCAATACAGCCACCCGGATGCCGCGGTTATGATGCAACAGGCACCGGCCGCTGACCACCAACGCCACAAGCGCAGGCTGTAGCGGCGCTCTGCTCGCAGCGAGGCCAAATATACACGGCGCAAGATGGTGCGGAAGTTGCGCTCCTCTACCGAAACCGGTTGCCAGATGGCACGAATGGAGGCCTCCGTACGGGTGGCTTCGTGAGCCTCAGCCCGGGCAGCCAGCATTGCCCTAAGCAAACGCGACTGCACTGCCGGCGGCACATCGGCGGGCGGCGGCATATTCAGCAGCAGGGAGGGTGCATCATCTGTCTTCATAATTATTCCGGTATGGGATTAACTGCCAGTTTATCGCGGAATATCTTCAGCGCCCGGCGGTAACGAGAGGTTATGGTAAAGAGATTATCGCCGGTTACATCGGCAATTTGCTGGAAGGTCAGTTCCTCCCAAATGCGCAGGATGAGCACTTCTGCGTAGTCGTCCTGCATGGAGCGGAGCACGGTTTCCACATGGCGGCGGCGCAGTTCATCATCGTGCAGGCAGCGCAGCCAGGGATTTTCCTCGGTCTTGCTCGGCACCACACTCTGCTCATACGTGCGGCGGGTGGTGGTGCGGCGAATGGAATCGGTTGCCAGATTACGGATGGCGGAGATGGCATAGGCCACCCATTGCTCCTTCCCGCCCTGAAAATCACCACTCTCGACCGTATTGACGAGTTGCACCAAGGCTTCCTGCAAAACGTCTTCAGCGTCCTCCTGAGAGCGGGTCTGCTGGCGGGCATACAACATCAACCGGGGGCAGTTGGCGTGCAGCCAAGGCTCCCAGTCTATCGCAGCATTACTGCCCGCTGTAAATTCCTGCCCCATTTGTATTTCACCACCATAGGCGCATGAGCATGTGATTTTTGTGCATAAATTTGCATATTTTTATAAAAAATGCCGATTTTGTGCATTTTTTTCTGTATCTCATGCGCCTTTTGGAGTATGAAGAGTATTTACGAGTGCAGCCGAACGGGTTATTTTATCAGCTGTGCATTAAGAGCGGGACAGGCAAAAACCGGCAAGGAGCTCTATACCGCCGTACCATAAACCATTATCGCCTATTTTTATGCATCGACTTCTTCTTACCGGCCTGCTGGCACCCTTTATTTGCTGTACAGCCGCAGCGCAGCAGGCAGCACCTGTTGAGGCGTTCTGCGCCGAAGCAACAGCCTTTGCCGCAACGCTCAACACAGCTCTGGAGGCGCTGCTGCAAATCACCAATCGCGAACAGGCAGATGCTGCGGTGCCTGCTATGATGGCCGTTCATGAGGGGCAAAACCGCATGCGTCAACTGGCTCAGGGGCACGAGCTACCCGAGCTCTGGCGCAATGCCGCTGTACGTCTGGCTCTGCGCAGTATGCCCGCCCCTCAATTCAATGCCGCTGTAAGAGCTGAGCAAGCCAAGGGCTGCCACGGCTCGGTGCGGCTTTTCCTGGCCCTGCACAACCGACTGGGCGAGTTTACAGAAGATGAGATAAACGCACCGATAAGTGCTGAGGATGCCGCCACCCTGCAAAAGGTGGAGGACTGCTTTAACAGCGTGACGGATGTGATGGAAAACTACTGGTACATGGATAAGTACTACGCCATCTTCATACAGCACGTCAAAGCAACAGCACCCGGCGTACCCGCCCTGCACCGAAGCCCCGCCGCTGCCATGCGCTATGCGCAGCTGGTGGAGCAGCACCGCCCTGTGGCAGAGGAGTTCCGCAGCTTGCGTTTCCGCCATCGGGGCGAAGTGGAGGAGCTGATTATCGTGCAGGGGAACAATTTCTACACAGAGCTGTACACAGATGAGAGCCGACTGCACTATTTTGAACACGGAAGAATGGATATCGACTCGGAGGGAGACTCTGTCATGTACGCCACGCGGCAATTGCATAACCGAGTATGGGCTCAATATGAAGACGCCATCCGCGCAGCGGCGGCAAAACGAGGGCTCACCAACGGCACCGGGCGCAGTGTCAGAACTGCTTTTGAGCTGCCGCCTGAGCTGAAACGCGAAGCCGTGCAGGATTACCTCAACGACTTTGCACGGGAAGTGTTCGGTGACCGCTATACCCACAGCGATGCCAAGCCGCAGCTCTCACGAACCACCGGCCGCTATGTGGTGCAAGCGCTTGGCATAGCAGGACGACCGATGGACAAAAATGTGGACAACGATAGAGTGCAGGTGCTCCCGGTTTACTTCAACCTCCCCCAAAACAGCACCGATAAAGAGCAGAACAACAGCGTGCAGGTTTATAGCCAACGTATCAACATGCCGTAACTACCGCAACTCATGAAACACCTTATTTACATTTACTTGTTCCTTGCAGCATTCACCCTGAGTGCTGTGGCCACGGAGGGAGGCTTTGCCACGGCGGCAGAGTTCGGCGCCCCGCCCCTGCAACTCACGGCAGCTGAGCCTAAGCTCACCACGCCACTCAGGCAATGGCATGCAGCGGGGGAGCGCCCCTTCCGTGCTCAGCTCACCGGCATCTCAGGCCCCTGGGGCAAAGAGGCTACGGTCAGACTGCGCACGCCCACAGGGCGCACGCTCAACATACCGGCTAAGCGACTGAGTGATGCCGATTTGGACTCCATACGCAACTATATGAAGGAGCAGAGTTTTGTGCAACTGCATACCTACCGTTATGGCACCCTGGATGTAAAGCTGCTGAATGTACGGCGCCACAGCGAGGAAGAACTGCAACTGGAGGTGCTCGACCTGAGCGGCAAGGTACACTACATGCGCACCAATGCTCACCCATGGCAGGAAGAGTACGCCCGCAAAGTACAGCTTAACGACACCATTGTGATGCAGGAAGAAACGCGCCAGATGCTGCTCGATTATATGGCCAAGAATCCGCCGCTTCCTCCGGTGCAGAATGCTCCCCTGCCCGTGGCTGAAAGTGCTCTGGAGGCAATCACCTATGCGGCACTACGGGATGTGAGCGTTGTTGTCCTCACCATGGGGCCACGCGGTTGCAAGGCAGATGTGGCATTTCGGCAATATCTGAGCCAACACCCGGAGGCCGCCGGCATCTGGGCGCAACGCTATGTGTTCCTCGTTACCTACACCGACTGCACGGGCAATCTGCCGCCCGATTGCTGCCGCGAACTGGCTCAGCTCGGCTACCACCACGACAACAAAGAACACGCCATTAACTACATGCCGGCGGGGCAAAGCCAGTTCAACCAACGCTGCGAGAGCATCTGCGGTACCAAATATACCTTGCTCAACAAGAGCCTTACTCATACCAAGTCGGCACCCACTCCCGCCAAAACCAACTTCAGATATACCCGCGATACGCTGCAAAACATGCTGCCGCAGCATATCGACTTCAACCGCTACTAATCTCACCACATTTTCCGCAGAAAATGAAGCGATTCATTCTTACCGCCCTAGCGACCACCCTCCCCCTGCATGCTCAATCGTACATCGTGGCTCCCCCACACACCCGCCCCGGTGCCGCAGCCGAAGTACATGTGCTGGACTGGTTCCCGCCCATACCATCACCTGTACCCTACTTGCGCAAACTGTCAGCTGATAGCGTGGAGGCGCAGTTGATGGCCACCCGCCTGATGCACAATGCGCAGGATGCCGAGGCCTTTCTGCGCCTCTGCGATTCAACATTGGTCTATGACTACAACGATATAGGAGTACGCAAAGGAGCATCGTCGGAAGGAATGGATACCATATCCGTAGCCATCATCCTGCGCGATGTCCAGATAAGTGCCAAACTCGCCCAGGCCCCCGGTAAGGAAGTGCTGCTGAGCCTGCGCGACATCCTCGTAAAGGCAAAAAGCAACAAAAAACGAGCAGCCGCGCTGCTGAACTACATCACCACAGCGCCCACACTCAGCGAGGATGAATTGCGCCTGTTGCAAGTACTGCTGGCGACCCGCTTCAACATATCGCGCTGTCACCTGGTGCTGGCACGGCAGGCTCAGCACCTGCTCAGGGAGTTCCGGGGAGGGCGAGAAGTAGCCTTCTCACCCGCGACCGAAAAGCATATAGCAGATAAATATCCGGAGCTGGCACCGGTTCTGCAAACAGAGCGCAGCCTGCGCGGGCAAGTAAGCAGCGCCATCAAGCGCGGCCGCTACAGCCGCGAGCACCTGCTTATCTACCTGCTCTGGCAGAATACGGAGCACGCCATCCAACTGGCACGCAAGCTACCCATACCCAGCTATGAACTTCTGCGCAAAGATACGACTGCCCTGAGTAACTACCTGAGCTACAAGGGTATTACCTACTACCGCGAGCTCGGTCAGGAAGTACCGCAAAGCTGCCTTAGTGCACTGGCCGTGAATGATTTTGAAAGCCCGGCGGCTGCAGCCGAAGTCGTACGCCGACAAAACGCGGAGCTTGAGCCCGAACTGCGCCCTCTAGCCCCGCGCTGCTTGCTGGCTTTGGGTGGCACAGAAAGCGGTTGGGAGCCGGTACAGGTAACGCCGGAGGGCGTAAACCCGGCCTGGCCGGATGCCTCTGCGGTAGCACTTCCCCATTGGTCCCCCGCTCTGCTGGGGCTGGAGAATGAGGAAGCAGCCTCCATACAAGCCGCTTTCCGCACCGATTTGGCCGCATTGGAACAACAACTCACCGCCCTGCGCGAAGAGCACGGTGCCGCCGGGCTGGTGCTCGCCCGCATGCTGGAGCAATGCAATAGCGTGCGCCCTGTGTACAAAGACCTCACCTTACCGGTGTATGCTCGTATTGCCTTGCATTTTGAAGAAGACGGGCTTACTGTGGACTACAACGACCAAAACGAGCAATTCGGTGTAGGATGTGTGCACAGCACCGGAGCCCCCATCGTAGATGAAGCCTTGTGCAAAGCACCGCAACTACTGCACCGCCTCACCCTGCAACTGGCTCTGCTGGAGAAAAACGGCCACGCAACTGAACTGGAGCAAGCCTGCGGCAAACTAGCACGCATCCTGAACCGCAACAACTTATGGCCACTCATCATCTGCCAGCGTGAGTTGAGAGGCTTTCCCCGCCAAGCGCTGATTAAGCTCTTTGAGCACTATGAAGGAGAGCGCAATCCGCTAAGCACCTACGGAGAAGCCATAGGATTAAGCAAAGAGATGAGCATTGCCGCTCGCGCCGGAGAAGATGAACTGGCCGATTGGCTTGAGCTTGCTGCTGAGGTAAGTGCCCCGGGAACAAACACCGCTCAGCGAGAGCAAGCTACAGAAGCCCTGCTCGCCATTGCAGCCGCGCACCCCGGCAGTGAACTGGCAGCCGACATCATAGCCCACCTGCTGGCAAACAGACAAGCTGACAGAGTTGCTACATGCTCGGAATACTCCGCCCATACATTCCGGGGGCGCTATGCCGGCAGCGGACTGCAGCTCATCCGTCACTACCTCAAGCAAGGCGACCGGGAGGCTGCGCGTAAGGTACTCGCCCTCATGCAGCAGGATGAAAGCACCGATACCACCCCCGCCTATCGTATGGCATGTGCGCTGCTCAGCGACAATGAGCAAGCTGCCACCCGTCTGCGGCGGGACGCCCGACTGCTGGCCATGCTCTACCGCCACTTCGACAGCAAGGTGTACTACGACTACTTGGCAGACCTTACCGCCGCCGGAGAAGAGACCGATACCATTATGAAATGCGAGCTCTTGCTCAGCCGTGGCAGACAAGTAGGCATATCGCCCCGGATGGCAAGCAGTCTGGCAGCCACCGGGCAATGGGGCGAGGCCGCATTTTGCTACGAATACCTCGTAGCAGAGGGCATCTCCACCGCCACGCCCTACGGCCTGGTACCCAGTCAGGCAGATATTTACCACTACCGTCTGTTGGCTAATGAATACCGCAGAAAAGCCTGCAAGCAGCCGCTACAGCGACCTGAACAAGTAGCCCCCGAAATATCAGGCAACATCTCTCCCGCGGCAGCCCCGCTGGCCGTACTGCCCGCAAGGGAGTGGAAACGGAAAAACGCAGCACCCCTGCATGCACAGCTCAGCAACGTCATCTACCGTCCCTACAGTAAGGAGATACTCCAGCTGCGCCTGAGACTGAGCGATGGCTCGGAACAACTGCTCCCCGTAAGTGAACTGGCGGAAGACATCGCCCCCTATCTGGCAGAATGGGAAAAAGCCAACGGATTTGTCAACTGGGAATGGGCGCGCCGCAAAGGCACTGAGCACCAGTTCCCCCTGCATGGCAAACCCGTGGCCGCCACGCGAGACTTCAGCGTGGCCGGCGAATACCATGTCCGCGTGCTCACCCCGGAGGGAGCCATACAGGAAGGACTCACCTGGAACCTCATACCAGAGCACAAACAAAAAGCTCTGGCCTGGTGCGCGGAGAACCACCGTTATCCCGAGCTACACATGGCAACAACTCCTCAGGAAGCGCTGGATAAGGCAAAAGCACACGGGCTCAGCGTGGTCGTGCTGCTGGACCGCAAGGGGAGATTTGCCCACGGCAGCGGCCATGAATCGCTGGAGCGTTTTCTCGCGACCTATCCGGCGGCTGCGGCGGTATGGGGAAAGCGCTATGTACTATTGCCACTGGCACCCCCGCTGCTGGATTACGATGAACTGAAACGCTTGGATAATGATGTGCGGCACAGCCCCGAAACCATTCAGCAGTTACTGGATGTAGAAAAAGTGCTCAACCCGCATGCACAGGCCGATAACTCGCCCATACCGATTATGCTGGAACACGCTCGCAAGGAAGGTCACGGCGTCTACGCCTGCGTTATCACCCCACAGGGAACGACCACCGGTGCGCTGCCCTTGGGCGGAGCCACTCCACCCACCGACATCTTTGCCCACCTTATTCCGGTACAAAAATAAAAAAAAGGCAGAAAAAATGCAACAATTCTCCGCTCAAAAACGCCTTAACAAATATATGGGTACGTTCCGACATCATTTTGCCGCCACTCTGGCACTCATGCTGTGCCTGAGCGGTACTTTATCGGCTCAACAGAAGGCACAGCTGCCCTACGCCCCCCGGTTAGAAGCATTCCGCACCCAGGCCGAGCAGATGAGCCGGGCACTCTACGCCGCCAATGCCGCTCTGGAGGCAGCGCACAATACCGACTCAGCAGATGCAGCAGCACCACTCGTACTGGCGGTACAGGAACAACATGCGCTCATGACCGCCGCAGCGCAGGCCATGGAGCAAGCAGGAGCTACCGTTACCGACCTCTACGGCAAGGGCAAGCTGAGGCAAATCCTGCGGCGCCTGCCGATAGGGCGTTATAACGACCTACACCATGAGTTACTAGCCAAAGGCTGCCACGGCTCCGTACGGCTGTACCTGGCTTTAACGGGGCGTAGTTCACAGTTCAGCGAAGAACAGATAAATGCCCCGTTGAGTGAGGCTGATACCGCCACCCTGCACCGCGTGGCAGAGCTCATGGAGCTGCTACGCAGCAACACCAACCCGCGCGAGTGGAAAACAGAGCCGGACTTCGCCCGCAAGCTGCTGGCTCTTATCGACTCAGCACAGCCGGGAATCGCTGCCATGCAGCATAGCCCTGCCGCCCTCATGCAATTTGATGCTCTTGCCGAAGCGGCACGCCCCCATTTGCAACTCCTCTATGAGCGCAGTTTTTACGAGTTGGGTGATTTGGAGGAACGCCTCATGCGCCGACCGGATAACTTTCTGGCCGACTTGTACAGCGACTACTACCGCCGCACCTACTTCGACCGCCGTGCACACATCACCAACCACCCCTCCATCCGCAAGCTCATACAAAGCCGATGGGAGTCTGCCGCCCCTGCTCTGGCTGAGTTCCGCAAGAAGTATGATTTAGAGCAAGGCGATGGTCGCACCCCGGAAACGGCGTTCACCTTCCCGCCGCACATCAACCGCAGCAACTACGTAGCCTTTCTGAACGAGTTTGCTCAGAGCGTCTTCGGCGAAGACGCCCTGTATGTGCAAACACCCTTGCAGCAGGAACAAAACAAATTCGGCAAGAGAATAGTGCGAGCTCTGGCCTACGGCGGCCGTCTGCTCGAACCGCAGCTCAATGAGATTCACCTTATCAACTGCTATTTTTACCTTCCCAAATGAAGAGATTTTTCATCATCATTGGCTGCTGGCTTTTAGTGCTCTGCGGTATAGCAAAGGCTCAGGACGGAGGATTTGCCAAAGCGGAGGAGTTCGGCTCACCGCGCCTCGACCTTAACACCCCGCAATACCTGAAATACGGCGACATGCGCACCTGGCAGTTACCCTCCGGCCCACTACAGGCCATGGCCGTTGCCGTACTCGGCGAGTGGGGACGTGATGCCGTTGTACAACTGCGCACAGCCGATGGACTGCAATTGGGAGTACCCGCCCGCAATATGCAGGAGAGCGACCTGAACGCCGTGCGCCAATGGCTGGCCGACAATGAGTTTACCGAGTTGGAAACATTACGCCACGGCAACGTGCTTTGCAAAATTCTGGCAGTAACCGAACTGAGTGACTATACTCTCTTCGTACACCTGGTTCAGCCGGACGGCGTGCTGCGCCACTGGCCGATATACCGCAAAACGCTTCAACCCGGGCAGCGTTTTGATGCCCGCCCCGTACCGGTAACGCAGCAGACGCTCAACCTGCTCCACAAACATCTACAAGACCAGAAAGAGCTGCCATCAGCACCGCTGGCCATCGCAGAAAGTGTACAGGAAGCCGCAGCCTGCGCCGCCATTCGCGGGCAAAGCGTGGTCGTTCTCTTCCTGAATCAACGGGGCAGCAGCACCGATACCAACTTCCGTAATTACCTGAAGCGCTACCCCTACGCTGCCGCACAGCTGAGCCGACGCCATGTGTTCCTGCTGGCCTATAAAGGGGAGGACGGCACCTACTCCGGCCGGATGATGCACGACCTCATCGCTCTGGAGCATCAGCTCGCCCCGAACAACAACGCCGGCATTCACTGCCATGCCTCGCGACAACTCGCCGAGGCCAACCTGGACGAGCAGCACAACATCACCCACGGCGTGCACTTCATGCCGCACCCCTACGCCCGCTCCAACGAGCCGAATCCGCCCAACTGCTATATCTTCAGCACTTGGAATGATTTCTTCCCCGCCCCGGAGAAACTGTACTTTAACATGCAATGAACAAGCTTTCCATACATTATGCCTTATCTTGCGCTTTTCTGGCACTGCTGCCTTCGGCAGAGGCCTTGTTGCTGGATAAATACGGAGATCCGGTAACAGCCCCGAGCGCCGGGAAACTCTCCCCGGCAGACTGGTTTGCCAATGAGAGCAGCAAAGAAGCCGGCTGGTTGCAAAGCACCTGCTCCACAGATGAAGTTCGTGCGCAGGAACAACTGGAGCGCCTACTGCAACACCCCGACGATGACGACGCCTACTATGCTCTGGCACTCGACCGCGCCGGCGTCAACGCCGTCATGAAAGCCCCGGGCTTTTTCTACACGGCCGCACAATTCCGCATTGTATCCCCACTACTCACCTACCGCAAACTCACCGAAAAAACAAAGAACATCTATACCGGTGAGCCCGGGCGCCGCTTCATCCTGCGCATGCGTGATTTCCTGCGGCAAAACCACAAGGGCAAAGACCTCGTACTGGGTATCTACCGTTGGCTGGAAGAAGACGAGGAACTGACGGAGGTGGAAATCGGCGTGCTGAAAGATGCTCTTGCCCGCTGGGCTGATGTGGATAACAGCAGCAAAATTCAGGCAGCCTACGCCCGTCTGTTCCTCAAAGAGTTCCGAGGCATGCAAGAAATCGCCCTATCCCCGGAGCTGGAAGGCAAAATCTTCTCCCGCCACCCTGCATTACGCCCCTTTGTGCTGGCAGCCGGTGCGCTGAACGGCATGCCCGTGGCCCGACAGGAGCGAAAGGAAGATGTGGAGGGATATATGCTACACGAGCTCCTGTGGCAAAGCGCCCCGGAAGCTCTGCCGCTGGCACGCCACCTTGGCTTTTTTGGCTTTGAATTGCTGCAAAAAACACCCGAATCTCTGCATGCTTACCTGAACGGGCGCGGCATTGCTCAGAATGGGGGCTATCTGGCCGAGGTTCCTGCATGCTGCCATGCAGCATTGAAGAAAGAGGGATTAACGACGCGTGAACTGGTAAGTCAGTTGCCGCCGGCATTAGAGGCGCTCCGCCCCCGATGTCTGCTGGCCTCCGGAGCGGTAAACGACATCTGGCAACCCGTCAACCGAAAGACTAATCCCGCGCACTGGCCGGATGCCTCAGCCGTCAACCTGCAGCAATGGACACCGCAGCTGCTGGGTCTGCCGGACGCTGAACCGACAAACATTCAAGCTGCTTATGATGAAGAACTGCAAGAGCTGAATACACGGCTCAATAATATCGAAACACACGGTCTGCGCGGAGTATTGCTGGGCAACATGCTCAGCGAATGCGCAGCCGTGCGCCCCGTTGTGCGCGACCTCACCCTGCCGGTTTACCTACGCATTGCTCTGGAGCTGGAGGAGGACGGCGTGTGTATTTCCTACGACAGCGAGCGCGATTCCTTCAGCATCGAGCATCGGGAGAACGAGCTGACGCCCCCCATTGCCCTGCACCTGCACCGCCTCACCCTGCTACTGGCCATGCACGAACAAGCCGGGAACACCTCAGCCATACAGGAAGCGTGCAAGCAACTGGCTCGCCTACTCAACCGCCACAGGCTCTGGCCGCTGATTATCTGCCAGCGTGAGCTGCGAGGCTTCAGTCCGCTGGCTCTGCTGACCCTGTTCACCCACTATGAGGGAGAACAGGATGCCCTGAAGCACTATGGTGAAGCCATGGGGCTAGTGGCCGAAATGAATCTGGCACGCACCGCGCATGAAGATGAGCTGGGCGACACCCTGCTGGCCGCAGCAAAAATCAGCGGAGTCGTGGGCAGCTCAACAACAGAGCTGGAACAAGCAGTCCGAATGCTGATAAACAACGCTAAAGCCGCCCCGGAAAGTGAACTTGCAGGGGAAATTGTGAGCCACCTGCTCCGCCATGGGCAGCACCGCCCCATAGCAGAGTGGCAGGAATGCCCCACTCGCTACTTCTGCGGTAGCTACGCAACCAACGGCCTGAGACTTATCCGCGCACTCGTGAAGCAAAACAAGACCGACGCCGCAGCCCGTGTGCTGGCCACGATGGCTGCTGACAAGCACACCGACACCACACCGGCTTATCGCCTGGCTTGCGCCCTGCTCAGCAATGATGAGCAGCAAAAAGGGCGTTTGCACAAAGATGCGCTGTTGCTGGCACTCGTCCACCGCAGCTTTGATGATGCCGCCTACCGCAACAGCGTGGAAGAACTAGCCCTTGCAGAAGGTCGAGCCGATTCTATCATCAAAGCGGAGCTTCTTCTCTCCGGAGGTAAGGCCGCAGGCATCACGCCGGCCATGGTGAATCAATACGCAGCAGCCGAGATGTGGTCAGAGGCCGCCTTTGCCGCCGAATATCTGGTAGCAGAGGGCATCTCCACCGCTACGCCTTACGGCACCGTGCCGTCCCATGCCGACCTCGTCAGCCTGAACACCATGGCATCCTACTTCCGCACAAAAGCGCAGCAGGCAACCCGGCATATTACACAAGTTCCGGCTGCGCCCTCTCAAGCTCGCACCCCTGAAGCACTTTCCCTGTTAAGCGGCACGGTGCTGGGAGCCGACGCCGACCTCAGCTGCGCCGGCAATTACATACTCTACATCAAGCAAAAAAGCGGCGTTCGAGCCGTTACGACGGATTCGCCGGAGCTGAAGGGCGAGGAAAAACAGAAAGCCCTGCAATACTGCGCCAACCCGAGCAACCTGCGCCATACAGCCCCCATCATGGCAGCCTCCGCGCACGAAGCGGCACAACTGGAGGCTAAGCACAAACTACCGGTGCTGGTGCTACAGGCATTTCCTCAAAATCAACGGTACGCCTCAGCCCTCAACATGTACCGAGATTTGTACCCGGAGAGCGGTGAGCTTCTGCGCAGCCGCTGCATCTTGCTGCCAGTAAGCAAAGACTTGCTGAGCGGGGAGAAACGGGATGAGCTGCTGCAACTGGAGCAAGAATTGGCCCCCGGCACACCGGGCGACAACTCGCCCATGGCACAGGCTCTGGCCGCCGGGAATATGGAATTATTCGGCAAAATCTCCGCCTGCATACTCCACGATGGCCGGTCGGAATGTGGCTACCTTACACTTACCCCTATCATCCCCCCGGCAAAAGCGTGGTTCAACCTTGTACCGTTCCAAACAACAACGCAACATTAACATGAAAAAGTTTTTATACTCATCCCTGCTCTGTCTGGCGCTACCGGTAGCAGCAGAACAGCAACCGCAACAAGACGAAATGTTGCTGCGTCTGGTCGTCGGCGACTCCGAATACCGACAAGAGCTGGAGACTGTGAACAGCTGCGCTCATGAGCTTTGCCGTAGCATGAACCAGGCGGTGATTGCGCTGGTCGAGGTGAAAGATACCCATACAGCCCAAGCGGCTGCTCCCGCCGTGCAGAACATGCGACAGGCGGAAAAAGCGCTGAAGGAGGCAATATGCACGGCAGAGCAACGAGGCATCACCCCCGGTGGGCTCTACATGGCCCGGCGCTTTGGTGCGCATGTACGCCGCATGCCCATACAAGCTTTTAACGAACAGCTCCTCAGAATATTGCAGGCAAACTGCTTCGACTGCCCGGAACTATTCCTTGCTCTCACCGATAACAATAAGCCATTCTCGCCGGAGGCCATAGCTGCTCCCATCAATGAAGCGGATACAGCAACCCTGCAGGAACTGGAAGCCTTCTACACAAGAGCCACGCGGTACAAAAATGGCTTCACTATGCCCGAAATGCTGCAACAGGTGGATGCCCTGCAAGCAAAAGTTGATGTTTTGGCCAACACTCCACGAGCAGCCATGAAACGTACTTGCCTAGAAGAACTCTATAAGCGACGCCTGATTTGGGAGGGGGGTGTTACAGGCGATTTTGAAGAGCGATGTATTCTCAGGCCGGACAATTTTCTGGCAAATCTTTTTACGAATGAGTACCGCAAGCGCTACTTCTGCCGGCGTAGCAACAAATATAACCAAACACCGGATAGCACACGCCTACAGGAAGAAGCCATGGAACGCCACAAAGAAAGCTTTGCCGCCGCTTGCCGCAAATACTGCACCGGTTCGGGTGATGGTCGCACACCTCAGACAGCCCTGCACCTGAAGCAGGCACGCCGTGACACCTGTACCGAAATTATCAACCAATTTTCTCGCGAGGCATTCGGCGCAGATTACGTCTTTTCTGATCCTCAGGAGGGGCGTGTATCGGACGTATATGGGCGGCCTATTGTACGGGCATTGGCCATTGCCGGGCGTAGCAATCACAAAAACAAAGATATAGATACCCCCTACATTCTCCTCACAATTTACTTCTATTACCCACGTTACTAATGAAACACATACTCCTTTACCTTCTCATCACAAGCATGCTGAGCCTACCGTCCATGGGGCAGGCAGGCTTTGCGAAAGCTGAGGAATTCGGGGCGCCGCGCCTGGATATGTCGCAACCGCAATATCTTACGCCCTCGCCGATGCGAGACTGGCACCCCGGCGGCGAGCCGCCGATTCATGCCGAGCTCCTCCGCATCAAAGGCGAATGGGGCAATTCAGCCCTCGCAGTTCTGCGCACACCGATGGGGCGCATCGTTACTATACCGATGCGAGCCCTCTCAGATGATGATATACAAGCGGCAGAACAATGGATGAAACAAAACAATTTCATCACCATCCGCACCTATAAACGCGGCACGCACATCATCAAACCACTCACTATTATTCCCCTAAATATCATGAGATTCGGGTGGTACCGTGTGCGCTTCTGCAAGCCTGACGGCAACATATACTGCTGGGCAACCAACAATGGTGAAGTTTTTCCCGTTGAACTTAGAAATTCCACTACAGGCCCCTACTACATGCCGAGGGAATACAGTAAACTCCTGACCGAAGTCGAGCAACGCCAGAAGCCACAAGCTGGAGTTCCTCTACTCATCGCGGAAAATATACAGGAAGCAATGGCTTACTCTGCTATGCACGGGCTTTGCGTCACCACAATTTATCTGGGTACGCGGGGAAGCATGGCAGATGTCGTATTCCGGCACTATCTGAAAACCCACCCGCACGCAGGCTATCACTGGTCTATGCGCCATGTTTTCCTGCTAGTTTATTCCGATGCAGAGGGATTACTTCCTCCGGAAACAATCCGGGAGCTAACTACCATAGAAATGCTCCACTCAAATCATAGAAACAACCTACCGGCTTCCGGCCTCGAAGATTCCGTCGATCAACGTATCTTCCAACGCTTCCACAGCCAAAATCCCAATGAAATAAGCGGTCATTCGTACCGACCGGACAATTATGACTCAGCCTACTTCAGCGGAGGATGGTCACATCGCCCCGATGAATTTCTGAAACTCCCGGCGAAAGATATCAGCTTCGGCGTCCAATAATCCCTTTTCTCATTCATGGTCATGTTACTTCCCTTCCGCAAGCTCATACTGCCGGCGCTGCTGGTCTGGAGTCCGCCACTTCAGGCTGTATATCCGGATTCCATTTTCGGGCTCAAGACTACAGAAACCACCGGCGCAATATGCCCCACCAACTGGTTCAGCGAGTTCTCTGAAGCCCAGCGCAACTGGATATACAAAGACACAAACGCCAAGCAGGCAGAACGTACAAATCTGCTCTACCACCTCACACGTCACCCGGAGGACGACGAGGCCTATTACAAACTAGCGCAACCTCACAGCGAATACAACTTATGGGCACTCTACTATTACGACTTTCACGAACCGGGTTGCGCTACTAACGAGCTCTACTGGATTGCGCAGTATCGAGCCCTGTTCAGCGGCAATTATGTATACGCCGCCAACGCCCGCAATATGAGCAAAGAATTCATACTGCGGCTCCGTAGCTTACAACGGGATATCGCCTATGAGCAATTGTCTGCCGGAGAAGTCGCCACACGACTTAATCATTGGCTTGTGCAGGAAGAAACGCTGCGCCCGGATGAGGTGGAAATTTTGCGCCGAGCTCTCGAAAAATGGGCAGGAGTCAGAAATTCGCCCCGCATTCTCTCTGCCTTTGCTCGTGCCTACCTGCGAGAGTTCCGAGATAAAGCCGTTGTTCTTAATCCGGAGACGGAATACACCATGGCTCGCTACGACAGCAGATTCCACACCTTTATTCGCACGGAAAAAGCCCTGCAAGGTCGTGTTTCCAGCTTTATCGCTAAGGATAAAGAGCAAGCACGCTACATATTCCTGAGCACCTTCATGAAGCACGCGGCTACAGCTATAAGTGTATACCCTACCCACCCCGGTTACAAACTTGCCACGCTGGAGCCCGAGAACCTGGCAGAGTTCATGCAGCACAGGGGCATCACCCACTACCGCACATTGGGACAGGACGTGCCAACATGTTGCGTAACGGCACTGAACAGCCCGGATATGGGCTCAGACGCCGCCGTCACAGTTCTTCACAAACAAACTCAAGCGCTGGATGCCGAATTGCAGGCACTCATTCCCAGATGCTACGCTGCGCTGGGTACCGGGCACGCCCGGTGGGAACCGGTGGAGATAAATGTGCAGAAGGGACCATCACCGCAATGGCCGGATGCCTCAGCCGTGAACCTGCCCACCTGGAACGCAGAATTGCTGGGGTTGCCAAATGACGCGCCGGAAACGCTGAACCAGGCATTTGAGGCTGATTTGCAGGCACTAAGTACACAAATGAATGCTGTAGGCGAGCGAGGCATGCTCGGTTGTGTTCTCGCAGACGCCCTGAATGAATGTGATCGGGTACGCCCATCGCAGCGAGATTTCACCACACCGGTTTACCTTGGCATTGCCCTCTGTTATGACGGCGATGGGCTCACGGTTGACCTCAGCCCATATGACGGCAGCTATAACATACGCCCCTCGACATATCACACAGGGGAGCCAATCGTGGACGAAGCGCTCAGCCGCATCCCGCAACATCTGCACCGTATAACCTTGCAGCTGGCAATGTTGGAAAACAAGAAGCACTCACATCAACTTGCCCAGGCATGCGGCCAACTAGCCAAATTGCTCAACCGCCACGATTTGTGGCCGCTTGTTATCTGTCAGCGCGAGCTGCGAGGCTTCTCCCCGCAAGCGCTCATCGAGCTCTTCTGCCACTATGAAGGGGAGTCGGACAAGCTCTTTGCCTATGGCGAGGCCATGGGCATGCGCCAAGAGATGCGCCTGGCACGCCTGGGCAACGAGGATGACCTTGGCGAGAACCTGCGCCACGCAGCACGCATTAGCGGAGCATTGCCTTGCACCGCTGAAGAAAGGGAACAATCTATCAATACCTTGTTGAAAATAGCAAAACAACACGCGTATGATGATGATGACCAGCTCACAGGCTCCATCATTCTACACCTTCTTCGCCATGGTGCAGGTGAACAATTGATACAGTGGCAAGATTGTCCGGTGCGCTATTTCTTGGGACGATTCTCTGCCTCCGGTTTATATTTAGTACAACTCTACCTGCAAAAAGGGGAAACGGACAGAGCTCAACAACTCCTTTCCGCCATGCAGGCAGATGCTACCACAAACACCATGCCGGCTTACCGATGCGCAAAAGCCTTGGCTGAACAAGACCCGGCAAAAGCCGAGAGTCTGCGGAGGGATGCCCTGCTGTTGGCTATCCTATACCGAGAGGTAGATCACCGTATATACGAAGATTATCGGGATTATCAGGCAGCTCACGGCCACGACATCGATTTGCTCGTACGGGCGGAACTGCTGCATTCGGACGGCCGAAATGCAGGTATTACACCGACCATGGGCTTCCGCTTTGCTCAGGAGGGTAAGTGGCAACAGGCATGTTTTGTGTTTGAATACCTGCTTACCGAGGGGCTTACCACCGCCACGCCCTACGGGCTGGTACCAAGCCAGGCCGATTTGTGCTACTACCGTAGCCTGGCAAATATATGCCGCAGCCGATTAAACGGCGACAAAGCTGCGGCCCAAAAGGCGGCCGAGCAGCTGGCGGGAACCCCGGCGAGCCAAGCAGCTACAACTCTGGCCACACTAAATGCCCCGGCTATACCAATCAAGGAGCAGGCAGCTACCTCTGCGCAGCCGCTTTTCGCAGCTGACGCCCTACCGGCTCGCGAATGGAAACTACGTAACGGCAGCACGCTGCACGGCCAACTTATCGGTGTATACCAATCGCCACGAGCTATCCGGCTGCGTGAAGATGATGGGACAGTTCGGCTCGTTTTGCATCATGAATTGGCAGAATCACCCGACGCCTACATCGACACTTGGCTGCAAGCCAACGGATTCTGTCGGCGCACTCTGCTGGCATTCACCACAAAGACGAACATAGAGATAAACGGATACTGCCGCCCGATTAAAGCTTGGGCTGATTTGGCCTACCCCGGAGAATATGTACTGCGCATGCAACAACCGGATGGTGTATGTTATAGCGCAGCGACAAAGCAGATGGAAGGGAAAACGAAAGACGAATTACTCGCCTATGCCCACAAGCATGCAGATGACAATCTACAGATGAATATCGCCGCCAATCCGGCGGAAGCAATTGCTATGGCGGCCGAACGCAATCTCCCCGTCGTTGTTCTCTTTGCTAACGCCCACGAGCGCCAAGGGCAGCGCAATCTCAGTCGCTACATGTTCTCTCACCCTGAAGCAGCCCAATTATGGAACGAGCGCTACATATTGCTGCCCATAGCCTTCCCTCCGAACAAACCGGGGCAGCTTGGCGTGCGCCCCTCTGATAAAGACCTCTATCCGCAGGAAACTCACGAGCAGATGTTGCGTCTGGAACAACATTTCCTCCCCACTGCCACAGCCGATAACTCGCAGCTGGTCAAAGCACTGCAAAACTCCCCGGCGTTCAACTCAACAAGCATGTGGGCAGTCATCCTCAGCCCCGGCAAAGCAGAAAGCTTTAATATCTACCCTGCCCCTAGTGTGGCACCGGAGCAATTCTTCAACATTCCGGGTACAGTCAAACCCTACTTTTCACACGAAAATCAATAAACATGAAATACTTTTACCTTATACCCCTTCTAGCCTTGAGCGCCCTCGCCGCACCACAACCCCTGCTGGGTCTGCGTGCCGAGCCTACCCCCGCCTACCTGCGCGAGCATTATAGCGCAATCATCCCTGCAGGACAGGGACTCAGCGTAGTCCACACAGCGCCGCAAACGCCGGCCGCTCAAGTGTTAAAAGGCGGAGATATCATTCTGACCATCAATGGTCGCTCCATGAGCACAAAAGAAGACTTGGTTGCGCTGCTTGCGACTTGCAAACCGGGCGATGAACTGAAACTTCGCCTTCTGCGCCTGGGGGAAGTGATTGAGCAAAGCATCTCGCTCGCGGCTCGCCCGGAACAGCCGGTACTGAATCGCGAACAACTGAGCGAAATCAACCGTCTGCTCATGCAACTCTGCCCGCAGAAGGAAAAAGCCACGGTAGATGTTCCCGCCGTACGCCGCCAGATGTTCAAACTCGCCGAACTCGGATTGGCACAGAAGGATGAGTACGACACATGTACCCTGTACATGGCAACAGGCGAAACCCTCATACGCATTAAATCCAGCGAGCGCAGCCTCTCGATTCATAACAATCACCCCAAGGTGCCCAATATTCATCTGCGAGCCGACAATTACACGCGCGATGACGAGAGCCTGCCTTCCGAACTCACCGAGCTCCTGCTCCAAGCCGAATTTTACCGTCCATGAACTCACGTTATCTCTGCATACTCCCCCTGTTCCTCAGTCCGGTCTGCGCACAACAGGCTGCTGAACCCTCCACCAATGTCTGGCAACGCTTCCATGAAACGCAACTTGCCTACGAGGCCATCAGCCTGATTGATGACCTCATGAGCGAATATCACCACACTCGAAAAAATCAGCCGGAGGCCGCACGGCTTCCCGACCGGGAAACATTCATGGACGGCTTCCGCTACGCTCTGGAGATAGGCGAAGAAGCCACATGGCAACGTATGTTCAAGCTGAAGCAAGAGCGCCGCGCCTTTGTACTGGAGCAACTGCCTAAGGTCGATTTTCTGCCCGCCCATGCGGCCCAGCCCGATGTAACAAAGCTAGGCAATGGGCTGCAGTACGATGTGTACAGCGCAGAGGATGAGACCACTAATTACCGGGCTCGCCGTGCACACAGGCTTATCGCCCGCGTGCCCGGTAGCGAGATTTCCCTATATGTCAGCAGCACGCCGGAGGCCATTGATGATGCCCTGTACGATGCTCCGCGCGGGCGTGCCTGGCGCTTTCTGCTGCCGACCTCCTTACTTAGCAAAGCAGATCGCCTCTACCCCGAAAAACTCGGGCTTAAGGCTGTAGAAGTAGTGGCCGTGCGCGAAAGCATGGAACATGAGGAAATAGAAAAAGCTCTGAAATACTTTGACAGCAAGCAACCGCCCTTGCCGACTATCGCTATGAGCACCCCAGAGTTTGACCGGGAAGACGCTATACTGAGGGGAGCCCGTGCTGCCCTGTGGGCAGATGCCGATGTGCACATGCTGACTCGGGTAGAAGCGCTGTGGAATCTCTACGTCAATGATTCAGAGGAAAGCTACAAAAAACTGCAAAAGGAATACTCAGCAGCTGCAACTGCTTGTTGGCAAGCACGCGAAGAATTGACGAAAGCGCAACACCGTAAGCTCACACCGGACATTCTGGCGGCTCAGGAGTTAATACCGGGCACACAAAAGCTCAGCAACGGCGTACTTTACCGAGTCTTTCAGACAGAAGGTCAAAACAAACCGCTGTCAGAGGCTCGTTACATTGAGCAGGAGGAACTCGGCCCCGAAAGTTATCTGCGCGTGCGCGACCGCGTGATTTCTGAGCTCGATTTACCGGACATCCTTAAAGAGCTCACACCACAGCTTCCCGCCGCGACCAAGTGGCAAATCGTCATACCGCCGTCACTACGAGGTAAGGATGCCGACCTGCCCCTGCTCTACCGCCTGTACCTGCAAAAAACGCCCACCGCCAAAGATAAGCCGCAAATTCTGCCGGATATCCTCTAACAGACGGACGAAGAGCCGACTATAAAAATGCAGAGCCAAGCGCACATACGCTTGGCTCTATGCTTTTCTGCATCTCCGTAGTCACTCGTTTACAAGTTCTGCAAGCGTAATACGATATCGCGGGGTAAACTGCGGCATTGCTCTGCGGTATTGAGGGGATAGCGGCTCAGCTCCTCGTGATTAAGAGCCTTCACAATGAGAGCTAAATCCCCTCCCTTCGTATGAAGCAGCAGGTAACCGTAAGCATCAGCAAACTCCAATTCAGCCTCGCCGGCAGTACCCGACATCCAACCGGGCTGATTCACGCGGAGAGTTGTTGCCAGATGGCGAAGCTCGTATAAATCAGCCTTCACCGCTGAAGGTTTCATGCGGTGAGGCAGCTGAGCCAGCTGAATGCGTATACGAGCTCTGGCCTGACTCATCTGTACACTTATTTCATACGGAACGTCAACCGATACAGAAGTAGCAGTAGGTGCCGGTACCGCCACAGTTCGGGCAGCAAGCTCTACCAGAGCGACATGTCGCCGGCCTTGGCGCTGATAGGCCACCCGCACCACATCACCGGGCATAAACTGAGCCAGAGCCGCCTTCAAAGCGAGCTTATCAGTAACGGGCTGAGAATTGACCGCCACAATCATATCTCCCGGCTGCAAACCGGCCAGCTCTGCCGGGCTGCCGGACGATACGCGCCCTACAGGCACACCGGTGCCCGACTCATCCGTTGCCACCACACCGAACACCACCTGAGAGCTGCTGCCGACAGCAGCCGATGCCGAGCCAACCGCAAGCAAATGCAGCAGGAACAGGCAACAGGCGATGGAGGTGAGGTATTTCATCAGATGACGTCGTCAGATACAGGTAATACACTATGTCCGGGTACACGCACACGCAGCACGGTGTTATCAGCCGCTTTAATAGTCAGGGTATCCAGATAATCCCCGGGAGAATTTCCCGTTGTTGTACGGCTGGCAACTGCCTGCAAAGGTGCTGAGGTATTGTCTTCAGAGGGAGTAATGCTGAAGAAGCTACTCACAACAGCACACAACACAACACAAGCAGCTGCACCATACTTCCAGCGAAGGTAGAACGTGCGACGACGGCGATAGTGCATAGCCTCAGCGCTTACGCAGCTTTGCAACCGTGCGCGAAATTCCTCCGTCAGCGGTGCAGGCGCCAAGGTTTCAACGCGAGCCTCAGCCTGAGCCTCGAGCATGGCAGCCAGCAATCGCTCGCGGTACGCCGGGTTCAAGGGCGCAGCCGAACGTGGCGGGGGCATTACATCCATAAGGTCTGTTTGATTTTCATTCATTATTCAGGTAAGGGGTCTTGTGCCAGCTCTTCACGAAAACGAATCAGAGCACGGCGATAGCGAGAATTAACAGTTGAGAGCCCCTCACCGGTCACCTCAGCAATCTGGTGAAAGGTTAGCTCTTCCCATATTTTCAACAAAAGTATTTCTGCATAATCCTCCGGCATACGGCGTAAGATGCGCTCGACATGACGACGGTACAAATCATTATCATGCAGGCTATGCAGCCAAGGGTCATCCTCATTGTCAGTACAGCGGTTATGATTGATATGCTCATACTTCAGGCGAGCTTGTTGACGGCGCCACACATCGGCAGCACGATGTCGGATGGCCGTCAGAACATACGAGAGGTATTGCGCCGGCTCGCCCTCAAATCTTCCACTCTCCACGGTACGCACCAACTGTACCATGGCCTCCTGCATCACATCCTCTGCATCGCTCATGCTACGGGTCTGCTGCCGAGCATAGAGCATGAGCCGCGCACCGTTTGCATCCAGCCACGCGCTCCAATCAACCGGCTCACCTAGGGGCGGGTAAGCCTCATCTGTGCAGGAAAATTTCATGCTCTTTACCTTATTAGGCGCACGAGCGCACTCATTTGTCGCACAATATGTGAAAATTGTGAAAAAAAAGTGAGGGGAAATACCCTCAGGTACTTCCCCTCACAAAGATTAGCTTTGCAACTGTGGCAAGAGAATCTTAGGCGATGGAGTCGCCCAGCTTCTTCATAGCCTCGGCAGCGCGGTTGGAGTAACCCCACTCGTTGTCGTACCAGCCGCAAACCTTCACCATGTTGCCGCCTACCACATAGGTGAAGCCGGCGTCAAAGATGCAGGAGTGGGGGTTGGAAACGATGTCCTGGAGAACGAGATCCTCCTCGGAGTACTCGAGGATGCCCTTAAGCGGACCCTCAGCAGCCTCCTTCATGGCGGCGTTCACCTCCTCAACGGTCACATCGCTCTTCAGCACGGCCACGAAGTCGGTCAGAGAACCGGTGGGGGTGGGTACGCGGAAGGAAGCGCCGTTAAGCAGACCCTTGAGCTGGGGA
>JAFZHC010000043.1 GCA_017555025.1 Akkermansia sp.
AGGGCATGGTAGGACTTTTGTCCTCCATGCTCAATTCTTTTATCGGGCTATTGAGTATCTTTTGCTCTCTCTTATGCCAATATCGACGTCTTTTTCTACTCCGGGAATGGGACATGCCCACACTTTATAACGAAGAGCCAATAATAGAGGCACGGCAGGCAAAGCATATAAAGCATGGATGCTCAGGTGCCTGCTACTCCGGTCAATATCCTGAGGTGTACACCCATATTTGAAATGGCGGGTATTAGCATGTTGGAACTCCAAGGCTTGCCATTGACCGCCGCGTTTGAGATTAACTTGGCTGTTTGGAACAACCACAAGAGATTCTCCCTTACCCTCAATCCCGCAACCTATCTCAACCTCATGGTACAATTCTTCTCCGCGGGTTCCGGGAATTTCCGACCAATGATATGTGTTCCCCTTGATATCGGCAAAAGGTTCGTCCATATATCGCCGAAACTCAGCCCTGTATCCACTTACATAGAGCTTCCCTTTGTGCTCTATACAGGTCTTGGGAGAATCAATCGCAATTCCGGCGTATGCATGAGCATGCTCCCATGCGTATTGGTGACTCATTAAGCACGAGCTCAACCCCATCGCACTTAAAGCAGCAAAAACCATACAAAAGATAGAACGGGTATTCTTGCACATAGTTGGGAGCTTATCAGTTTCGGGCAGTATAGCAATTTCTGCCGACAAGTTCAAGCGCGGAGAGCCGGTTCGCTCCGTTTTTCATTCACTCCGTACAAGTTGAAACAGCTTCACACAGGTAATTTTTTTCGCGATATAGAGAATAGACTCCTTTCCCTTGCTCATACTATAGAAAAATGCTCAGCTGAGGTAATCACCAAAGCTGAGCATTTATGAAACAGGCCTAAACTTTTATTGCAGAGAAAACTTTGTATTTCCGCTGATGAGTAAGCCCCTCTATAAGAGTTAACGGCTCGATAATAAGGCTAAACCTAAAAGAATTGCGAAGATTTTGAACATATATGCGATTCTATGTGAAAAGTTATTTATTCTTACTAAGCTTAACTCAATATAGTACCAATAATCCCAAGAATTCCGCTAAGAACTAGTATTATTTTTCCAGTATCGTCATCTTTAGCCATCACACGCTGCTCTACCTGTTCTTCGAGGTCGATGCTGCTGAGGGCGGAGTATTCAGCTACGCAGGAGTGCTGAGCAGCTGTAGCCTCGGGAGCTTCCATGGAGAAGATTTCGGTAGCAAGCACCTGAGGGCTATTGAAATCTACCGTGTAGTCGGTGTACTCATTAGTCTCTGTAGCGAACAGAGCGGGAGTAGCGGCGAGGAGAAGTGCGATGGATTTGAACGTATTCATGATTGTATGTGATTTGGATGAGGTTTTAATGAGCTTGCCATTTTCAGGCTTTGTTTTCGCTACCCTTAGTAGCGTTGACGAGATTGTTTTACCACAACTTTATATCCCTGTCAACATTTTTTCGTAATTTTTCTATCTTTTTCGCTATTTTCTTGCTAATATTCGGCATTTCGACCCAATTTTAATGATATTTTTTATTACAAATATCGCAAATTTGCAATTTTGAGCCCAAAAGTGCGACAAAAATACTTTTTCAGGGAAGTAAAATCAAAAGCAAAAATCATCAATGAGCGGTCATTTGCTACATCGACGAGCAAAAAAGAGACAGGAAGGCCTCAACCAATATCAATTAATCGGATAAAATGCCCCCCCTGTACAAAGTTCAGGCGGGCTTTGGATAGCAAATCTGCAACTCAGCGGTTGTGAGCCTCGCAATGAGGGCAGATAGCCTGAGGATCGGTACGCAGAAAACGATACCCGCAAATACGACAAACGATACGGGTACGCGCAAGGTTAATGCGGCGCAACTTAGCAGCAAGCTGTACCGGCAGCACTACGCAAAGCAGTAGCACGCAACCGGCAATAACCAAGACCTCAAAAAACTCGGCCATGGTAAAGGTAAAGCAATCCGTCATGGCTGCACCTCCTCTCCATCCGCCGAAGGCGGGGTATCCTGCAAGCCGACAGGCGGCAGCGCCATCAAATCCTCAGCCTGTAACACGGCGGAGTCATGGGCAGCGCTGAAAATACGCTCCGGCGGAGCAGGTGCAAGGTGGGGTACAAAGCTTTTGGGGAGAGCGTGGTCAGCGCCGGCATCTCGCCGAGCCGGGTCCACGTACGACGGCAGCGGTAACGGCAAGGGGCTGCGCAACAGAACTTGCAGGTGCAGAATGTCGTCGTTACGGTAAGATAGTGTACCTTCCTGCGCACGCGGCAGAGGCTGCGGCATTTGCACCTTCACCACAGAGAAGAAAAGCACAGCCGCTCCGATAGCCAGCAGCACAAAGAGCCACAGGTGCCCACGCAGCGGGCGGGCGTAGCGTGTGTGGTAAACAAGCCTGTATTCTTCATCCTCCATTATTTTGCAGAGGGGCGCCCGGAAAGAGCGCAATTAAAACCATGAGAAAGCACGCGATCAACCACCCCCTGCAGGGTACCGGCAGGCACGGCGGAATCGCACACCACAATTACGGATACGCGTGAGGGGTACCCGGTATTCCAGCTCTTGAGCTCATCCTCCAGCCCCTCAGGGCCGCCGTGCACTTCTTTGCCCTCCACAAAAATGCGGGGAGGAGCGCCCGGAGTAATCGTTACCACATGCGAGGCGGAGCGGTCAAACTGCGACATGACGAAGTGAGACTCAGCCGGGCGCACATTCAACCCGTACTTAGGCAGACGATGTGTATTGAGCAATACGCAAAGACAAAGCAGCAGCACCAGATTAACACCGGCCAAGGCAATGACTGGCGCACCCGAGTCTGAAAGTTTGGAACGTACGCGGCGCATAAACTCGTCAGGTGAGTGAACAATTACTCAGCATTAGCCGGCTCTGCGGCGGGCTCATCGGCCACCGGCTTGTCCAGGCTGCAGCTACCGCTGCGGCAGGTACCGGTACGGGGAGCCGCGACAGCAGCGGCCTCGGCCTCGCGCTCGCGGGCGTCGCAGATGATATGCACGCACTCCAGACCGGCACGCTCAATGTTATTGATAGTCTTGCGGGCACGGGCCACCAAATAGGTGTAGAACAAATAGCAGGGAATAGCCAGAGCAATACCCATGGCCGAAAGAAGGAGCGCCTGCACCAGCGTTTCTGCCACCTCGGGCATGGCAGCGGCGCCATCCGTAATGCCGGGCTGCTCATAAAAACGAACCAAAGCCAAAATGGTACCCAGAATACCCAGCAACGGCAGCACCGTGGTGCCTGCCAGCAGGCTGCGAATGTAGCGCTCCACGCGGAATACCTCGAGCTCGGCTGCCTCCAGAGCAATGTCGCGCAACTGGTTACGGGTGAGCTTGGGGCGGGAGAGCACGGCCTCAACCACGCGAGCCATAGGCCCCGGCAGCAGGCGCACTTCATGCAAAGCCTCATTGTACTGCCCGCTACGCAGCAACGATGACAGGCCGCGCAGGAAGTCGCCGGCGTTGATATTCACACGGTGAAAATAAAACAGGCGCTCGGCCACCACAGCCAGTGCGCCGATGGCGCATATTATCATGAGCCAGGCAATCGGTCCCATGGTTTCTATCATCTCGAGCATATGCGTGTTTTAAGGATTGGTGTTCAGGTATGTGTAAGTTGCGATCGGGGGTAAAGAGAGAGAGGAAAAGCAGCGGTGCCCCCTGCACCGCTGCTGAAAGTGATGTTGATTACGAGCCTGCGGTAATAACCTCAGCGCCGAAGTAAGGCACCAGAGCCTCGGGTATGCGTACAGAGCCGTCAGGCTGCTGGCACTGCTCGAGGAGAGCCACATACAGGCGGGGCAATGCCGTGCCCGAACCATTGAGCGTGTAGGGCACGCGCATCTTGCCGTTGGCATCCTTATAGCGCAGCTTCATGCGGCGAGCCTGATAATCGGTAAAGCAGGAGCAGCTCGATACTTCGAGGTACTTACCCTGACCGGGAGCCCACACCTCAATATCGTAGGTCTTGGCAGAGGAGAAACCTACGTCACCGGTGCACAGCTCAATGACGCGGTAGTGCAGACCCAGCTTCTGCAAAATGCACTCGGCATGGCCGGTCAAAGCCTCGAGCTCAGCAAAGCCATCTTCCGGACGGCAAATTTCCACAAGCTCCACCTTGTCGAACTGGTGCACGCGAATCATGCCCTTGTTCTCGCGGCCGGCGGAACCGGCCTCACGGCGGAAGCAGGGTGTGTAGGCCGTCATCTTTACAGGCAGGTCAGCCTCTTTCAGAATCTGGTCACGGCAAAGGTTAGTTACCGGCACCTCAGCGGTGGGCACAAGGAACATGCTGTTACCCTCAATGCCGTACATATCTTCCTCGAACTTGGGCAGCTGGCCGGTACCGTACATGCACTCACGCTTTACGATGAAGGGTACGCCTACCTCCTGATAGCCATTCTCACGGGTCTGAGTGTCGAGCAGGAAGTTGATGAGCGCACGCTCCAAGCGGGCACCCAATCCACGGTATACGATGAAACCGGAGCCGGAAATACGGGCAGCATCCTCAAAGTTCAGCAGGCCGAGAGCGGTAGCAATCTGCACATGGTCTTTCGGCTCAGCAATCTCGGGCTTGGTGCCCCATACGCGCAGCTCAGGGTTGGCGGTTTCATCGGCACCGACGGGAGCGCCATCGTGCGGCATGTTGGGGATATTGAGCAAAAGGGTCTCCTGCTCTTCAGCAGCAGCGCTTGCCACTTCATCCAGAGCCTTAATACGCTCACCCACCTCGCTCATACGCTTCTTGAGCTCCTCTGCCTCCTCGCGGCGCCCTTCCTTCATCATCTGCCCGATGAGCTTGGATGAACTATTACGTTCGGAGGAGAGCGCCTGCTTCTCCGTCTCAGCATTGCGGCGCTTCACATCGCACTCAAGCACCTTGTCTACAAGCATCCAATGGTCCCCGCCACGCAGGCGGACACGCTCTTTCACATATTCAGGATTTTCCCTGACAACTCGGATATCTAGCATAGCAACACTATTCTACACCCTTACGCCATATATTCAAGCGGAAAGTACGACTTTTTTCGCATTTATATCTGATATCCGCCGCTTCGCTCCCCCGACTGTAAGCGGAACACAAGCCGGGCGCAATCCGAAGATTGCGCCCGGCGAATAAACTGCAAGTCTGCATCAGTTCATCGGTGCCACATCCACAGACACCTTCAGCTCCGGCAACTCGTTGGCCTTTACGGTAATGGTCGCCTTACCGCTTTCGCCACGCTTGCCGCGCACCACAGCCAGCAAACGGCCGTTGAAGAAGCGCTGGTCGGGGTCCTGCATGCAGGTCCAGTCGGTGGGGTCGCCGTTGCAGAAGCCGGCCAGCTCAGCCGGCCCCTCGATGGAGAAGCTCACGCGACGGCTATCGGTGGGCACCACATTGCCATCAGCATCGGTCAAGGCCAGCTCAACGAAGGAGATGTCGTAGCCATCACCGGTAATGGTGGAGCGGTCAACCTTAGCGGTTACAGAGGCGGGGTTGCCGGTTGTCACACGCTTAGCCGTAGCCCAGGGTTTGCCATCCTTCTTAACCACCACCTCAACGGTACCGGGTTCATAGATAACATTCTCCCAAGTGAAGCGATACTGGTTCTTGCTGACAGCCAGAGAATTATCCTTTTGCACAAAGGTGGGTCCCTCACCACGGCGGCGTACACCCTGGCTCTTACCATTCACAAAGAGCTCGGCCTCATCGCCGCTGGTGAATACCATCACGGGTGTGGTTCGGCCTTCATGCCCACTCCAGTTCCAATGCGGCAGGATGTGTGCCTGAGCCTTCTCCGGAGCCCACTGGCTCTGGTAGAGGTAGTAAATATCCTTGGGGAAACCGGCCAAGTCAACAATACCGAAGTAGGAACTACGGCTGACGGCCTTGCTGCCCATGGCCTCATACTCCTTCATGATGGCATCGCGCTGCTCCTTGGGCAGGTGCTTGATGTTATTCTCGATGGAAGCATCTTGGTTATAAGGCGTGGGCTCACCGATGTAGTCGAAGCCGGTCCACACATATTCACCGGCCAAATCGGGAGCCTTGGTGTGGGCGTTCATCTCGATGTCGGGGCAGTTACCCCAGTGCGTACTGGCCAAGGCATAGGCACTCACCTGGTGAGGCACGGCACCGGCCTTGAAATAGCCACCGCCCACACGCCAATCGAGCGGGAAGTTATAGGTATCTCGCGTGCCTACGCAGGAGCAGGTTTCTGAGCCATAGTACGGCTTGTCGGGGTGCGTTTGGCGGAACTTGGCATAAAGGTGCGGCTTGTAGTTGAAGCCGTACAGATCCATCGTATCAATGAACCCGTTGCGCCAGGCATCCTGATCATTACAACCCACTGTATACGGGCGAGTGGTATCGTACTTGCGAATTTCATCGCGCAAACCGTAACCAATGCGGAAGTTGAGCTCGTTCCAAGCCTTGTTGGTCTTGCTCATGGTCTGCTCCATAATTTCGTTACCGCCGCTCCAGGCAATGATGGAGGGGTGATTGCGGTCGCGCAGCATGAAGTTGCGAACATCCTTCTGCCACCATTCATCCCAAAGGATGTGATAACCGTTCACCTTCTCGTACTTCTGGCGCTTCCAGATATCGAACAGCTCATCGATAACCAGAATACCGTGCTTGTCGCACAGGTCCAGCACCTCGGGTGCGGGCGGGTTGTGGGTCATGCGAATGGAGTTGCAGCCCATTTCCTTCAGAATCTCAATCTTGCGCTCATAGGCACGAGTGTGGAAGGCGGTGCCCAGCGCCCCGAGGTCATGGTGCTCACAAACACCCTTAATGCGCACTCGCTCACCGTTGAGGAAGAAGCCCTCCTTCTTCCACTCAATGGTGCGCACACCAAAACTGGACTCATGGCTGTCAACCTCATTACCATTCATCACCACTTTGGTCACCATCTTGTAGAGATTGGGCGACTCACAGCTCCACAGTCGGGGCTCAGCCAAGCGGAGTTCCTGCTCCACCACGCCCTCGGTACCGGGGGCAAGGGTAATGGTAGCGGGGGTAGCGGCAGCGCCCTCCACCTTTTGGTGCACGGTAATCTCGGCGGCAGTATCGCTCGTGTTGGCAACGGTTGTCTGCACCTTCACCACGGCGTAATCCTTGGTGATTTCGGGAGTGGTGATGTAGGTCGGCCACTGGGTCAGGTGCACAGGCCCGGTCTTCTCCAGCCACACATGGCGATAAATACCGGCACCGGGGTACCAGCGGGTGGAGAGGGGCAGGTTGCTGGCCATCACAGCCACCAAGTTCTGCTGCCCGGCTTTCAGGAACGGTGTGATATCCACACGGAAAGAGTTGTAGCCGTAGGCCCACTCACCGGCCTTCTGACCATTTACATAAATCTGCGGGCGGGACATCACGCCATCAAAATCCAGGTACCAACGCTCCTTGGAGGCATCAAAGTCAACCGGCACATCAAAGTTCTTGCGGTACCACCCCCAGCCATTCCACGGCAGCTTACCGGTTTCGTTAGGTTCGGCCTCCAGAAAGGGGCTTTCGATAGCCCAGTCGTGCGGCAGGCGCACCGGCTTGTAACCAACCTCGCTGGCATCCACAGCAGCATGAACCTCGGCCTCCTTCCCGCGGCGTACCTTAATCGGCTGACTATCGACACCGGTAAACAACACCTCACGTATACTCATCCACTGCGTGCTATGGGTACCGCTGGGTACCGTCACAATCACGTAACGAATGGAGGCAGGCTCAGGCATTACCACAAAGCTGGCAGCCTGACCGCCTTGGTTAAAGGAAAGGTCTACATTTTTGCTCTCATCATGGCACACAACCTTAATATTAACCTCAAAGGAACAGGGGCGCTCCCAGTAAATGAAGAAAAGCTTTACGGGCTCCTCCGTGCCGGGAGCCACCACCAGCTTATGCCCGGCCTTAGAGCTCGGGGCGCACCAGCGGGTGTCCATGTTACCATCTACTGCATGAGAGGCAGGGTGCCCGCCCTGGTACCCGGAGCACCAGGTCGGAGAGCCGGCATCAGCAGGGTCAAAACCACCAAAATATTTGAATTTCCAGCCGAAATCAAATGTCTCACGTTCGCCGGCTTGAGCCGCAGCTATGCCCAGCGCTATCAGTGGGAGTATATGTTTTGCATTCATGGCTATATTCATTCAGTTCACCATACGGCAAACAAGTTCCGTACTATTTAACATATTCAAGGTGACATGGCAAGCCAAAAATACCGGAGCCGACATCAGCCGATGTTCAGCTCAATCATCCCACACCCCCATCCACACATGAGAATCAGCACTAAATGGCAATTCCGCCTCCGCCTGAGGCAAATCGAATCCTGTGCGAAAAAGCTCATACCGAGGGCAACTTTCCTCACCCTCGCTATCGCCGTATTCCGTAAACAAGGCATACCCACAGGTACCGCCCTCATCGGCCACCACGATTTCAATGTCGCAGACCTCCCCCTCCTTCAAGTCAAAAGGCTCCCCCTTCTCCACCACCGGGGGCTGTTCCTTACCTTGCCCGCCACACACAAGCACTAACCGCCCATTAAGGCGTACCGCCATCGTATCATCACAATAACCGGCAAAGCGCCACCGTCCGCTTGCCGGCGCATGAACTCTGACGTGACTGCGCATACACCAGCCCCCCGGGTGAATGAAACGCGATTTCCTGCCTGCCCCCACTCCAAACAGCTTTTCGATATAAGCTTCTCCGGCAATCGGCGGCTCGTAGAGATAAGTCCCACCGACCGGACCGATGCCGCTCACCTGAACATACTCCTCTTCGGTTATTCGCGACCAACCATGGCGCACCACTTCGCCCACCAAAGCCCGAAACGAGGCTGACCTCACCTGCGAACGCCCCTCGGCATCACACCTTGCCATTGGCGAGCTTTTCAACGCGCCACCCTTCCTTACCTGCTTCAGGTCAGCAAACTCACTATACAACAAGTTCGGGTTGCGCTGCATCATGCCCGGCGACCTTCCCATCCAAATTTCATATGGCAGAAAAATGCGATTATCCGCCTCGGCCATCCCTTCGTCCATGTCCGGCATAGGCACCACCGGTTCACTCATGCCCGAAGCCTGGGTAGGCACGCCGATTTTCGGCGGTGTTAAAAAAGCGCCGTCACCCGGCACCCCCGAACTCAAAGAAGGCCTTGCACTATAACCAATACTGAAATGCCAATCCCTATCCGGAGCCTCCGGCAATTCAACCTGCACCGCAGGCACATACTCCACCCTTTCCGGGTACTGAAAGCACTTAAGCACACCACCTAAAACAGCAATAAAAATCAGCACAATAAGCAGGCAACACACCGGCAAAGTAAACACGGCATGTTGTTTCTTCTTGTTCATCTGAGCGAGCTTCATTCTGATTTTCGCGGACCCTTTCAGCACGGAGAATAGCACGGCAAGCCTCTACCTTCAAGCCAAACAACGAGGTACTACATTACAATTACATCTCTCCTCTGTTACACTCATGTAACACAAAAAGCTCGCAGTTCACCCTCGCACCTTTTTTTTACGGCACAGCGGTCCAAATGAAAGAGTCCTCATTGTAGGGGATATCGATACGGTGATGACCGTGCACACTACCGGTCTCCTCCAGCATCTTCTGCACCTCGGCTGCTGAGGGAGCTACGAAGTTCGTACGGAAGATATCGTACTTCTTAGCCTTGGAGTTCTTGCCATCGGTTGTGTCCTCAATAAACAAGGCAAAACCAAAAGCACCACCTTCTTCGGCAATCAGTATTTCGATGGGGTACGTCTCGCCCTCCTTTACGGAGAATTCCTTACCTGCAAGCAAGCCACCAAGTTCCTGCCCCCAAATACCGGTACCCTCCACGGTGTTAATCAGCTCATAGCCCTTATGTTCGTTATCACGACCGGCCCTTACATCCTTAAAGAAGGCATCTCGCCCATCCTTCTGCGAGAGCATCACTTTAGGGCCACCATTCGGCAGCTTCGGATCGTACGCAGAAACCATGCGGTACCCGCCCTCCAGTACCATCTGGCGATTGAAACGCACACCGATGTAATCATCTCCTGTGCCAATGAAGCGAAATTTACCCGTCTTGGGTGCTCGCACCTTACCGCGATATACCACGCACCAACCGGCAGGCTGTACCCCCCACCGAGACTCAGGCTTTGCAGCATCACCCACTTGGAACGCGATAGGGGCATACCGAGCACGAGCCACCGGCATGTAGAAGCACGATGCATACAACTTAGTGGGCGACTCGTAGTACTTGGAAAGCTGAGACGTACTCCAGCCTTTGTTCAGAAAATGGGAGAGCGCCTCATAGTACTCGTTACGGTTAATCTTCAGAGAGTCCCCCTCCTTTACCGCCAATGGCGAAACCTTACGACTACGCCCCTTGCCGGTCTGTTTCAGGTCGTAGAGAGTCCCCTCCAGCACAGAGCCCCCGCTCTGCTGCTCACCCAACCCTTTGCCGGCCTCGCCCCAGCCGCCACCTAAATCCGCCGACAGGCCTAGGTCCAGATTAAACGAAGCCTCAAGCGACAATCCTTCCGTTATATCGATATCCATAGCAGCAAGTTCGTTGATTCTGTTCGTCGCCACAGTTACCATCCATATAGGCGGGGCAACCGCTGCAGTTGGCGACGAACGGCTGGTAAATACCTGAGTCGGCGTTATTGGGGGCGAGACATGTTCTTCCTGAGGTTCTATGTAGCCAATCATAGCCACCGGAGCATCCTTCACAATAAATACTGCGCTCAGAAACAATACCCCCAGCCCACTTGCCACCACCAGCAAGCACGTCAAGGCCGATGTTATCTTATTGCGCCATTCTTTTCTGCGCCATTCCCTTTCTGCGCTCTCGTTCATTTGTATGTGCAATGCCATAATGATGTAATGCGACTTTTTTCGCTATCCTTTCCGCAGTTACATTAACACACAACACTCACATCAACAAGCTTATTATAAACACATTGCGATACAATAAAATCTCACCTTTGTTGCACTTTTGTAATACTTTTTTAACACATCTGTAACACAAAAAAGCCGAGGCTATACGAGCCTCAGCTTTTTTGCGTTACAATTAAATGGGCAAGCCTCTTACGGCACAGCCGTCCAGATGGGGGAGTCCTCGTTGTAGGGAACGGAAATCTTATTGCTGGGGTCGTTCGAATTTTCGGCCTTCAGCAACTCGTTCACCTCATCAGCGGAGGGGTTGGAGAAGTTGGTACGGAAGATATCATACTTCTTAGCCTTGGAGTTTTTGCCGTCAGTAATATCTTCGATGAAAAGCATGAAACCGAACTTACCACCTTCTTCCACTACCAGAATTTCGATGGGATAGGTATCGCCCTCCTTCACAGAGAACTCAGCACCGGCCATCAGGCCACCCAGTTCTTGACCCCACACACCGATACCTTCGATGGTGTTAATAAGCTCATACCCCTTGTGGTCGTGGTCACGGCCGGCCTTCACATCCTTGAAGAAAGCATCACGCCCGCCCGGAGTAGAAAGCTGGAATTTGGGAGAAGAAGGTCCGGCAGAAGGCAGACGATAGCCGCCTTCCAGAACAAGCTTGCGGTTGAAACGTACAGCAATGCAGTCGTCACCCATACCAATGAAGCGGAACTTACCGGTCTTGGGTGCACGCACCTTACCACGGTATACCACACACCAACCGGAGGGCTGGCACATCCACTGGTTCTGGGGCTTCTTGTTATCACCCACCTGGTAGGCAATCGGAGCATAACGTGCCAGAGCCACAGGCATATAGAAGTTGGAAGCGTACAGCTTGTTGGGAGACTCATAGTACTTAGAGAGCTGAGAAACACTCCAGCCCTTGTTAAGGAAGTTAGAGATAGCCTCGTAATACTTATTGCGATTGATATTGAGAGTACCATCTCCGCCCTTGGTTGCAAGGTCAGACACCTTGCGGCTGCGGCCCTTGCCGGTCTGCTTCAGGTCATAGAAAGTACCCTCCAGAGCGGAACCGCCACCCTGGCCGGAGCCCAGACCGCTACCACCGCTGCCCAGGCCATCACCCAAATCGGAGCCCATACCCAGACCAAGGTCCAGAGAGCTATCGAGGGAAAGACCTTCAGACATGTCAATCTCTACAGGTGCCATGGATACGCTGGCAGCGCTGGTTGCCACAATCACAGAGGGAGCTACTGCCGATGAAGCGGGCGATGAACGAGAGGTCAACTCACGCGGAGTGGGGTTGTTGGTGGGCGGGCCATCCTCTGAGGGCGGGGTGTAGGAGAGGAAGGACACCGGAGTATCGCCCACGATAAACACGGCTGTAAAGTACAGAATACCAAAGCCCATCAGCATGAAAAGCGCACAGGCCAGCACCGAGGAAAGCTTGTTCCTCAGCGCATTGCGGCGCAGCTCAGCTTCGGCTTCTTCACTCATCTGAATGTGTAATGCCATAATCGTAAAATGTGGTTAAATGAATCCTTACAGGGGAGTTGTAACACAATTCCCCCCGCAAGGCGAGCAGAAAATCGCCCGCAAGTGTTACAAGAATGTTACAGGGAGTTACCGGTGACAACATGTAAGTTCATCGTCCTACGCCAAGGTGCGCGACTGAAGCGAGGAGCACAAGCCCGTCTAATCCAATACCTTGTAGATTGCTAATTGCAGATGGCCGATTTTCTCACAGGGCTTGCTTTTTACAGCAAATGTGCTATACTAGCTCAAACCTCATTATAACCATGGCAGAACGCATACCGGTACGCAACCCCAACGAAATCTCAAAAATGCGCCGCGCCGGCGAAGTATCGGCCCGCATTCTGATGGATCTCATGCCCATCATCCGCCCGGGCATTACCACCAAAGAAATCGACAATTACGCCGCAGAACTCTTCAAGCGTGAGAAGTGCGGTAACGCCTTCCTTGGTTACGGCGGCTATCCCGGCCAGCTGTGCATTTCGGTTAATGAGGAAATCGTACATGGCATAGGCGGTTCAAGGGTGATTCAGGATGGTGACATCGTATCCCTCGATGCCGGAGCTATTGTAGATGGCTGGTACGGCGACAACGCCATGACGGTACCCGTAGGCAATGTGAGCGAAGAAGCCCGCCGCCTGTTAGCTGTAACGGAAGAAGCCCTCTTCCGCGGCATTGCCGAGGCTAAGCAGGGGAACTCTCTGGCTGAAGTCTGCGGTGCTATTGAGGATTTTGTAAAACCGTTCGGCTTCGGCATTGTGCGAGATTATGTAGGCCACGGTGTAGGCCGCAAGCTGCACGAGGAACCGCAAATCCCGAATTACCGCCCCAAATATCCCCTGCCTCGCCTGAAGCGCGGCATGATTCTCGCTATCGAGCCGATGATTACGCTGGGTAGCTTCCGCGTGCGCGTGCTCGAGGACGACTGGACTGCCGTAACGGCTGATGGCTCTTGGTCTGCCCACTTTGAGCACACGGTGGCAGTAGGCTCTTATGGCGGCGAAATTCTGACGGAGCGTCCCCGCATTGCCCTGCCCGAGCAGCTCGGTATCACCCTCTGAAGCAAGGCTCGATTACCTTCAACAAAAATCCCCTTGTCGGCACCTGCCGCAAGGGGATTTTTGTTGATACAGAAAAACGGTTAGCTCAGCTACGGCTACGGCGCACCGTGCGGCGAGCCAACTTCTTGCGACCGCTGGTCTGCTTAAGCTGCTTCTTGCCGGAACGGGAGGCCATGCTGCGGCGCGAGGAGCGCAGGGTACGCGTACTGCGAGCACCCTCCTTGGGCAGAGTTGCGACTACCTCTGTGGGGATATTGATGCGAGGCGTGGCGGAATCCTTCTCCGACTTCAGGTACATGTCCTGCGAGCAGCGCTCAATCACCACAGGCATACCACGGTGCACCATCGGGTAAAGATCTACTACATCAGCACTACGCATGCGGATGCAGCCATAGGAAGCAGGGCGTCCAATCGTGCGCTCCTCAGGCGTGCCGTGTATGTAAATGCGGCGGCTGTGCGAGTTACGGTTAAAATTCTCCAGACCGGCCAGCTGAATAACGCGCGTTACGATGGGGTCGCGACCGGGTGCATTCACACCCACCACTTCACCCGTGGGGCGGCATCCCTTGAACACCATTCCCTTGGGCTGCCCTTCACCTACCTTTTTGGTTACGGCGTGCACACCCGTGGGCGTGCGGTGGCTACCATTGGCAGCGCCGATACCAAATTTGGAAGTGCTGATATCGTAATCCTTCACCTTCTTACCGTCGCGAATAACGGTCAGCTTCTGGTCCCGCAAAGTGATTGCCACGCCGTCCCTAATCACCGCACGAGGCGGAGTATCGGGACCGGACGTGTACTCACTGATGCCGGCGGCCGTCCTGTGTTTACAGGCCACCTGCAACATGGTTGCCGCAACAAGCAGCGGCAAGAGCAATCTGGTCGGTTTTATCATTGACGATCAGTATATGTTTCTGTAAAGAGAGAAGCATCAGGCGGCTCGACGAGCAGCAGCGCGGCGCTGGCGCATGCCGTCAATCAGTCGGCCAAACGAGCAGAAGCTCGTATAGAAGAAGCCCAGGAAGGGGGTCATGAGCAACACATTGAGCAGCATCTTGGGCGACCAGGTAATAGCGCCGATGATGTACACCACCTCAATGGCGCCGAAGAACAGGCCGAAGAGCAGTTCAATACTCGGCACAAGGATGGATTTGAGCGCCTTGTAATCCTTGGAGCGCTTCTCAATGGAGAGCTCGCCCTCCTTCGACTCGCCAAACTTGGGTGTGCGCACAAACTCGCTGGGCTTGCCGAACATAGCCTCAACTACAGCCTTGGCGTTGTTCACAGCCATACCTACACCCAGAGCCAGCAGCGGGATGAGCAGGAAGAAGACCATCCACCAGCGGCGCGGCTTCACTATCGCCTCGGCGGTAACATAGAACATGCACACCGTTACCGTGGCAAAGAAGAACAAGGTCATGGTAAGCAGCACCATGCGCGGGGACTGCCAGTGCCACTCACCCGTGGGAACTACCAGATTGGTGCAAATGGGCATAACCAGCAGACAAAGCAGAATGAGCGCCAGGTAAGAATAATTGCAGGTAAGGTGGGTGGTAGCTTCCATCTTAGCCTTAAGCGGTGCAGAGGAGCGCCAGATGGTCCACAGCATCTTCTGGCAGACCTGAATGCAGCCCTTCGTCCAGCGGTGCTGCTGGGCTTTGAAGCCGTCCATATCCTCCGGCAGTTCGGCGGGAGTTACATAATCATTGAGGTACACAAAGCGCCAGCCCTTCATCTGAGCGCGGTAAGAGAGGTCCATATCCTCGGTGATGGTGTCGTGCTCCCAGCCACCGGCATCCACAATAGCCTGCTTACGCCACACACCGGCAGTACCATTGAAGGTGAAGAAACGACCGGAGCGGTTACGTACTGTCTGTTCGAGCGCAAAGTGACCATCAAGGAAGATGCTCTGCAGGCGGGTGAGCATATTCTTGTTGCGGTTGATGTGCCCCCAGCGGGTCTGCACCAGAGCCACACCGGGGTCGGTGAAGTAAGGCATAGTCACCTTCAGAATATCGGGCTCGGGGCGGAAGTCGGCATCCAGAATCAGCAGGAACTCACCCTTGGCCACCTCATCGGCGGCCTCCAGAGCGCCGGCTTTGAAACCTGTGCGGTCTACACGGTGAAGGCACTTAATGTCAAACCCCTGAGCAGTATAATACTCCACCTGTTGCTTGCAAAGCTCCCATGTATCATCCGTGGAGTCGTCAAGAATCTGAATCTCCAGCTTATCCTTGGGATAGTCGATAGCAGTTACTTTCTTCAGCAGACCTTCCACCACAAACTTCTCGTTGAACATGGGCAGCTGCACCGTAACAAGCGGCCACTCTTCCCACTGCCCCTTGGCCTGCGGCACGTCTTTGCGATGAATGAGGTAGAGCACCACCATCATCAGACGATGAAAACCGTAACCCGACATGCCGATGAGCACCAGGAAATAGGCAATCAGCCAAGTGAAGTTAAACCAATATTGAGCCGTCTCTGTCGCTTCCGGAGTTAACATAGCAGATTTATTGATAATGAAAGCATTGCGTTTATTTTAACATTTACCGTTGATGTGATTTCTACGTCAGCGGCAAAGATAAACTTGACGCGTGAAAATAGTAATGTATATTTGAGCAAGAGTCAAGACTAAAACATCCAATAAGTGCACCGGATATTTCCGAACATCATGAAACCGCATTTTTATCGTATCGTTGTGCCGTCCATCCTTCTCTGTGCCCCTATGCTGAATGCTCAGGATGTCATTGATATGCCTGCCGATGTTCAGGATGTTGTGCAGGATGGAGAACCTGAATATGTAGTGTATGAGTCAGCGGAGCGCCGCCCCGGCGAAGTACCTGCCATGTTCCGCGATGATTCGATGCTGGATGAAAATCGATCAAACGTGGAGCTGGGCATCAATGTGTACACCGCTCCCTCCATTACTAAGATTTTCGACCAGCTCGACAACCTGCCCGCCATCCCCGAGGAATATGTGTTGCGCCGGCGCCCTGAAAAGCTGCCGACCCACGCCGGCACTCTGGCTATGGAAATGGGCTTTCTGATGGCAGATGGCTTCATTGCTGCCCGCAGCGGCCACATGAACGACATCAAGCCCATCGCACTTGAGCTTTCCCGCTATGGCAATGCCCTGGGGGTGGGGAACAGAATGAACACTTACTCTGCCAGCCTGCTCGAACATGCCGAAAAAGGCCAGCTCGAGGAGTTCAAGCGCATTCTGGCCTCCACTCAGAGCGATGTCAACGCCGAGCTGACCTCCCTGCGCGATCCTGATCTTTCTCATCTCATCGCTCTGGGCGGCTGGATTCGCGCCCTCGAGGCCTCGGCTGCTGCGCTCAACCACTCCTTCGACCCCGAGAAGGCGATGGCGGTTTTCTACCCCGATGCCCCTGAATATTTCGGTGAAATTCTGATGGGCATCAGCCCGCGAACCGCAAGACGTATGCCCATCAACGAGATGTGTGCTTTGCTGCGCGTGCTGACGAAGCAGATGACCTTGCAGGCCGATGAAGTTCCCACCGTTGAGAAAATACAAGCCCTGCTCGACAAGGTGAAGGTACTGTCTTCTCTGGCCGGGGGTAAGTAATGTTCATGAGCGCGGAATCCACCTCTCTGCCGATTTTTGATGTTCTCCACATGGAGATTACTGTAGCCGGTCTGCGAATTACGCGCAGGCCGGAGCCGCTTTACCACATTTTCTTTCGACTGGCGTTGCACAATGCCGGCAATTGCAGCATACGGCTGCGAGGTCGCAAATGGTTGCTGCAAGACATGAGCGGAGAATCCCGCATCATCGAGGCAGCCCATGTCTTCAATCAAGACCCGATTCTGACCCCGGGGGCTGTGTTTTCCTACAGCGGTTGCCAAAGTTTTTCACGCCCTCCGGTCAATATGGAGCTGCGCTTTTTCGGTGAAGATCAATGGGGCAACCCTTTTATCACCCCTTCCCTCATCTTCCCTCGTCACTACCTCAGAGTCCCACGCGCCTGAGGGTTCGAGTCCACCAACTGCCACCCTGAGCTCGTTCGGCTGCACGCAAACGGGCACGTTGAGCCCTTGCTTTGGCTTTAGCTTCTTCTTCAGCGCGTTCGCGGGCTTCCTCAGCGGCGCGTTCTTCAGCTTTGCGGCGAGCGCGTTCGGCGCGGGCGGCGCGGGCGGCTTCGCGAGCGGCTAAACGCTCGGCTTTGGCTTTAGCCTCGGCCTCTTCCTCGGCTCGTTCGCGAGCTTCCTCGGCAGCACGTTCTTCAGCTTTGCGGAGGGCGCGTTCGGCGCGGGCGGCTTCGCGAGCAGCTAAACGCTCGGCCTTAGCTTTGGCCTCAGCTTCTTCTTCAGCGCGTTCGCGGGCTTCCTCAG
>JAFZHC010000044.1 GCA_017555025.1 Akkermansia sp.
ACGCGCAAGTCCATTGCCAAGGGGCTCGACCAAGAGTTCAATTCTCTGGATGCTCAGGCAGATGTCTGCATGAAGTTCATTGAACGCCACAAGGATGATGGCTGGGTATACACCGGAACCTATGTGGATGCAGCTGTCAGCGGTACCACGGTCGAACGCGAGCAGCTTACCGCGCTGCGCCGATTGGTGAAAGCCGGAGCAGTGGACTGCATCGTGGTCTACAAACTCGACCGTCTCAGCCGTGACTTGGCAGACTTCTCCATCCTCATGAAAGAATTTGCCGAGAATGGCGTGATATTCGAGAGCGCTACACAATGCCTCCAGAGTGACACGCCCGAGGGTAAACTTTCCATGAACATGATGGCGGTAGTGGCCGACTACGAAGCCGCTATCATTCGCGCCCGCCTCCGAGATAAGATACGCGCCACGCGTGCGCGAGGACGCTGGGTAGGTGGACGCCCGCCCTATGGATATCAGCTCACCAAGCAGGGGCTCCAGATTGTTCCCGGCGAGGCTGATGTGGTGAGGCTTATCTACGACCTGCACGAGCAGGGCATGAATGTGGGTGATATCGCGGTACGACTCAACGAAGCCAAGCACCAGTTCCGTAGCATCGGTAAAAAGCCGGCATCGGAGTGGCACGGCCAGATGGTAAAGCGTATTCTGATGCACCCGGTCTATGCCGGATTCCTGCGGGATGGTGACGAACTCATCAAGGGTATCCATGTTCCCTTTATCTCCGAGAAGCAATACTTCGCCGCCGTTAAGCGGCTGGAGGAATCGGTGCGCCACAAGCCACAGAAGAAACACGATGTCCTGTTCCCGCTCAAAGGGCTGCTCCGATGCAGCCTGTGCGGACAGGAATATATCGGGGTGTGCAACGTGCGGACTGGAATCCTGCGCCGATACTACGTCTGCAAGACTAAAGCATATCGCTCCAAGGAGAAATGCGAAAGCCCACGATTCAATGCCGACCAGATGGAGCAGTTCGTGGCAAAGCAGCTCAGCACGCTGCGGGATAATCCCAACCTTTCCGCAGCCATCATTGCCCAGTTGCCGGAGTTCGATGCCCACCGCGTAGCCGACTGCCTGTATAGCCTCGACCTGATTCTGCAAGACGCTACTCCGCAGGAGTTGGAGCGCGTGTTTCACGCAGCATTTAAGAGCATCTCCATCGACCCGGAAACCTCCCAGCTGAATGTAACCCTCAACGATCTGTAAAGCCATGAGTGCAGCTGAAAAGACACTTTCCTTTTCCATTCCGTTCCACCTCGAACCGACCAAGCGCGGGGCGAAGAAGAAAAGCTCGATTGAGAAAATCCCGCCGCCCGGTGAGCTGCCGCTCCATGACCGCCCGGCTGCGGTGGATGTTCCCCAGGGCTGCGACTTCTCGATTCCTTACATCATCGACCACAGCACGGTGACACCTGTCCTGCGACTGCGCACGGCAGAGGATGACCTCGTGGATGCGGTGTGCCAATGCGACAAGTTCCCCACTAAGCGGGCAATTCGTATGGCAAACGCCATCATGCTGGAGCGGCTGCTGGTGACAGGAAAGTATGGGAGCGCAACGAACATGGCCAGACTTATCGGGGTAAGCCAGCCGCATGTGACGCAGTTGCTCAATATGCTCAACCTCCCTCCGGCTGAAATCGAGGCGATTCTCTTCGAGACACAATAAATTCATATTTTTACCGGAAAAACTTTCAGTTCAGGGGAAGAGATAAGTAAGCATGGATGCGGGTTTCGCACTTTCTGCAAAAAAACTTTGGACTATTTTTGGCAAGTAGCACGAGTAACCGAAATGAGGACAGGCAACACTTCGCAAAAAAAGAAAAGTTTTTCAGGACAGTTGCACTCCTCAGGTGATTAGGTGAACGAGGACATCATACGCCATGAAACAGGACAACACAGTAACAATGCGCTTTTTCCGGGGGCTTCGACTCGCCGGAGCCGAAGAAATGCAGCCCGCCGGAGAAGCTTCGAAAGTTTTTTCAAAAAAAGTTGGACTGTTTTTGGCAAGTGATACGAGTGACCGTTTTGAAGACATCATGCACGACATCATTTACAGCACAAAAAAGTCAGATTTTTCCGATTTTCTTCTCGGACTTTCGGAAAAAGCCTGTGATACCGGATTGAGGGGACAAAGTTTCTCCATCAAAAATCGGAAATCTCAGCCACTTTGCCCTGCCTTTTTCGAGAAAGTGGGTGAAGAAGTCATGATTTCCTCAAAAAAATCAAAAAATCTTCCAAGCAAGCGGACTTTTTTGCTCCCGACATTCCATATGTGTGTATGGCAGGGCAAAGAAAATCGCAGCTCCGGCAGGAAAAAGTGCCAAGATTCGCTTTTCTCACCTGCTGAAATAAACGGAGGCACAAAACTCCACCAAACCATAGAAAGACGCCAAGTCATGCAAAACTCAGTAAATACATCCCCCGGCTCATCTCCGAGCAGCAAGTTCCGCCGCATCACTTCCACCATCTGCGGATGGTTGGGATTGCCCAAGTTGGTAGACTCCCATAACAGTGAAACGCTGTTTGCTGCCCCTGAGACTGAGAATCGCACGCAGCCGCTTATCTTAAATGTGGCTCCCTCCACCAAGCCCGCTGTCACCTCTTTTCTTAAGTGTGACGAGCCTCACGTTTCTCCCCATTTCATCAAGGGGATGAAACTCGGCGAGTTGATGTTTGCCATTGCGGCTGTTTATGCCCATGCCAAGCGTCATGACCTTGCATGCCGTATTCCGTGGTCTTATAACCAAAACACTTGTTCTCTGCGGAAGCTTTTGAATACTATCCGTATTCCCGGCACCACCTGCGGTTCAAATGAACCTATTGCTTACAGGGATCCCTCCATGCAATATACCCCCATCCCGGAGGATATTACGGAGGGTGGTCTGAAAGGCTACTTCCATTCTCCGCGCCACTTTGCGGACATGGAAGACAAGATTCGCAAGTTGTTCAGTCCTCTTATCGCAGAAAAAAAGGAACCCGGTACAGTGGGTATTCACATCAACGTGGGTGAGGGGTCGTTCCAACACAGCAAGTTCCGTTTGGCGACCTGCTATTATCTGATGCGTGCGGCAGCTTACATCCCCAAGGAGGTGCGAGAGCTGACTATTTTCAGCGAAACTCCCGCCCAGGCAGTTGCTATGCTGATTGACATCCCGGAGTTCGAGCGCTTTTCGTTTAAGCCGGAGCACATGAATGAGATTGATTCGCTGCGCCGTATGACGGAAATGGAACGACTCATCACCTCCAATGATGCCATTGCTTGGTGGGCAGCTTGGCTGAGCATGCCGACTCAGGTCATCACCTCCAATTTTTGGTACAATGTCTGTGGCGATAAACTGCCCAACTTGACCAACTCTTCTTGGATTAAGCTTTAATTTTGACACTCGCACTACGGTCATGAACGAGTTTTCTCCAGAGCAGCCCCAGGCTGCACGACAATTTTCCTCAAGCTGTGCTGAATCTCATCCGGCTACGCTGAAAAGCTGGGGGCTTCCCGATGGTACGCCCACCCGAGACGCCGAGACAAGCGAAGCACAGCAAGAAGAATCCGGGCTTAGCATTGAGCCCACCCCGGCAGAAAGTAGGCAGTCCACTATGCCTACCCAAGCCACCCATTGTATCGCCTCAGGCGAATCGGATGCCGAAGCTCCGGCTGGGTTGCATACCAACAAGCAAGCAGGTTCTCACGACTGCGAACTCGTGGTCGCGCCCACCGGGCAAGGCTCCACCGCTTCATGTGAAGCAAAAGCCGACAGGGCTCTTCCTGTCACAATTATAACCAGAAAGGAAACAAATACTATGTCTAACGAGACAATCGATAGCCTCACCCCCGGTGAGGATGGCGTGCAGGAGCAGAACTCCTGCCCCGAAACTACCCCCACGGGTAGCAATACTGTGGCCGCTTCTTGCGACCAATCCCCGGTAATCGATGGCAACATCGAATCTACCCCCCCCGGTTTCGCCTCCGGCGAGCCGGATGCAAAAGCTCCGGCAGCCCAGCCTCCTAATGAGCACGTAGTTTCTCACGACTGCGAACTCACTCAGGAGCCTGACTCCGAGCCTAGCCTCCCCGCTTCATGTGAAGCAAAAGCCGATGGAACTTCTCTTCCCATCACTAACCAAACAATCCAACCTAGAAAGGAAACAAATACTATGTGTAACAACACTCCCGATAACCTCACTCCCGGTGAGGATGGCGTGCAGGAGCAGAACTCTTGCCCCAAAACTACCCCCATGGGTAGCACCCCCGTGGCCACTCCTTGTGACCACACCCCGGTAATCGATGGCAACATTGAATCTACCACCCCCTCCGCAGCAGCTATCGCTTCTGCAAACCTTAACTCCGGCACCGATTTCGTTGCCACAACCAACACCAATACCGTCATGAATACGACATCCAATACCACTGCAGGTGCCCCCGCTTCCGAGGGCGTGTATTACATTTCCACTTTCAACTTCACCGCAAGCGAAAGCCCCATTGGGTTCAATCGCACCACATACACCGAACCGAATAAACCCGGCAATGAATGGGATACGGTTTACTCAGGTGTCTGTGTGGATCAGGCCAATCAGGGAGGTATCGAAAAGCAGCTTGTTCTGGCGGGTGATACGCTCACTCTGTCTCACCCCACTCAGTTGTCTGTTTTCCTGCGTGCCGATGACATTGGACATCTGCTCATTTCTTCGTCTATTCTCAGCGAAGATGAGGTGAAGCAGCGTGTAATTGCCTACGAAGAAAATGCGGCTCAGTTGAACCCTGGTGATATTATCTTCCGTTACAATGTACAGGATAAGACGGAGAGATGGCAGGAGGCCGACTCCGGGGCATCTTCTTGGAGAAACGTTGCTGATTCCCTCGTGCTGCCCAATGGTACTTTCTACCTTTACGGGCTTGTGACCAACATTGCCTTCCCCGGTGGCAACAATACCAACAACCGTAAGCTGTTCCGCTATGCTATCTCAGCAAAGCGTCTGCTGGTAAAGGATGTCGATGGTCAGCCTGAGCCTGTGGAGGTGCAGTACTATGGCGATGTTCGTCGTGTATGTAATACTTGCGGTTGTGGAAATACAGATGACGGCGATGCTGACAATCAGGCAGCTACTCAGGCTCCCGGTTGGGAGGGAGATGTCTGCCCGAGTTTCGTGAAGCTTAACCCCAGCAACGGCAAGGCTCTGTACGATTCCCCTTGGCGCTGGAAGGTGGCTATCGAGGAAAAGGACGTCGTTATCATCCCGCCCACGGGTGAGCCGCTGCGTTTCTCTGTCCCGCCCGAGGGCTCTTCCGAAGCAGGTACCGCCGGAGCTTCGGCCATGGCGCAGAACCGTGTGCAGTATCAGGACAGCAATTTCAACGCTACCACATCCCGCACTCCGGCGTTTATCATGATGAAAGACCCGACCGGGCTTTGCATGACATTCAACGTGGGTTCCGGCACCGTGCACTGCATCACCAGCCCCGAGGGGCGCAAAGTAACAGCTGCCGAGCGAGCTCAGCATGTTCAGACTCAATTTGATGGCGCAGAAAACCTGCTTTCCTGCGCTTCTGCAGAGGGGCGTCTGGTTTGCACTACCGATGAAAACGGGGCTCTCAAACTCGATTGGTTTACGCCCGATGCTGCGGAAGATGCTACGCCGTTCAAGCGAGAGACAATTCAGCAGAATAGTGGCAGCACAACCATCACACGTCAGCAAACCGGGCGAGATCCGCACTCCATCGTGCGTTCGGAGTCCAATGGGGTGGTGACCATCACCAAGGGCGAGGGCGATGAAGCCATCGTGCATCGCTACGAAACGACGTACCCAACGAACGGTCTGATGGTGCGCACGGAGTCGGTATACTATGCCGCTACGCCCGACAACGTGGCATCCTGCACACAATCGGTATATAATTATTCCACTGCCGGTTGGCAACTTTATTCCGAGACGGAGGGCTTTGGCTCCGCTACCACTCGCACGACCTCTTACCGTTACAATACGGACAACAAGCTGGCTATGGTTGAGCACTCTGACGGCGGCTATACCGAGTATGAGTACGACTCTCTCGGTCGAGTGACCATGGAAAAATCCCCCTGGGGCGAGAACCTTGCCAAAGTGACGCGCACGACCTATGCCGACAGCCGTTTCTATGATGTCCGCCCCGCATCGGTGAGTGAATATCATGTGAACGCTTCCGGTACGGAGGTGCTATTCCGCAATACGGCCTACGCCTATGATGAAACGGCTGAGCTGGAGCGTATCACCACCACGGTAACGGCAGGTGGAAGTTCGCAGCAACAGGTGAGCATTGAGGAGACCTACGGCGCAGAGCCCGCCTATGCTTATGCTGCAGGCAAGCCGAAGTTCAGTCAGGATATCACAGGCGTGCAGACCGTTCATGAGTACGCGGCTACTACCGAACATGATGCTATCCATAAGCACACCTCCATTACCAAGGTCAACGGTGAGTTGGTGGCTGCGCAGAGCCGCAAGAGCGAGAGTTTCATTGCCGACAATGATACCACGACTTTCAAGCAGGAGTGCATTTGGGACGGCACGCAGTGGCTGCTCCTTAATACCACGGCTTACGAGTACGACGAGCAGCAGCGTGTGGTAAAGACCACGCGAGGCAACGGGCGATTCAGCACCACCACATGGATGTGCTGCGGTCGACTCAGCGAGACGGATGAAGACGGCATCACTACCACCTATGCTTACGACTCTGCCCGCCAGCTCACGGAAATTTCCCGCGAGGAGGTGTACAACGGAGAGACGTGTATCACACCGGAAACTATCACGGAGTTCACCCGCGATGCTGCCGGGCGAGAGCTCACCACCACCCGCCGCATCGGTGCCATGGAAACAACGGAATCCGCGGAGTTTGACTCTTTGGGACGCGTCACCAAGCAGACGGACGTTCTGGGGCGCATGACCACCACAGCCTACAGCGAGGATGGTCTTACTACCACCGTCACCACTCCCGCAGGTGCTACCACCGTCACCACCCGCAACACGGATGGCTCCGCCGCGAGCATCAGCGGTACAGCCCAGCGTGCCCTTGTGTATGTATACGACCTCAACGGCAGCAACACGCGCACCACCACCAAGCTGGCAGATGGTACAACCATCGCCCAGAGCATTGTCAACGGCTTCGGACAGACTACCGTGCAAGCTCAGGCAAGCACTACGGGCTTTATCTATACCCGCAGCGAATATAATGACAAAGGGCAGTTGGTGAAGCAGTATCAGGACACTGGTTGGAACACCAGCAAGACCGCGGCAACGCTCTACGAGTACGACAGATTCGGCAACGTGAGCAAGCAGACGCTCGCGCTGGCCGATGCTCCCACTAAGGATAATTCTCCGGTGGTGGAAATGGCCTACAGTGTAGAATACGCAGAGGATGGCGTGTTCAGCGTCACCACTCAAACCCGCTACAATACAGCAGGTGAGCCGCTGAGTGCAGTGCAAAAACAGCTGATTTCGCAACTTTCCACAACTCTAGCAAGCAAGAGCGTCAGCACGGATGAACGAGGCAACAGCTCGACCGAATGGAGTGAATTCACCGCTCCCTCCAAGGTGACGAGCTACAGCTCCATCCCCACCTCTGAAATTACAGCAGAGGCTATCAAGGTGGACGGATTTGCCATCTCAAAGAAGGACAATGTTGGCATTGTCACCTCAACAAGCCGAAGCTACACAGCATCAGGAATGACTCTGGTACAGGTAGACGGACGAGGTAACGCTACGACTTTCGCAATAGACCTTGCTGGCCGCACCATCAGCGTGACGGATGCCGCCGGAGCCGTGACTACAACGGCGTACGACACCGCCCATGACTTGCCTGCTGTGGTAACCGATGCCATGGGCAACACCGCTTGCTACAAATATGACCTTCGCGGTCGTAAGATTGCGGAATGGGGTACAGCTATTCAGCCCGCTTGCTTCGGTTACGATGACATGGACAACATGACATTCCTGCACACATTCCGAGCCGATGGCGAGGTCATTGCCTCCGATCCGAGTGAACGAAGCGACTACGATGAAACAATTTGGTTCTTCAACGCCGCAACCGGACTTGAGATGTCCAAGACTTTTGCGGATAATACCGCTGTGTTGAAAACCTACGATGCATACAATCGCCTTGTTACCGAAACGGATGCTCGTGGCAATGTGAAGACTCATTCCTATGAGCAGTCTCGCGGTCTACACTTAGGTACCACCTACACTGTAGTAGACGGCACTGCTGTCACCAGCGCCCGTAGCTTCTCCTACAACCACCTCGGGAAGATGACGCAGGTCGTGGATGATTCCGGAGTTCGCAGCTTTGGTTACAATACTTACGGCGAGCGTGAAACGGATAGTCTTGTTGTAGATGGTGATACCCATCTCATCACCGAGCAGCGTGACAACTTCGGACGCTCCATTGGTTACGTTTACAGCAAGAACGGCACAGCACAGCAGACTGTCACTACCGGCTACGGAGATGACGGGCGCATCAGCTCAGCCGGGTTCCTGCATGGTGGCGAAGCTCAGAACTTCGGCTACACCTACCTCGCAGGTACCAATCTTCTGCAGGTGCTCACCAAGCCTAACGGTATGACGCTTTCCCAGACCTACGAGGCCACTCGCGATCTGCTCACCGGCATGGCATACCATCGCGGCTCCACCCTCGTAGCACAGCGTACCTACTCTTACGACCTTCTCGGTCGTCCCATTGCTCGCAATACCGCACGCCAAGGCACGGTGGTAAATGATACCTTTGCTCACAACACCCGCTCCGAATTGGTAGAAGCACAGGCTAATGGTACAGAGTATGAGTATTCTTATGACAACATAGGAAACAGACAGCAAGCCGCAGAAGGCAATGATGTCACCGTGTATGATGCCAACGCACTCAACCAATATACCGCAATTTCCGAGAACGCCGCTGATGCTTTCATCCCGCGGTTCGATGCTGATGGTAATCAAACACTCATCAAGACTGATACCGGTATCTGGAGTGCTGTGTATAATGCAGAGAATCGCCCGATTACATTTACGAATACCGACACTGGCACCGTGGTTGAATGCGCCTACGACAGCATGGGTCGCCGCTGCTTTAAGCAAGTAACCGTCAACGGCACCGTCACGCTGCACCAGCGCTACCTGTACCGTGGGTATCTGCAAATCGCCTGCATCGACCTCACCCGCAGCCACCATCCGGTGATGTGGCTGGTGACCTGGGACCCCACCCAGCCCGTCGCCACTCGCCCACAGGCTATCCGAATCAACGGCACATGGTATACATACGGTTGGGATCTCACCAAGAACGTCTGTGAGCTCTTCGGCTCCAATGGCTACATCACCACCGCTTATACATACACTCCCTTCGGCGGGGTAATCGCATCTGGCAGCATTACACAGCCGATTCAGTGGAGTAGCGAGGTATGGGATAGTGAACTGAGGCTGGTGTATTATAATTGGAGATATTATAATACCGCATCTTCTATTTGGCTGTCCAGAGATCCGCTCTATTGTTTGAACCTATATAACTATATCGACAATTCCATATTCGGATTTGACTATTTGGGGTTATCAAAGAAAAATGTAACATTAGTCTTAGAAAGAAAAGTTACACTTCCTGGTATGGGAACATATGGCAGTCTTACAATAGAATCAGCAGAGGAAATAAAATGTTGCACTCTACCTCCTTTGATTTTGACTGTCGAACTCATAGCAAAAGAGAAAAAAGAATACGGCACTACGTTGACGTACCGTGACGGTGATGATGCGGAGCCTTACACTGGATTATTCCGGGCGAAACAGGGAAAAATCTCGTTAAAGCCGAACGCAGATACATCTATGGCAGGATTATATGGCGGTATGAAGAATATTAAAGATAAATATAAATTAACGAATAAATGTGCTGAAGAGTATTCTGAAGGTAAAGAGGAGTTTTATTACTTACATAATGTCAGCATAAGTATGAATAATGACGGAATTATGATACATCCTGGCAGAGCTTCATCTTGGTCTGGTGGTTGTGTAATTATTGGAACCAAATATACAATTCAGACCAATCTTCCAACTAAGTCAAAAAATATATTTTCTGCTCCAGAGGATTGGAAAAAAAGATACAAAGAATTATTTAATATTGATTATATTGATAAAGACGGCACAACCTCAGTCATACCAGCAATAATTGGTTTTAATTTAGACGAGTCATCGTACAAAGCCATGTGGAAACTTGTTCGCTTCATTAGGTGCGCAGAAAAAAATGGATATAATATAAGATGGGAGCGACGTGGACCTACCGTTCCTGATACCACCAACATTAATTGGGTGACTACTAACATGTAAACAAATGTTCGGTCTCTTTAGACTTTAACACTTATTATATATTATAAACCCACACCATGCTCGTAGCTACGCATTATTCATAAGAATATACGCTAGCTACGAGCATGATTTTTAAATCCGGTAAGTTAAATAAAACCAAATATTAACATTATCTTTGCATACTATTGAAAAATCGGTTAATTTACCATAAAAAATTAACCGATTTTCCTATTATGTAAACATTAATAACAAATAGCTTTAATTTTGCATAGCTCTCTTTATTAATTCCTTTATTTCATTTTTCCGCTCCTCGTCGCAATCCATTTTTTCTGTGCGTTCCAATGCTTTTTGGTAACTACATCCTACGGAAGCCAAGTATCGGACCATTTCCACTGAACGTGCATGACAAATAAGGGGGTACGCCCAAGGAATAGCTCCGTCCTCAATCTTGGCTCCATGGCTAGCCAAAAGTTGCAACATAGGAAGGTTGTCTGCCTCTATACAGTCAACTACACAGCATGGTTTATATCCATTATTCAATAAAACTTTTAACGCATCATAATGGTTGAAACGAACAGCCAATTCTACAGGGTGCTTTAATATTCCTACAGGATAATCAGGTTCGTAATCCGGGTCGATATTACACTTTAAGGAATAACCATTCGCAAAAAGGTGCGACATATAATCCGCATCTCCATTAGCCGCTGCATACGCAAGAAGGCTTATGCCATAATAATCTACAACATTACATTCTGAAGTATGTTTGGCAATGGACTTTAGCTTGGCGTATCTTGTTTTATAATCTAAACCCGCCACTACAATGTCAGGATTAAAAGGTTCATCGCCATCTAAATAAACTACTATTTTATCCTCCTGCATTTCATATCTAGAAACGCCCTCAGGTAACGGCTTTCTTGATTGGCATGCAAAAAGAAAAAGGTAGATAAACACAAAATAAATAAAATTCCTGAAACTCATCTGCACCAGTTTAAAAAATAACGATGCATAAGTCAAGTGCATAATTGAGAGATTTCTGGATAAAAAAGGGAGCCCAAAGTAACAAGCTGAATTTTGTCTTTCGTTTGTAATTGTATTTTTGTAAATCTTTATCCGTAAGCGTTTTATAACTCAGGAAAACTTTCGGCTCCCTTGAAGGACCCTTAAAGAACAAGCGCATTGGGAGGAGTGGGCATGCCTTACTCGCCCCGGCGCTTGGTAGGTAGCCCGAAGAAATTATTGCCTCCGATTTGGTAGCCGGTGGCTTTCCAGCTGATGTGGGTGAGGGTGGGGTAAACCTCGCCATTCCACTTGTAGCCGCTGTCGAGTACGTCTACCTCAATCATCGTACCTTTGTAGATGCGTATCAGCTGGTCGCCGGGTTCCAATTTGAGGTCTTTACTCTCAGGAGTGATGCTTACCGGGGCTTGGCCAGCCTTTTTCAGATTATAGGTGGTCAGCTTGATTTCCACTACT
>JAFZHC010000045.1 GCA_017555025.1 Akkermansia sp.
AGATCCGTGAAGACAGAGCGTAAATTAGCCCCCGTAAGGTTGACAATCGACCTTGGCCACAAGGAACCTTTTAACTATCCTGCTGTCGGATAACGCTGCCCCCGGGAACAGGAAGTATGCAGACATACTGAATAGCTTAAGCACATTGACACGACTCGTAACCCCCCCAGCTTGACAAACAAGCTGGGGATTTTCGATTGAACTCAGCAAAGGCCTAATGATTCTGGTGTGATATTTCAAAAAAATCATCCTGGCAAAAACGTATTGACAAATATCCAAATGTCAATATAATTACCCTTGTCATGAGTTCCATTCTCTTTCTATGTACCGGTAATTCCTGCCGCAGCCAAATGGCGGAAGCATGGGCACGCGCCATTTGCTCAGGTGGCTGGCAGGTGTATTCTGCCGGTCTGGAGAAGCATGGACTCAACCCGAGCATGTTGAAAGTAATGGAAGAAGTCGGGGTAGATATGACAGGGCATTATTCAAAGACGATTGAGGAACTACCCTGCGATGTTGATTGGGATGTTGTTGTGACTGTGTGTGACCATGCGGCGCAGAGTTGTCCGTATCTTCCGGCAAAGAAAGTGCTCCATATCCCTTTTGCTGATCCTCCTTGCGAGGCGAAAAACTTGCCTGAACACGAGGCATTGGAGGTGTATCGTCGCGTGCGTGATGAGATTCGTGCTGCTGTGGGGCAGTTGATAAACCCTTTTAATTCTGATGTACGATGAAATGTGATTGCAATCAAACGGAAAATCTTGCTTTAGACGCTGCCGCTGCTGTATTTAAGTCACTTGGGCATCCTGTACGCCTCCATATTGTGCGCATGTTGCTGGATGGAGAGCGATGCGTCTGTGAGCTCCATAAGGGTACTCAGCGAGATATGTCCACTATATCCAGCCATTTGAACATACTGAAGAACGCAGGTGTCGTATCATCTGAGCAGAGAGGGAAAAATATTTACTATACACTGGCTAAGCCCTGTCTCCGAACTGTAGTCGCTTGTCTATGTAAGTGACTAGATAGCTATTTTCTGGGAATTAATAGCGCTAACGCTTTGAGTTTTGTCCAAACGTAAAATAAAAAATATGAAAAAACACATCATTACCATATATGGCCCCGGGTGCAGCAATTGCAACACTCTGGCAGATAACACCAGGCAAGCAGTACAAAGCATGTCGGGAAATTACGAAATCACCAAAATCAGCGATCCTTTACAAATAGCAGAAGCCGGCGTGTTTCAGACCCCGGCATTGGCTTTAGACGGCAAACTGCTGACAAGTGGCAAAGTGATGAGCGTGGAGCAAATACGCAACCTTCTCAGCGAAGCTACGACGAAGGGAAATAGCTGCTGTTGCAACAATCATGCCCCGGAAACACCTACTGAACCAGACAAGGCAGAGCCTTCAAAGCAATCTTGCTGTTGTGGAAGCTCATGCTCAGTCCCTCCTGAGCCCGAGCAAACGTGCGGTTGTGGAGCTGGTGATTCCTGCTGTATGCGAAGCGGTTTGAAAACAGCCTTGCTACTGGGGGGATTCGGTTTGCTGGCCATTGCCGGGCTGCGCCAGCTGCAAGCGCCGCAGCCGCATGAAGCCGCTCCCGCAACTATGGCACCGCAGGCAGGTAGTACAACGGAGCTTGTATACTTCACTTTTGGGAAGCGCTGCCCGACCTGCGAGCGCATGGAGCAATGGGCACGCGCTGTGGCTGAACAGCAGCAGATTCCTTTCCGCGTACAAGATGCCGACGAAGCTACTGTAGCCCACTACGGTCTGACTACCAAAACGCTCATTCTCCGACACGTAGATAACGGAGAGGAAAAGTCCTGGCGTAATCTTGATAGAATCTGGGAACTGAGCCGCGATGAAGCCGCCTACAAGCAATATGTGGCAGAACAAATCGCACAGCCTTGATGCCCCATGGTTTTTCTTTATCTCATTTTGGCCGGAATCATGACCGCGATTTCGCCTTGTCCTCTTGCGAGTAATGTAGCTGCAATCAGTTTCATCTGCCGCAATATGGATTCGCACAGGAGGGCAGCGGCGGCGAGTATTTGCTACACTCTAGGGCGAATATTATCCTACATAATCCTGGGAGCTCTCATAGGACTTGGGCTGGCTAGTGCGCCGGGGCTATCGCTGTGGCTGCAAGAAGCGCTACCGCTGTATATGGGGCCGGTGTTGATTATTTGCGGGCTAGTAGTGCTGGAATGCATTAACCTCCCATCCATCGGGCGTAAACCTACAGGTGAAACAGTACAGAAACTGGGCAGCAGCATGCCGGGCAGTTTTCTGCTTGGTGCACTGTTTGCCATGGCACTATGTCCACCAAGTGCAGCTATCTTCTTTGGTACAGCTTTACCACTTGCCTCCGAAAGCGGGAGCTGGGCATGGCTGGGAATCAGCATATTCGGACTAGGAACAGCCCTGCCGGTTGTATTCTTTGCCATGCTCATAGTCTGTAGTACCGCACGTGCTGCCACGGCTATGAAATGCCTCCCAACTGTGCAGAAGTGGAGTCGGAACATCGCCGGCATCCTCCTCTTTCTGCTTGGCTCTTACCTCACTATCACTGAACTCATTATCTGATTATGAAATCATCATCCGAACTCACCAAACTGCTTTGGATGGTCAGCGTATTCACGGCTCTGTTTTTCATGCCGATTGATAACGCCTCCTTCCAGTCCGCCGTACAAGCCACCCTCGATATCACAAAATGGTATGCACGTGAGCATACCGTATTGTGTCTGCTGCCGGCTTTCTTCATTGCCGGTGTCATTGCCGTATTCTTCAGCAAAGGAGCCATCATGCGTTACCTGGGCGCCGGGGCTCCTAAATGGCTTTCCTATAGTGTGGCAGCCGTTTCCGGTGCCATTCTGTCGGTATGCTCCTGTACAGTGCTACCGCTGTTCACCAGCATACGAAACCGAGGCGCCGGACTTGGCCCGGCTATCGCTTTCCTTTATTCCGGGCCGGCTATCAGTATGATTGCCATTATCCTCACAACCAGGATTCTGGGGTTTGAGATGGGCATTGCTCGTACGGCTTGTGCCATTATCTTTTCGATTATCGTAGGTGGCGTCATGGCCAGGATTTACCACAAGGAGGAGCAACAGCAGCAGGATTCGCTCATCTTGTCCCGACAGACTGAGAATGACAGCCTGAGCGTACCACGCACCGCGCTTCTCTTCTTCTCTCTGGTTGCTGTGATGCTTTTTGCCAACTGGGCTCCTCCGCAGGCAGAGAGTTCTGTGTTTTCCGTCCTTATCTTTGACAACCGTTGGTATCTGGTTGCTGTTGCAGCCTTTGTCATCTGCTGGTCAATGATAGAATCTCTGCATATTTCCATCGGCAAGGTTCTAATCGGTGCCGGCGCCACGCTTGTTGCCACCGCGCTTTCTATGATATTTGTGAAGAACTTTTTCTACATTCCTTTCATCCCGATGCTGGTGGCTATTGCTTCTATATCCATTATCCTGCTTAATGATAAGCGCGCTATTAACCGGCAATGGGCTCTGTCCAGTTGGGAATTTACCAAGAAAACAGTTCCCCTCATGGCCTTGGGTATTGTTGTGACAGGTTTCCTGCTTGGTTCCACTCACGAATCTACATCTATTCCCGGCATTATTCCTGCCGAATGGGTGCAGCAGTCCGTAGGCGGCAACAGCTTGTTGTCGACTTTCGTTGCATCATTCGCAGGTGCATTCATGTACTTCTCCTCTCTCACGGAGGTTCCTATTGTACAAGGACTCATGGGCTCCGGCATGGGTAAAGGCCCCGCTTTAGCTCTACTGCTGGCCGGGCCATCACTTTCGTTGCCTAATATGCTAGTTGTAAGTGGTGTTATGGGGTGGCGCAAGACTGCTGTATATGCATCTTTGGTTATCGTTTTATCAACCCTGTGCGGATATGCCTACGGCAATTTCATATAGTACTGAGTACCTTGAAAAGAGGTGTATTCATTCGCAGAGATACCGTTGCCCTCGGGAATAGAATACACGATATGTAAAAATCCCCAGCTTGACGAACAAGCTGGGGATTTTCAATTGAACTCAGCAAAGGCCTAATGATTGCGGCGTGATGCTGAGCAGCTCCTTGGCATCATCTGCTGTCATTGCCCGTCGATAGTGACGAATGAGCATGCGCTCGCTATGCCCCAGAATATCGGCTGCGGCGCTCTTACCCAGGGTCACGCTCAGATTACTGGCAGCGGTGTGACGCAGCCCATTCTTGGGGATTGTGATGCCGGCCTTGCGTGCCGAGCGTATAAAGGCGCCCTGACGATCCTCGCGGCATTTCTCGGTGTCGACATCGGTCTTTACAATGAACTCATCGGAGCTGATAGGGAAGCCTAGCTCGGCAAAGTAATCCAGCCAGGCAGACATCGCCGGCGAGATAGGAATGACTCGGGCGTTGTTGGTCTTGGTAATCACGCGGCTCAGGTAAATCTCATCGCGACCACCGGGACGGAAATCAGACCAGCGCATGCGACAACGCTCGGCATTACGCACACCGCAGAACACACCGAGTACGAGCACCGGCAACATATTCTGCCACGATTCAGATTGCGCACACCACACCAGCATGCGCTTCACCTCCTCGCAGGTCATCACCTCCGGTTCTGCCGTGGTGCCGGTATCAATGCAATCCATCGCCAATGTGGGGTTCATATCGGACTTGATAATGCGATGCCTTGCTGCATACGCGAACAGGGCACGTATCAGGTTGAAGTTCGCAGCCAGCGTCCACGAGGCCGGCTTGGCGCCCTTACGCCCCTTAATGGTCTTCAAATAGGCCTTAACATCCGATTCCTGGAAATCGTTTATGCGCTTCTTCTTCCAGTAAGCGCACATGTGCTTGGCGAGCCCGCGCTGCCGGATAATGTGTTTCTCCCCGGAGTGGGACTCCACATACTTCAGGTACTCTTCCATCACCTTGGGGAAAAGCGGAGCGCCGCACGTGGCAGCCTTAGCCCACTCGATGCCTTTCAACAGCACATTCAGCACTCCGCAAGGCTGGATTCCCATCCCTATGCATTCCTTTTCATACTGCCGGTAGAACTCGATAGCCTGGCGCTCCATGACGGACAGGGCACCGAATTCTGCGCCGTAGGAGGTGATCTCCTTAGCGTTTAATTTGGCTTGCTCGTTAGCCTTACTAACACCGTCAGGAGTAATGGGATAGGATTTGGTTTGCGTGGTACCATTGGCGAGGAAGACGCGTACAATCAGTTTATCGACACCGCGACGTTTCCAGATTTGCACCCCGGGGTGAAGGGAATAGAGTTTACCGTCAATCTTCACAGCACCATCCAAAAGACGAATCTTTGCGGTGTCGGTAGACTTGTTGTTGCGACGTGCGCTAGCACGCCCACTTGCCTCTGCTGAGGCAGCCATTGATATATCTTGAATCATTGCGTATCTGTTGCGTTAGATTTGCCCTTATTGTAAAGTAAGGTATGGTCTAATGATATGTGCGATTTCGCAATAAGCGCAATCACACCCAGATACCGAATTGGAAGGAGCAGAAACGCAAGTTTTGCGATCATCTGCGACCCAAACCCGAATTCGGCAAGCGCAGTTAAAATTAAGAACCTCCTAAACCGTTTAGATTTAGGAGGTTATAAGAATGGAGCATAGGGGATTCGAACCCCTGACCTGTTGCGTGCGATGCAACCGCTCTACCAACTGAGCTAATGCCCCGGATGTACAACGATGCGGGCGCATTATACACGCTGGTTGAGAGGTATGCAAGCATAATGTGCGGCGGTTGTCAGAAAAAAAGTGTGCATGGGTGCGGGTGATTTAAGTCTTGCCAAAGGGGAGGAATGGTGGTAGTATCGGCGCGTTTGTTATGGGTATTTCCATCAAGACATTACTGTGTGTGGGTTGCGGCTGCTTTGCGGGCGGGGTGCTGCGTTACCTGACGGGGTGGTTCATTTGCAATAAATGGGGTATTACTATGCCGAGCATGCCTTGGCACACGTTGATTATCAATTTTGCGGGCTGTCTGTTCATGGGGCTTTTCTGCGGGCTGGCAGCGGGCGGGTTCATCACCTCGCCCCATCTGCGCCTTGCGGTCACAGCGGGGCTATGCGGGGGCTACTCGACCTTAGCGGCTTTTGCCTATGAAAACACGCAGTTGCTGAAGGCGGGAGCGTACCTCACCACTTCGGCTTACATGCTGCTGACGCTTGTCGGCAGTCTGGTATTCTTTCTGCTGGGACACGCTACCGCTAACATGCTGCTGAAGGCCTAACGCGGCGGCCTCAGAGCTTTTCGGCCTGCGGCTCGGGCTCGCAATTAAGACCGGCGGTGGGCAGATTGCGCTTAAACTTCTGCGCAAAACGGGCGTTGAGCGGGGTGAAGAGTTTGCGCACCAACTCCAGACGGCCCTGACGGCGCAGGCGCACAATATCCCCAAAGCTGCTCGGGCGTTGGCCTCCCTCCAGACAGCACAGGAAAAGGCGGCCGGTTACATAGACGTTGGCACCGGCGAGCGAGGCTTCGAGCAAGGGATTAATCACAACGTCGAGCGCTTTGGCCATACCGCCCACAAAGGGCAGACCTTCCGAGACGGAGGTTGCAGCCTTGTACTCTACCTCGGGGTCATCGAGCAGCAAATCAGCAAACTCACCGGCGAGTGCGGCGGATACTTCGGCGACTTTTTCGGCCGACAGGCTATTGAGGATGATGTAGATGAAGGAGTTGAGGATAATAGCCGCAAAGCAGAGGGTGTTGAACACCGGCGAGGGTTTGCCGCCATACATGCGTGCCAGCGCGATGACCAGCCGCAGTTGCAGAAAGATGAGGGCCAGGCCATCCAGCCATTTATTGCGGCTGATGACAACCGAAAGCCCTGCTACCTGGCAGTATGAGAAGATGAGTTTACGGGCGCGGGCGGGCAGCATGTCATCCATCTCGCGGTAGCGGCGCAGCAGGTCCGGCAGAGCCTGTTTATCTCTGTTACCCAGCGCGTTGGACAGCTCGCGGTAGAGCCGGTGGCGCTTGTGCTCTTCGTCGGTATGGCAGCTCTCGGCCGAGCGGTAGCGCAGCAGCTCGCTGTCGTGCAGAGCTCGGCGGGCATGGGCAAGGTCATCAAGCTTGCCCATGGAGGTCAGGCGCACAAAGCTCACGATGGGCAGTACCACTTGCCAGAGCACAAAGACGGCAATGAACGCCCAAAATAACCAGCCAAGGAGCGGATATGGGGTCAGCTCATTGAGCGCGGCGCCTTTATCCACAATATCAGCGCTGAAATAAATCAGAAAGAGCAGTACAAACCAGAACAACAGGGTGCGCCAGCTCAGGGGCTGTTCAGAGGTAATAGCCTTGATTGCCCGCAGCATTAACGGTAGAGCCAGCACCAACAGGCTTAGCCCGTAAAGGCCACAGAGAGCATAGACACCCCATATACAATCCGCCCCGGCCACAGGCCACAGGCAGGTAAGCTCCTCACCGGCCTCAACAATGAGGTCGCCATGGCATGCGGCAAACAGGAGCAGTGCCGCCAGCAAGGCAATTTTAAAGACGTCCTTCACCATAGGTATCTACCAGCTTTCGAATCTTTTCGTATATGTTCTTCAAGGAGTTCTGGCGCTGCTCCGCCTGTGCAATGTCTGTGTGAGTGCGTTCCTTCTTAGCGGCCAGCGCTGAGAAGAAGCCCTCCGCCGCGGCGTGCACCTCGTCTTTAATAATCTTCTGTATTTGCGCAATGGGGGGGTGGGCCTTCAGCTGCTGCTGAGCGACGTCGCAATAGTGCTTAATCATAGGCACAATCACCTTACCCACAAAAAGCTCATTACCCCAGAAGACCTCGTACTCCTTGTTGCCGTCCCACCACCACCAGCGCTGCACGCGCTCCTCGTAAATGTAGGGGTTGAAGCGGTTTTCCTTCATGGTGGGGTCTTCCTTGAGGGGGAGAGCATGCACCTCTTGCCAATCGTGGAAATCCGGTTGCTCGGGCACGGTAAATTCGGACCACAGCTCGCGATCGAGCTCTTGCAGGCGGGTTTTGCACCCTTGCAGCAGCCCTTTGATGCTGCGGTTGCACCAAGCTGCCACCGAGCTATTGAAATCTCCGGCGGTCATTTGCACATGTTTATCAGTCAATTCATTGTACAGAAATGACTTCAGCGCCGCCATACAGGCCTTATTGCAATCAATCATGCACTCATTGATGTCCTTGCCCGTAGCCTTGGGGCCTTTATACAGCTCGCGGCGGGCGCGGTAAATATCCTCACAAATAAGCGCGAAATCGGGCTGTTTGTTCTCCATGACCGAGAAGACGGCATCTGCCGGCACGGAGGTGTTGCTGAGCGCTTTTTCAGCCTCGCGGGTAAAGGCATCCCAACGCTCTGCGCGAGTGCGCAAAGCCGTGAGCAACTGGCCTTCATTGCGCTGGGCCAGCAAGGTAGCGGCGGCCAGCGAGCGGAGTGCCTGGCGCAATTCATCGCAGCAATGCAGGTAACGGATGTCAGCCAACTCGCTATGCAGGGCATCCTCCATCTCCACAAAGCCCGAGCCGGCCAACAATTCTGCGGGCGATTTGTAAATGCCGTCGGGCAGCTCCACCTGCTCGCGCAGGCGGGCGGAATCCTCAAACACACCGGCATACGCCATGCCCAGATTGACGGCCGACACCGGCAGCTCGCGGTTTTCCGACAACTGGCGCAAGATGGCCAGCGCACGAGATGACTGATCGAGGCTCTCAGCGGCCAGCACTTCACGACGCAGCCATGCCTTGGACTCCATGCGGTTTTGAATGATGCGTGTGGTAGAGGGGGTGCGCCCGGCCAGCAAGGCCTTCATTTCCTCCACCGCCTTGGCATTGAGCGGAGCCACCGAGCTCTGCAGCAGCAGCACCATATCGCACTCTTTGCCGATAACTCGGTAACGCTCACCGCGTGACACCTCTGCCGTGGCGGAGTCGCACCCGGGCATGTCGAGAATCATGCGGTTGCGGTGGCGCAGCAGCGTGCACTTATCGTCGTAAGCCGTTTCAACCACCACCAGCACAGGCTCAGAGGTGAGGTGCGGGGTATCGGTCACCTGGTGGCAGAGCACGCCACGCAGCGTCTGCTCATTAAGCGGTAAGGTGCGAATGGAGACCTGCTCCATCATCTCCTCGCCGGCAATGCCGCGCAGGTGGTCCATCACCTGCCCGAGCAACTGGGCGGCATCCAGCCCGGCGGCGCTTTCTGCGCGTTCGTAAAGGATAATGCGGGGGGCAGCCCCCTGCTCTGCCATGCGGATGAGTGCGGGGCGCAAGGTCGTGTCCAACCCATACCCCATGGGAGAAGCCATGGGCGAGCGTGTGAGCAGGTTCACCATGGTCGACTTACCCGCCTTCAGCATGCCCATGCACACAATCACCTCAATACCAGAATTAAACTGTTCGATTGCACGCAGAGCCTGCGCCACCTGCTCCTTTACCGGGGCATAGCATGCGTGCTCGGAGCACTTCTTATCAAGCTCCTGCAAAGTATTGCGAATCTCGTCCAATTCGTGGCGTTTGTCCTCGGGTATCATGTCTGGCTGCTCGGGGGTAAACTGTTAATAAAACAACGCCGCTATCCTAGCTCCTCAGAGCCTCGATGTCAAGCAAAAAACGGGCGTGGGCTCCGCCCCCGAAGCCCACGCTAACAAGTGTCGCTCAAGCTCTCAGCCTTTGTCATAAAGGACAAGAAGCAGCCCGCCTTAATACGCCAGCGCAGGAACCTCTTTGGCCAGAAACTCCGTCAGCGTAAGCCCCTGGGAGATGGCCTTCTGCTCCAGCGAGCGGCGCGTGAACGAATCCAAGCGTAGCGATACGTAGGTCTCCTCACTTGCCAATACGCCGAAATGAGAATCCCGGCTTGCCTCTTTCATCAGCTTACAAATAATGTGAACTTTGGCAGCGGGTATCACCTTACGAGCCATCCAGTTGCGCACCGTCGCCTCCGACACGAAGCATTGCTCCGCCAGCCAGGCGTAGTTTTGCCTGTTGCCTTTGAGCCACAGTTTTATTTTCAGCTTCAATGCATCCTGATTCAGAGCATCTTTCGAGCTCTCGATTTCGTCCATTACTCCATTCATATCAGTTTAAGTTAATGTTTTATTCGCCTCTTGTTCCCGCATGCGTACGGCCAAGCCGCCCACCCCTCAGAGCCGCCATCGGCATATTGAAGCAAAGGAGCTTCACACTCTCCGGTCATCATCATAAGTATTGTTTTCATCTTCATCATGCAGGCTACGCAGAAAAATATAGCGCTTTCGCTACGTTAAGTCAAGCTTTTTTGCTAAATATTCATAACTTTCGATACATTGACACTTTTTTCGACGTTATTTTAGAGCGTTTTCGTTACCAAGCCATCTTTTTAATGATACACACTCCATAGAGCAAAAAAGCGGGAGTGCATGCACCCCCGCTCAGACGTTTTCCCTGTGCCGCAATGGCAGATTACAGAAGTTCGCCGGTTAATTCAGCAAGAGCCGTTACCCCCAAACAGTCAGGATAACCGTAATACTCAGTCGTTCCGCTTTCCAGGAACTCATCAACCATGCGTTGCTCCAGCTCCGGAAGAAGAGCCTGCTGCTCTTTCGACAACTCCTTGATATGAGACTTGGGTTTACGGCATATATCGGACAAACGAGACTCCGCCTCATTGTACTGTTCCAGAAGAGACTGCCATTTATCCATAAACGTTTTATCCATCTCGCTGAGCTTCTTTCCCTCCTTTTCGAGATATTCCCAACGAGCCACCTGCTGGATGGAAGTCAAATCGGCACGAAGAATAGCCACCTCGCGGCTGATGGCCTTCTCATATTCTTTATATACGGCATCTGCCTGCTCGCAGCAACGCTCCATCTTTTTCACATAGACCTCCGGCTTGGTGCGAGCGCAATAATCCTTGTAAAATGAGTCAAAATCCACTTCTTTTGGCGGCTGCACCACGGGAGGGGTTACTATGGGGCGGGCAGGTTTCTCGCCATCGTTCGCAGTATACCAGAAGCCGCCGGCCGACAAAGCCACCAGCAAAACGCCCCATGGCCAACGCCGGGATTTTCTGCGCTTCTTACGACGAGCGCGAGCAGCTCTTTGCTTTTCACCCCGAGAATCGGGCTCGATAGCCTGCTCCTCCTCATCCCCATGTTCCTCCGGGGTGACACTCTCTTCCATATCAAGGGGCTGCACCGGTTCATCCGGCAGCACCTCAGCAACGGGAGCAGCCAACAACAGCGCCTTCCATTCAGCGGCATTGGCACAGCGCAGCTCCGCCCGCAAGGAAAGATTGCGCATGATGCTTTCTGCCAACCCGGGGTAGCCGGGTACCTCTTCCAGCGGTTCGAGCTCATCCCGGTACAGGCGCTTAGGGGTCGGCTCGGGCTGTCTGCCACTCAGCACCTCGTAGAAAGTAGCTGCAAGGGAATACAAATCGGTATGCGGCCCCACTCTTTTACTATCGTTGGCAATCTGCTCGGGGGCTGCGTATATCTCAGTAAAATCTCCCTGCGTGATGGTGTTCACATCAAAATGCACCGCAGCACCGAAGTCGATGATAACCGGGGCGTCATCTTCATCGAACATGATGTTGGAGGGCTTAATATCACGGTGCACCAGACCTTTGCTGTGCAGGTAGGAGAGAGCATCCAGCAGCACCAGCAGCCACTCACGCGCCTTCTCCGGGGCTATCGAATCGCCATCCGCCAACGTATCCTCAAGCAATTCCTTCAGGGAACCGCCCTCCAGAAAAAGCATTTCATAGAACAACGCACCATTGGCCTTCAATACATTGTAAACAGGAACGATGTTCGCATGTCTCAATTTTGCCAGCGTGCGCACTTCGCGCGTCATGTCCGCCATGGCCAGCAGATAATTCTCTGCCAGCTCCTCACGCAGAGGGCGCACATTGCCATTTTCATCGCGGCAGCACAACGTGGCAGGAAAACACTCTTTGAGCACAACCGTTCGCTCCAATTCGCAATCACGAGCTACATAGGTTACACCAAATCCCCCATTCCCCAGTTTATGGAGTATTTTATATTTATCTATACGAGTGTGAGGAGTGAGAGCGTGCATAAGCGAAACCAGCACTATTCTAAGCCACCCCTGCGCGTAAGTCAAGCAAACAATCAGTTACAACATTCCCCTAAAAAAAAGCCTGCTGCCATGGCAGCAAGCTTGTGTCAATCATTCAAAGAAGAGGCGCTCGAGAGCAAAAGCCCCGGCAACTTACTCGCTCAGGCGAGATACTTCGTCGGAGAGGTACTCACCAAGGGTTTTACCGGCGGCAAAAGCCTTTCGCTCAAGCATTCTGCGAGTTTTGGAATCCAGACTCATTGTAATGCGAGTCTCTTCCTCCACCTGCACACGCGAGGGCATCGTAACCTCAACTTCCTTCATCTTTATAATCTCATTAATGATATAAACCTTAGCGGCCGGAATAGGCTTACGAGCCATCCAATTGCGTACAGTCGCCTCCGACACATAGCACTTCTCAGCCAACCAGGCGTAGTCATGGTTATTAGCTTTGAGCCATATCTTCAGATTTGACTTCAGTTCGTCTTGGTTTTCAGTTTCCACAGCAACAGCGTATCATTTTTGCCACAACTTTACAAGCGAATAATGCAATATTTGTATCAACTTTATTATTTTTCTGCCAATTGCGCAGCAAACACAGGCTTGACGACGGCAGGCAAAAAGTGTAGCATGGAGCTACCATGATACGTGAGGTACGAGCCGCTGATGATGCCGCAGCCATTGCCGCCATTTACAATGAGTATGTGCTGCATACAACGATTTCCTTTGAAACCGCAGCACTTACACCGGAGGCCATGCAAGCGCGTATAGTGGCCTACTCCGCCGAGTGCCCCTATCTGGTGTACGAAAATGACGGCAAGGTACTGGGCTACTGCTACGCCCACCGCTGGAAAGAGCGTGCTGCCTATGCGCACACGTGGGAGAGCACCATCTACCTGGCACCGGGGGCGCAAGGGAATGGCATAGGCCGAGTGCTCATGCAGGAGTTAATCTCCCGCTGTCGCAAGGCGGGCTGCCGTGTGCTCATCGCCTGCATTACTCAGGGCAATGAGCGCAGCTGCCACTTTCATGAATCGCTGGGCTTCCGCCAAGCCTCACACTTCCACGCCGTAGGCGAGAAGTTTGGCAGCTTGCTCGATGTAGTTGACTACGAGCTGAACCTCAATGAATAAGCGAAGGAAGATATAAGCTTAGGACATAAAGCGGAATATGATACAAGCCCTCGTTAAACTCGTATGGTGCCGACGAAGTACGTACTGAGCGGCACACGCCGGGCTTGCTGATACTACGCCCCCGATGTAGTAAGCCACAGATAATGAGGCATTCCTCTGCATGCTCATATTCGTGGGCACGCATCCCTGCCCCTCGATATTTGCACACAAACGTGCGGTTATCTTTCGCCAATTGCTGAGGTACAAATGCCAACAACGCCTGCCCCATACGGAGCAGGCGTTGCTGTAAATTGCTGTAACGCGTAAGCGCAGGGCGCTTACTTGTTCATGGCTTCCTCGATGGCCACAGCCACGGAAACGGTGGCACCGACCATGGGGTTGTTGCCCATGCCGATGAGACCCATCATTTCTACGTGAGCGGGTACGGAGGAGGAACCGGCGAACTGAGCGTCGCTGTGCATGCGGCCCAGAGTGTCGGTCATGCCGTAAGAGGCGGGACCGGCAGCCATGTTGTCCGGGTGCAGGGTACGACCCGTACCACCACCGGAGGCCACGGAGAAGTACTTCTTACCAACGAGACCGCACTCCTTCTTGTAAGTGCCGGCTACGGGGTGCTGGAAGCGGGTGGGGTTGGTGGAGTTACCGGTGATAGAAACGTCCACGCCCTCGAGCCACATGATGGCCACGCCCTCACGCACGTCGTCAGCGCCGTAGCAGTTCACCTTGGCACGCTCGCCGTCGGAGAAAGCCTTCTTGCTCACTACCTCTACCTTACCGGTAGCGTAGTCGAACTTGGTCTGGCAGTAGGTGAAGCCGTTG
>JAFZHC010000046.1 GCA_017555025.1 Akkermansia sp.
CAAGCCCGCTGCACCTGCTGCACCCGCAGCCCCCGCCGCAGCTCCGGCACCGACCGCACCTGCTGCTGCTCCGGCCAAGCCCGCTAAGCCCGCCGGCGCTACAACTGCCATGCCCACGGCTACAGCTCCCATTGGCAAGCCCGCCGGCTTCACCAAACCTGCCGGTTTCACCAAGCCTGCCGGCTTCGGCAAGAAGGCTGCCGAGCCCGTGGAAGACGAGGAGCCCAAGAAGGACAGCCCTGTTATGACGGTGCTCGCCGCTCTTGCCCTTATCATCATCGGCCTCATGTGCTTCGTTCAGTACCAGACTGATCAGCTGCCCGGCCGCGTGACTGACTCCGACCGTGTATTCGGCTCTCCTGCCGCTGCTGACGATAGCGCCGCTGAGGACTCCGGCTACACCGAGGAAGAGGGTGGCTCCGAATCCTCCGAGGATTCCGGCGATGGCGAAGATTATGCCGACGAAGAGGAATAATTTTTGAACAGCGCAAGCACAACCTGCATCTAAGCTGACACTATGGCATTACAGATTACTGAAAGCAACTTCGAGGCAGAGGTTCTCAACTCTCCCGTTCCTGTACTGGTAGACTTCTGGGCAACTTGGTGCGGCCCCTGCCGCATGATTTCCCCCATCGTTGACCAGGTGGCAACCGAGATGGCCGGCGTGGCCAAGGTGGGCAAGGTCAACGTGGACGAGGCCGGTGCTCTTGCCACCCGTTATGGTGTGAAGAACATCCCCACGCTCATCTTCCTCAAGAACGGTGAGGAGGTAGACCGCATTACCGGCGCTACTTCCAAGGACAACATCATTGCTCGCCTGAAGGCTTGCCTCTGATATCCCGCCTTTCCTAAATCTTTCACGAACCGAATCGCACGTCGATTCGGTTCGTTTGTTTTACCCTCACTCATCGGCCTTGCTCCCTGCCCGACCTTTACCCCTGATTGTCTAAATCCCCTGCACACGCAATTTCTGATTGACTTGGTAGGAAATAAGGCATAGAATGATGAACGAAGCAGGAACTATCACCACTTGCCGAAAGTACCGCAGAGCATAATATCTCATCTACGAACCGGCAAACTTCTTGCCCCACATCAACAACATACAATCATAATTCAATTCTATGAACACCCTGACACAGCAGACCACAAACGGCTGGGACCTCCTTGAGAACATGGATGCCATCTACGTTGACGCCTGTACGTGGATGTCGCCGGAAATAGAGAGCGCATTGCAACAATCAGCGCCCCACATCAGAAAAAGTGGCCATAAATTCCTGATGACAGCCAATGTGCGCAAGGAACTGGAGAACTGCGCCAACCTGAAGCCGGCGGCACAAACTGCGCTGCAACTGTGCGAACAATATAGCGAACTCATCGACGTCGAGCCGGGAGAAGGCAGCAACGGCACCGCCGATGGCGAGTTTCTGCGCCTGCTATTCTTCAACCACCTACAGCGCCGCCAACTGCTCATTACCCACGACCAGCAACTCACCGCCGACATCATCAATTGTTGCCCCGGCAACGACAGCGGTACCGGCAATATCACTTCGGTCATGACGTTGTGGCCCGATGGCTCCCTCATCACCTTTGCTGAAATGAATCGCCGCAAAGATTATCAGGCTCGCATGCGACTGGCTGAAATGGTCGGCAACAGCCCGGTGTATATGGATAGCTCAGCTTTGACGCACGAGTTGGCCGGCGATTTTCTGGAGCATATTTCCACCCCGCTGGAGGCTCAGGAAAAGAGCCTGAAAATCATCAGCAACTCTCTCAATAATACGCAGGAAAGCCGTACTGCGGAACTGCTGGCCACACATGCAGCCCTAGTGCAGATTATCCCCTCTCAACCGGCGCTGAGCGAGACGGATGCCCTGCTGGGCGAGCTCTACCTGAGCCCCGATAATATGGACAAGGAACGACTCATTCTGGTAACGGAGGACGTGGCTCGCGCTAATGAGCTGCGCTGCCGCCGCCCGAAGTGCGACCGCTTCCCCTTCATCGATTTCATGACCATCAACAAGTATGGTTATCTGAGCTACCTCAAGCTCTCGGAGCCGCCGACCACCCCCACTCCACGTATCCGCCAACGCCTCGCGCAAACAACAGATATTCAGCCGTCGCCGGATGAAAACGGCGAGCGCCTGCAGCGCAACAACAAGCCGGCAGCCTTCGTACCCCAGCTCATCGGCGCTATCAAGAGCAATAATGTAGATGCCATGCGCACCTATATTGCCAAGGGGGCCAACCTGCGCAACGGCATTATTACTTCCCTCTGCCAATGTAAAGATGAGTGCCTGAGAGCGCTCATCAGCGAAGCGGCTCAACCCATCGAAGCCTCCACCTTTGAGTGGTGGATTACAGATTTCAACGCCTCGGCCAATCCGTCATACCTGGCGCAAAATGAAGAGCACTACCGGCTGCTTCAAATGCTTATTGAGCGCTCTGCCTCGCTGGAGGGTACCACCGGTGCCATGATGGTGCTGGCGGACCGAGTAAGCAGCCCTGAAGGAGCTCACCGGCAGCTGTGGCACATCATCCGCATGGCCCTGAGCCACGGCGCACCGGAGGCCGTCTACTCCCGGGCAACCGGTGAAACGCTGCCGGAAATCGCCCGCCGTCAGGGAAATGACGAAATGCTCCGCTTCCTGCAATCTCGCTAAATCAAACAGCGGCTCTTAAATGAGCCGCTGTTTGATTTAGAACGCAAGTTTTTCGAGGGGGGGGCATCATTTCCCGGCAGCTACGCCGGAATCCTGCCCATCCGTCAGCCAATCCAGCGTGAAAGAGGTAAAACGGATGCTGCCGTTTACTTCATAAAGCACGCCCACTTTACCCGGGCTCACCTGAGTCAGCACCGAATATCCGAAGGGACCATCACCAAGCGACTTCTGCACCGGCCAGGTACGGCCATCATCGTAACTCATCTTAATGATGCCATGAGTACGAGCCCGCGTGGTGGGAGATGAGAAAAGCAGGCGGCTGTGTCCGCCAAGCTTCTCCTGAGAAGCAAAGGAGTAGCGCAGCAACCCATTTTGGCAGTTCGGGCTCGGCAACTCCGGGTGGGCATTAATCTCACCCCAAGTCGCCCCGCCATCCTCCGAATAAGCCACACGGCGCTGCGGCTCGCTCCCCGGCCAGGCTCGCGAAACGATAATGAGGCCACCCTCCTCAGTTTCAGCCATCGAAACCTCGTTTACCCCACGACCGGTAGCCGATGGTTTACCCAGCTCCCAATGTTTGCCGCCATCATCCGAAAAAGCGGCAGCCAAGTGCCAGTCATTGAACGCCCCTTCATTGAAAGGAACCACGATGCGCCCCTTATGAGGCCCGCGAGTCAGCAGTACACCCGGATTGGGGCCACTACAAGTCAGGCGAGCATCTGCATGCTTGGTAAACTTTGTCACATCGCGGGGCTTAGTCCACTTCTTACCATTCTTAGAAAAGCAGACAAAGTTGCGGATGCACTTCCCACGCCCATCGCCGGGCACCAAATCGCGGTCACGTTCTCTGGCACCCTCGGGGTAGCGCTGGAAGAAAAGCACCAACTGTTTACGGGGAGCATCATACACCAAGCAGGGGTTATTAAAGGTAGCGCCATTTGCCTTGGCAGCCACCACCGGGGCAGACCAGGTGGCACCACCATCCTGGCTGAGCGAAACAATGAGGTCATTCTGCCCTTGGTCCGTATTTTTATAGCGCCCCTCAGCCAGAGCAACCAGCATTTTACCGGCTTTCACCACATCAGGTATACGAATGCTGACATAAGGGTTCTTATTTCCCGGCTCAAAGACCGTAACGGCAGCGTAGGGCTGAGGTACAACCGCTGCAAATACCGAGGCGGCCATGGAAACCATGACCGCCGGGAGCAGCAGAAGTTCTTTAAAAAACTTCAGCATAGCAAGTTTGTTGTGTAAGTTAGGCCTCTTTCTTGCGGGGCAGGAAGAAGAAGATAAGACCGCAAACCACCATAAGAGCACCGGCCACGCTCAGCGGAATGCCGAGGGGTACATCAGCGTCCTTCAGGTAACCACCCAGCCAGCTGATAAGTGCACCTGCACCCACAGAGGTAAGGTTAAGCATACCGTAACCCGTAGCGGAGAAGCGCTCATCAATCTGAGAGCGGAGCACCGGCATGAGGGTGGCATCCAGCGAGCCCTGAGCCACACCCTGCATAGCCACCAGCCCCAGAGTAGCAGCAAGACCAAACTCGACGGGCAGCCCCAGAGCGGGAAGCATGGCAATCACCACGCAGGGACCGGCCAGACAGAAACCGATACCGGGCACATAGGCACGGGCGTTCGGGTTATTGGTGCGGGCATACCACATATCGGCAATGACAGCCGCAATCAGCACGGCGCCATACTTGGCAAAGTTAATCCAAGACGTAGCCTGAGGACCGGCCTCTGCCTCGGGAATACTGAACATGTCGATGAGCAGGCGGGGGTACCAGCCCATGAGGAACCAGTTGGCAAAACCGGCAATGGCGTAAGCAATCAGCAGCATGGGGAATGCACGACCGCTGAAGAGATTGCGCAGCACGTCCATGATGGTGAAGTCGCTACCGGCAGCAGCAAGCTTCTCCTTGCTGTCAGCGGCAGCAGCTTCGGCAGCGAGCTCCTCGGGGGTAGCACCCTCGGGGTCACGAAGGAAGAAGATAACAATGAGAGCATAAGCTACACCGATGAAACCGAAGGTTTCGAAGGTAAGGCGCCAGCCCAGCTGGCAGGGATGACCGGCCATCGTAGCACCATAACCGGCCAGCACCTGACCGGCATAAATACCGCTCATGTGAATACCTGTAGCCATGGAGCGGGTCTTACCGCGATGGTAGTCAGAAATAAGAGCCAGAGCAGCGGGGATGTAGAAAGCCTCGCTCACACCCATGAGGGCGCGCCAGAAGATAAGTTCCTCGTAGGAGCCGGCCTTACCGGTCATATACGTCACAGCGGACCACACAACCAGCGAGCAAAGGATGATGAACTTACGGCTGAAACGGTCGGCAAGGAAACCACCTACCGGGCTGAGTGCAGCGTAAACAATAAGGAAGGCGGATGTCACCATGCCGAAATCGGCCTGGCTCATCTGAATGCCGTCAGCACCTTCAGTGATGGACTGATTGAGCACAGCCAGCAGCTGACGGTCGAAGTAGTTGAGCATTACAACCACCCAGAGCACGGCAACGCAAATCCAGGCCCACTTGCCGGGGCCACCGGCAGCTTCCGTCTTAGCCACGGGTTTGTTCTTAAAGCCATTTTTCAGGCCAATCACGATGGCAGCAACGGCAATGGCCACAGCGCCCCATAAGGTCACGCCCACGGCCTCAGAACAGGCACGCAGCGCATCAACGAGCCATGTCCAGCTCGATTCTGTTGTTTCGTTCATATGATGTTATTTCTTTATTTGTATGTTGGAAATAAGAGGAGTACGGATACCGGGATGAGTTTCACCGGAAATAATGTAGAAGCTATCGCCCCATTGCACGGCAGGACAGGTAGCCACGCCGGTGGCATTGGTGCCCTCCTTAACCCACTGCCCGGTGGCAGGAGCGAAGGAATACACCGTAAAATTCTGCCCGGGATGGTCTGACGGAGCCTGCCCGCAGAGGGAAGCGCGATAGAAGTTGCCGGGATCACCGGCCACAACATAGAGCTTACCCTCATGAGAAGGGAGAGGATTGGCCACACCCACGAGCGGTTCAGGCATAGGAGCAGCCACAGTACTCCAGGCATCCGTCGCAGGGTCATAGCACATCACGCTGTGCAGGTAAGTACGCTCGGCCGCCCCCTTAACGTCGGGGTGCAAGGAGCAACCGCCCATTACATAAATCTTGCCATCTACCACACCGGCGGCGGCAAGCATGCGAGCCTCGGGCATGCGGGAAATCTCTTTCCAACCATCGTTAGGAGCAGCCATATCGAGCACGAAGCAACGGGAAAGCGTGGTCACGCTATCAGCCTTCTCCTGCCCACCCATCACGTAAAGCTTGCTGCCCACCACAGCAAAGGCGGGATAAGCCACGGTAACAGGCAGCTCAGGCCACATGCAGGTGGAGGCCTCAGCCCCCTTCATCTCGGTACAGGTTACAGTAGCCAGATGACCACCATCATTGCAACCACCGGCAATCACCATGCTGCTGCCATAGGCGGCAAAAGCAGCATAGCCTATGGGAGCAGGGAGCTGCCCCACCACCTCGGCCTGAGGGGTTGTGCACCCCTGCCCCAAATTAAGGAATGCCACATCACCGTAGTAGGCCTTAGCGCCGCGCTCTGCGGGAGTTTTGGCGCCGGGCTTGGCATTGGGGAAATTGGCACCACCGGTCATAATGATACCGCCCGGCTGCTCCAGCAGAACGGCAGCCATACCGGCACGACCCACCTTGTCGCCAATCTGCAACCAGGTGTCAGATGCCACAGAACTTATCTCTGCCTGCGCGGCAAAGGCCAGCGCAGACAAGAGAGCGAGAGTACGTTTCATAGTATGAGAGAAATGCTTATCACTTCATGCGAGCGCCCCACACCTGATTGGAACGCTTACCGGGGCGCTGCTCGCCATTCACAATTACGGCCAGACCGTTCCACTCAGCACAGGGCAACACGGCACGAGCCACGGCCATCTCACCGGCCTCGGCCCATTCATTGGTGCCGGGATTGTAGCAGAGCGTGAAATTGTGGAACCCGGGGTGATTCTGCGGCGTAAAGCCCTTTACCGTAGCGTCGTCACCACCCAAGAGGTAAATGCGACCACCAATCACAGGGGCAGGCGTAGGACCGGCAGCACAGAAATGCGGCAGATATGCCAAGCGGCGCCAGCCGGTGGCCTCGCTGTAGCTCCAGGCCTCGGTCAGCATATCGCGCACCATGCGGCCATCCTCACCATCCTTCAGGCCGATACCGCCGAGCACATAAATAGTGCTGCCCACGGTAGCCATCTGCTGCAGGAAACGCCCGCGGGCAGGCATAGGCTCACCCTCGGTCCATGTTTCGGTTGAGGGGTCAAAAATCCACATCCGGCTCTCAGCATCCTGCTCACCGGCGGCAATACTGCCACCCTGTACATACACCTTGCCGCCCATGACCGTTGCAGCATGGCCGGTGAGGGTAACAGGCAGAGAAGGCAGCTCGCGGCATGTCACATCCTTACCATTCCAAGTAAGCATGTAGCAATCAGCCACAGCACCTCCGGCATTGCTGCCACCAATAAACATAACACCTTGTGGCAGCGTAGCCGTAGCACCATAACCCAGCGGCTTGGGCAGCGGAGAGGCATCCATCCAGCCGGCGCTGTCGGGTGTCATCACAAAAACACGGTCAGTCCAGCGCTTGGGGCCGCCCTCCCACAGAGGTTTTTCCGGGAAATTAGCACCACCTGCCACAATGAGAGCACCATTGCTGACACCGGCAAACATACCGGCCCACCCCTCAGCATCCGGAAGGTCAGCCAGTTGTTTCCAATCAAGAGAGAGTTCAGTATTATCCATCACACTCTATATTTACAGCAAAAAGCTCCGGTCGGCAAGCAAAAAGTAAAAAATACGATGATTCGTTGACAGCGCCGCACATAACGCTTGCAATGCAGCGGAGCATCTGCTACACTCTGCGCGCGTAAATGAGTATGGCAGAGGCATCACCATATCTGAACCCCGGCTGGCCGGATGCAGTCTGGGATGTATCGGGCGCGTTCGTCAATGACCGCGAGCTGATAGCTTTCCACGACTTCTGTAATCTGCTGCTTGGCTTCAGCCCTTACAATATCGTACATGGAGCCCCCCTGTGCACATGGAACAGCGGTCGTGTGCTTCGTCACCTCATGAGAGAAGCCGAGGAAATCCGGGCTGCCGGTCTGGAGTACGAAAAGCGCAATATCGCCCTCTACTACACCTTCACTAACCTCAATCTGAAAGAGCAGCACATGAGCGACCCGCTGGGAAACGCCTTGCTCATTTTTGCAAAAAATCACAATCCGACCAAGCGCAATGCCGTCATCATGGCAAGTGATGCCCTGCTGAAGCATGTGCGCAGCGAGTACCCGGAACTGCGCACGGTATCCAGCATCCTCAAAATTACCAATGGAGGAGGCAAGGGCAAGCTGACAGCCTACCAACGTCTGGCCGAGCAGTATGATGAGGTGATGGTACACCCCGATGATGTGCTTAACTATGACCTGCTGGAGAAGCTGGAGGAGAAAGAGCGCTACATTCTTCTGGTGAATGAATACTGCATTCGCCAATGCCCGCTGCGCCCGTACCACTACAGCTCGCTCTCCGAGATGGCGCTTAATTATTTCGGCTACGATATCACCGACTTTGATAAAAAACAGAACGAGAACGGCTGCCGTGATATGGGTACCCTGCTCACCCATCCCAAACATAGCGTACTCGCCCTCAATACCCCCGAAATTCGCAAGCTGAGAGAGCTCGGGTTCCGCCACTTCAAGATGCAGGGGCGCGGGCACGCCAACGGCTCCTCTATTCTCTTCGACCTGTTGCGCCTCGTGCTGAGAAATGATGCGCCCGACGAGAATGCTATGCATGCCCTCGGCCAGCGTTTCTGGGAATCCATCTTACCATACCACTCCACATGAGCTCCATTATTCGCCCGATTACAGCAAAGGAAATCCGCTTTATGGTAGCAGACTACCTGCCGGAGGCTGTGTGGACCATTGGCGGCGGCATGCGCTTTGACGCCTCCATTCAAACCCTTATCGACAGCCTGAAAAAAAGCTTCCCGCTGCGCCAGCCGGCTCGGGTAGTCGGCGAGGTAGCCTGCAAGTGGTCGCTGGACTGGTACACCGAGCGTCGCCCCATGGGTTACGCCACCTACACCAAACATTTGGAGCAATACGCCCAGATGAATGTAGGCGTGCTGCTGACTTTTGACAACCCGTTTATCACAGAGGAACAGCTGCAAGACAGCTACGCTAACACCCTGCTCAGCGAGCTGTACAAGCGCGACCGCGTACACCGCAATGCTGTAAGTGTAGCTAGTGATGTGCTGGCTGCTCACATTCGCCGCCACTTCCCCAAATTACCTGTTTACAGCCACGTCAACCGAGCCATCTGCGAACGCAGCAAGAGAGGAGCAGCGTTCTACAACAAGTTGTTAGGGCAATACGCCCGCGTGTGCCTGCACCCGGCAGATGCTGTACGCCCGTCGGTCTATAACGCCATTAATGAACCGGAGCGCTGCGATGTCATCATCAATGAGCCGCTTCCCCGCAATAGTGCCGTGCGCCGCGACCACCTGCGACTGCTGGCCGACATACGCCTCGACCCGTACAATACCGACCTCTTCCGCCGCCGCACAGCGCTGGCTGAGAAAGACGGCTGGCACAACATCAACAAGGAGGAACTACGCCAAGGCGCTACCTGTAACCTTACCCGCGAGGAAAGCGCTGCCCTCTACGCAGCAGGCTACCGCTCCTTCATCGTACAGGGTAACCAGTTCCGCAACGAATTAACCCTGCTTTGGGACATCTTCACCTGTTTGCTTGACTATAGCCCCGAACTGAGCAATAAATCAGCGCTCATCGCTACGTCCACCATGGCTGCCCTTACAGCAAGCAAAAATGAATTGCCCAGCGGCCTGCGAGATTTCTCATTCACCAATTACGAGTAAAATTTTATGAACAGACTCCATATATTCAGCTCCGAATCCGTAGGTGAAGGTCACCCTGACAAAGTGGCTGACCTTATCTCCGACACCGTGGTGGATGCCTGCTTGGCACAAGACCCTGCCAGCCGAGTGGCCTGTGAAACCCTGGTGAAAGATAGCCACGTTATTCTGGCCGGCGAAATCACCACACAGGCAGTCATCGACTACGAAAAACTGGTACGCGACACCGTACGCGCCATCGGCTATGCCACCCCGGCTGATGATCCTGTGTTCAACGCCGATACCCTGACCGTGACAAACCTGCTCTCCACCCAGAGTCCCGACATTGCTCAGGGTGTAGATGCCCGCGAGGCAGAAGGTAAGGACGGTGCAGAACAAGGCGCCGGTGACCAAGGCATCATGTTCGGTTACGCTGCCAACGAAACCCCGGAGCTCATGCCTGCCCCCATCATGTTTGCTCACCGCATCATGATTGAGCTCGCCCGCGTACGTCACAGCGGCGAAGTCGCTTGGTTGCGCCCCGACAGCAAGAGCCAGGTAGCCGTGGAGTACGGCGAAGATGGCAAGCCCTCCCGCATTCTCAATGTGGTGCTCAGCACCCAGCACACAGAGGACGTCAGCATCGAAACCATCCGCAGCTTCTGCACCGAGCTCATCCGCCGCGTACTGCCTGCTGAGCTCATCACCGCCGAAACAGAGTTCTTCATCAACCCGACCGGGCGTTTCGTTATCGGTGGCCCGCACGGCGACTCCGGCCTGACCGGTCGTAAGATTATTGTGGACACCTACGGCGGCATGGGTCGCCATGGCGGTGGCGCTTTCTCCGGCAAAGATTGCAGTAAGGTGGACCGCTCCGGCGCTTACATGTGCCGCTGGGTAGCCAAGCACATTGTAGCTGCCGGTCTGGCTGAACGCTGCGAGTTGCAGGTAGCCTACGCTATCGGCAAAGCCAGCCCCGTTTCCATCATGGTTGATGTGGACAGCTTCGGTACCGCTACGGTGAGCGAAGAGGTTATCATTGAGCGCGTGCTCAAGGCTTTCTCCTTCAAACCGGCCGATATGGAAAAAGCTCTGGGGCTGCGTAATCCCATCTTTGCAGCCTCCACCAATTATGGTCACTTCACCAAGGCCGAGCTCCCCTGGGAGAAACTCGACCCTGCCAAGCTGTCCATTCTGAAAGGCGAATAATCCCCCCCTGAACCGGCAAGCGTAACCTCCACCCCGCAACTGTAATCGTGCTCGATATCTGTCTACTCGGCACAGGCGGCACCCAGCCGTTGATTAACAGATGGCTCACCTCGCTGATGGTGCGCTACAAGGGGCATGCTGTACTGGTAGACTGCGGCGAAGGCACGCAGATTGCCGCACAGAAGGCAGGGCTGAGCCTCAAACCGGTTGATAAAATTCTCATCACGCATCTGCATGCCGACCACATCAGCGGCCTGCCGGGGCTCCTGCTTACCATGGGCAACATGGGGCGCACTGAGTCTCTTTCCATTATCGGGCCGGTCGGCACAGAGCGTGTTGTAAACAGCCTGCGCTGCATCGCAGCCAGTCTCCCCTTTGAGGTTCGCGTAAGTGAGCTCACCTATGAAGATGAGCTCATGTACTTCCTGGATTGCGATATCCGTGCTTTTGCGGTGCAGCACGGCATGCCTTGCTATGGCTACAGCTTCACCCTGCCCCGCAACGGCAAGTTTGATGCAGCAAGAGCCCGTGAGCAAGCCATCCCCCTTGAATTCTGGAAGCGTTTGCAGAAAGGCGAGAGCATTGAGCACGAAGGGCGCACCTTCACGCCCGATATGGTACTGGGCCCTGCCCGCAAAGGGCTCAAACTCACCTATTGCACCGATACCCGCCCCACTGCGGCCATTGCAGCTGCGGCAGCCGACTCAGACCTCTTCATCTGTGAAGGTATGTATGGCGAAGATGAGAACCTGCCCAAGGCCAAAGAAAACAAGCACATGCTCTTCTCAGAGGCGGCCCGTCTGGCAGCTGAAGCCGGCGGTGTCAAGGAACTGTGGCTCACCCACTACAGCCCGTCCCTGCCCAATCCCAAAGCCTTCCGGGAGGTTGCTCGCACTATCTTCCCCAATTCTCACACGCCGCGAGACGGCTGGTTCAAAACGCTCGTTTTTGACGAAGATTAATTTTTTTCATTTTTCTTTGAACAAAAGTATGACCGGCGGTGTCTACACCTACAACAGCCGGTAAATGCCATGCGACAGCAGAGCAAGCGACTGTCTTTTTCATGTAATATTATAGTTGGTAGCAGAGGAGCGGAGCAACGAGTGGTTGCGCCGCTTCTTTGTTTTTACTCAACATACAACATATCCGACCATTTTTAAAGGAAATTATTATTTTTACGATTGACCAAATCTGAGTGATGTGCTAGCATGACGGCGTTATGAAGCATACCATCCTTTCTATCGCCGTATTGCTGGGCATTTGCTGCTGGTCCATGCCGCAGGTGGCCATGGCAGATGACACCCCGGCTGTCGAAACAACCGGCAAGAAAAAGAAGAAGGAAAAGAAGCCGCGCAACGTGGTTCAGGCCTTTAAGAACATGACTTTCTTCAACGCTGAAGAACCGGCCGCCGTTCAGGAAGGCGAAGAAGAAGAGGAAAAGAAGGAAGACGCCATTGCTCCCAATAATCGCGCCAAATATTATATCTACCTCTCTTCCGCCAGTTGGTGTGGTCCCTGCAAGGCGCTCATGCCCAAAGTGGTTGATCAGTACAAAGCCATGAAAAAGAAGAAAGTGGAGGTTATCCTCATCAGCTGCGATAGTTCCATAGAGGAAGGTCGCAAGTACCTGCAACACTACAAGGCTCCGTTCTGTGGTGTTATGGCCGGCGAAGCTGCTGATAAGAACCTGCCCGGCTACAAGGCAGCCAGCAGCATTCCCTACGCCATCGTGGTAGACAAGAAGGGCAAGGTTGTCACCGCCGGCAATGGAGCCTCTATCTTCGAGACCTGGAAAGATATCTGCAAATAAGCAACACCTGCCCCCGCAGGATGTATAAGAGAAAGTTGAATATCCCGGCAACGGGTATTCAACTTTCTTGCTTTACCCCTCAAACAATTATACATATTATAGAGCGAGATTCAGCTTTTACTGTTGACCGCCACCCGGTGATATGTTAGCATGAGGGCGTTATGAAACGTACACTTCTTCTCATAGCGATGTTGCTGGGCATCTGCTGCTGGTCCATGCCGCAGCTTGCCATGGCAGATGATACCGGCACAAGCGAAGTCTCCAAGACGAAGAAAAAAAAGAAAAAGGCTAAAAAGAAGAAATCCCAAAAAGATAAGGAAGAGGTCGAGGAAGCCGAGGATGCAGAGAATGCTGAAGAAGTGCTTTCTACCGTTGCTCAGGCTCTGGCCAAAGCCGAGTACCTGACCAACACCCGTCCCAATCTGAAGGCTAAGTTCTATATTTTCCTCAATTCTGCCAGCTGGTGCGGCCCCTGCAATGCCGAAATGCCTGAGGTAGTAAAATGCTACGAGGAGATGAAGCGTAGCGGTTTGGTGGAGCTTGTACTGCATAGTGCGGACTCCACCCCTGGTGATGCGGTTGGGTTCCTGAACAAGTATGGAGCCTCGTTCCCGGCCATTCCTAAGGAAAAGATGCCCAATCTGCCCAACATCAAGCCCGGCATGGGAATTCCCTGGGCTAATATTCTGGACGCTGATGGCAATTACATTACCTCCGGCCACGGTCAAATCATCCGCCAGTGGAAGGAGTACACCATCAAGGATACGCCCATTCCCGATGCAGCTCCTGCCGATGAAGATGCCGATAAGGATACCGTACCGGCTGTACATGCCGCCCTCGAAAAAATTAAGTTCTTCAATGGCAAACCTAACAAAAAGGCCGATTATTACATCTACCTGCACTCCGCCAGCTGGTGTGGCCCCTGCAAAGCGCTCATGCCCAACATCATTAAGGAATACAAGAAGATGAAGCGCAAGGGGGTGGAAATTATCCTGCTCGGACACGACAAGACCGAGGCGGCAGCTAAAGATTACCTTAAGAAATACAAGGCTAAATTTGCCGGTATTCTCGATGATTCTGCCGATGCCCGCTCCCTGCCCGGTTATGCCCCGGCACGAGGCATCCCCAATGCCACCATTGTGGACAAAAACGGCAAGGTGCTCCACTCCGGCCATGGCAGCATTGTGCTGGAATGGAAGGAATACTGCAAATAACTTCCCGATTACATAACGACTAAAAAAGCAGCCCTGCGGGGCTGCTTTTTTTTAATCCCGTAATCAGAAAGTCAGGCTGTAACCCGCCACGGCATTCACCTCATAAGCGCGGGAACGTAAAGTGATGGAGGCATCGAGAAACAAACTTCCCGATTCTGCCCCCAGAGGCACCGTAAGACCGGCACCGAGCGCTGCGCCCAACAAGCCCGGGCGACTACCCTGTACATTCTCCCGGCCGCTACCGTGAAGCAGAGCAACCCGAGACTCACCACGGCGATTCCCCATATCCCACGACAACAGAGCTCTGCACTCAAAAAGCGAAGTACGGTTGTACATATTCTGCCCCACAACAGCCTGCAAACGTGCACCCGCTGCCAATGTAAAGATATCCATATCACCCGGGTTGGCCTGCAAAACGGCATCGCTCCCATATTCTGCAAATCCATCTACTGAACTATGGCAATAACTGAACTGAACAAGCGGTTGCAGGGAAAAATCATGTTCATCCCCGGGGCGGTAATCATAAAGCAACTCATACATGAAACCGAGGGTTCGACCATCTGTTGAAGCTCGGTTATGATACCCGGCAGAAGCCACAAAAACGTGGCGATTAAGCTCATAATCAGCCATGCCGAAAGTTGCCATGAGCGAGTGCACCCAGGCATTGCTGCGATAGCGGGCGTAAGCCGAAAAATACGATGTATTCAAGCGGCTCGATAATCGATCAGGAGCCTCAACTTTCAATGAGCCCCACAACGAACTGAAGGCCATACCGACCGAAAAGGCATCATTTACATCTGAGTTCACCCCCAGCGTAGCCCCATAGCGCGACAAATTGTAACCGGGCTCGTCACCCTGACTACGCAAGTGCTGATAATCTGACTCAGCCTGTACCCAGAAGGTATACCAGGGTAAACCTTCATTGACAACGCAGGGATTTGTACCCATGTGGGTCATGCGATTGCGGATGGCACGCAGTTGACGAGCCACATCCCCCTGAAGAGCCGGCGTCAACGATGCAAGAGAAGAACCGGCTACGGCAGCCATGGCTCGATTAGCAGCAGCGCTATCTCCCGATGCAATAAGTTCCGATATGCTACGGTATACGGAGGCCAGTTCTCCGGAAGATGTAGGGGTGGAGTTCCACAGCAACTCCGCGCCGGCGGCTGCATTGTGAGAGTAGGCATGTGGCAACAATAAGTTATTTTCACTCCGTTCAGCATGCAAAATGATATTCCCGGCTCCATCGGTGTACAGATAGCTAGACCCCGGCTGTAGCTGAGCAAAAGGTAGCCCCTTCAGCAAAAGTTCCGCATTTCCCTGCTCATCGGGTATAATGGGATTAAGAACTCGGCCGATAATGTAATCTCCGCCACGCAACAGCTTGTTACCGACGGACGACAAGGTAATGGTCACGCCATTCTGCACGCTGAGCTTATTCAGCACAAGGCTATCGGCGAAATTACCATCCGTATTGAACCGAAGTTCATTAACAGAAGCGCTACCAAGAGTAAGAGCTCCAAGGGTAAGAGTGCCGCTCACCCCTACCTCTGCCCGGAGTGTACCGTTGTTGAAGAGACTCCACCCATTACCGGCGCTCCCGGTGAGCAGCAGCTGTAATTCAGCACCGGGCGCCACCGTAAGAGACGAGCTGCCGCTCATCTGCCCTTTAATCAGCAGCGAACCACCCAGCACCACATTACCCCCGCTGCCTGTAAGTGTGTTAATCGCATTTCCCGAGCCGTTTAAGCTGAGCGTACCACTTTCCGCACGAAAAATATCGCAGGTCATAATACCGTTGACAGTCAACTCGCCGGCACCTTTTTTAACAAGTTCGGTGCCGCTACCGGCAACGATATTTCCTTTCATCAGGGTTGTTGAATCAATATCCGGATAATTCAAATCTCCGGTAGAAGACATCGCCTGATTACTGAGTACCACAGTTACCGTGCCATTTCCGCTACTATTTTCCACACTCAACAAGCTATTTTCCTCCCCCATCAGGTTATTGATGGTAGCGTAGGTGGAGGCATCTCCGGGCAGGCGAAGCTCCAACGTCTGGTCGCTATCAATCACAACAGCGCTGTAAAGACCCAATGTGGGGTAGTCCGTAACCAAATGCGGATTGGTCGTAGCGGCGTCTGCCGTAACATAATAGACACCCACTGCACTACCATTCACCACCAGGCTGCCATCCGCCACAGCGGCAATACGCAATCCGTACCCGTTCAGCACCTCATTAAGTCCCAACTCCGCGGGCTGTGCACAAGTAAGGGTGCCATCTACCAGAGTAAGATAACTGCTTACTGCGGGGCTGCCATCCCTATGAGCCAACAGCAAATCCATTACCCCCTCAGCACTCAGCTCTAAAGTAACCTGCCCGGGAACGGTGATATTAAGTCCTGCCGGAGTGCCCGCCAGCCCATTAATCATAGCACTGGCGGCCTGACCGGCACCGATATTGGATGTTCCCAATTCCAAACGGAGAGATGTTCCGTCCGCCGAGGCCGCCAAGTTGCCGTCAACACCGTTCAGCGTTCCCCCGGCAGTTATTTGCAAGCTCTTCAAGGCTGTGGCGTCAAAACCACTCAGACTCTCCAGAGAACCACCCTCCACCACCAGAGAATCGAATAAAGAATGGCTCTGCAAAATCAGACTACCACCTCCCGATTTAGTGAAGCCAGAAAAATCACTCACCAAACTACCCAGAACAGCCCTTCCGCCTACAGGAACCGCCATGACATCAAAATCTGCAAAGTTCACCTCAGCAAGAGAGCTGTAATCCTCAGCATCCGTCAACGCCAACGTGCGTTTTCCCGTAATTACAGACGACGAGTGCGCCCCTGTATAACCGCCTGAAATGGTATTTCCCGCGCTCAGTTGTACAGCCGAAGAAAGTGCCACAGTAACGGAAGCGGTCGACATAGAAGTGCTACCATCCTGCTGACCTGCGGCATAGATATCCCCCCCTACTGAACCGCTCAGCAGATTAAGGGTAATATCACCCTGCATGACGGCACTCCCCGCATCATTGCGTTGTGAATAGCTGCCGCCCACCAGCGATGATATGGAAGCTCCATCGAGAGTAATGGATACCTCCCCAAGCGATGCAGACACTTCGGCTGAGCCATCACCATTAATGTAATACCCGCCGTATAATAGCGAATTGAGCACAGCGTCTTCTCCCAATGTCAGCGTTACGTCACCTACATCCATCGTACAACTGCCAAGGCTGATATAAGTAGCCCCCAACACACTACCATTGAATGTCCCCCCGGCCAGGAGCATATCGATGCCCCCATATGAGGTGGATGTAGCGCTGTTTTCAGTCCACGAACCGCCCACAACCCAGCTATTGAAAACCCCGCCTTTTACGACAAGTCGCGATATTCCCTCCACACTAGCAGACCCAGCATTGACCCACGCACCACCAACAACTTTTACCCCGGCGGCGGCGGCCACAGTACCTAAATCCACCGTCACATTGGTATCGCCGCTAATTCTCTGTACATTGCCGCTGGCGCCGTTAAAGCCGCCACCCACTATATGCTTACAAAACTCAACAGACTCCGCCGCCGCATCTGTCAAATCCACCGTCACATGAGTACTCCCGTTCAGCATTTGAGTTTTCCAGCTATTGGTTCCCCAGGCAAACCCGCCTACAATCATATTAGTAGGGACAGAATGGAGTGATGGCCCGGAATTATCGGCAAGCGGGGTATAGATAAAGATATTCGTGTTGCCGGTAAAGGAAGTATTGGCATTGTGGGTAACAACCGTAGCACCTACTATACCACCCGTGACCGCCCCCTCAGCTACGGTGATGTAAGAATTACCGGTAAATACCGCACTTCGCCCCTCCTTATAATTACCGCCGATAATATAAGAAACCGTTGCCCCATCGACCATAATGTGTGAATTGCCTGAAAAATTAAAAGCGGCGCCACTCTGCCAGTTATCAGCGTAACTGCCTCCAATCAACAGACTGTAGGTACCCTGTTGCGCCGCAATCCAACTATTGCGGGCAACCTCGCCTACAAGAGGAGTCTCAGTAGCCGATGCGCCGCCTACAATAATAGCCCCGGCATTTCCTACACCCTCCAATGTTATGGCTGTATATGAACCGAAGTCATAGTGGGAGATTACTCCGGAAGGTGCTACAAGTGCGGTTATTCCGGGGGAGTGAATATCGGCCTGATACTGAGGTAACGAAGCATCGGGAGCGCCTTCCAAACCGGCTGGCCCCCAGGCTGAATCCCAGGCTGAACCAACAGCACCTACAGCACAGGGTGCGCTGAACAGAGCAAAAATAACAAGAAGACGAAGCGAGGCGGGCAGATGAAGTTTCATACCCGCCCATTATAGCAGAGCCTTGCTGCAGCTTGTCAAAGAGTTAGAATAACTATTCGGCGCAGAAGAACCGTAATTTTTTACTGAGCGTAGCTATGCACACTCACGATATTAGGCAGTAGGTTCACGACAAAGAAAGTAATCAGAACAGCTGCAAACCCCACCAATATCAACACACGGCGCACCGTTACAGACGCCCCGCAAAGATGGAAATAAATGAGATAAACGCACCAAGTAATAAGCGCCCACACTTCCTTGATGTCCCAAGCCCAGTAACGAGCCCAGGCGGCATCTGCCCACAAGGCACCACTCCACAACCCAAAAGTCAGGAAGGGGAATGCTAGGCGTGCCACTTCATCTGCCGCACGCAATGAATCACAGCTGCCTTTGCGGAAAGAGAGCAGCGCCTGAGCGGCCGATACAGCTAACAAGCCATACGCCACGACATAAGAAGTCACATGCGGAGCAAACCAAGGAGACTGCAAAGCCGGCATCTGACGCCAAGCAGCCTGCATGGGCATACAAAGAGCACCCAACATGGCAAACGCTCCGACCGCTGCAAAACTAGCTGTAAGTTCCACACCTCGACAATGACGCATGTACAAGGAAGCAGGCGCCAGCACCAGAGGGAAGAAACAAAGAACGTGCCTCATGTTACCAAACGGCAATGATTCTGCCAGGCACCAATTAGCGATAAACAAGGCTACCGCCGAACCGAAAGCCGCAACCTCCGCAGTACGGGCTGCCTGACTCCTTCGAAAAACAGAGGCGAGCCAACACACCACACTAAGCAATAAAATAAAAAGGGTAAGAAGAATAATGAATACGGTCATGCAGCAAGCTCCTTATCTGTACTGTTTTTATCCTCACGCGGCCACCAGCACCAGCAGGCCGTACATAAAATTACGCCAACCATCCCCAGCAAAGCAAAGAAACGCCCGGGAGCCTTACGCAGATGTAAGGTTACCAGCGTACTGCTGCTCATCGGGCTGTATGAATTAAGGTAAATCATCCACCCTTTGCACTGCAGAGGTGAATTCACACGCACGACTTCATCCTGCACTTCCTTGCGCCCTCGATACTCCGTCTCGATATGACAAGCAGCGGCGTAATCTTTAACCGGCCGTTCATTTCGCATTAACAAGCGATCAGGTTGTTCACCTTCTCCCGGCAGCAACAGAAAAGGCTGCGGCATACCCGGAGAGCTCTGTAAATCTTCCATGGCCCATAACTCATCCTCGAACTTGAGGCAATCCACCATTACCTCCGGATGACCGAGAAGCGTCCATTCCTCGCCGTCTCGCCGATAAAGGCTGTAGCTCTCATCCCCATAATACGAGGCTGTGAAGGAATCCACCCTCAACGTGAAAGGAAGCAGAACTTTCTCCCCTTCCGTGGTCATGACCTCGCATACGGTAACTCTGCCATTGGACGGCAGTTGGGCAGAGGCATTCACCTCACCGCAAAAATCCAAATAACTCCCCAAAGCCAGTACGAACAAGCTCCAGTGAATACCGGCCAGCCATAAACGGCGGTTCATAAGTCTGTAGGAAAAATAACCGAAAATGGCCGTAAACAGACCACCTACCGTAGCCGTACAAAGCATACCCAGAGCGCCGAACCACATCACACCACCCTGCATGGCATACTGTACGGCCTTACTGCCGTATTGGCATAATACAACAATCCCGGCACCGGCAAAAAACGTACATATCAAACCGATGACGAGACGAGCTCTCAAACCGGCACCAATTCGCCACCCCCCCCAGAGGGCAAGTAGTGCAGCAGCTATGCCTAAAGCCAGCATAACCCCGCTGCGGTACACCTGAGGAGCCCCCACCAGAGGGAAACCTCCCACAAGCAACAGCAAACATACCACCCCCAGCACCATGAGAGTAGCAGCCAAAAGTGTTTTCTTCGTTTTCAATGAATTCATATTACAACATTACAGCCCTGACTACGATAACAGGCAGACAGCCGTTATCGTACTTCTTTCACTCATAACGGTACATGCGGATTACCAATGCCATGTTGCACAGAATGTACCATAAAAGGCCTCGGCATTCTGCTCACGATATGTCGGGCTGTGGTAAACACCACCGGCAAAATAATCCACCCCTCCGTGGGTAACGCCCACCCCCAGCTGCAATTCCAGCTGCCAAGGCTGGCGGCTACAGGTCTGCTCGAAGTGATGGAACACACCTCCATCTATCGTGATATCACGAGCCACATATTCCACGTAAGCACTACCTACCAAGTAGTAGGAGGTCTCATCACGGAGGTACTGAGGCTTATCCAGCAGGCCCAGGCCATAGTTTGCCCCGCGATTACCATTCACCTGCATAGAAGGAGGCAGGTTCACACCGTAGCGCAGGCTCATACCGGCACCGCCACGAATAAAAGCTGTACCCACATCCTCGCGGGTAAAGAAAATGCCATCTGTCTGCCATCCATTCCCGCAATTGACCGCCAACCACGGGATGTCATAATCCTGGCGCATCGAAAGCTGAACAGTAGCCTCAGCAGGTACCTGATCATGCCATCCGTCCCATGTCTCAATTCCGCATAGCTCATGCAGGCTATTCTGCGCATAACGAGCTCCCGACTGATTACCGGTACACCCCACCTGCAGCTCAAAGGCTGACCCAACATGTTCGCCACGCAGCAAATAAGCAGCGCCTACTGCCAGATAGCCGGCGTAAGGATGCTCTCCCTTTACAGCTCCATCGGTGTGCGTTTCCGGCGTGTAGATGTTCTGCGTAAAAGAAAGCCCCCAGGCATCGCCGTTAGGCAAACTATGTGCATAGTCTATGCGAGTGCCATGGCTATAATTACAATCATGGCTGAAAGCGGAATCGTTCTCCATCATCACACGCAGATGATGCACCGGCATAGTGGTATAACCAGCCTCCCCCGGCTGGGGAACCGGGTTCATGTAATCAGCCAGCAGCGAACTGCCTGCCATAATTGCCCAAGGGATAGCGCTCATGCGGTAAGGCATACTCCTTTTCCGCCCGTCTGTCAAGCCTAAAATAGGATAATATTTTACATTATTCAACAATCCGCTCTTCATACGCGCGCGCGTTGCGAGCTTTTTGCTTGCCATGGCATTTCTGATTTGATAGTATAGCGGGCGTATGAATATACTCAAGACCATCACAGCTACGGTAGCCCTAGCGGGTGCCATGGCTGCAGGACAAGAGGCCTACACCCCGCATCCTGACTGGGAGAACCCCGAAAATCTGAGTCAGGGGCGCGAAGAATCCCGCGCGTTTTTTGTGCCATTTGCCAACCGAGCTGAGGCTCTGAAAGGCAAGCGCAGCGATTCTTCATTGGTGAAGCTCCTGAACGGAGACTGGAAGTTCCACTGGGTACCGCAGCCTGATAAGCGCCCCACAGACTTCTATAAGCCTGAAACAGACGTAAGCGGCTGGGCCAATATCGATGTGCCCAGTAACTGGCAGATGCGCGGCTATGGTATTCCCATTTACAGCAACCAGCGCTACACCTTCGTGCGTGATTGGCCCCGCGTCATGACAGCCCCCCGCAACAAAACTGAGGAGAAATACACCTGCCCCAAAGTTGAACCGAACGCCGTCGGCTCCTACCGCCGCGACGTGGAAGTTCCGGCCGACTGGGATGGGCGCCGCATCTTCCTTCAGTTTGACGGTGTGGACTCGTTCTTCTACCTGTGGGTTAACGGCCAGAAAATCGGTTTCTCCAAAGATAGCCGTACAGCTGCCGTCTTTGACGTGACGGAGCACATGAAGCCCGGCAAAAATGTTGTTGCTGTAGAGGTATATCGCTACAGCGACGGCTCCTATCTGGAATGCCAGGACATGTGGCGCCTGTCGGGCATTTTCCGCGACGTCATCATGTACAGCACACCTCAGGTGCTGGTGCGCGACTTCTTCGTTCACACCGACTTCAAGCAGAATGCCGACGGCACCAGCGACTACACGGATAGCACGCTGCGCGTGGAGGTCGATGTAAACAACCGAGCCACAGCAGACGCAACTGCCTGTGTAGAAGGCGAACTGCTGGATGCCAACGGTAAGACCGTTGCCACCATGAAGAGCGACAGTCTGAACGTAGCTCCCGGCAAGGAAGTGAAGACTACGCTGCAGACCAAAGTGGCAACTCCCGCGCTCTGGAGTGCGGAAAAGCCCAATCTCTATCGCCTCATTCTGACCCTTAAAAATGAACAGGGTGAAATTACTGAGACAATTTCGCGCAAGATTGGTTTCCGCGACATCAAGTTGCTCAACGGCCGATTTCTGGTCAACGGCATGCCGGTGAAGCTCAAAGGCGTCAATCGCCACGAGAGCCAGCACGCCAACGGTCACACCGTAACCGAGGAAGAATGCCGTCAGGAGCTCCACATTATGAAGCGTGGCAACATCAACCACATCCGTAACTCCCACTACCCGCAACCCTCCTATTTCTATGAGATGTGCGATGAGCTGGGCATCTATGTATGTGACGAGGCCAACATCGAATCCCACGGTTATTACTACGGCGAGCTCTCCCTCTCCCACCCCAAGGAATGGAAGGCCCAGCACGTATGGCGTAACAAGAACATGGTGGAACAGAGCAAGAACCACCCCTGTGTGGTCATCTGGTCCTATGGTAATGAAGCCGGCCCCGGTGCCAACTTCGAGGCTGTGCGCGACTGGATTAAGCAGCGCGACCCCTCCCGCCTGACTCAATACGAGCGTAATAATGACTTGGCAGACCTTTGCTCCAACCAGTACCCCAGCGTAAACTGGACCCGCGAAATCGCCGGTCGCAAGCTGATGAAGCCTTGGTACATCTCCGAGTATGCTCATATTCTCTGCAACTCCATGGGTAATCTGGCTGATTACTGGGAGGCTATCGACTCCAGCGACTCCATCATCGGTGGCGGCATCTGGGAGTGGATTCATCAGAGCTATGACCAAGAGGTCACTCTGCCCGATGGTCGCAAGGTAACCCGCCAAAGTTATGGTGGTGACCACGGCGAATTCCCCCACGACGGTATTTTCTGCATCAAGGGCGTCATTTACAGCGACCGCACGGTGACTCCGCTTTACGACGAAATTCGCAAGGTTCAGCAGAATGCAGAGTTCAAGCTGCTTGGTCTTACGGAAGACGGCAAGGGACTGCGCATAAGCGTTAAGAACAAGCACCTCTTCACCAACCTTAACGAGTTCAGCGGCAACTGGCAGCTGAGCGAGGAAGGCAGCACGGTTGTGGCCTCCGGCAACTTTGAACTGAGCGCCGCTCCGCTTGAGACGGTGGAGCTTACCATTCCGCTCTCTCAGATTCCGGCTGACAAGCTGCTTAACGACCGCATCTACTTCATCACGCTCAACCTGTGCCTCAAGCAACGTACAGAATGGGCTTTTGCCGGTTACGAAATCGCTACAGAGCAGCTGAAGCTGCCCGATTCCATCAACAACTTCACGTCAAAAGCTCAGACCATGCAGATGGGTGAAGGTGATAAACTTCAGGTGCGCAACACCGACAACGGAGTCATCATTATCGGTCGCAATTTCAGTGTAACGGTCGACAAGACTACCGGCGGTCTCCGCAACTACATCGTAAACGGTCAGCAGCTGCTGGGCGACCAGGCAACCGTACTGCTCAACTCCTTCCGAGCCCCGCTCGCTAACGATAAGTGGGCCATGAACCAATGGCTTGCCAACGGCATGCGTAACCTGGTACATACCGCCGGGCCCATGCTGGTCGACCGCTTGCCCGGTGGCGCCGTACGAGTGGCCTGCGACGTCCTCTCCCGCGGCCAGCGCAAGGAAAGCCTCGATAGCCGAGAGTACGACAATGGTGCCTTTGAACTGACGGACAACGGCCCCATTACCGACAAGGACTTCCACTACAGCACGCAATTGGTATACACCATTCTGCCCAACGGTTACATCAGCCTGGCAGCAGGTATCATCCCCAGCGAGAACAACATCGTGCTGCCCAAGCTGGGTTACACCATCAGCCTGCCTGAGCGCTTCAGCCAAGTGAAGTGGTTTGGCCGCGGCCCCGGTGAAAACTACCCGGACCGCAAGGTTGGTTCACCGATGGGTATTCACACCCAAGCCGTAAGCAACATGGTGGAGCGCTATCCGCTGCCCATGGAAATGGGTAACCGCATGGACACCGAGTGGGTAGCCGTAACAGATAACAACGGTGTAGGTCTGCTGGTAGCCAGCACACAGGGCGAGGCCTTCAACTTCTCTGCCCTTCCTGCCACTCCGCAGGCTATCTTCAAGGCTCCTCACCCTGAAGAGCTGGAGCGAGGTGCTACCATCCTGAGCATCGACAAGCTGACGCTCGGCCTCGGTGGTGCCGCCTGTGGTCCCCGCCCGATTGATCGAGACATTCCGCTCACCAAGCCCACCACCTTCACCTTCTCTCTGCGCCCGCTGCTCTCCTCGGACAACGCCGCAGATGTAGGTCGTAAGTCCCTGCCGCTGGCTAGTGCCGTTACCATCTCCCGCGATGAGCTGGGCTATGTACATGCCTCTACCACCACGGTCGATGCCAAGATTAACCTGACGCTGGCTGATGGCTCTGAAGTAGTGTATACTGAGCCATTCCTGCAGCGCGAAGACGGCCAGCTGAGAGCCTATGCCACGGCTGAAGGTTACATTCCGTCCCCCATCACCTACCAGCACCTCAAGAGCTGGCGCCCGGCCAACCTCATGCGCATTGCAGAGTACTCCAGCACCTCGGGTCGCACCGAGTCCGCTTGGTCTCTCATCGATGGCCGTCGTGATACATACTGGCACTCTCGCTGGCATGAGCCCTGTGCAGAATACCCCCACTATGTGGTGGTAGACCTGGGTACGGCATCAGAGCTTGCCGGGCTTTCAGTCACGCCGCGTCAGGCACGTTCCAGCTCTCGTGTTAAGAAGCTGGCCTTCTACCTGAGTGACGACGGCAAAAACTGGCCTGATAAGCCCGCAGCCACGCTCACGATGGCTGACTCCGATGACGAGCAGAAAGTCATGCTGGAAAAGCCGGTGGTAACCAAGTACGTGAAGATGGTATGTCTGGAACCGATGAATGCCGGTGAGAAATACGCCTCCATTGCTGAGCTGCAGCCCATCGTAACAGCCATTAAGGGTGATTACCCGGCTCACGCCTTCTTCTCGGTCAACTACGTAAGTTCTGACCTGCCCGAAGGTGGCCCCGCCCGCAATGTACTGGACGGCAACCCTGACACCTACTGGCACACGCTTAAGGGTGTAACCCTCGCCAGCTATCCGCACGAGATTCGCATCAACCTTGGCGGCGAGCGCAATATTCGCGGCATCACCTACCAGGCTGCCCCCGTGGAAGAAGCTCGCATTAAGGATTATGAAGTCTATGTAAGCATGGACGGCGAGAACTGGAACAGCCCCATACTCAGCGGCACCATGGAGAACAACGTCAACGTACAACAGGCTTTGTTCTACAGCACGGTACGAGCCAAGTTCATTCGCCTGGTGGCCAAGAGCTCTCACAGCGGCGGCGACAGCGCTGCTATTTCTGAGCTGGACGTCATTCTGGCTAACTAAGTAAACTCACATATATTCTCATCCCCCCGCGCATGACTTTTGCGCGGGGGGATTTTTCTTGCAATAGTAGTCAAATACTGTATAATCCACTGGCAGTTAATTCAGGAATTTAAGCATGGATTTCTCGACCACCAGCTTCTGGTACAGCCTTATACCGGCAATCATTCTGTTACTGTGCGGCAACAGAATATTAAAGGAGCATCAAGCTGCGTTGCAGAAATTTCACAAGTGCATCATTCTGGTGCTGAGTCTTACCTTGCTGGGGCTGGCAAGCTGGCAGACATTAGGCATATTCCTGACTGTTATGATGACCGCATGGATAAGCTGCCGCTTGGGACTGAGCCTGGGTAAGACCGGCCGAAAAGTTCTCATTGGGTGTCAGATTATCGTATTGCTGCTGCCTCTTCTTTATTTCAAATACGCTGACTTCATCTGCAATGGTATAGGCGGGTGCGAATGGGATAGCCTGCGTGGGCTTATCATCCCCATCGGCATTTCGTTTTACACCTTCCAAATTATCGGTTTCTGCATTGATACCCTCATGCGCGATGAACCCATGCCGCGCTTTGTGGATTACATGAACTTCGGTTGCTTTTTTCCTCAGATTGTTGCAGGCCCTATCGAGCGACGTAGCGACTTGCTGCCTCAGATGGAGAACCTTCGTTTATTCTTCACTTCAGCCAATCTGAGAGACGGTGTACCTTATATCATCCTCGGTCTGTTTTTTAAACTAGCCCTTGCGGACAATATCGCCGTGGCTTTCTGGCAGGATTATGCCGGCACCAATGCACTAATTATCTGGCTGAATAACTTTCTCTTCACCTTCCGAATCTACTTCGACTTTGCCGGTTATGGTCTGACAGCCTACGGCATTGCACGCTGTGTTGGAATCACCCTGCGCATGAACTTTCTATCTCCGTATACGGCTTGTAACATTAACGAGTTCTGGCGCAGATGGCATACATCTCTCACGCTTTGGTTCCGTGACTACATTTACTTTTCACTCGGAGGCAGTCGTACCAAGCGTTGGGCGCTCAATATTCTCATCATCATGCTCATCTCCGGTGTGTGGCATGGAGCCGGCTGGAACTTTATCATCTGGGGCGCACTTGCCGGCGTAGCCATGATTATTCACCGACTGTGGAGCAAAGCCGGCCTCAAATTACCGGCTTTTATAGGATGGGGCTTCACCTTCAGCATGATGGTACTGGTATGGATGTTCTTTTACGATACCAAGGCCGAACTGCTCACACAGCACCTGCAGATAATTGCCACCCCCGATGCCTATTCCCCGCAGGTATTTGTTAAGGAACTCATGAGCAGAAATACAAGTGGGGCCATGGCATTTCCCTTTCTTATGCTCTCCGCCTGCATTATCTTGCTGGAGTTCGTCTCTCTGAGAGTATTCAAAGAGCCCTACAAAATCTTTCTCTCCCCTCCGGCCTGCGGCATAATGGTATTTCTCATCTACACGCTCCATACGGGGGTAAAAAATCAGTTTATCTACTTTGCGTTCTAAGCCCATGAAACGCCTCATTCTGTTCATCATTGCGGGGATTCTAGCCGGCATCGGCGTAAGTCTCGTATACGATTTTTACCTCTCACCGGACAGACTGTACTTTTTAAAAGCAGCCGAATTGAGTGATGCGTGGGCTGAGAAACTGAGAGCAGAATCCGACGAACCTTGTTATGTACTCGCCGGTGGCTCTGAGGTACGCATGTGCATCGACCCCGGCATCATACACAAGGAGCATGGAGTGCGCCTGATTACTGCCGGAGGCATGGCCGGCTTTGGTCTGACATGCAATGTTACGCACGCCTTTAAATATCTGAAACCGGGGGATACACTCATCGTCTCCTGCCGACACTTCGTATTTCCGGAAAACGATATCACCACCGGCGGCCTGAAATTCTGCTGGGCCACTATGGGTACCGATATGTTTCGCCATGGACTCATTCCTTTCAATCTTACCCATCTCAGTCACATTTTCCGCCCCAATTCTGACGAACTGAGCATGTATCTCACCAAAAGGATTCTTAAACCTGACGAGCTATTCAAATACAACAGCAAAACCGTTCAACACCCCTCCGGCTGGTGCGAAAATTTTCACATTGAGAAAAATTTGCTCATGCAATACGCCGTTTATACAACGAACATCTCCCGCAGTTTCATCATTCAACACCGCGCGGCTCAGTTTTTTGATAAACTCAATCAAATTTGCCATAAAAAAAACATCCGGTTGCTTGTATTCCAAAATATAGAATACTCCCATTCGACAACAGACCGAGATATAGTTACAAGCGCTCTTGCCTTAACAAGAGAAGGAATCTCTGTAATCAAACTTGATAGCCTGAGTAATGAGCGTGATATCCAATACATGGCAGATCGACCTAATCACCTCAATTCTAAAGGTGCGCAAAAATATAGCAACGAGCTGGGAGTCGCATTGAAAAACAATAGAGTTTGGACAGAGAAAGAATTATTACAAACACTCTATAAACTGGGTTTCGATGCACAAGGAAATATGCGTTACTCCCACAAAATGTGGCGCTATCTCTATATGGAAAACGAGTGGCGTTAGAAAATGCGTGGCTGTTCTCCACATGCCACCATTAACTCTTGTCAAAAAGTATGGGTTATAGTATGATGCGGCGCATGAACAAGTTGCTGCAGATTTTATTTTTTCTCGCAACAGTTACCATTGCGCAAGCATGGCAGCAGGTAAATGAAGGTGCTCCGGAACCGGCTCGGGAATTTCGTGCTGCATGGGTATCTACAGTCTACAATCTGGACTGGCCATCCCGTGCCGGTCTACCCGCAGAGCAGCAAAAGCAGGAACTACTCGCCATCCTCAATAAAGCAGTACAGCTTAAACTGAATGCCATCATCCTGCAGGTGCGCCCCAACGGCGATGCTATCTATCAATCCTCCATCGAGCCTTGGAGTGCCTGGCTGAATGGCCCCGGTGTCAACCCCGGCTACGACCCCCTTGCCTTTGCCATTCAGGAGGCACACCGCCGCGGACTGGAGCTTCACGCATGGTTCAATCCCTTCCGAGCCACCATCAGCGGTCGCCCCGTGGGTCGCAATCATATTTCACGCCGCCAGCCTTCGCTGCTGAAAAAAGCCGGTTCCACCACCATTCTCAACCCCTCCAGCACAACCGCGCAGCAACATGTTCTCAAAGTTATCATGGATGTTGTGCGTCGCTACGACATCGATGGAGTGCATCTGGATGACTACTTTTACCCCTATCCCCCCAACAACAACATTTCGGACGGCAAAAGCCCCGCTCAGCGCCGAGCCGCCATCGATTCCTTTGTTCAGAAACTCTACAGCGGAGTAAAGCAGATTAAGCCTTGGGTGCGCGTAGGGATAAGCCCCTTTGGCATTTGGCAGCCCGGTTATCCTGAGGGCGTGCAGGCCGGTGTCAACGCCTACGAACACCTCGCATGCGACGCCCGTAAATGGTTAGCTCACGGTTGGGTAGACTACCTTGCTCCCCAGCTCTATTGGCGTATTAAGAGCGACCAAAGCTTCCCGGATCTCATGCGCTGGTGGAGTGCCATCAATCCCTCCCGCCCCGTATGGCCCGGCATTGCCTCCGCTCGCATCAACAGCAAGGAAGACCCCGGTCGCCCCGCGTCAGAAATTGATGCACAAATCGACTTATCCCGCCGTCTGGCTCGCCAAAGCGCAGGGCAACTCTTCTGGAGCTGGCGCTCCATCGGACAAAATGCTGGCGGCATTCAGCGCTACCTTGCACGCCGTTACACCTCCTATGCAGTACCGCCTGCCATGCCTTGGAGCGGCACAGTACAACCACCTCGCCCCGCAGCCCAAGCTCGCAATAACGGCTCCACCATATCCTTGGCATGGACGCCGCAAGATGCCAGCGCCCGTAAATGGGTTATTCAGGCAGGCAACGGCAACAAATGGCGTACGGTATGCGTGCTTCCCGGCGGACAACGCAAAGTAACCCTGCCGGCAAACCTCATTGGTGCGGCAAACCGCATTGCCATACGTCCCATTTCAGCCTGCGGCAACAGCGGGCAGCCCGCCGTACTGGCACGTTAAACATTCCACAAACTCACATTATGAACACAAACAATCCCAACATATCACCCCTCAGCCGTACGACTGCGCTGCTGCTTTCATTACTCATCTTCATCGGCCTTTGCGGTATTCATCGCATCTACGCCGGCAAGATTATCAGCGGCATTATTCAGCTGCTCACAGGTGGCCTGTTCGGCATCTGGCAGCTCATCGATATTCTGCGCCTCATCTTCGGCAGTTTCGAAGACAAACAGGGACGTACTATTTCCATCTGACATCAACAGCGCCGCTTTGCTTCTCCACCGTCCATCTACCTACGATGGACGGTATTTTTATCTTACCACAAAAAGCCGCCAATACCGTAAATCGGCATTGGCGGCTTTTGTACATTAAAACTCAATTTAACCCTCAAGCTCCTTGAGCACGGGGTTAATCTTGGACATCGTCTCAATAATGCGGTCGTTCACGTTGTTGCGAACCATACCGGCGGCCATGCGACAAGCATTCAGAATAGCCGTAGCATTAGCAGAACCGTGAGCGATGATAGAAACACCATTCACACCCATCAACGGGCACCCACCTATCGCATCGGCGCTCATGCGCTCCTTAAGCCCCTTAAAGACAGAACGCATGCACAGAGCACCCATCTTGGCCATCGCGCTACCGCCCATAATTCCGGCCTTAATCCAATTAGTGTAAGCCTTGGCTACAGCCTCAACACTCTTCAGCAGGATATTACCGGTAAAGCCATCGGTCACAGCTACATCTAGCTCCGTCTCAAAGAGATCATGACCTTCGCAGTTACCATCAAAGTGGAAAGGCAGCAAACCGCGGTCATCCAGAGCACGCAGCAGAGCATAAGTCTTCAGCGAGAACTCACTACCCTTGCAATCCTCCGTACCGTTGCTCATCACACCTACATTCGGCATCTCACGGTTATAAACGTAGCGAGCCATCATGGCAGCCATCACGGCATAGCCTACAAGGTGGCGCGGCTTGGCGTCAGGATTGGCACCGGTATCGCTCACCAGTACATAGCCATGAATACTGGGCAGAGGAGAAACAATACCTGCACGCTCCACACCTTCCAGCAGGCGCAGCTTAATGGTGCTGGCAGCTACAGCCGCCCCCGTGTTACCGGCGGAAATAACAGCATCGGCCTCCCCCTTCTTCACCATATCCACAGAAATGCTCATAGAGGAGTTCTTCTTCTGGCGCACAGCTGCCAAACCACTCTCATCCATACCTACCACTTCAGGGGCATGTACAATTTCCAAGCGGGAGTCTTTGCCAATACCGGCGGCATCGCAGCTCTTTTTCAGAACTGACTCATCGCCAACAAGATAAAGTTTAGAAAGAGAATCAAGCTTCGAGAGCACCTGCACGGCACCTTCGATATTAATCCGCGGCGCATCATCGCCGCCCATAGCATCTAAAGCTAATTTCATAGATGGACTATAATTAAAATGTTCGTCTACACTCTAACACTACAGAGACCACTTGTCAACACAAAAACCGCCCCGCAAAAAAATCTGCGGGGCGATTGAAGCTTTTTGCAGGGGTTCTCTATCGGAGCGGCAGAATTAGTCTACCAGCTTCACGATAACCTCAGCCCCACTCTGGGTCTTGTAGGTGCCACACTGAGCGCAAGCTGTGTGACCGGGAACGGCTGCACCGCACTTGGGGCACTTGCCGAGTTTGGGGGCCTTCCAGGCCTGAGCGGCCAGGCGGGAGCGCTGCTTCATCTTGGACGTTCTGCGTTTCGGAGCTGCCATAGTTCTATATTTCTGTTAAGATGTTACTGTGATGGAGAG
>JAFZHC010000047.1 GCA_017555025.1 Akkermansia sp.
ACAGGATGCAGTTGAACTGAATTTGAGTTTTGTGGAACTTGAATCTACAGAGGCTGGATACGATTTGTATAAATCCATTGGTTTTACTGATGATGTGTCAAAGTACCATTGTATGAAATGGTTCAACGTATAGTGACATTCCAATTTGTCAGTCTGGTTATTCACCAGGGGGTATACCAGTTATTTCCCGAACGCTATACTAGAGACTGTTACATCGCTTGCAACCTGTCTCGGTGAAGCCTAGGCGGAGACGGAGTGTCTTTTTATCCCCTTGCAAGCGATGTTTCATTTTAGGTTGCCACCCGGCGAAAAATGCACCTTAAACGCCTGATTGTGTGTAGCTTGTCAGTTCGAAACATCTTTGCTTGTCACAGAGTTGCTATCGCCCCAAAATTGCCTAAGCTCACAGTATCAATAGATTGTAGATTCGAGGCATGTTTAGTGAAGCTGCCCGGCTTGTTGTTTGACTAATGTGATAAGTTAGAGTGTGACAGGAGAAAAAAGCTTAATAAAACAATAATAGAACTAAAATAGAATCGTTGCGATCAACACGTTTTTTTATTATGACAATGCATAACTCACTTATAATAGATGAAGAGAATGGAACGGTTTCTGGTAATGCCGTTATCACTCTGGGTGAGGACTGGTTGGTGAAAGCCTTTATAAAAAAACACCACCTGCATGATAATCTTCAATCCGAATATGTACGCGTGGGGGACTTGCCAAGGCTGCTCCGCCAATACTACAGTGTCTCGCTTTACTGCGAGCATGGCTTGTGTGTATCAATTCTTGCCTGTGAGGAAGTGCTGGCGGAAGGGTGTACCTATCTTATGGAGGCGCAGGCAGATTTGCCGGGGAATAATCAGGTGGAGTCTGCAAGTGCCGGTATCAGGAGTGGTGCTTTTATGCGGAGCTCGTTTTCTGCCTGGCTCGGGGAGGATGTGAGTATCCGCCTGCCTGGAAGTAAACAATTTTTTCAGGTTCGTGAGCTCGCTGCCGATGGCGCCGGGAGTGAGGATGATGACCAGAAACTGGTTTATCGATGTGTGGCTCATCAGTTCAGCTCATCGGCAAACGGTGTGAAATCAGACATCTCTGGGGGAACTCTTCCGCGTATGGTGCGGCTGGTGCTGAGTGCTTCTTACCTCATTGAGGAGGTGACGGGTGAGCCTGAGCATCCATGTGTGTTACATCTGGCGCTTCAGCCCTCCGGGACCATGCCACGGGGAAATTGTAAACCATTTTGCGCTCTGGAGATGCTCGGGAGGCAAGTGTCAGAATATGAGCTGAGCGCCACAGGAGTAAATGGTGATGCCTTACTATATTAAGAACTTGGCATGAAGGGCGATGCCTCTTTCTCTTTTCCCGGAGTTCCTTTGCATCGATAGCCAGTGGCTGCATTTTTGATGCGGTGCAGTCTTTGCTCCCTGCGCCAGTTGTCTCTATCACCAACATCAGGTGATAAAGACTCTTCGCGTGTCCTGAATGGAGCCTGTTTTGAGTACGGTTCGATAAAAAATCGACATTATGTCAGAAAATGTGTAAGATTTGGCTTGACTTTGCTGTATAATATCTCTGTGCGCAGGGGTAATTTTGAAAGTTCGGAAGCAATAACCACAAAATCAACATTCTTTGGTGGATGTGACTGGTGTGCGACCTTGTATTAGGATAGCGACATACCCACGCGGAGGTGCCTGATGAAAAGGGTGCCGGAGTTGTTTAATGTGAAAACAGAATTAAAAAATACTCGATTTGATGATGACCGCAAGACAATACGAACTACTGCATGCAACAAAGAAAAACAAAAACCAGAAGGTCCTCGAGCTACTGGCGAAGGGGGGTAATCCCAACTGCCGGTACAACATTACTCCGCTTCATGCGGCTGCGAGCCGGGGGAATCTCGAGCTCGTAAAGGCTTTGCTGAAGGCTGGTGCAAACCCGAATCAGCGAAGCCTGATGGGGCATACTGTGCTGGAATTCGCTATGACCAGCAAGCGTTCGCTTGATGTGGTATGCCAGATTGTTGACTTGTTGCTGCGTCATGGTGCGAAGGCTGATACGCATGGGGCCTTTCTGCTCCACAGCGAACTTGCCCGGGCGTTGAAATGCCCGAGACTGGAGAAGTTGTTCCCTTCTGCTGTATAAGACGGAAACACCCGCCTCCTTCCGCAGAGGAGGTGATTCAGACCACTCGGTCGTTGGTGATAGTTTTTTATTACCAACGACCGGGATTGAAAAAAAATGAAGTATGACAAACAAAAAACACAATTTTGCTTGACTATGTGCTATAATGAAACAGTTGCTATGGCCAAACTCCCCGAAAACACCCGAAACAACAACTACGAAGAAGCCTGGTTCAATAACCTGACTCTCGCCCAGCGCCAGTTCTGGTACTGGATGATCACAAGCGATGGCAAAAAGCGCAGCACTGCCCGCGACTATGTTAACTATGTTGGAGAGTGTAGTGCATACCTTGGGCCACTGCTTGGTATTGATGCTGACTTTTATTCCATGGATTCACCACGGCAGATTGCTCAGTTAAAAGAACTGCTCTATAGCAATCCTGTATTTCAGAAGCATAGTGCTGTTCTGCCTACCCTTAAATCCGCACTCAATAAATTTACCCAATATATGGAAAACAAGAACAATACTAAATCATACATCCCCATGATCAACAGAAAAGATGCATTCCATGAATGGCTGCTTGCAAACAGTTACCGGGAAAGCACTGCTAATAACTATGCATACAATGTGCAGAGGTGCAGTGCCTACATGTCCGAACACATAGAAACGTATGATTTCTATCGTGCACAGAATCTGGAGGAACTTAAACAGAAGGTTCACCGCCTTCTGAGAGATGCTTCTTTCAACGATATGGATGTCGCGAGCCATGCTCAGTGCAGCAATGCTCTTAAGCGTTATTGTGAGTTTATGAAATCTGAGTGCCGATAATTAGCAATTTGTAAATATAATCAAGATAAACAATTAGAGAAAGAAAACAGAACAAGAGTCTTACTATGAAAATAGAAATTGGTGAGTCGTTGATGTATTCGTGGATGCGTCACGTCAAAGGTTGTCGTGTTGTACAATTGAATTGGAAAACTTCTCCATGTTGGGATGTTTCACCTGATGATAAGCAATTAATGGAAGTCTTTTTTTCGAAAGTGAAAGATGTTTTTTCGGAAGATGGATTTGACGTGTTCAGACAGGCAAATGGTGTAGACCAGTCGTTAAAGCAGGTGGAATGTGATGTGCTTGGTGTATATGAATGGTCTGGTGTTCCCGTGGCGATTGTGGCAGAAAGTGCCTTCCATGAAAATGGACTTAATTATGGTAGTAAAGAAGTAACTTGCGCTAAGGTTATAGCCAAGATGGCTAGAGCGGCCATGGCCTTGCGTGTATACCTGCCATGGATTCATCAATCTGAAATCGTATTCTCTGCACCAAAGGTGCACAAAAATGTTATGGAATTGCTTGAGCCGGCAATAGAGAAATTAAATGCCGTATTGAGTGATAGTGGTTTATCCTGTCATGTCCGTCTGGTTGCAAATGAGACATTCAATGCAGAGCTTTTGATGCCTGTACTTGATGCTTGTTCGGCTGGTATTGCTGATACATCGGAGTTGTTCCTTCGCAGTATGCAGCTCTATAAGATGTTTGCCGGGGCAGATTTTGTTGTTGAATCGACTCAAAACGCCCCTGTAAATGTGCAACCTGTGAATGCAGCGGAAGAAGTGTCGATAGGTAAACGCGTACAAACGACTGTGAGGGCTCTTCTGGAGTCCGGCCGTTGCTCTGAAGAGGAAATCGAAATGCTGACAAGAGTTGATTATTGTCGTCAAATATTCGGGATGTATTTCCCTTTGCTGTCTCGTGAGCAGGTGCAGACGAATGGGCAATCCAGGTACTATGCTAGACCTGTGACCATAAATGGGAATACTTATTACCTGTGTTCTCAGTGGTACGCAAGGCAGCGTAGTGCTCTGGAACGCTGGATTGCGAAACACTTAGCATAACGCGTTTATATTCGGCTTCAGACCTTGAGTGTAATTAATCACACTCAAGGTCTGAAGATTGCTTCCTGCTAAGAGAACTCTCATTGTTGTCATTTTTGCAAAATAGCATAAGTATTCATGAGTGATAGCTACAAGAGCCTGTTAGCGCGAATAAACTTCTTCCTTCTCCGGTACAGACCAAAGAGGGAGCTTCATTAAAACTTTTGAATATGTAGAGTGCGCCTGACCGGGAATTATTCTTCCAGATTCAAATACCATGCAGCTTGTTGCTTTAGAATGGGGTCAACGCGTGCTGCTTCATCTCGGATGTACTTAAGTACATCAATATGCTTTCCTTCCTTGAATATTGTTTTGGCTGCGCTGGTTTTGGCTACTTTTGAGTTAGGTTTATAGTCTTCCACAAAAGCGGATATGCATTTTTCCTGAGGATAATATTTGAATACGAAATAGTATTTGATAAATGAATCAAGACCAACTGTTCGATATAATCTTTGAGTTCTTTCGTCCATAGCTTTATTATTTTACATGATGTTCCATGGTTGTCAAGAAGAATAATATTTCTCGGTCTTTGTAGGGGGCTGTTTCAGATTTGCTGGTAGAAGGTTCGAGACGTTTTATGCTTCCTTTGAAGTCTCAGGAAGTAAACTTGTCGTAGTTTCAGGAACAGATACCGCACATCAAACAATCCGCACGCCTTTGCCTGTATCCGTTTGATGGCA
>JAFZHC010000048.1 GCA_017555025.1 Akkermansia sp.
CATCAGTACCGTGTAACCCTCGCTCCGAAGTTCCGTAGAACTTCATCTCGGCGTAGGCCACGGCACGCGTCACGACCTTTTCCTTCCCTCTCTTTATCCTCTCCGGCACCCCACCCGGAAGGTTGTATCCGGTGGTCTGAGCTTCTCAGCTCGACCGTGGTGCCACGGAAAGTCCGTAAATGAAAAACTGCCTCGCCCGGCCGATTTTCAGCGTCGCATGTTTCAGCGTTTCGCTTGCTCTTTCGGGCTTCACCGTGTCGGTGTGCCGAGGAGTATACACGAATCATCACCGAACGTCAAGCTCATTTTTCAAAAAAATTGCATTTTTTTGTGCACAATGCCATATTTCGGCGCCATAAAGCGCTGAAATGGAAAGAATGCAGGGGTAATAAAAAAAATCAGTTTTTCTTTGTGGCCAGGTGAGATTTAAGCAAATACTCGTAAAATGGCAGAACTTCGACGGCGATTTTATGCTTTTTTGCCGCAGCCTTGCGGAGCCACTCAGTAACCTGCACTACATCCGGCTTACCGGTCAGCAAACCGAAGTAGGCTGCATCTGACATTCCCATCGCTATATCCGCAGATTCCGTCGGTACTAACCGCTGTGTCCACTCAAAACTCTTGTTGACATCTATCACGCCACCAAAACCACAGGTGTAATAGTTGCTCAACAGAGAGGCGGCAAGGTACTCGCCTGCACATGCAGCACGCTCAAGAGCTGACTTATGGCGTGCATTCTGCTCGGCCGGAGCATCCCAATTCATTTTCTCCGAAGCTTCCACGCAGATTGCTATGGGGTGTTCCAATTCCACGGCACGAGCAAGCCAGGCCTTTGACGCGGGGCCGTAGCCATCCGTTATATAAGCACGGTGCAAATACTGAGCCCAGCACTCATCTGCCCCGAGTTGCGGCATTTGCTCATCCGGCACCGGAGTAGTTGCCCGCGCCAGCTCGATAAACTCCACCGTGCGCTGAGCACTATAACAGCCACCGGCAGCCGCCCGGCGGAGCCATGCCTGCCCGACAGCCGGATTCTGAGCCGTGCCGCGTCCCGTTGCATAGCACTCTCCCATCATACACATGCAGGCGGGGGTTCCGGCAAACGCTCCGAATGAGTACATGTTGATGGCCTGCTTATCATCCTTCTCTACTCCATACCCCCTGCTGTAGCAGTAGCCTAACCAGTAAAACGCCTCTGAATTCTTCTGCTGCGCCGCCTTCTGCAGTAAACGAATCCCTATTGAGGGTTCCCTTTTCACACCATCTCCGGTAAGATAACACCAAGCCAGCATTACAATAGCAGACTCGTTACCGCCCTTGGCGGCCTGTAACATATAAGCCAACGCCTTTGATGTATCCTTCGGTACCAGAACACCCATTTTATGTATTTTAGCCAGTTCTGTACAACAAACAATATCACCGGCCTCGGCACCGAGTGTGTACCAGTGCAGCGCTTTCTCCACATTCTGCTCCACCCCCAACCCCAGATAATAAGCCATGCCCATGTAATGGCAACTCTGCGGATGATGCGGCCCGGCCGTATCTTCAAAGCGACTGCCATCCCATAACTGTTCCTCTGCAGCATGAGCAAACACCCCCGCCAGAGTAGCCATTGCTACGCCACACACCAATGACAAAATACGAGATAACTTCATAATCAACTCTTCCTATATCACATACGCATAAGAGTGTCAAGCTTACATTTACGACAATTGTTTGACACTCCCCACTTGAATTTGCTAGTATGGCCGCCTATGAAACCCACACTACTACTCATCCCCCTTCTGGCATCGCTGGCCTGTGCAGCACCTGTCAATCCCACCACTCTTCGCCTGAACGATTTACCGGAACCCCTGCTGTGGAGTATACGCAGCTCTGCACTCCGCCTATGCGGCGGAGAGCCTGTCACCTATACCGGAAATAGATTTCCCGCAGAGTGGCGCCCAAACTACGAAAACGCCGGTACCCCACCAGGTGGACTCGTTATTGTGCAGGCCGTCGATTTAACAGGTGATGCACAGCCGGAATATGTGCTGCGCCATTCCATCGAAGGCGGCGAATACCAGGCCAGCACAGGCTACGTATGTGACTCTTCCCTGAACTACCGCGCTACCATACCACTCTCTCAGCTAAGCGAAACATATAAGGAAAAACTCAAGCAGCAGAAAATTTACGCCGCAACCCTGCACGACCTGCTCAGCTCTGATTCACCCCGCTGGCTGGAGCTGAGATCTCCCGACCACTTTGCCTATCGAGACAGGGTGGGATGGGGTGTAGACTACAGCCAATACATGATGCCGGAGCAGGCACTGCATGCACTCAATAAACAGCTGGGCATTACCACAGCACCGACAGATGCCAATATTCCCAGCCCGCTGTTCCCCACACGTATTGTTCACTATAATGACCTCCCGCCCAAAAAAGAAGTAAAGTATACTGAATTACCCGCACCGAAAGGCCAGCCACCGCTGCCCAACCTGCAAACGGCTCCCAAAGTTCTGCTGAGTTACCTACTGAGCTGCTCTGACAGCTTCGATTTTGAGGATGTTCAAAATGAATACGAACTGATGAGCGAAACCCGTGGCGGCGAAATCCGCGTGATGATGCAAGATTTGTTCGGTGGCCCGGAAGCCGAATACCTGCTTACCTACCACGCACCGCTCTGCTATGGTACAGAAGCACCTGCCCACACACCCACCTTCGTCTTCGACCACAAAGGAACCTACCACTACACCATCGACAACGCCCCGTATGATACCGTACCTATTTTCCACATGCTGTGGGACTCGGTAAGAAATACAGACCATACGGCCGGTGAGTTTGCATGGGAGAAAACCCGGTACGAAAATGGCGTGCGCTACATCTGGTACCAACATGAACTGCGCGAAAAATACGCACGCCTCGTCATCTGGCATTCCTACGATTGCTTCGACAAATCCGGCAACTACAGCACCCCGCCGCGCCAGATTGAGCTCATCTGTACCGCCAACGGAACCTTCCGCACAGATTCCTCCTGCGCCGCAGGAAGCCCCGGTTGCTTCCGCTTCATCGAATACCAGCGCGTACTCAAACACGTCTGCAATGAAAGTATGCGCACCCCAGAGCAGCTCCACACAAGCTCTCCCTTCATCCGTACATCTCTGCATGAGTTCCTCACCTGCCCTCACCCCCGGTGGATTGTAACGGATGAGATTGACAAGCTCCCGGAAGATATGAGAAAGGCCGCAGGAACCTTCACCACACAGGAGGCTATCAACACCCTGCAAAAACACGTGCAAGACTAAGCACGCCATTCAACCTATTCGCAGGCCCGTCCGATTACAAATCGGACGGGCTTTTGTTATCGCCTCTCCTGAAAACTTACCAAAGAAAAGCCGCCGCCTGTAGTTTGGACAGGCGGCGGCGGGAAATCAGGTTGCTGTTGTAAAGATTACAGCAGAGAGAAGGCTACGTTCAGGCCGGCCGTCACGATGGACACCATGCTCATCAGCTTGATGAGGATGTTCAGAGAGGGGCCGGAGGTATCCTTGAAGGGGTCACCCACGGTATCACCCACAACGGAGGCGTCGTGGATGGGGGTGTGCTTGCCGCAGAAAGAAGCGTCACCGGTCTCGATGTACTTCTTAGCGTTGTCCCAAGCACCACCGGAGTTGGCCATGAACACGGCGAGCACGAAGCCACCGGCCAGACCACCGGCCAGCAGACCGAACACACCGGCTACACCCATCACCAGACCGGTAGCAACGGGTACTACCACGGCGATAAGGGAGGGGATAATCATCTCACGCTGGGCACCCTGAGTGGAGATACCCACGCAGCGGGCGTAGTCGGCCTTCTTGCGGCCCTCGAATACGTCCTTGTCGCTCAGCTGGCGGCGAACTTCCTCCACCATGCTCTTGGCGGCGCGACCCACGGC
>JAFZHC010000049.1 GCA_017555025.1 Akkermansia sp.
CGGCATAAGCATCGGCTTTGTCATGTTGGCGTGTAGCCATGTTCCATCGTAGGAGCATCGGTTTATGCCGCCCGCACACGTGTGCGGGCTCAACTTTATTTTTGCTACACGACGAGGGGCTATCACCTTCGCCGCTGTGCGGCTGCGGCGATTGGGCCCCTCGCTATGAATATGCCGCCTGCTAACGCAGGCTCAAAGTACCGCGGGCGCATGCCCGCCAGATTTTGGGAGCCCGCGGGAGCGGGCGATTTAACAATAGCGAGAGTCGTGAGCCCCTCGTAAGGGGGAAAAAACAATCCGAGCCCGCACACGTGCGGGCGGCATAAAGCGCGGCTAACCGATTGAGCGTGTTACATGGTCACCTAATATAGCCTATGCCTAATATCAGTCGACGGCGGGGGGGGGGGAGACAACAATCAGGCGGGCATGTTACCCGCCTGATTGTTGAATATTAATGATAATTGGCCGTTTTGGGTACCGGCTACGTTCTGTCACTTTCTTCTACGTCTGGCCGCGAGAGCTGCCAGAGCCAGTATACCCAGCGTGGTTGTAGTCGGCTCGGGCACTCGAATATCAAGGTAAACGATACCGGCCGAAGAGTCGTAAACGAGGTAAACTACGTTGTCAGAGTTGATGTAGGGACTGGAGAAATAGTTCTCAGCCATGGTGTAATAAACCGCATTCTGCGCCTCTTTGGCGAGCGTATACTGCTCCGTTTCATCAACGCCGAAGAAGGTCACTTTATCCACACCGGTGAAGAGCACAATCTGCACCTTACGATCGTTAGCCATGGCCACCTCGGCAAAATCGCCATCGAGCTTAATATCCAGATTAATGAGACCTTCGGAGACATCCAGCGTCAGCGAACCGCCGCACAGGTTCGTGTTACCCATCACGGCTTTGTAGGTCGAGCCACCCAGGAAAGCCAAGTCACCACCCAGCACCGTACCATTGGCACTTACATTACCAACGGCACCCACAGAGGTCTGGTTAAGAGCTCGGCTCCGGTCGTAATGGTAGGAGTAGCCCTCGGCTCCGTCAAAGCCTACGTTTGCTCCGCGAGCCAACCCATCATAACCATTCAGCTTGGGGTTCAGCACATCCTGCGGAGTTACTACATTCTGGTTTTGCAAGTCGGTAATCTGGTATTGATAATCCGTTGCACCATTCGTCACGCTGAAACTTGCACCACCGGAAATGGTCACCGTCGGGGCCACCACAGCAGCAACATCAGAGATATCAAACGACTTGCCGTAGGTAACATCCTGCACATGACCATTGGAAGTCAGGTTCATGCTGCTACCGCTCTCCACAATGATGTCGGCACCGTGAGCAGTAAACGAAGCACCACGACCGGAGACGGACACCTGGCCTCTGTCACCTGTCACGCCGCTACTTACCACATAAGCGTGGCTGCTGGTACGAGTTTGCCCGGCTACGCTCCAGCTGTAGGAGCCCGTCACCTTACCGACTTCGAGAGCAGCACCGGTACCCTCCACCACGACAGAGCCGGTAAAATTCTTCATCTCATCAAACCAGGCATACGTGGTATCATCCTTGTCGGCCTCATCTTCAGTATCGATATCCGACACCGCCACAGTACCCGATCCGGTAATAACACCGGCGCCGTCATAGCCGGTACCATTAGCAGCATACATCGAAACAAGGCTCTTATTCGTGGCAGCCTCATCGGCAAAGAGCAGCGTGCCATTATAATTGCTCAGCACCGTTTCCGTTGCCCAGTAACCATTACCGGTCATCGCAAGCACACGCTCCACATCATCCGTACCGGCAATTTCAATAGTACCGAGAATAGAGTTACCGCTGTAAGAGTCCGTAACTACCGCAGCCAGCTCTGTAATCATCCAAAGGCGTATGCCGGCATTCAGTTTAGCATCGCTGGGAGCAACATAATGATCGATGCGGTTGTTCACCCCGCGAACCTCCAGCGCTTCATGAGTGTCGGGATTTTCACCCCCCACCATGAATCGCAACGTGGCAGCTTCGTAGAGCTTCAGCGCAGCAGACTTGCCCTCTGCCGTAGCACCCAAGCCATTGGCACTCGTCACCGTCACTATACTACGGGTAATGATAGTACCCAGCGTATAGTCAGACATACCATTGAGGGTCAGCGTACCTTCACCGGAGTGCAGCAGGTTACCGGCGCCGCTGATAGCGCCATCCAGCAGGAAGTCTACACCCAAGCCCACATCAGAAATCAAGGCAGCGGTCTCGCCATCAGTACCTTCCGTCAGCTTATTATCCCAGCGGCGGTCACCCCGCCCCTTAATGACCATGTCATTCACGATGGAACGCTGCTCATTGGTATAAGAGTTATCATAAGCCAGCATGATGGACGAACCGTCATCCTGAAGCATATTTACCTTGTTGGTGGCCTCATTAGCACCCACGGTAGCCCAGCCCACCAACTTAAGGGAGCCCTCCTTCACATCGGTACCACCGGTATATTCATTCTTCTGATCAATGGTCAGCGTACCCTCGCCAACTTTTACCAGCTTTGCCTTAACAGTCTTACCGTCGCCGGACACGCCATCACTCAGCACACCACTGTAGGTGGCCTCGTTATAGCCGGCGGTATTGAGGCCGGTCACCGTGGCGTCCACATCGCCATTATTCCAAACGCTGTTTTTAATCAGCAGCATCTTGTTGCGGTCAATCTCAGAGCCGGCCACATAGGTAGTACCATCCATGTACATACCATCAATACTGATGGAGGAAAGGTTGGCCGTATTAATCTGCACGTACTCCTCGCCGCCCCGCGTAATGGTGGATTTATTGAACTGGCCGGTCGCGGGGTCTTCCTGCATCATCAGGTACTTGGCAGCATTTTCCCGTCCCAGATTTTCGCCGTTGGGGGCAGCCTCCACGCCGATGGTCATGTCAACCACGCCATCCTTCCCCACATCCAGACCGTTCAGCCAAGCAGAGTATGTAGTTGTACCCAGCGTTACGGCACCACTATTGTAAATGCGCACACCGTTACCCAAGTACAAAGTACCCACCTCAGGAGTCTTAGCACCTTCGTACCAATAAATTGTGCCTACACCGGCAACACCCTTTTCCACTCCCGTCAGCCCGCGCTCAAAGACAGAAGCCGTACTGGTGCCCAGCAGATAAAGCGTGCCACGAGTAATCCATGTACCCGAATAACCGCTTGCTGCACTGACAGAACTACCATAAGTACTCTCGCTACCGGTAAAGTACTGAGTACCGGCACCGGCTTTCGAAACAAGGCCACCCATTTCCGAAGTAATGGCACCACTATATACAGCGTAACCATAACCGGATTCATTGTAGTACGAAATACTCTGATCATTAAGGAATTCCGAGTAGAAGGCCGTCTGGTTAACAATGATATTCAGCGAGCCATGTTCCTGCAATTGCACCGCACCTTCACCGGCAAGCGAGGCCACATTGAACTGATTGTAGACGCTGCTCGTCACGTTGTTGCTGCTCGTCATGTAGTCCAGCACCAATGTACCCAGCTTACCCAGCACCACATCCGTACGCGTGGCAGAACAATAATCTTCCCGAGCCTTCTCTGTAACGATGGCCGTTACATTCACACTACCATCCAGAATATTCAAGGTACCACCTTCAATATGTGTATTTTTCAACCCAAGCATGCTGGTACCAACCTTGGTAAAGGTGTAGTTGGCTCCACCGGATGTGACGGATACGAATTGGGAACTAGAAGAAGGTAACGTAACATTCTCCGGATCCGTGACAATCGTGCCATTGGTCAGGTCAAGAACCGAATTGGTATAACCAAAGGCATTCATATACATAGTACCCTCACCACCGGCGGAGGCATCATTCGTCAGCGTAATGTGCGCCATCTCCGTGTGAGATCCGTCATCGTCTTCTGCTGCCGTTCCCTTATACCAAGCGCCCTTGCCGTCCACACCGTCACCTTCCAGATAGGCATGCATGTGCACATTACTACCACGCCGTCCAGTAGGATTACCGGTTGTTTCAAGCGTTGTACCATCGCTCACATGCACAATCTGGAACGGGGTGATGCTCAAAGATGCCCACTTACCCAAGAATTCCGTATTGAGGAACAGGCGGGCATTATCCTTCAAGTAAATCGTTCGAAACGCGCCATCAATCTCACCTTCATTCTCAACGTCATTTTTCCATTGGCCTACCAGCTCTACTGTACCCTTGCCACTAATGGTAACGACCTCACCATTTTCAAACGAAGGATTAATGGATGAGATGGTGTACAAATGGTTAGCCTTTACATAAGCGTCATCAGCCAATACGATATCCGTAAAGTCTTGAATGGTCACACCAGCCGCATTGTGAACCCCGCCATTTGTATAACTGAGGTCATAATAGGCTTCTTTATCCATGAAGTGCAGAATATGCTTACCATTCGGGTGATTCTCATCGGCAGTCGCTCCATAAACGCCGGTCAAATCGCCATAAGCGTCGCCATCCAACAACGAGAGCCCCCGGACATCCGCGCTCAGGTGAATCAAGGAGCTCACCTTATCACCGGCCTTTATCGTCACTCCGTTCAGAACTGTATCCTCTGTAAATGTGCGACCAGTAAATTTAGACGTACTGCTACCGGCACCATACACGTTGGTCACATTACCACCGTCGAGGAATATTTCAGCTAGGCCATTATGCGTGGAGTTACCAGTAGAACCGCCGTATACGTTGGTAATGGATGCACCATCGTACACAAATATGTGGGTATCTCCCGTCTGGGTTACATTGTTACCACCGCCGTACACAGTAGTATAAGTGCCACCGGCAATGGAAACAAAAGATTTTCCCTCATGCTTCACACTATTGCTTCCATTGGAAGAGCCATACACAGTAGTACCCTTACCTCCATTAATATACAAATGAGTATTACCGCTCAAAGTTCCACCCGTCAAACCACCCACTTTGGTATCGTAGGAAGAGCCTTCATCATACATCCAGATATCACCGGTGTAGGCAGCATTACCACCGGCCAAGGTAGTCCCCTTAGCGGAAACTGCCACATTAATCACAGTACCGTGATTACCGCCGGTCATAGTTGAGCTCTGATATGCGGAATCAGACGTAAATGCTGTAGAACTCTCCGACCCACTATACACTTTAGCAAAAGCAGGATAATCCGTTCTGCCCTGAGCATACCAGTTCTCATCCCATTCGCGCAGCACCAGACCGGAACTGCCCATATTAAGAGTAATCGAACCGCCCGATGCCGTAACGGTTACTCCGTTCAACTTGGACAACTGGGTACCATTGTAGATGAGCTTGGAGGCGGAATTATCGGCCATAGAACTCCAGCCATCTATGGAGCCTCCGTCAACTACCTTGAACGTGTATGTAACCGTTCCACTTGCAGACCCCTCAAAATCAACTCCGGAGAAATCGAGTTGTGTTACCCCTGTAACATGCATCGTCCCCTTATTGGTCACAGTACCATCTACAGAGAGGGTTCCCGCAAAGGTCCAGTCGGCACCATTGGCGATGGTCACCTTGGCACCCAAGCCGCCATCAGTCAATCGACCGGTACCGCCAAGTGTCAAATCCTGTACTGTAAAACCGGTAAGCGCAGCATCCTTCACACCGGTAGCGTACCCACGGCTATCACCGCCGACGATGACATCGTCGCTGATTTTAAGGCCATAAAGAGAGGCCGGCGTTGATGAGGAAAAAGCTGTTATTGTGTTACCGGCACGGGAAATAAGAGCTGATGAGGAATCGATACTCAGCACGGCGTCCGCATCCACCTGCACCATCTTGGAGCCATCATAATAGAAAGTGGAATTTTGAGTCAGCTCCATTCTGCCGCCTGAAACAGTCACCCAACCCAAGGCATTATCCCTGCTACCGCCCGTCACGCCTTCAAAGCGAACGCTGCTGATGACATCCCCGACGTTATCGCCACGCTTGTGGATTTCAGCCCCGCCGGCAACGGTACCATTCTTCAACACATAATCCGTTTGCTCACCGTTATCTAACGGGGTGAATATATACAAACGTTCGGGAGATACAGTCTGCCCATCAAGATTAACGACGGACTCCGTCACACCGCTCTTGTTCGTGAAAATGGCGTAGTTATACTCCGATGCATCATAAGCATGCCCCTCCCAATTGGAGGAACCACTCCATGAGCCATCCCCCCCCTCGCCACCGTTCCAGATATTACCGAACAGGGTTACCATGTAGAAGGCATAACCACCATCGGCCATCTCACGAACACCAAGAGAATATTCCCCGGCTTCCAGCTTATGCTGCTTGCCGGAGGCATCTTTATCGTATATGAGGAACTTGCTCAAATCCAAGTTATCAATCGCGGTATCACTATATACCAGCGTGATTACTTCCATGGTATCGAGCGTATTGTCAAACATCAAGCCATAGCCCTCCTTATTCCCCTCAACAAAACGGAGGGCATCAACGCTAAAAGCCGCATTGGCAGAACTTACTTCATAAGAAGTCGAAACATCTTGCAGCACAAAAGTAGCGCCATCGTGGATTATCAGGTTATGCAAATCCACATGTCCCACCTGCTCATAAATATAGGCGCCTCTACCCACGGTGACGGATTCAGCACCGCTTAAGGCATTCTTGTGACCAATCGTCAGCACACTACCGTCATTCAAGGTGACATTGCCGGTATAGCCTGTATTATCACCGGCAAGCGTTACCGAGCCCATACCCATACCTTCAGCCGCACCAATATGAAGTTCACCCGTACCACTCAAGGAACCGGACAAAACAAGGCCGTTATCCGTATAGATACCCGTGCCCACGTTATTAACAGTCAGAGAGGCACCGGCATTCACCGCAATATCAACAGAAACGGAGTTGGATTTGCCGCTATAACTTAATAATACCTTGGCATTGTCGTTCACCACTAACCCCTGCCCGGGCTCACTGCTGCCAATCATTCCCTCCACAACACCATTCTTCAACTCAACAGACATGCCGTCATACAAGGTCTGAGTCGTAGACCCCAGAACCAAATCTGATGTTACAACAATGCCCGAGGCATCTGCAGCCAGAATATTATTCGACGCAAGAGTGACATGCGATTTACCACCAACCGTCAAAGTGCCATGCACAGCACCGGTCATTGCGGCAGATGCATTTCCCAGCGTCACAATACCACCCGTAATATTCAAATTATTGAGAGCGGAGGCCTGATTAATCATGATACCACGAGCATTACCCTGTATGGTAACATCGTGGTTAGCTGCAATAGTTGACCCGCTTTGCGCCACACCACGCAAGTCGGCGATTGTCAGGAATTGGTTGGAGCCTACACGAATGCGAGCTCCATCATCCATTACGCGGATGGTATAACCACCACTCCCCAAGGTTTTAGAGGCACCGTTATTGAAATAAATAGGAGATGTATCGGCATCATCAAACACCATCGTTGCATTTCCCACCCAGATTGTGCCAACGTTGTTGCCGTCTGCCACAAACATGCCGGAACTCTCAGAAGACTCCAGCACAAAACGAACGCCGTTAACGAGCACGTAGTCATTCCCCGAAGTATCACCACTCCCCTTACCCACCATCACTTGGTCAGAGCCATCGTATGTAATCGTTGCCGCCATCGCAAGGGGCATAACACCTGCGGCCAATGTCAAAACCGGATAAACCAAAGAAAGAACAGCATTGCGGAGCTTAAGAGGCAGGTGTAATTTCATGTGGAGAGAGGCGTGTGTAAAGTTGACAACAGAGCAAGCGTTACGACCTTCCCGCATCCACTCCTATTGTGGATGTTAAAAGGTATAATCCGCATTCACGTTTCGGAAAAGTCATAACAACGTTTTGCTCGTTCCACATACTAGCAAATACCCCCCACATGTCAAGGATAATTTTACCTTTAAGAAAAGGAAAATATCAACTTACACTAACTTTCTACCGCGCATAACGCCACCAAACAGGGGGGGGCATCATAACAAATTGATTTTAGGCATATTACAGCAAGCCATCATTCCTGTCTCTTTTTTTTATCGTCTCGTGTAGATTACAATATGTGATACTTTTATGACATCAATTTACCACCCTCCCCCGCTTATATCGTTTGCAAGATTTAAACCGCCTGCTGACGATTAAAGCATAAAAAAGCGAAAAAAAGGGCTTGACAAAAAAGTTAGTTTAAGCTAAATTCTTCAGCAGCAATTAGTTCCTCCTAACTCATGAACATATCATCAACAATCAAAACCCTGAAGCGGGCAAAAGTCGGCGAGAGGGTAAAAGTAACGAAGGTTGCGGGCGAGGGCGCCCTGCGCCAACGCATATTGGATATGGGGCTTACACGAGGTGCGGAAGTGGAAGTACGCAAAGTGGCGCCGTTAGGAGACCCGATAGAAGTTACCGTACGCGGCTATGAGCTTTCGCTGCGCAAGCAGGAGGCTGCGTGCATTATTGTGGAATAAGTTAAAAAAGCCAGCCGGCGGACAGCCGGCTCTGTATGTAAGATGAAAAAACGCATAGCTCTCGCCGGCAACCCGAACAGCGGCAAGACTTCTTTGTTTAATGACCTGACAGGCGCCAACCAGTACGTAGGTAACTGGCCGGGCGTAACGGTGGACCGCAAGGGCGGCGCCCTGAAGGAACATGAAGAGGTGGAGATTCAGGATTTGCCCGGCACCTATTCCCTCTCGCCCTTCACGCCGGAGGAAGTGGTAAGCCGCAGCTACCTGCTGGAAGAGAAGCCCGATATGGTGGTTAACGTGGTGGATGCCACGAACCTGGAGCGCAACCTTTACCTGACAAGCCAGCTGCTGGAGACCGGCTTGCCCATGGTGGTGGCGCTCAATATGATTGATTTGGTAGAGGAGCGAGGCGAAACCATTGACGCCGCAGCCCTGAGTGCGCGACTGGGCTGCCCGGTGGTAAAGGTGAGCGCCATTACCCACGTGGGTATGAATGAGCTGCTGGAGCACATGCTGGCCGAGCCCCCACCGCCCGGTAAGGCGCTGAGCTATGCCCCGGCGGTGGAAAATGCACTGGCCGAGATTCGTGACCGATACGGTGTAACCCGATTTGAGGCGGTTAAGATGTTGGAAGGCGACGAGGCGCTGCTGGCCCCGCTCAGCAAAACCGAGCGCCACAGCATGGAAGACCTGCGCATGGGGGTGGAAGCCGCGCAGGAGGACGACATTGCCTCCATCATCGCCGGCGGTCGCTACGACGCCATTTGCGCCTTCATCCCGCAGGTGTACACCCGCCGCTGCCAGACGGAAAGCTTTACCCGCAAGGCTGACAAAATACTCACCCACCGCGTGCTGGGCCCCATCATTTTTGTGGCCATCATGTATGGAATTTATTATTTGTCTATCAACACCGTAGGCGCTTGGGGAACAGACTGGGCCAATGACGTGCTCTTCGGGCCGGTGGTAGGCGGCTGGTTGGGCGGCTTTATCGGCAATACGCCGGCGGGAGTAGAAGCGCTTACCATGTTCAGCGCCGTGCTGGCCATGGTGCTGCTCTTCCCCTCCATGCTGCGACGCCTGCACGATTTGGGCATGAACGGAGCCTGGCTCTACCTCATGATTGCGCCCTTTGCGCTGGAGTTTGTCTGCCCGCACCTGCCCATGTTCTTGCATGAGCTGCTCATGTGGTTGCTACTGCTTGCCAATGCAGCGCTGCTGCTCATCTGCCTGGCACGCCCGGGGCAGCGCGGCGCCAATGACTACGGCAGCCGTACCCGCGAATTTGCACGCAACCCGATGAAACTCACCGGACGCGGTAGCCGCACCGAGTTTGTTACATGGTTTGTGCTGCTGAGCCTCTTATCTTTTGCCGTGGCTCTGTGCGGCCGCGCCACGCTGGACTGCACGCCGCAACTGCAGAGCATTATTGCCGATGGTATTGTGGCCGGTGTGGGAGCGGTGCTGGGGTTCCTGCCGCAGATGGCGGTGCTCTTCTTCCTCATGGCAGCACTAGAGGACTGCGGGTACATGGCTCGCGTAGCTTTCATGCTCGACCGCATTTTCCGCGCCATCGGTCTGTCCGGCAAGTCCGTCATTCCGCTGATGGTCAGCATGGGCTGCGGTGTACCCGGTGTGATGGCTACCCGTACCATTGAAAATGAGAAGGACCGCCGCATGACGGTCATGCTCACCACCTTTGTGCCCTGCGGTGCCAAGCTGCCTATTCTGGCTCTCATCGGCGCCATGGTCGGGCAAACGGCCACGATGGCCACGGTGGCCTACTTCACGGGTTTTGCGTCTGTCATTCTGGGAGGGCTCATTTTACGCAAGACCCACATGTTTGCCGGTAGCTACACACCCTTTGTGATGGAGCTGCCCACTTACCACATACCCCATGGTGCCAACATCAACCTGCGTGCCATGGAGCGCTGCAAGGCCTTCGCCCAAAAAGCCGGCACAATCATCTTTCTGGCCTCTGCTCTGGTGTGGACGCTCTCTAACTACAACTGGAGCCTCACTTACCTGCCTGAGCAGAAGGGGCTGGAGGGAGCCCCCATTAACCACAGCATGCTTGCCGATACCGGCAACACCTTTGCCCCGCTCTTCTCCCCGCTGGGTTGGGGCGACTGGAAACCGGCCGTGGCAACCGTAACCGGGCTCATGGCTAAGGAGCATGTGGTCAGTACTCTGGGGGTGCTCCACACTACCGACCATTCTGCCCATGAAGAGGAGGCGGAAGACGCCCTGCCCCGCAGCTCAGACCTGCGCAAAACCAATGCCCTGACCGCCCTCACCATGGCGGCATGGATAATTGACAGCGAGGCTCGCCATACCCCCCCCGCTCCTGCTACCGAAACAGCACCGGAACAGGCTGCAACAACAACGCCCGAGACCGCTACAGATAAAAGCGGCTTAGACTATGTGAACGAGCTGGTGGCCTTCCTCTTCCCCGAAGTGGAGGAAGAAGAAGAGGCCGGCGGTATAGCCGGTAACCTGAAAGCAGCCGGTACCTTTACCGCCTTGAGTGCGCTCTCTTTCATGCTCTTCAACATTCTCTGCGCCCCCTGCTTTGCCGCCTGCGGCGCCATACGCCGCGAAATGAACAGCGCTCGCTGGACCTGGCTGGCCATCGGTTATATGACCCTCTGGGCCTATGCGATTGCCTTTATCGTCTACCAGCTGGGTATGTGGATAACGGAGGGGGTATTTGCCACCGGTCAGATTGCCGCCTGCGTGCTGGCCTGCGGCATCCTCTACATGGCGGTACGTCGAAATCCTCACAGCCAACCGTGACAAGCTAATAAAGTAGGGAGCACAGCATCTATCTTACCGTTTCATTGCCATGTCTGATTTCTTTATCATTATCATTCTGCTCGTCGTTGTGGGGCTGATTATCCGCTCGCTGCTAAAGCAACGGGGTAAGGGTGGCTGTGGTTCCTGCGGCGGCGGTTGCGGCTCCTGCGATTGCAGCGGTTGCCACAAACAGCACCGGCATGATGACGACCGACCATAACGCGCAGCCGTGCGCTCTCTCTGATTTTCATAATACAAACAAACATAACAACCATGATGAACAAACACATTCTCGCCCTGGCCATGGCCGGCCTGATGGCCGCGCCCGTCATCGCTCAGGACAGCGCCCCCGGCGACCTGCTCGACGGCATCAACATGTACACACCGGAAGATGGCGATCCCGCTTACAAGGTTGCCGCTAATGAAAAATACGGCACGCAATGGGCAATCGATATGGCCTACGGTTACTGGCGCGGCCACAACACCGACAAAGAAATGCACCGGAGTGCCCACCTCGGGCTCATCCATGCCGTGCTCACGCAGCGCCTCATTGAAGACAGCGTGAACGGCGGCACATGGCTGCGTGCCGAGTTCTCCGGCTCTTGGGGGCTGGATCGCAAGTCTGCCCAAACGTCCTATCTGGTGACGGATGCCGTTTACAGCACAACCTACCCGCAATTCGATATATACGGAGGGCATGACGGCGTCATCCCCGAGCTGTCCCTCATGCACTACTTTGCAGGCAAGCGTGCCTGTGTGGTGGCCGGTATGCTTAACCTCACCAACTACATGGACTGCGTGGGCATTGCCAACGACAGCTTCCACAGTTTTGCCAACGGTGGTTTTGTAAACTCGACCGTTCTCGCCCTGCCCGATGCCGACCTCGGCCTGCTCGCTCAGTATGAGCTTAACAACAGCAGCTATGCCATGGTGAGCTTCATCCGCGAGGCCACAACTTACGGTGATAATCCCTTTGACGACGGCTCCGGCTATCTGTTAGCCGGTGAATATGGCCGTCAGATTCTCGACGGTGCTGCCACCGTGCGCTTCAACCCTTTCTTCCGTCAGGTGGATGATGGCAAGGAACTGCACCACACCGTTGGCCTGGCTGCTAACATTGAGTACGAGGTGTGCGATGAACTCACCGTCTACGCCCGCACCGGCTGGGGTGCCCGCCAGGAGCTCGGCAATGCCTTTGACTTCTCCTGCGGTACCAACATCAAGCTGATTCCCTCCCGCGAGGACGATTTCCTCGGTTTAGCAGTGGGCGTATTTAAGGGGTGCAACTCCGCCGATGAACCCACACTCAACAACCGCGAATTTGTGGCCGAAGCTATGTACAGCTTCCAGGTGAACGATTACTTCAAACTCGTACCCCACCTGCAATACATTGCGAACCCCGCTTACGATGACACCACCAGCGATGTCGTCTACATGGGTGTGCAAGCCGTCATCTCGTTCTGATTATAAAAATTTGTGCTGTAACGTGTATGTAGCAGGGCGTCGTGGTTACTGACCACGGCGCCCTTTTGAATGAGGCCTGAACTTCCATTCGTTTTTGGAAACAGCTCAACGGCTTTATTCACAACCAACGTTTATGCCGCCCGCGCAAGCGCGGGCTCCCAAAATCAGGCGGGCATGCGCCCACGGTACTAATGAACCCGCACGTGTGCGGGTGATATAGGGTAGCCCGGGGTGTAAACCCCGGGTGGGAAATAAAAAAGGGATAGGAGCCCGCACACGTGCGGGCGGCATAAACAGCTGCTCCTGCGATAGAACATGGCTACACGCCAACATGGCAAAGCCGATGCTTATGCCGCCCGTGCAAGCGAGAGCTACCCATATCAAACGGGCGGCACGCCCCAAAAGCAGTTCGGCGGGCCGAAGCCCGCCGAACAAGTTGAGAAGAATTACTTCTGCCAACCGCCACCCAGCCGGGTGTAGAGGGAGGGAACGCAGGCAGCGTACTGATAACGATAGCTGGCGAGCTGCTTCTGAGCGGGGAAGAGGCGCAGCTGGTTATCCAGCACTTCGAAGTAGGCGGAGTAGCCTTCCTTGTAACGCTGTTTGGCCAGAGAGACGGACTGCTCGTAAGCGGCCACGGCGGCCTCCTGCTTAGAGATGACTTCACGCAGCTTCTGGCGCTCAACGAGGGTGCTGGACACCTCAGCCAGCGCATTGAGCACAGCCTGCTCGTAATCAGCCTTGGCAGCTAGGAAGGTCTCCTTCTTGGCGGCCTCATTGGCGGTGAGCTGGCCGGCCTGGAAGAGCGGGCCGGTAAGGCTGGCACCAATACCCCAGCCATGCTTATTACCATAGACGTGGGTGCGCAAATCGGGGGAGGCGTAACCGGCGGTACCGGTCAGGCTGATGGAGGGGAAGTAGCTGGCAATAGCCACGCCCACCTCGGCATTGGCAGCACGCAAAGCCTGCTCCTTGGCGCGGATGTCGGGACGGCGGGCAAGCAGCTCGGCAGGAATACCGGCAGCTACCTTGGCAGACTTCATGCAGGAGTTCAGCGAACCGCTGCGTGCAATGTGGCCGGGGGCACGACCGGCAAGCATGCTGAGCGTATTCTCCAAGCCGGCAATCTGCATTTCAAGAGCAGGAGCCTCAGCCTCGGCTGCGGCCAGAGCAGCCTGAGCACTAGCTACCTGCAGGCCGTCAACCACGCCCTCCTTAAACTGGTCGTTGAAGAGCTTCAGCGTGTCGCGGTAGGAATCCACACTCTCACGGGTGATGCGCAGCTGCTCATCGAGCATAATGAGTTGCAGGTAACCGGAGGCCACCTGGCTCATCAGCGAAAGACGCAGGTTGTTGAGTTCCTCCTGCACCTCCTCGGCAGAGGCCTCAGCGCTCTCTACACCGCGGCGAGTGCTACCCCAGATATCAATCTCCCAGCTGGCGCTGAGGGAGGCAGAACCGGGGTTGGTGGTCATGCTGCCGGTGTTGGTGACGGAGGCACCGCCGGCGGAGTTCATGCCCTTGGAGGTAGAGGCACCATAGCCAAGCCAGGGGAAGATGGGAGCACGGGCAATCGTCACATAGTGGCGGGCGGCGTTGACATTGTGCATCAGCGCCTCCATGCTGCGGTTGGAGGTGAACACATCATTGAGCAATGCCTGCAGGTTCTTATCCTTCATCACCTCCTGCCAAGGCAGGTCGGCCATGTTGCTGTCACCGGCAGAGGCACCGCGGAATACGGCGGGAACTTCCATCTGGGGCTTTTCCCAGTCCGGGCCCAGGGTGCAGGAGGTGGTTATTACCACAGCACCGGCCAGGGTCATTAATGCGCTTTTAGTCATGTTATGTTAGTGGGGGATTAAGAGTTATGGTTAGATATAAGAAAGAGATTATCAGACGGGGTCATCATCTGCATGTTCTATGAGGTAGCGGCGAGCACCCTCCTCATCCGGGTCTTCAGCCAGGGTCTTCTTCTGGAACTTAATACGGAAGAGACGCATGATGAAGACATAGGAACAGGGAATGAGGAACACACCCACGAGCGTAGCCACCGTCATACCGGCTACTACCACCACACCGATGGCATTGCGGGCAAGAGCACCCGAGCCGCTGGAGAGCAGAAGAGGAATACAACCGAGGATGAATGCCAGCGAGGTCATGATGATGGGACGCAGGCGCAGATTGGCCGCCACCAGCGTGGCCTCCATCAACCCCTTGCCTCGTTCCATTTCAAGGTTGGCAAACTCCACGATGAGAATGGCATTCTTAGCAGCCAAACCTACCAGCATGATGAGACCCACCTGAGCGTAGAGCGTGAGGTCAAGGTTCCATACATACAGACCCATGTAAGCACCCAGCACGGCAATGGGCACAGTCATGAATACCGAGATGGGCAGCGTCCACTTCTCGTACAGAGCCACCAGAATGAGGAAGGCGAAGAAGCCGGACATACAGAAGATGGTACCCAGACCGGTACTATTGCGCACCTTGTTTTCCTGGAAGGACATATCCTGGTAGTCCATGCCGACCTTCGTCTTGTCCATCGTCTGCTCGAAGACCTCTTCCATAGCCACCATCAACTGCTGAGTGGAATAGCCGGGATTGGGCATTACGTTAAGCTTGGCGGCATTGTAGCCGTTGTGGTGCATGACGAACTCGGTATCGGCAATGTCGCTGATGCTCACAATGGCATCCAACGGTACGCGCTCGCCCTTCTTGTTGATGACGAAGAAACCGTTCATCTGCTCCAGGTTCACACGGTCAGCACCGCGAGCCTGCATGAACACCTGCCACTGCTGGCCGAAGGCATTGAAGAAGTTTACGAACGAGGAGCCATAGTAGGAGGCCAGTACGCCATAGGCATCGCCAATGCTCACTCCGTACTTCTGGCACTTGGCACGGTCGAGGGTCAGGTACTTCTGCGGAACGTCCGCCATCATCATGTCGCGGCACATGGCCACTTCCTTGCGAGCAGCGGCGGCCTGATTGAACTTCTGCACCTGCTGGTAGAGGAACTCCACGCCCTGACCTTCGAGGTCAGTCAGCACCATGGTAACACCGTTGGCGGTACCCACACCGGGAATTGCCGGGGGAATAAGCACCATGGGAATACCGTCCAACCCGGCCATAGCGCAGCGGGCGGTCAGACGCTGCTGCACCTGCTCAGCCGTTTCGGAGCGCTCGCTCCAGTCCTTCAGCTGCACGAATGCAATGGCGGCACCGGGGGTCTGCACCATGTTGAGAATGTTGATGCCCACGACTGAGGTAAGATTCTTGATGGACGGATCGGGGTTGTCGGCGGGGCCGGCCAAAGCGTCCTCAAACTTCTTAGCCTCGACCAAAGAGCGCTGCAGGGAGTTCTCGGGCTTCATTACCAGAGCTGCCAGCAGGAAGCCCTGGTCCTCATCGGGCAGGAATGCACCGGGCACACGGCTGCTCATGGGGGCAATGGCAGCCCAGAGCAGCAGCAGAATGGGCATGGAAATGACCAGCTTACGAGCCAGACCACCGCAAATGCGGGTATACACACCGGCGGTGCTGTCGTAGGCCTTATTGAACAGGCGGAAGAAAGGCTTGGCAATACCGTGATTCAGTTTGAACACGATGCGGCGCAGCGGGTTTTTCGGCGCTGTATTCTCCTCCTCCTTGCTCTTAAGCATGAGGGCACAAAGCGCAGGAGAAAGCGTAAGGGCATTGAAGGCCGAAATCAGCATCGATATAGCAATGGTGATAGCAAACTGCTTAAAGAGCGTACCGGTAATACCCTCCAACATGAGGGATGGAAGGAACACAGCGGCCAGCACCAGAGCAATGGCAATAACCGGGCCACTCACCTCCTGCATGGCAGCAAAGGAGGCCATGCGCGGGTTGAGCCCCTTCTCGATGTGGTGCTGCACGGCTTCCACCACCACGATAGCGTCGTCCACCACCAGACCGATGGCCAACACCATACCCAGCAACGAGATGGTATTGAGCGTGAAGCCCAGAAGCGGGAACACACAGAAAGTGGAAATAAGCGATACCGGCACGGCAATCAGCGGAATGACCGTGGCACGCCAGCTCTGCAGGAACAGGAACACCACCAGAGCCACCAGCACGATAGCCTCGATGAAAGTCTGCTTAATCTCCGCAATCGAGTAGCGCACGGAGGTCGTGGTATCGAGAGATACGTTACCCTCAATGCCGGGAGGCAGAGCCTTGCTTGCCAGCAACTTGCTGACGCGGTCAACTGTCTCGATGGCGTTGGAGCCGGGAGATTGGAAGATTACCACGCTGGCAGCGGGTCTGCGATTAAGACGACCGGTTACAGAGTAGTCAGCCGAGCCGAGCTCGATGGTGGCGATATCCTTCAGAAACACCACTTCATTACCACGCTGGCGCACGATAATCTGCTCGAACTGCTCAGGAGTAGACAGACGGCCCTCCGTACGGATGGTTACAGTCGTCTCCTGCCCATCGGGCACGGGGTCTGCGCCTACCTTACCGCCGGGGTTCGTGACGTTCTGCAGACGGATAGCGCCCTGCACTTCGTTGAGCGATATACCGAAGTGGGACATCTTAACCGTATTGAGCCATATACGGATGGCATAACGACCGGCACCGTACACCGTCACCTCGCCAACGCCGGGTACTCGCTTAATTTCATCCAGCAGCTTGACCTGAGCGTAATTGGAGAGGTCCACCACGTCGTATGAACCATCCGGCGAAGTCAGGGAGTAAAGCATGAGCGGCAGACCGGGCTGCTGGCGAATGGTGATACCGGAGTTGAGAACCTCCGTCGGCACCTGAGACTGAGCCTGGCCGTAGCGCATGTTAGTGAGCACCTGGTCGAGGTCGGTATCGGAGCCGGGCTCGAACACCACCTGAAGGTTATATACACCGTTGTTAGAGGAAACGGAGGTCATGTAGTCCATGTGATTGACGCCATTCATCTGGCGCTCAATGGGCGTACCAACCGAATCGGCCACAGCCTGGGCATCTGCACCCGGGTAGACCGCCGTCAGGTTAATGGTGCGGGGTGTAATCTCCGGGTACTGCTCTACAGGCAGGTTCATCAGGCAGACGACACCCAGCATGGTGGTCAGCACGGCTATAACCGTGGCGATGACCGGATGTTTAATGAAATAGGCACTCATGTGTATTTCGGACGAAGAGGAAATTACTCACCCTTGGCAGTTACCGAGGGAGTGGTGGTCATCGGTTTGCGATAGTCGTAAGCGGCGGGGTTCGGCGCAATCTCTGCAAAGCCCCCCTTGGCACCGGCTTTCTTCATACCCATGTTGACATTGGCGTAAATCTGAGCCATCTGGCCGCCCTCGACAATTACAGGAGCCTCCAGCGGGTTATCATAACCGCACTCTTTCAGAATGGAGAGCAGGTCCATCGTTTCGCCCTTCTCATTCTTCACGGGGCGAGCGGTAACCACCTGCATGGGCATGAGGGCCGTACCCTCGCCGCTGGGCATTTCAAGCTCAATCTCCTGCCCCAGTATCACATCAATACCATACGGCTGGTTATCTTTACCCACCACGTAGATAAAGCGGTGATTCATAGATGAGAGGATAGCCGCTTTGGGCACCAGGAAAGCATCTTTCACCTCGCTCACGCGAGCTCGAACCTGCACAGAGGCACCCGAGCGCAGTCGCAGGCCGCTATTGGGGATTTCGCCGATAAAGTTAACGGTACCGGTAGAGGTGTTCACCTCACTATCCATGGTCTTTACAAAGCCCTTCTCGGGGTAGAGCGAGCCATCCTCAAGGATGACCTCAAACTCGGTAAAGGGAGAATCCATATTCTTACCGGCTCGGAAGTTCGTCTGAGTGACAATATCCAGCACATGCTTACCCGTTACCACAAAATCCACGCGAATGGGATCAATAGCACTCATTCTGGTAAGAGTAACGGCACCGGGAGAAACGTGGTCGCCCACGCTCACAGTGGCCGCAGAGGCATAGCCTTTGAACGGTGCCCGAATGGAGCAGCGATCCAAGTTAATCTGAGCGTTATCAAGCGAGGCTGCGGCCTGCTTTACCTGAGCACGGGCTGCGGCCAGAACGGCCGTGGTGCGGCGCTTCATGTGCTCAGCATCGCGGAATGTTTTTTCAGACACAGAGCCACTCTTCACCAGCTCTGTATAGCGGTTGAGGTCCTGCTGAGCCTGAGCATCTGCCACTTCAGCCTGCAGCACCGCAGCCTCGGCCGCCTCCAGATTAGCGCGAGCCATGGCAACGGCAGACTGATAGACTACATCATCAATACGGAACAGCACTTCATCCTTCTCGCAGGGAGAGCCGTCAATATAAACTTTCTCTACAATCTTACCGCTCACTTCGGGCTTAATATCAGCCTGCTCCGTACCGCGCAACTGGCCAAACCAAGTAGAATATACAGGAACATCGTGCTGTTGCAGCTTCATGACGGAAACCATCAGCGGCGGCATCGGCTTCTTCTGCTGCTCTTCCTTAACACCAAGGAAATCACGTTGCACACGCTCCCAGAGGCCGGGTTTCCCCTCCTCTTTTTCTCCACAACCGGTCAGACCGATTACCACCGCCCCACTCAGGGTCAACGTTACTATATGTTTCGCTTTCATTGCGTCTCAGTAGATTATAAAATTACTTAATATTCAGATACACTCGCCGCAGCAACTCAAACAACTGCGACTCTTCCTCCGGGCTCAACCCGGCCATCATACGCCCGGTCAGCTCCGCGATATGCTCCGATAATTCATCACGGCACAGATTAGCCTTTTCCGTTACATAGGCATTCTTCACCCGGCCATCGCAACTGTCAAAAGCAGTACGCACAAAGCCCTTTTCCTCCAATCGCTGCAACAACCCCTTGGCTGTTGTGTGGGTTATGTTCAAATATTGCTCAATCTCGCGCTGGGATACAGGGCCGCCACCTCGCGCCTCCAGATACATCAATAAGCGCCCCTGAGCAGCCGTTACCGGCATGCTCGCACGCAGGGAAAACAGAGTCGACACGCGATCTGTTATCAGCTTCATCAGGAAGGAAATGGCCTGTCTGGTCTGCATATTTTCTGTACCTCTATCGATTATGAAGCATGCTTCATATCACAACACAAAGTATAACTATCCTCCACGAAAAGTCAAGAAAAAACGTCAAACAATTAACGAAAAACACACCTTCCGTATAGGGCATGGAGTAGTGGTAGCCCACACCGGAACCTCCCAACTTCGAGCAAGTACAACAGCCGGTACCCCGCCCCTGAACACTAATGGGCAATGGCACCTGCTCATCATCACACCTGTTCGTTCCCCATGCGGCGATATCGGCCGAAAATCTCAGGTATAGCCCCAGGCGTTGCCTCTATTTCAGCCAGCATGATATCGCGCATTTTCACAGCCTGTGCTAGTGACTGCTCAGGGCCACCACTCTTCAAATCCGAAAAATACCGTACAAAACGCTCGCCACCGCGTGTGATACACAGGCGCCACCCCTTAAAGGTATATCCCGCCCCCTGCTCCAGCCCGTAACGGGTAATGTTTTTCTCCTTCTTCATATCGCTCAGGGATATTTTACGAAGCATGCTTCATTTGTCAAGCGTTTTGTTTAATATTTAAAAATGTTAAATTTAATATACTTATTTTTTATCAGAGGGAAATCGGGGAGGGGACAACATCACCTCACAACCGAAATAAAAAAAATTGGGTTTGCTGTGCAGACACACAGCAAACCCAATCAGAAACAACCAAGGAAAATCTTTGGTGTGGTGAGGCTTAGGCCTTAGCAGCGCGAGCCTTCTTGATCATGGAAGCCACAGTCTCAGAGGGCTGGGCACCGTTAGAGATCCACTTTTCAACCTTCTCCAGATCCAGGGTGTAGTTCTCACCCTCGGCCATGGGGTTGTAGGTACCCACCTGTTCAATGAAGTCGCCATCACGGCGAGCGCGGCTGTCAACGACAACGATTTTGTAGTAAGGACGGTCCTTGGACCCCTGACGGTTGAGACGGATTGCTACCATAGTA
>JAFZHC010000050.1 GCA_017555025.1 Akkermansia sp.
AGAGAAAGAACGTCGGAGGGGCGAGTAATGCGCTTGGTCCAGGAAAGCTCGGAAACGTGCACGAGACCTTCCACACCCTTCTCGAGCTCCACGAATGCACCGTAAGCCAGAAGCTTGGTGACGCGGCCCTTGACGCGGGAGTTGATGGGGTACTTCTGCTCGATGTCGGCCCAGGGGTTGTCGGACAGCTGCTTGAGACCCAGAGATACGCGCTCCTTGTCGCGATCGACCTCGAGGATGAGAACCTCGAGCTCCTGAGCGATGTGAAGAAGCTCGGAGGGGTGGTTTACGCGGCCCCAGCTCATGTCGGTGATGTGAAGCAGGCCGTCCATGCCGGAGAGGTCCACGAAAGCACCGAAGTCGGTGATGTTCTTCACGGTACCGGTCACGCGGTCGCCAACCTTAACGGTCTCCAGGAAGCGCTGACGCTGCTCGCTGCGCTCGGCCTCGATAACCTCGCGGCGGGAGAGAACGATGTTCTTGCGCTCGTCGTTAACCTTAACGATCTTGAACTCGTAAACGTTGCCCACGAACTCGTTGAGGTCCTTGGGGGGGATGATGTCCACCTGAGAGCCGGGAAGGAAAGCCTCCACGCCGACGTTGACCATAAGGCCACCCTTAACGACGCTCTTAACCTTACCCTTCACGAGGCCGCCATCCTTGTAAACAGCCACGATCTTGTCCCAGTTCTGCTTGTGAGCAGCCTTCTCTTTGGAAAGAACTACGAGACCCTCGTCGTTCTCAAGCTTCTCGAGGAGAACCTCAATCTGGTCACCTACCTCAATCTCCTCATCCTCAAACTCGGAGATAGAAATAACACCCTCAGACTTGTAACCGATGTCTACGAGAACAACCTGCGGACGGATCTCAAGGATGGTACCGTTCACGATATCACCCGTACGGAAAGTCGGAAACCCGGAATTGATAAGGGCCTCCAATTCAGAAATACTCATTGTATATTGTTTTGGTTAATATGTTGCCGCGACTCCTCAAGGCCCCTGCACCGGTGGTTAACGGGGCGCCTGTGCACCACCGGGCGGAAACGCGGTGCGGCATTGTACCTTTTCCCACGCGGCATGGCAAGCCTTTTTTCTTGAAAAAGCCTGTGTTGGCGCATTTTTTGCGCGATTATTCTCCGGGGACGGGGCGCGGAGCATTGGTACCGCCAATCAGCAGCACCATTTCGCCCTTGGGCGGGCGGGCTTCAAACTCGGTTGCCAGCTCAGCGGCACTCCCTCGGTGATAGGTCTCAAACACCTTGGTAAGTTCGCGGGCCACGCAGATAGGTGCCGAGGGGTCAATTTCGGCTATAGCCTTCACCGTCTTCACAATACGGTAGGGCGATTCGTAAAAGATGCTGGTGTACGATGCCGCCAGAGCCGCCTGCAGCACCTGCCCCTTGCGACCGGATTTTACGGGCAGAAAACCACCGAAGAAAAAGGCATCGGAGGGCAGTCCCGAGCCCACAAGAGCCGTCACCACGGCAGAAGGCCCCGGCAATACGGTAAAGGGAACGGAGCGAGCCTTCAGCTCCTGAATGAGGCGATAACCGGGGTCAGAGACACCGGGCATGCCGGCATCTGTCACAACAGCGAAAGATTCACCGGCAAGAGCCCGAGCCGCGACCTCGGGAGCACGGGCGGACTCATTGTGCTCATGCAGGCTCAGCAGGGGCTTTTTGATACCGTAATGACTGAGCAGCATGCCGGTGTTGCGGGTATCCTCGCAGCAGATACAATCCACCGAGCCGAGCACCTCAAGCGCACGGCGGGTGATATCCTCACGGTTACCAATGGGCAAGCCGACAAAACTGACGGGGTACTCAATCATGTAGAAAGATTATCCACAATGAGCTCAGCCGCCTTGCGAGAGGCGTAGGAGAGAGCGGCATCGCGGCCGGCCTGAGTATTGCCGCCGGTGTTGAAGTAGCTACCTTCACCATTTACCGTACCATGCATGATGACCTCACCGTTGCGATTATCGGTCACCTTGTAATCCACCGATACGGTAACGCCGATTTCAAGGCTGATGTAGGTATCTTCCGAGTCCACCAGCAAACGCTCGTAGCTTACATCCGTCACAGCACCGGAGACGGTGAAATCTGCGCTCGAGGCCGGAGCCATGCGGAAAGCGCCGTCGGCCTGCAGTTCACTACCGGCAGCCGTTGTTACCTGAAAAGCCACATTGGGGTAAGTGGTATGGTTATCAAACATGGAGATGCTGAAGGTCTTCATACCTTCCATCTTGGGATTGACAACACCGCCCATCCGGTACCCGCAAGAGGCGAGTGCCAGCGTTAACAGGCAGAGAGAAAATCGGGTTATACGTTTCATGCTTCCTTGCGGGGACGAAGTTTAAGAGTTTGGGCTTTCTGCAGCAGGGTGGCGGCCTCGGCAGCGGCCTCGGGGTTCACCTTCTTTTGGCGGATAACATTCTCAAAGCAGAAAATGGCGGAGTCATACTCGCGGGAGCGCTCGAGGTAGTAGCGCCCCACCTCCAGCTCCTGCTGCACCATCAGGCGGCGCACATCAGCGGCCCCGCCTTGCGCCTTACCGGCAAGGGGGTGATTGGGGAAGCGCAGGGAGAACTCCTCATAGGCCTCACGGGCGCGGGTCAGGTTGGCCATATTCTGGTCGCCTCGGGTACGGCTGGAGGCCCAAATCTGAGCCACCATCAACTGAGCCTCGGGGGCGTAACGGCTGTCGGGGTATTTCTCCACCAGCATGGAGTATGTAGCGGCGGCATCCTCGTAGCGCTCGCGGCGCATTTGGTAAGCACCGAGAATCGAGGTTGCCGTGGCAGCCATATCGTTGTAGGGCGCATTGGCAATGACGCTGTGCAGCCACTTCTCCACAGTTGAGCTCTCCATCTCAGACTTCCAAAGGCCCAACACGCTCACCTTGAGGGAGCCATCGGCAGCAGCCATCGCCATGGAGAGCTGGCGGCTGAGGGCCTTCGTGTAAAGGGGGCTGCTCTGGTAGCGCTTCACCACCTTATCGTACTCATCAAAGGCATCTCTCGGCAGACCACGGCGCTCATACACATCGCCCAGCAAAATGCGAGCCTCGGGCGCACAGGGGGCCAACTCGTGGTCCAGAGCAATGCGTTTAAGCAGGCTGCCGGCGGGTTTCAGCTTATTCTCCTCCATGAGCTGCTTTGCTTTAGCCAGCATGGCATCTGCCTCGGGGTCGGCAGACTGAATCGTACCGGCCGGCATCAGGCCGTCAAAGTTCTGGCACATGGTCAGCGGCAGAAAAGCCGCAGCACATAAAAGCAAATGCAGGTTAAGTCTCATGATGTGTATATCATAGCATGTCAGCCCCCCTGAGGGCAAGCGTGAAATGAAGTGTTTGCGTGTCTTATTTGATTTTTTAACAAAACAAGTGCACCACAGAACAAGCGGACAACTGACAGAAGTGTTTTATTTCCATGACCACGAGCAGAAGGCACACGATGGGGGCTTTCATTTAAGTAGGGTACTTTTGCAGGAGCCAGCACCCCCGGCGGACTGACAACGAACAGCAACAGCACCAAAACCGCCACCAGACGGCGTAGTCATCAGCGCATAAAAACTTCAGGGTTTCACTTTATATTTACCATCACCCACCCACAGTACTTCCACACGCACACGCTCCAGCCCCTTGCGAGTGAAGCCAAGTTCTTCAGCCACAGCCGAGCTCACATCAATCAGGCGGCCATGAATAAACGGGCCACGATCTGCCACGCGAGCCTTGCAGCTGCGACCATTGCTCAAATTGGTAATGCGCACTTGGCAAGGCAAGGGCAAGGTACGGTGCGCCGCATAGAATTGCCCCTCGTACAAACGCTGGCCGATAGCCCCCCGTGCGCCATCCGCCTCGTAGAAAGAGGCAATGCCATCTTCCCGGTAGTGAAGTGCAGTCTGCACATCCATGGGTACATAGCGCTGCCCCTTGAGCGTGTAGGGCGCTTTCTTATATCCTCTGTAGGGTTCAAAGCGTTGCTGCTGGCAGGAACTAAGCACCAGAGCCCCTACCAATACCAAGAAAGAGAGAGTTCGAAACATCATATCGGCATACTAACACAATCCCTCGCTCAGTAAAAGCTATTTTTTCAGCATGCCCTCAATTAGCGGCCTCATTCAGCCATCAGTCGGTGTGGACCATCGCCCACCGAAATCACCTCCACGCGCACGCGCTCCAGCCCCTTGCGGGTGAAATCCAGCTCACGAGCCACGGCTGTGCTCACATCGATAATACGCCCCCGAGAGAACGGCCCTCGGTCAACAATGCGAGCCTCGCAGCTGCGCCCGTTGCTCAGGCTGGTGATACGCACACGGCAAGGCATAGGCAGCGTGGGGTGAGCCGCGTAAAATTCGCCGCGTTTCATCCGCTCCCCCAGAGCACCGCGTGAGCCGGCACCTTCGAAGAACGAGGCAATCCCCTCCTCTTTATAGCGAAGAGCAGCATTAGCATCCATCGGCACATAGCGCTTACCCCTGACCTTGTAACTTTTGGTTACAAGTTTCAGCTCCTGAATCTGCTCCGGGGTAGCTACAGGCGGCTGCTGTCGGCAGGCTGTATAAAGACCGCCGAATACCAAACAGGCTGCCGCGAAGGCAATGATACGCTCTATCATATATATCAGCTATAGCATATATTCCGCCGGAAAGAAAGCAAAAAATAACATATAAACACGCAATTCGATTGCAAAATGAGCAAAGAATGATATACTGGAGCCATGTTTAACAGAGAGCTATTGGAGCGTTGCAGCAACGCCTGCGCCGTATCGGGTTTTGAAGGAGAGGTACGAGCTATTTTCCGCCATGAGCTGAAGAATTGCGGCACAGTAACAGGTGCTGTATCGGGCAACATTATGTGCGAGAAGAAAGGCCCGGGACCGGTTGTGGCACTGATGGCTCACATGGATGAAATAGGCTTCATGGTACAAGGGGTAACGGAGGACGGTTTTCTGCTGCTGGTGCCGCTTGGCGGATGGTGGAACCACACCCTACCCAGTCAGCGAGTGCTGGTACAAACCCGCGACGGCCGCCGCATACCCGGCCAGATTGGCACCAAACCGCCCCACCTACTGCCGGAGGGGCAACGCTCGCAAGTCATGCCCAACGATGCCCTCTTTGTCGATATCGGAGCATCGAGCAAAGCGGAAGTGGAAGAGCTGGGCATCAGCCTAGGCTGTGCGGTGGTACCCGATGTCAAGATGCAGGCGCTGGAAGTACCTCACCGTTGGATGGGCAAAGCCTTTGATAACCGCGCCGGCGTTTACTGCATGATTGAAGCCATGCGCCGACTGGCACTCGAAGACCTCAGCTGCACCGTGCGAGCCATCGGTACCGTGCAGGAGGAAGTCGGCACACGTGGCGCCCGCGCCCTGACGGCTGATATGATGCCCGACCTCGCCATCATTCTGGAAGGCCCGCCCGCAGACGACACCTTCGGCCAGAGCAGCATTTGTCGGCAAGGTGTACTCGGCAAGGGGGTACAGGTGCGCCTGTACGACCCGACCAACATTACCCCACCCGCGCTGGCTGATTTCGTAATGGGCATTGCCGCCCGCGAAGGCATACCCTGCCAGCCGACCGTGCGCCGTACCGGCGGAACCGATGCCGCCGCCAGCTACCCCAACTGGGCCGGCGTGCCATCCATCGTGCTGGGAGTACCCACCCGCTATATTCATTCTCACAACGGCATACTGGACGACCGCGATTTGGAGGCATGCGTGCGCCTGACCTGCGCAGTTGTACGCAACATCAACTCGCAGAGCCACACCCTCTACCTGCCCTGATGCATGACCACGGCACCGGCCACAGCACAGCTCCCGCAGCACCGGCTACGCGTGGCCTGGGTGGATACCGCCCGCTGTCTGGCCATGTTCTTCATCATGTGGCTGCATGTGGGTGAGGCGCCTACCTGGATATCGCGACCGGTTGGCGGCGGCATCTGCCTGTTTTTCATCATGGCCGGCTACTTCATGCCGAGAGAACCGGGGCGGGCAGCACGCAGAGCACTGGGGTTGGGACTGGCCTGGTTACTGTGGAGCCTCATCACCTTCGGGCTTTACCTGTTAGTATGGCCCGGTCTGGAATGGACCTGGGCGCGGGTGTTCGGCTATGGCGTTGCGACCTACAATACCCCGCTGTGGTTCCTGAAAAATCTGACCATTTTTCAGCTCATCATTGCCGCGCTGGCAGCGCTCAAGCTCCTGCCCCGTGGCAACTGGATTGTTCTGATTGTACTGGCCGGCTTCAGCTACGTCAAAGAACCGGCACAGCACGAAGCCCTGCGATTTGACTGGATGATGGCAGCCATGCTCGGGTACTGCCTGCGCTCGGTTCCCCTCAGTACTATAGAGGAATGGCTGGTGCGCCATGCCCGACTTATTCTGGCCGGCATCGTGGTGCTGCTCGTGCAACGGGAACTGTACCCGCTCTATGTTAAATACCAAGGGCTGAGTTATTACCGTTGTTCTCTGCCTGTGGCACAGTTCAGCTACGCCGTGCTGATGTGCCTTGTCGCCATTGCTATAGCCCGCCGTTGGCCGACCATCAATGCCCTGCCGGCCAAAGCCGGCAACGCTATGATGTTCATTTTTGTAACGCACTCTCTGCTGTATGCGCCCATCTACGCTCTGGATTTACCCAGATGGTGCGGGTTTGCCTATTCGGCAGTCGGCATAGCCCTGCTTACCATGTGCTCCACATGGCTGAACCGGCGCTTACCTCGCACCATGAAACTCCTGACAGCTCGTTAGAGCGTGCGCAGTTCCAGAGAACGACCGTGAGCATCGAGTCCCTCTACCCGGGCAAATACCTGCACATGCGGCAGGGAGCGCTGAGCGGCCTCGCGGCTCATGCGCACAATACTTGTACGGCGCTGGAACTGATCAGCTCTGATGCCTGAGAAAGATTTACCACTACCGCCGGTCGGCAACGTGTGACTGGGGCCGGCCAGGAAATCACCGCACGCAACGGTGGCGTAAGTACCGGCATAAATAGCACCGGCAGTACGAATGCGAGCCAGCATTTCCTCCTCGCGTTCGGGTGCTACCACCAGCACCAAGTGCTCAGGGGCAAAGTTATTGACGATATCGGCGCCGGTTGTCAGGTCGCTCACCAGCAGACAATCGGCGTTCTCAGCCAATACCTGCTGCAGGTAAGAAGAGCGGGAAAGCGTAGCAGCCTGACGGGCAATTTCGGCCTCGACCTGCTGCAACAATTCCTCGCTGGTCGTTACAAAAGCGATGACACTATCGCCACCGTGCTCCGCCTGAGCCAGCAAATCAGCGGCTACATATTCCGCGTTGGCTGTTTCATCAGCCAGTACCATCACTTCGCTCGGCCCAGGCAGCAGGTCAATCGCCACAGCACCTACAAGCTGGCGCTTGGCCTCCACAACAAAACGATTACCCGGCCCGAAAATCTTCTGCACAGGTGCAATGCTCTGCGTACCCAAAGCCAGTGCAGCCACCCCCTGAGCACCACCCACACGGTAAATCTCAGTCGCACCGGCAGCCTGCAAAGCCACCAGCACCGCGGGGTTTACCTTGCCATCGGGGCCGCAGGGAGTCATTGCCACAATCTCCGGCACGCCAACGGCCTTGGCAAAACCACCGGTCATGAGAGCGGTTGACACCAGCGGAGCCTTGCCGCCCGGCACATAAATGCCAACACGGTCGTAAGGTACAAAACGCTCGCCGACCTCGCAGCCCTGAGCATTGGTACCACTCCAATCCCGGCGCATGCTCTGATGAGAAAAATATTCGATATTGGCCAGAGAGGCAGCAATGGCATCTTTCACATCCTGCGGCACAACAGCCTGAGCTTCGGCCAACTCTGCCTCCGTCACGCGCAGAGCTTCGGGGCTGAGCTCCACACGGTCAAATCGGGCGGCATAAGCGCACAGAGCCTCGTCACCATGACTCTGAACTTCAGCTATAATTTCACTCACAACAGCCTGAACATCATCGCCGGGAACGGCTCGACGGTTCATAGAGGCAAGTGCTGCAGCATAGCAAGTATCAGATTCACGATAAATGTTCATGGGGCGCATTATATCAGCTACCTCCCACTATGTCAACAGCTCACCCCTACCTCCTTTAACTTATCCTAACAATAAATAAATATTTTTTTTGCTTTTTCTTTGAATTAAGACTTGCAACCTGCCATATTTTTGTTTAGAATGAAACCATCGTCAATTGGCAGAAATTCAAACTATTAGTTACCATGAATACAAACATGAAGAATCTCACACGCTATACGCTCGAGAAAACTTCTTTTCAGGGATGGCGTGTGTGCATCAGTCGCAAGGGAGTCATGATAACAAAGTATTTCCCTGATAAGACGTATAATGGAGAGCAGGGTTCATTGGAAGCAGCAACCGCTATGAGGGATGATATCCTTACTCGGGTAGCGGCCGATCCGGCTAATGCCAAAAAAGTCATGCAGGAAATGAAGAACCGCTATTGTGGTCGTAAAAGACGAAAACGTCGTTCCTGAATTTTCCCCCGACGTTAAGCCCCGGACGTCCCTGCGCATTCCCGAGCGATAGCGAACGGAAAGCGCAGTTTTTTTGTGCGCAGCTGTTCTCTGGCGCCGCGAGTTCCTAATCCCGACCTCGTGGTTTACACGCAGTCCTGCGTATTTCCACACGCTATTAAGCATCAGAAAAATCGAACTTACGGGGACGCCGTGCAGCTGCCATGGGGTCGCGGCGGCGAGAGTCCCACACCAACAGGAGCATGGCCCCCAGCAGAAGAAGGCGGACGCCGGTATCTTGCGGGTAATCAATAATCTCATGCGTTGTACCCATGCAATTACAGCTCAGCGAAAGACCACGAGCCCAAGCCTGCATGTACAGCAGCAGAAATACCGCCGTCATCACAACGCCCCACACCGCAGCACCACGGTATGACTGGCGAAATATCAGACAGACAGCCACCACCAGCTCCATAGCAATACCAATACAGGCAAGCGGCATGGAAAAGAACTCCGGTAATATATCGCTGCGCGTCAGAAAGTCAGCCGTCTGCCCCATATCACCAATTTTAAGCACTCCGGTGACCAGAAAAAACACCCCCAGCCCCACGCGGAGAAAATTGAGCAGAATATCAATGGCACGGCTGTTCCTCATACGGGCACGCATCATACACAAAGGAGCCCTCGGCAGCAAGTATTTTGCATGACTGCAAACGCATGCGTTCCTACATACAATTGATAACAGCAGACTTAGCAAAATCCAACTCTTGCTGACAGTTCATCTGCATCCATTTATTTTTCCTAAATAATGACACCGCGAGAGCCGCTTTGTGCTTGACTTAAAGGGGCGGATAGCTCACAATGGCGACGTGATGATAAGAACTGCCACGGCCACCTTGCTGGCCTCGTTTCCCTTATTGGCGGATGTAGCCCCCACCGCCCCCACAGATTCTGCACCGCAACCTGTTCAGGAGGTTCAGCCCGCAGCAGAAGTCACGGAAGCCCCTGCTCCCCAGCAAACTGAGCAGACCACCGAACCCGCTCCGGCTCCCGAAGTGACGGAGGCTCCTGCTCCTCAGCAGACTGAGCAAGCAACCGAACCGGCTCCGGCGCCCGAAGTGACGGAGGCTCCTGCTCCTCAGCAGACTGAGCAAGCAACCGAACCGACTCCGGCGCCCGAAGTGACGGAAGACCCTGCTCCTCAGCAGACTGAGCAAGCAACCGAACCGGCTCCGGCTCCCGAAGTGACGGAGGCTCCTGCGCCTGCTCGTGATAACGTGGTGGCAGCCTACCGCGGCATCGTCAAAATTGAAGTAGCCACACGCAAGCCTGACTACAGCACGCCTTGGCAAACAGGTCGTTACGGCAGAGGTAACGGCACCGGTTTCATGGTTGGCCCCGGCCAGTTCATGACCAATGCTCACGTTGTGGCAGATGCCGAGCGCATTTACATCTCTCCCTACGCCGATGCCCGCAAACTGCCGGCTCGCGTGAAGTATGTGGCACACGATGCTGACTTGGCGCTCATCGAAGTGGATGACACCACCGCCTTTGCAGACGTTCCCTGCCTGCAGTTCAGCGACACCCTTCCCCGCCTCGAAGATGAAGTACGAGCCATTGGCTATCCCATCGGCGGCAACCGTCTTTCCGTCACCCGCGGTATTGTTTCGCGCATCGACACCACCGTTTATGCCCACCCTCGCAACGAGAGCCACCTCACGGTGCAGGTGGATGCCGCCATCAACCCCGGCAACAGCGGCGGCCCTGTGCTGATGGGCGACAAAGTTGTGGGTGTGGCCTTTCAGGGCTTGCTCGAGGCAAACTCCACAGGCTACATGATTCCGATGCCGGTTATCCGCCGTTTTCAGCAGGATATCAGCGATGGTCGTTACGACCGCTACGTTGATTTGGGGGTATCGTTCATGCCGCTCATCAATCCGGCACAACGCCGCCACTACAACCTGCCCGACAACGCCATGGGCACTTTGGTAGCAGATGTGGTAAAAGGCAGCTGCTGCGATGGTGCCCTGCAGCCGGGCGATGTGGTGCTGGCAGTCAACGGGCTTGCGGTCGACAGCTCAGCCATGATTAATCTCGATGGTGAGCGTGTGCAGCTCGAAGAGCTTGCCGAGCGCGGGTTCAAGGGAGATACACTCAACTTCCGCATCATCCGCGACAGCCAAGAGCAAGAGGTGCAAGTACAGCTGGCGCCCCTCAACTCCCACCTTATCATGGGGCAGGAGTACGACACGCTGCCCCGCTTCGTTCACTTCGGCGGTCTGGTCTTCCAGCCCCTGCACCGCAATGTGATTGCTGCTCACTCCATCAACTCGGCCGATGTAGCCGTAGAGCTCGATGACTACCTGCGCCGTGGCGGTTCCACGGTTAAGGAAGATTTAGTCGTGCTGACCAAGGTACTCAAGGATGAAGTAAATGCCCGCTTCAATGATTACGGGCGCCGCATTGTCACCCGCGTAAACGGTGAAGAAGTACGCGGGCTCTCGCACCTGCACTCCTGCCTCTACCCGGAGGACGGTCAACGCCCGCCCTTCACCGTCATTGAGTTTGCCGGCGGCAAGCGACCGCTGGTAATCGACAACGCCGTTATCGATGCCGCCAATGAGCGCATCAGCGCCGGGTATAGTGTACCGGCATCCGCCAGACTTAAGTAACCCCACGAAGGTCGATTCAACGTATGTTCAAACCTCTTCTTTACCTCACTCTTGGCAGCCTGCTGATGTGCGCCTGCAAACCCACGCAGCGTACGGTCGTGGCTCGCCCCCAGCAACAGCAGCAACAGACAGACGAACAACAACCTGCCGAGCAGCCTCAGCAAACGGTTGCTGAGCAGGAGCAAGCTACGAAGTCCTCCCCCCTGCCCCCTATCCGAGAAGTATCTCCGGAGTCGGCGCTGCTGATGGTCAACATTACCCGTCAGGGCTACAACTTGCTCACCCCTTGGGAGAAGCAGCCCCCCAGCCAGCGCCGCGTAGTCGGCACTTATCTGGGAAATGGCCTGGTACTGACGCACAGCTCAGCTCTACTCAATGCCACTTATGCCGAACTGAGCCTACCGGACTCCACCCGCACCGTACCGGCTCGCGTGCTCCGCTACGACAACGACCTTGGACTGGGGCTGCTGACGGTTGTGCACGAGAGCGATGCCGCCCTGTTTGACTCACGCACGGCTCACCCGCTGGGGGAAGCACTCACCCGAGGCGATTCTGCGGAGCTCTGGTGCACCCTCAACGGCACCGAACCGCTGAAAGTTCCCCTTCAGGTACAGGTCGGCGGGGTCGAGAACGGCATGCCGCGCCTCATTCTGCGCGCAGAACAGGCCGTACCCGAGAACTTTGCCTTTGGTGCCCCCGTCATGCGCAATGGTACCCTCGTAGGCCTGAGCTCCGGCTACGAGAACAGCGGCCGCAAACTCACTATCATCAATGCTGAAATTCTGCGCCGTTTCATGGAGCAGACGGATGCCACCCCCAAGGGTGTACCAGTCATCGGGTTGGATATTGCCACGCTCGATGACCCGGTGTTCCGCCGATACCTCAAATTGCAGGAGGGGCAGACCGGCATTTACATCAGCAAAGTCACCCCCCATAGTGCCGCAGCCGAGGCCGGGCTGCAGGCAGGCGACGTCATCACGGCAGTTGAAGGCATGCGCATTGACAACCTCGGCCGCTGCGACCTGCCCCTATACGGCATGACCCAAGTAGGTGTAGCCATGCGTTACCTTAAACCCCTCGGTCAGGAACTCAACCTGACCATCAGCCGCGGTGGTGAGAACATGGATATTGCCGTAAAACTCAATACCGATGCCCGCGACAAAGCGCTTCTTACCACCGAGCAGCCCGATGCCACTCCCCGCTATGTAGTTTGGGGCGGCTTGGTGTTCCAACCTCTCACCGCCACTTATCTGCAAGCTCTCAAGGGGCAGGCTCGCGGCTCGCTGCCCGTTGAGTTCATGGAGATTGAAAACCGTGAGGATGAATTGCACCAGCGCGGCTACACCGAGCTTACTGCCCTCACCGTTGTCATTCCCACTCCCGCCACTCTGGGGTATGATACCATGGGCTTCTGCGTGGTGGAAAAAGTCAATGGTGAAGAAGTTCACAACTTCAGCGAGTTTGCAAAGCAGCTCGACAAAGCTACCCCCAGCGGCAGCGTAGAGCTCACCCTCAACAAACCGCCCTACAACATTTACCTCGACCGAGCTGCCGCCGAGGCTGCCAATGACAGTCTGCGCCGCAGCTCCGTGCCGGTACTCAGACGCACCGAGTAACCTGACCTGAGCCGTTTTTATACGCAAATCCGCTGCAAGCCCCACCCGACTTGCAGCGGCTTTTTTTTGTGACGCACCTTTATCTGCCGTGGTAATCAAACTCAAGCGACATCGACGTGAGGCGAAAATCCAGCGCACCGTCAGAGCGCAGCGCAAAGCCCTGCCCTACACCGGGCTCAGGCAATTGCGACACCCGTACCTCACCCGTACAAGGATAACTACGCCCCTCCCGCGCGGGGTCATAATGCTCCCATCGTGCAGCATGGGTAGACTTGTAACAAAAGTGAGGGTCACTAGCCAGCAAGCGCAAACGCACACGCCCTTCCTGTCGGGTCGTGTTGAAACTCCGTAGCGTTTCCAGCGGCATCGTGTGCAGTTCAGATTCAAACAGAGCCCCTATGCAGAAGACCGTCTCACCATCTGCCTGAGGGATGGTACACAGTCCATCGGCCTCTGCCTGCAACGGAACTGCCTTCTGCGGTTGCCCCTCCGGGTAAACCAGCAGCGGCAAACCGGCCAGATGAGCCCCCGGCGCCACCACTCCATCCTCAGCCGGCTGCACACGCACCATGCCATCAACAAAAAGCGCCTCAGCCCCCATGCGCTCCACAGAAACAGAGCCCGATGCCTCGTGGCGCACCAGCATCCATATTTCATCCTCGCTATTGCCGCGAGCGGGCAAAGCAGCCAGATGCAGCACCTTACGCCCATTCATGCAGACTCTCTGCCAAGCCGTCACCTGTTGCTCGGCATTCATTGTCAGCACAGCCAGACTATCATCTTGCATCAACACCCACAAGCGAGCACAATTTCCGCGCTGAACCACCCACTCTTTCACTCCGGCGTTGAAGAGATGCTCCGCCAGCAAGCTCGTATCGGTCGAAGTAAAACCATCAGCAGCCAATTTGTACGAAATCTCTCGCAAGCGACAACCACCCCGCTGAACATAGAAAACCGTATTTTCCACCCCACCGGCAGCCAAGGGCTCACTCCCTACACAAGATTGCCGCACAAAGGCCGCATTGGTAGCCGTAATGGCCCCGCCATCGGGCGCAGCCAAGGTCCACTCACTCTCCGATGTTCCCACCAACAGACTTCGTGCCGGGCATACCCAGCAAATGCGGCTCTGACTTTCCGTTGCTAAGGTAAGATGTAAAGCACCATCATCGGCCGAAGTCATACGAAAATCCGTAAAAGCGTTAACCGTACTGGCAATCAAGGTAGTCGGCAATCCTGAAATACCGCCCATCCACAAGCGCCCTTGGTGCAGTCCGATAAACAACGGGTAGCCATTACGAGGGCCATACGCGCCGAAGCTCCAGCTGTGTGTATAAAATGATTTACAGCCATCTTGGTACAGCGACAAAAGACGCCCCGTTGCCCGGTAGGCGGAAGTGTAGCCGGTAATAAGAAAGCGGTATTCACGCCGTCCCCCCAACAAGTTCATGTAAATATGGGCAGGCAAAGAGGCCGATGAGGCTGAACGGCACACCAGCACCATGCGACACGGTATATCTTCCGAACCGGAGACCGCATAATTCTTGCGCTCCGAATAAGCATTTTGCTCAAATGTACGCACATGGCTCCACTCCCAAAGCCTAAAATCCAGATTAACACTCGAGTCATCATAACTGCGCCAAAGCTCCCAAACAGCATTCCATTCACCATGGGTACGCACCTCCCAATCGCCGCATACCTCGTATGGTTTTCCGGCCGCATTGAGCATCATCACTCCGGGCAGAAAGCAGTCCGGATAATCTCTCGCTGATGGACTTCCGTTGTAATACGAGGTAAGGTACGGTTTAATAACGGTATAGAAATCATACATTTTGCTTTTACTGTTCAGCTGCGTATAGATGGTACTGCCTACCACCTGATTTTTCGCCAAATCCGGCAGCTCCTTCGTAGTAAAGGAAAATCCTTCATTCAAAAACAGGGTCTGAGAGGCGACTTCGGCATCCAGCAGGAGGTACTCGCTATTGACCATATCCTTATTAAATGCAGCATTTCCTCCATCCAGTATCAGCGTAGCTGTACTTCCATCAGTCGACATCTGCACCCGCATGCCCCGCGGCTGCTGCACATAGGTCTCTCGCGGAAACGGTTCGGGAGCAAAGCGAGTACATTCCCAGTCCGTATCGCCATAGCGTTTCAGAACATGAGGCTCGCGGTAGGCGCTGGTTATATATACATAATCATTCACCTGCGTATAACGCAACGCCTGTACCTCCTCCGCGCTGCTCCAAGGAGCCTCCATCTCGTAAACACTTCCGTCTTCATCGCAAAGCAAGCGACCATCCCTATACACCCGCATACCGCCCGGGTACAGCTCCAACATCATGGAATCCCGCTCCGAGTAACAGAAGGGAATCAGGCGACAGCCTTCTCCGTTACCGATAGCGGCGGCTCCCACATAAGTCGTTCCCGGGCGTCGACTTACGCCACCATAAGGTTGCACCAGGAAGTTCTGCATCAATGCAGCTCCCCGCTGATAAGCCTGTAAATCAAAACGACACTCAAGCCAGGGGCTCAGCTCCCCGGCTGTGAATCCAAGTACATATGGTGTTTCCTGCATAAGATAGGCCTTTTAACACAAGAGGTCGGTCATGTCAGTAAAAAACAAGGCATCGCCGCTGGTGCACCACTATTACCAACAAGCTAACATTATCAATATGAGGCCCATACAGCAGGCGCCACCCCACTACCGAGCGGCACCTGCTGTCGGTTAATCCTCAGCCCATACGCGCACGACGGGATGACAGAGCGCGAGCCGGAGTAGCTAACATACCATGCTCAACCGCCTCAGCAAACATACGTGCGGCGTCTGCCGAGTGAGAGGAAGCATCGTGTAGCGGCATTTCCCGCAACCCGACACCGGCATCTGCCGCTGCGGTGCGGTACATCTCGAGGCAGGTAAGGCCGGATGGCTCAAGCTGCCCCTGCGGATTAAGTCGCTGCCTGAGGGTAGAGGGGTGAAACCAGCTACGCCCCAGCATATTACGCAGCGCATTAATCCCTCTCCATATATCAGGAGTGCGCGGCACCACACGTACAGCATGTATGCCGCAACGCGCCAGACTCTCGACATAGGACTGCCCATGCGGGTCACGGTGAGCGGCATCGTGTGGCAGAAAGTGAGCGGCTATAGGGCCGTAGCGCTGCGCCCAATGGTGCATAAGCTCGGCATAATGCTCAAGGGGTAACTGATTGGCCGCATAGTGGTCGAGCCAATAGACCTGCCCCCCGTAGCTCTGAACCAGCCAGATAGCGGTATGGTCGCTCAGGCCGAGATCCCACGCCGTGTACAGCGCTTCATCAGCCTTATAGCTGAATTCACAGCCTATGCGCCCCTGCTCACGCAAGGCGGTAAGCTGAGCTCCGTAAATAGCCCCCTCATTACCGGTAGAAAAGGCTTCATCGGGCGTACTGGGATATTCCTGCCGCATGGCCGGTCCCATAGTACGAGCCATGCGTGCATACCAGATTTTCTGCCCGGGAGTCAGGCTGAGCCCATGTTCACTCTCCAGCCGCTCGAAATAATCTGCCATTTCCTCGGCTGCAGCCGAGGAACCGGTCAGAGAGTAATCGGGATTATCGAACCAACTGAAAAAGAAGAATCGAAAATCCAGCGGAGAGAGCTCGGCCGCCGCCGAGTTCTGCATGGCACCGGTTGTCATTTCATAGTTCACCCCGTAGCGCCCGCCCTCATGGGTACTCTCGAGAATGATGGTTCCCTCCGCCGGTACTGTATTGATAGCACCGGTACGGATTTCACGCGCACGCCAAGGAGCATGAACAGACACATGAGCCAGCTCCGACACATGCAGCAATTGCAAGGTACCACCACGCAGGGTGGTACCGAGACGAATATCGCTGCCATTGGCAAAAGCCAGCCGGGTGCGGGCATCTGCCACAGGGTGCCAGACATTACGTTTGCATGAGCCTGTATGCTGCTTAATGAGTGAGCCCAAATAGGCCAACGCCCTCTCATGCGCATCGGGATATGGAGGCAGGTAATCCAGATGTTCCCAGGCAAAGCGCAGTTTTTCCAGCTTCTGCTCAGCATCAGGCAATGTTTTATCTATAATACCGGCGTGGTAATTAGGGGTAAAAAGGCAACGATCCAACATGAGCAGAGCAACATACGTTGATATGCCCAGCTGACGAGCCTTCAGCACCACATTGCGGCACCATAGCGAAGTATGCAGGCGCTGTTGCGCGGCGTTCATACGAAAGCGCCGCACACGGCCCCCCTTATCCTCAATCCAGTAAAGATGATTCAGGCGCCAGAGCGGGTTATCCAGCCTACCCCGGAGCGAGGTCTTCATTAATTGTCTGATCATTTCTTTGATGATGGCGGTGTCTTTTTCCCGGCTTCGGTGCTGTGGTCAATATCGGGGAACAAGCCTCGTTTATACGACTGGCGGTGCTGTTGCAAGCGGCGTTTTGCATCCTCACGCGCCTCAAGCCACCCGGGCTCAGCTAGTTTGCGCTCATACTGCTCACCCAGACGGGCACTCTCGCGCGAGAGGTTCTCCACCCACTCGCGGGTAAAGTGGCCGGTTTGCAGCACCTCCTCCGCTGTGCGTATGCGTTTGTTTTTCTTACGTTTAGTACCCGGATTATGTTCATCCGGCATCAACCCATCTCTGACAAGATTTTCATACCACTTCTGCACGGTTACTTTAGTCCGTTCGTCCGGCAGAAAATCTTCGGGAAGTTCATAGCCGAATTCTCGGAAGATTTCGCGCACTTCGCTCATACGCGTCTCCGACAAATCAGCCTCCATCAGACTTTCCTCTACCCGATTATGCTCACGCCCCGGAGTAACATTGCCCATCACGAGTTCACGCACCATTTCATCCACCCGGGCCGGATTATTGCGTAACTCATCGAGTGTTTGCTGCAAGCCGGCAAATGCAGCAACGGCATCGCTGTGAGAGGGCATTTCCGGAGCTGCCAGACATGCCAACAAACGCGACGCCAGATTAAGCCAACGAGCTTCATTAAGGCTCAGTTCATCAGGTGATTTTGACTCCAGTCGTTCAGAGAAGCCGCTATCTTCAAACAGGCGCATGGTAATCTCCAGCAAGCCGATGTTGGCCGGTGACGTAGTCTCAGAGTAGTACAATCCCCGCTCGGCCAGCGACATCAGCTCCTCCAGGTTGCGGTGTATCTGACGGCTGCGCAATCGAATATCTACCGGCGCAAGCCAGCTGAGCTCCCGAACCGGCAGAGCTTTGAAGTAGTGCAGCGGAATCTGAATACCACCAAACTCCTGCTCTGTTTTATACTGAGAGCCTTCTACATAGGCGCCCTTGTTCACACCGACAACGTACGGCAGGCGGCTGCGTACTTCTTCAGCATCGGGTAGGCCGGGCATCAGGCGGTAACTCTGCTTATACAGGCGGCCGGGGCGGTAGACGGTCACGCCATCCAGCACCGGATTCTCCAGCTGCCATTGAGACAGCATAGGTATTTTCACCCCGCCCAGCTCAAATTCGGTCTTCTGATTATGTGCGTTACGGCTCAGAATATCAAAGAGCACATTACGCACACCATTGAGGCAAGTTGTGGGGCGCCAATGCTCCAGCCCTTGCGGAGCCTTCCCCCTGCCGCCATAGATTTCCCCCTGCCACAGAATACCATCAGCTGAGCTTACCGGTAGGCGTTGCGGAAAAGCTCGCAACAAATCCAGCACCAGCAAAGCATGCTGCACCTCGGGTGATTTGGCAATAAAGGGAGGCATATCGACATAACTGATGGTATAATCGGCTTTAATGTCGCCGGTATCATACCCACCCTCTTTAGAGGCTACATGCTCCGACACGGAAACGGGCTGCGTAATTTCCACATATTTGACACGGGAATCATCATCTTTGAGGTAGCTGTAACGGTGTAAATCCGGGTATACACGAAGCACAGCCTCAAGATTATCCATTGCAGCCTCAACCACATCAATGGGCTTTTCTGAGAGCTCACGACGCCGATATCGCGACAGTAGATTGTGCTCACAGAAGAAGTGCAGGTAATTCCTGAACTCCTCGCGACGCTCCGGTGTAAGAGCCGCCCACCCCCGGCGGGGAAAACGCAGAAGGTTCCAATAATCCTCACTGACGGAGGAAAAAATACCTGCACCACCCAGGCTATGCCCCCAGGCCTGCTCCACCTGACGGACGGTATCCTGCCCCATGGCAGCCGGTAAAAGCATATCAATCAGCTCGTCATGTGCTCCATCACCGAAATGCTCGCGGTAATAGGTGATAGTCGGCGACATCTCGCGCAGCGTGATACCGGTCTGCCGATTGACAAAACTGACGGCCTCCGTCTGCTTGTAGCGAGGTTTGAACCCCAGCTTAAGGCGAGTATTGCGCTGAATGATTGCTTTTTCAGTCTCAGGCGCAAAGGGAGCGGTGGCATACCAGATTTTGACAGATTCCGGCACATTGAGCTCCGATAATCGCGAAAGGAAGAAATTCAGCGTGAAAGAACCCAGCTCCTGAGCAAGCTCCAGTCGCATGCCGGCAAGATTTGGCGGCGGCGTCTGATTGAGCGGCACATCACGACTGCGCGGGTACGGAAGAGGAGCTGCAATGTTGCGAATACCTTCCATGGCCAATTCGGAGCTGACCTTGTTACGCGTCAGAAAGTCCTGAGCATGCGCATCCGGCAGCAGTCCGGAGGCCAGCTGACGCGCCCAATAGACCACAAAACGACTCTGAGCCAGACTCAACGGTGTAAGGGTTGAATAACTTTCCACCTCAAACTGCTCATCAGATTCTGCCGGTTGTACCACCGGTCTTCGCAATGAGCTCTGTTTAAGAGCCTCGGTAAACAACATTCGGCGCTCACGCCAGGCTCCCGGTTGCAGATGCGAGGCATCTTCCAGCCACGATACCGCCAACTCTTTGAGCGCAATACTGCAAAGCTGGTCATAACCGGAATAGACACGCTCACCGGCGCGGGGAACACTCAGCGCGGCCTGCGGGTCATGCAGGTGTTCCCACCAATGCTGCTGCAATGATGTACGGAAGGGCATGAAGGTCAGCGAGGCATTGGCGGCGAGGTCATTAAAAGCGAGCTGCTCAGTTTCATGCCAACGGGTCATACTGCCATCAGGTCTTCTGATTCGGTAATAAGTCTTACCATCATCACCCGTCTGTTGCTCCGGTTTCGCCCCGGTCAGGCCCATATATACCTGAGCCTTAGCGGCATTCTCTGCCATGTAGTCGCTCATAGCCTCGGTAGATTGAGTAGCTAAAGCCGGGGGCTTGTAACCGAGCTCACGCAAAATGATAGCCTCATAAGCCTGTCCCGGACTCATCCCGCGTGACAACATGGTCTGAAAATCCTCCGACATAGGCAGCAACTCCGTGATAACGGCCGTGCCGATACGCGTATTTTCCAGCAGGCGGTAAAAATCTCTCACCTCGGGGTAATCCTGCAAAGCCGTGCTGTCATAGCGACGGCACAGCCCGGCTATGTCACTCAGGAACACATCGGGCGCATGCCGCAACCACCCGCTGACCTCCGGCGAAGGCCCCTGTTCCTGACTGCGGAAACGGCTGAGGATACGAGCTGTCCCCTCGGCCAGTTCGTTAAACGCCTCGCGCTGAGGAACACCCCCGGCAATCTGAAGTACAGCATGGCACACGTTGTCAATATATTCACGGCGCATGGACTCAGCACGGCGGCTGAGTTCACCCACCGGCTTACCGTTAGCGGCTGTCATATAATCATTACCGAAAACCTGCAACAGCATGCGGTAGGAGTCCTGCCCCAGAGAATCAAAGTACTGCCCCAGCAAACGTCGGCGAGCCACTTCAGCTCCCGGTGAATAGGTGGCATTGTTATGCAGCGCCGGAAGTGAAGGAACCGGATTATCATAGCGGAAGAAGTCAGCATCCTTATACCGACCACGCCCGGTACGAGAGCCGCGCTGTCCCCGCCCCCATACGGCGGTTGCCTCTTCCCGGCTGCCATCTGCCCATAAGCCGGCTTTTTTCTCCCAACTCTCACGCAACTGCACCCCCGATACGGTGCGTTCCGCTGCAGTGGCAGGTTTTCTTGCTTCGCCGGGAGCAAAATCAGCCGGCAAGCGCAGGAAATCCCGAACGGTTGCAGAATCCTTAAAAAGAGGCAGCCCCGAGAGATTGAGAAGCTGCATGGAGCGCATGATGTCCATGGAATACCTCGGGGAATTCCACAAATCACTCTCACAAACAGCTTCGCGCAACAGTTCATTTCTGATGTCCGGCCTGCGTTCTTTGAGAATAGCCTCAACCTTGTCGGCTTCTACTCCCCATTCGAGTAATTTCTGCCCGCTCCCCAACACATTATCTGCCGAGCGGAAATGGCGCAAGGCCATACGCCCGCTACCTATGAGAAGAAAAGGCAACATGGCCGCGGCCTCGCGCATATTAACCTCTATATCGGTAAGGTTATCGCCAAATTGCTCCCAATCGATATTTGAAGCCGTACCTGCCGCGCGAGCCGCCAGCTCATGCACACCCAACTCAGTAGCAGCTGCGGCTTTACCGGCCAACATCAGCTTAACGCCCTCGGCCGATACTCCGGCCATGGATTTCATACCGGCCAGGCTATAGTTCAGCAGATTACTGCCGCGTGCCTTCATGAAGTTAACGATTGTCTGCTCCAGCATGTTACCACCCAGGCGATTTATCCCCATGTAAATAGCCCCCTGCACAGCACCAGCCACCACACCGGCCGCAAGCTGCAATTCCTGCTCGCCCTCCGGCGCACGTCGGCGGGCCTCGGCTACTGACTCACCCATACCGCTGAGGGAAAGCGCTGCAAACCCGGCCCCGCCACAGCAGGACAGCGTAGCTGCCGGCACCATCTGCATGCCATCCAGAAACATTTTCTCAGCCAGCTTGCCGCCTTCTGAATAAAGGGGTACAACTTCCTGCTGAGCAAGATGCCTGATTTCATTGAGCACCTGCAGACGTTTATCCCAAGCAGAGGCTCCGCTCTGAAGACTTTTTCCTACGGCACCGCCGACCATCTCACCCAAGTTGGACAAAGTGGCCACACCGGCGTGGTTCAATGCCTGCAACGCCCCAAAACCCATGGAAGTAGCACCACGACGAACAGCTCGCACAGAGCGGGACAACAGGCCCTCCTCTCCGTCATTCTCCCCACGGCTCTTGCGAGATTCTCGATTCAGGTGCCCGGCCAGGTAAGCCACAAGCTTGCGCTCATCGGCATCCATATCGGCGAGTTCATCAACCGCCTGTAACAGGTCCGGAGCACCCGCCAGCACACGAGGTGCCGAAATAGCATCTTCCTCCACAGCGGTAAACACCTCCAATCCCTCCGAAAGTTGACGCGCCAAAGGCAACCATTGCTCCCTGTGCCGCGCCCCATCACCCAACGCCCGTTGAGTTAAAGCAGATGCCAGCCGGGCATCCTCTGCCGATAGCTGCTTTGCCGGAATACCGGCCATTTCCACACTCTCACCATGCAAACCGGCGCGATATGCCTGTTCGTACAGATTGCGGGCGATTTCGCGCCGGGGTGCCTCAAGCTCTCGGGCAGAGAGAGCCATGAAGACCTCTCGCTCATCATCTGCAACGTCCAGCTCATCGGCCAGCGCCTTGCGGTGCCTGCTCCAATCAGCCAACACCTCACGTCGGGAATGAGACTTATGGTCGGCTACCCATGAGCGGTTAACGGCCGAGTATAGTGCATATTCCTGTTGTTCCCGGCTCAACCCGGGCTCGTTAGCCCCGGCACGCTCCCAAACTTCAGCGGGTACAGTATCCGGATTCCCGGTGAGCACCTGCTGCCAATACCGGCGGAGTTGCTCCGGCGACGCCTCCTGCTCACCAAGGTCTGATTCCTGGCGAGGGGCTTCATTACTCACCCGGGCAACGGGCGCAGCCGCTACGGGCTCTGTCGGCAGCATGGCCTCATGCTCCATCATATCATTATTCATCTTTTCTTTCATGGATATTATTAGTTGTGGGTCACGAAACAAACCCAATGTTCCCCCTTCCCCTGCAGCTGTTCCAACCAACGAGCTGCGCTTTCAGTACCTTGTTCTGTCAAAACAGGAAAACCGGTCTGCTGCAATTCATTTAAGCGCCGGAGGGCTGCCTCATCCCCGGGACAACCCAATTGCCCCGAGGTGTACATACGCCACAAGGCTCGCGAAAAACTCAGACGCTCAGAGGGCGCCACCCCCTCACCGGATTTCAGCCGCTCCAGCAAACGCAAACGCTCGCTTACCGGCATAGCCGCCGTGGCGATATCCAACTGCAACATGGCTCGGGCATCAGCGTCTGCCGGGGCTTCGTCTATACGCCGCAGCCAGGCACACAACTCCCCTGCTCCCGGCTGGGTCGGGGCAGCGCCGGCTGAGACCAGTTGTTGCGCCGAGAGCACGCCGGCTCGTTGCGCCAACTGCAATTGATGCTCATCAAATGCCTGTTCCTCTTGCAGATTCAGAACTAACTCGTCGGCCAAGCGGCGCCGAGCCGAGCGCCGTGCAGCCAGCATCTCCGTCTGTAACAAGCTGCGCTCATGCGCATCTCGCGGAGCTTCAGACTCCGGAACAGCCCCAAAATCGGCCATCGCCTGCAAAGGGTTTTGCAATAGGGCTTTTTGCCAACCGACACGACAAGCTCTACTGCATGCACGGCTAACTTCCTCTTCCAAATGTTCCTCCGGCACAAAAACACCGGTACCCTGTCGCAGCCATTGCTCCGCCTGAGCGGCATCACCTGCCTGCACGGCAGTCTCTACCTGCTGTTGCCAATTTCGGCGTGATTCCTCCAGCCGGTCAACCTCTCGATCGCGCAAAGCCTGCACCGAGGCTCTTCTGCTGTAATCAGCGGCAAGTTTTCGCCCGACCTCTCGTACCGAGGGAGGTAATTCCGCCACGGCTTCTGCTAATAGAGGTTCGCTAAGCTCTCGCCACCTGAACTCCCAGTCAGCTGTATCCGTGCCGGACATACCGGAACGTATTTCATTGCCGAGAGTTTGTAAGCGCCCGGAAAAAGCCGCCAAATCACCTGCGGCATTGACCTCATCTTTCTCCTGCGCCAACGCAGCACTACCTATAATAACCGACGATATACCGGAGCCTATGCTCTCGGCCGCATGGTCCCACCCCAGAGCTCCCTGCACAGGAATCCTGACGTGCGCCGACGGCGTACCAAGCATGCCCCACTCTTTCATGTGTATTGCCATACGGGGTAAGCATGCACCCAAATGGCACCACAAAACAATAAAAAGCCCCGGCTCCGCCTCGGTTGTAACGGCTTATCAACATGGTTATAAGCAACTTACATCTCCCACACACGTTACAAAGCGCATCTCTGAAAACAGGCAAAAAAAAGCCACGGGTGCGAGCCCGTGGCCTGTATAAAGAGTATCAAAGCATTCACCTCACCACCGGCAAGGCAGAATCATTAATCAGAACAATTGTTTCAGGAATCCGCTCTCATCAAGATACAGCTTGGATGAACAAGTAAAGGGCGACTGAAGACTGGGACCGGACAGCACCACGCTATCCTCAGCACCACCTGCACCTTGCACGCGGAAACAGGGCAGCAGCAAACCTCTGGTACGCGGGCGCACCCCCAGCTGAACCGTTCCGTCGGCCAGTTTAAAGACGCTGTGAGCTGTACTCATCGAGACAATCACCCCCTCGGTAGTAGCATAGCACGGACGCCAGCGCATGTTTGGCGTGGAAATATCGGGGCCATTGCTGAAATCGTAGAACGGCATCTGACGCGGCGGAATAGCTTTCAGCAGAATGCGGCGCATGTGCGTACTACCGACTATCTGAGAAATACGGTTCTCGATAACCTCATCGGCCGACTCAATAAGGTGCACCGGCGTGCGGGTAATAATCGGCCAGAGCACCGACAACACCAATTCGTGCGGCTCGCCATGCCCCACCGTAGTCAGCAGGCGGTGGCGCCCCTCCTTCAGCGCATTGATGCGGCGCACCTGCTCTACATTGAGCCAAAGGCGATGCAACTGCACCAAATCACGGGTTCCGGCAATCAACAGTTCCAGCCAATTGCGAGCCACTTCAGGGCACCCCTCGGGTACCTGACGACTGATGAGGGCACCGGCAATCTGAAAACCGCTGAGCGAACCACCCGGCCAATGTACCACAGGACGCCGCCCACGCAGCTCCAGCAAGCGCACCAAATCCTCTCGGCCACCGCCACCGGTTACCTCCAGACAAACAGCAGACAATTCGCGGAAGGCAGTCAATACAGCCGCAGAATTGAAATCTGTGTGCATAGGTTTACCCACCGCTACAGTAAATCCATACGGCAGATGGCGAGGTAATTTGAAGGGTAAGGTGTAGAAGAATCGGTTACGGTAATAAGAGAACACGCTGCCCCACAGAGAATCCATGTAAATAGGGATAATCGGCGCATGTGCACGGCGGGCAATCATCTCCATACCACGGCGAATGGGCGTCAAGCAGCCGGTACGGGTAAGCTGCCCCTCGGGGAAGATACAGATGAGATCCCCCTGCTCAATACCGCGAGCAGCACTGAGGATAGCCTCGCGCGGGTTCTTGCTCGAAATGGGCAGAGAGTTGAAAATTTCAAGCACCCACCCCAGCAACTTAGCCGCCATGAATTCCTCTGCCACCACAAAACGGATGGGACGAGGGCACACCATGGTCAGGAAGAGGGCATCTGCGTAGGTGACGTGATTGCACACAATGAGGGCACCTCCCACGGGCGGAATTCTATCGGCATTGAGCACGCGGGGGCGGTAGAAAAACTTCATCACCCATATACCAATCATGCGGATGAACTCCTGCGGGATGAGGCGCAGCGATGTCACCATGATGAAGGCACTCAACAGGAAGAGCACGAGGAACTGATCTCTGGGACCGGCACCGTAATTGTTCATCAGCCACATAATCACCACAGCCACCAGCCCCATCAGGTTGTCGATAAGGTTACCGGCGGCAATGATATTGCCACGATTGGCGGGGTCGCAGTTATCCTGCAGGAAGGCATTGAGCGGTACCAGATAGGCTGCCCCGAAGGCACCCGTAAGAGTAAGGAAGATGTTGCTGGCCAGGCAATCCACCTCCAGCAATGTCAGCATGAATGTACTGATGGTGATGCCGATAGCACCGAAGGGAATAAGGCCCAACTCATTTTTACCGCGGCAGAGCAGCGAGGCTACGGCGCCGCCAAGCACAACACCACCACCCAACCAGGCCATCAGAATGCCACACTGCATCGAGAAATCGACGTTCGGGTCATTCGCAGCCATTTCCTTGGCAATCTGAATGAGAATCAGGAAGAGAGAACCGGCAAGGCTCCAGAAGTAGGCAATGCCGATTTCGCTCAATCTCAGCTCACGGTCTTTCCAGAGATATTTGACCTGAACAAAGTGCTCGTACAGCAGGCTCCAGGAGAAAGGCTTGTTGGGTTTCACCGGGTAACGAGGCAGCAGGAAGGCACAGATTGATACCACCGCAGCAATCGCCACAAAGGTCATGGTGGGCAATTTCACAGCGCTCCAGCCGGCCTCCTGTTCAGCGACAACCGGCCCCAGCTCAACATTGTATGCATCCAACAGGTAACTGAACCAGAAGAATACGCCAATCTGCGCCAGCAGAAGCACAAAAACAAGGCTGATTTCAATAATGCCCGAACCGAAACCAATGTAACGGGAGCCCAGAAGGTCCTTCACAATACCCTTCTTAGCCGGGCTCAGAATAGTAGCCTGTGTAGCAAACACCGCAAACCAGATAATGGATGCCCGCATGTCATGCTGATAAAAACAGAAGAGCATGCAACTCATCACCACAATCTGCAACAGGCTCATCACCTGAATGATGCGAGTCTTGCAGAAACAGTCTGCCAACCATCCCACCAGCGGAGAGAATAAAATATAGGGTAATACAAAAATAGCACCCAAGAAGTACTCCAAATCACTACCGGCAGTACCCCACAACCACACGCCCAACGGAATGAGCAGGAACTGCACAGCCTTCTCATTGAACGCATTTACTGCCTGAACAGCTACAAGCGTCCAGAACCCACCCCACTCCTTACGCGTTGGTTCCTTGTAAAAATTTTCAGCTTCCTCTTGCATAGCTTCTCCGCTTAGTATCTCACACTTCAGGCGATATGCAAGAAAAAAACGCCTGTTCGCGCGTGTATTGCGCGCGAAAGAACGAAAAAGCCCGCAGCTTTGAAGCTGCGGGCGGAAGAAATACTGCTGTCCCGGGGGATTTAGCCCAGAGTGGGCTTCTTGGCGCGACGCACGGAGCCGAAGCGCTTCTGGAACTTGTCGATACGACCCTCGGTATCCACGAACTGGTTCTTACCGGTGAAGAAGGGGTGAGAGTCGGAAGTGATACCGCAGGAAATCACATAGTGCTCTACACCATCAATCTCCTCCTTCTTAGCGGAGGTAGCGGTGGAGCGGGAGATGAAGCGGCGGCCCGTGGTAATGTCCACGAACACAACGGGGTTGTACTTAGGATGGATGTCTGCCTTCATAGTCTTATAGGCTGCGTTACCGTCGCAGCGCGGAGGGGATTATACAGATGACTTTATCGCTGTCAAGCATAATCTCCACCAAAAACTCACTTTCTTCTTCATAAACTCCACTTCATGACACAAACCGGAGCCTTTCTTCCCCTCTCACTTCAGACCTCCGTAGTAGCGGATAACAATGAGAAAACAATTCGAGGGCATTCTCGCGCCTGTCTCGGTCAAGCCAAGATAAACAACGGGAACACCCTCACGGATATAAGACCACTCCACCACCCAAAAGTCAACCTCAAAAGCAAAAAAAGAAGATGAAAAAAAGCCATCAGGTTAATTTACATGAGCAAACACAAAAGCGGCTTGATATAACGGGGAAAACGTGCTAGAATCAACTCGCAAGCAAACTCCGCACATTATGGCTACACAACTTGATCAACTGAAGAAGTACACCACCGTCGTGGCTGACACCGGCGATTTCCGCCAGATGGAGGAATTTACCCCGCAGGATGCCACCACTAACCCCTCCCTCATTCTCGCCGCTGCCGGCAAGCCTGAGTATCGTTCCATTGTAGAGGAAGCCGTAGCGCCCTACAAGGGTCGCGAGCTCACCCCTGCCCTGATGGATGAGATTGTGGATAAGGTCGTTGTAGCCTTTGGTCTGGAGATTCTGAAGCGTGTACCCGGCCGTGTTTCCTCCGAGGTGGATGCCCGCCTCTCCTTCGATACCGAGGCCACGGTCACCCGAGCCCGCAGCATCATGGGCATGTACGAGGCTGCCGGCATTCCCCGCGAGCGCGTACTCATCAAGATTGCCTCCACCTGGGAGGGCATTCAGGCTGCCCGCGTGCTGGAGCAGGAGGGCATTCACACCAACCTGACACTTTTGTTCAGCCTGGTACAGGCCGTAGCATGTGCCGAGGCCGGCGTGCGCCTCATTTCTCCCTTCGTTGGTCGCATTCTCGACTGGTATAAAGCCAACACCAAGGAGGAATACACCGCCGAGACCGACCCCGGCGTGGTATCTGTACGCACCATTTACAACTACTACAAGAAGTTCGGTTACCCGGTACAGATTATGGGTGCCTCCTTCCGCAACAAGGGCGAGGTACTGGCTCTGGCCGGCTGCGACCTGCTGACCATCTCCCCCAACCTGTTGGCTGAGCTTGCTGCCAGTGAGGAACCCGTCACCCCCTGCCTTAACGAAGAAGCCGCCAAGGCCAGCGATATTGAGCGCATTCCGGCAGACGAGAAAAGCTTCCGCTTCCTCTTCAACGAGGACGCCATGGCTACCGAGAAGACGGCCGACGGCATTCGCCGCTTTGCCGCAGACATCCGCAAGCTGGAGGCCATGCTGGCCGCCATGCTCTGATTCCCTTTTAACCAAAAAATCACAACACAAAAATGAAAGTACTCGTTACAGGCGGTTGCGGCTACATCGGCTCGCACACCGTACGCCAGCTGGTAAAGGCCGGGGCTGATGTAACCGTGCTCGACAGCATGGTATACGGCCACCCTGCCGCTATTGTTGACAAAGAAGTGAAGCTCGTTAAGGGCGATCTGGGCGACCCTGCCGTGGTATATCCCTTGCTCGTGAACGGCAAGTTTGATGCCGTGGTTCACTTTGCCGCCTTCATTCAGGTGGGTGAGTCTGTCACCGACCCTCTGAAGTACTACGAAAACAACATTGCCAAGCCTTTGGTGCTGCTGCGCGCCATGATGCTGGGCGGTTGCAAGCGTTTCGTCTTCTCCTCCACCTGCGCTACCTACGGTGTACCCACTCAGGTGCCGATTCCCGAGACCGAGAAGCAGGACCCCATCAACCCCTACGGTGCTTCCAAGTTCATGCTGGAGAAGGTATGCAAGGATTGCGAGCGTGCCTACGGCCTGAAGAGCGTATTCCTGCGCTACTTCAATGCTTCCGGCTCCTCTGAGGACGGCGCCATCGGCGAAGACCACGACCCCGAATCTCACCTCATCCCCGTTATTCTGCAGGCCATCAAGGGTGAGCGCCCCGGCATCACCGTATTCGGCACCGACTACGACACCCCGGACGGCACCTGCATCCGCGACTACATCCATGTAGATGATTTGGCCGATGCTCACCTGCGCGCTCTGGATTATCTGATGAAGGGTGGCGACACCAACTGGTTCAACCTCGGTACCGGTAACGGCTTCTCCGTGAAGCAGATTATCGACGCCGCCGAGAAGGTAACCGGCATGAAGGCTCCCGTGGAGTACGGTCCCCGCCGTGAGGGCGACCCGCCCCGCCTGATTGCAGATGCCCGCAAGGCTGCTGAAATTCTGGGCTGGATTCCCAAGTATCAGGACGTCACCCAGATTGTGGAGACCGCCTGGAAGTGGCACAACGGCCCCCGCGGTGGTCACTATTAATTCAACTACTGTACCCCAAAGGTGCAGAACAATGCAACACCCCGGCAAAATTGCCGGGGTGCTCTGCCTTAACAAATAACTCATGCTGGAGCTCCTTATCATTGCCCTTGTGCTGGCAGTAGATGCAACCGTATATTCATTCTCATACGGTTTGGTGCTGCGTTGCTGCCGCCTGCGCAACTCTCTTTGGCTTGCGCTTACTGTAGGAGCATTTCAGGCCGGCATGCCCCTACTGGGTTATCTGGGGGGCGAGAGTGTGCGCGATAGCGTGGCACAATGGCAAAGCGGTATTGTTGCCGCCGTTTTTTGCGGACTGGGAGCTTACGTCATCTACGGAGCATGGAAGGGAGACGAAGCTGAGGGCGATTGTTGCAGCAAAGACTGCAATCCTCTGGGGCTTATTGCCCTGCTCCTGGTGGGCGTTGCTACTGCAATCGATGCGCTTGCCGTAGGTGTGGCAATGGCTCTGGGCGACATAGGCGGTGCCAACCTCAGCATGCCTCAATTATTCGCCAATGTCAGCGCCATTGGCCTTGTTACCTTTATTTGTTCGTTGGCAGCATTCCACTCAGCCCGTCTGCTGCACCACCTGCCCACCCGATGGCTCGAAACCACGGCAGGCCTGCTACTTGTCGGCTTGGGTATCGAAAGCCTGCTTTAAGGCTGCAGCAAGCCCCAACCTATACAACAAATTGCCGATTTCTGCGTGATTCCGCACGCAAGTCAAGTAACCTAAATCCCGGTAATCCGTCGGCTCAGTAAAAAAGAATGAGGCCGTTCCGTCGGCATGCAGGACTTTCTCGAGCGGATAACACTGTGTCGTAGAGTACGGTGAAAACTCCTTTCCATACACATTTTCTGCACCGACAACGAAGGGCAACCATACTTCCCGATATTGACGAATGGCATAGTGCCCCAGCACCAGGAGAGTGAGCGAAAGAACGAAAACCAAGCCACATACGCACCACGGTACCCATGTGCAATCAGCAGGCGGATTTTGCCACCCTACAACCAGCACCGAGCCGCTCCAGATTGCCCAGAACAACAACCAACGGCGTAGCCCCGACTCATCCTTATCCCCCAGTTGCAATTGTTCCCCTGCTCCATAGAGTTTTTCGCCCTCAGGCAGCAAGTCATGCGGCTGAGCCAAAGGTTCCGGCACAGAGAGCTGCGGCCTATCGGCTCGAGCAGCCTGAAATATATCCGGAAAGCACGTTGCAGCCTCGCCTGTAGCAAATACCATTTTATCCTTCCACATGTACGTATACGGAGAGGCCAGATGAAGCACAGCCTTCCCCTGCACCGACTCGGCCGTAACGGCACTCAGAGGCAATGACCACAAGCAATATTCGCCACGGTTTCGCTCGGCTCTTATCACGCGATAGTTGGTCAGCACGTCGCATTGCCACAGGGAATCAGCCACCGCGCCATAAATGTAGCGTATTGAGCGCCAGAACAGCACCACCACAAGCATGCAAAATACATATGGCGCCAACCCGGGAGCCAGTACCCCTGACACCATCGCGGCAAATGCGCAGAACACACAAAAATAACAGAACATCCCCCAACACAATGCACCGAAGAACTGCTTACCGACTCGGGCAGAGAATAACTGATTGCTGTCCTGCGACCAGAGAATATGCTCACCGGGCAATAGCTCCGCCTCTATCCACGTCTTAGCACTCATCATCGGCTTGATTTTTCATAAGTTCATACACACATTCCCACTCATTTGCAGACAAATACAAGAAACCAATAGGTTTGGGAGACTTGTGAGCGCCAATGTCTTCCGGTGATACTCCCAACTCCAGGCTGACAGAGCCATTCTCATGTCGGGTAAGATTATAAAGCATATCGGCAGAGCGAGGGAACAAATAGCTTTTATGCCCCTTCATTACAATAGCGCGACGGTCGGTCAGCACATAGAGGTCGTAAGGCAAAATCCTATACATCCATGGAGAAGCAACTGCGATGACCAGACTCCCTGAAGCCAGACAAACGAATACAATGGCCGCAACGAAACGCCCCGATTCAAACATGCCGAACGAGAACCAACCGAAAAATATCAGGAAAAAGAGCGACGGTCCCACAACCAATCGGCCCGTGATATTTTTATGAGAAGCAACATTCGGTCGACCAAGCCAAAGAATTCGCTCGCCTTTCAACAAGGTATTTTGCAGCAGTTCTCGCTCTCGAATGGGTAGTTCGTCCGCTATCATAGCATTAATTGAGAGATGACGGTGTAATATCCATCAGCATCTGCTCCACTCGACGAAGCTCCGGCAGATTAAAGAACCCCATGGGCACCGTTGTATCCTCGCTGCTTTTCTTAGGCTCGTAGCCGAAAATAAGGTCACCGCTGCCATCATTGCGCATCACTCGCTCTTTTACCAGCCCGACGCTTAATGGCCAGGCTATGAGTTGCCAGCCACCCTTCTGCGTCACCCCCGTGGGGCGCAGCACAATGGCACGCTGTTCTGTAATGAGATACACCGTGCGCCTCATGCGACGGCGTATAACAAAAACCATCCCCACGGCCGCCCCGGTAAACAACAAAGAGAACAACATGTATACATTTACCAGCCCGGCAACAATGTAAACAAGTGTGGAGAAAAGCACGCCAAAGCCGGAAAAGAATAAATATGGCGTAGATAATTGATTCGCCAGCGAAGGTATCGGCTGAGCCATCCACACGGGCGACTCCCCGGATTGCATAGCATGCACCACCTGCTCTCGCAGTTCATCTGACAATGAAGAAATGGATATCATGGGGCGGATTAGCAATAAGGCCCGCAGGCGTTTGTATACCTGCGGGCCGACTGGAATCAATTAGTGAATCTTTTTAAGCAGCCAAGGCAGCAGATCCTTAATGGCCACGCGCTCCTGCTCCATGGAGTCACGGTGACGGATTGTCACGGTATCCTTCAGGGAGGGATCACCCTCTTCACCCAGCGTCTCGAAGTCAACCGTGATGCAGAAGGGAGTACCCACTTCGTCCTGACGGCGGTAGCGGCGACCGACGGCGCCGGTCTCGTCGTAGAAGACGTTCATGAAGGGTCGCAGCTCGGCCTCAATCTCGCGGGCGATGCGCACCTGCTCGGCGTTCTTCTTCAGCAGCGGGAAGATAGCGGCCTTGATGGGAGCCATGCGGGGGTGGAAGCGCATGACGGTGCGGATGTCGCTCTTGCCGTCCTTGCCCAGTTCCTCCTCGTCGAAAGCCTCGCAGATAACGGCCAGTACGGAGCGGTCGCAACCGGCAGAGGGCTCTACCACGTGAGGGATGAACTTCTCGCGGGTTACCTCATCGAAGTACTCCATCGGCTTGCCGGAGCCCTCCTGATGGCGGCCCAAATCGTAATCGGTACGATAGGCAATACCCATAAGCTCCTGAATACCGAAGGGGAACTCATACTCAAGGTCGTAGGTCTTCTTGGAATAGAAAGCTCGCTCGTCCTCCGGCACGTCGAGGATGTGAATCTTCTCGCGGGAGATACCGATGTTCTCGTAGAACTGCAGGCTCTTCTCCAGCCACTCGTCGGTCAGGCGGAAGCCATCTTCTGCGCGGCAGAAGTACTCCACCTCCATCTGCTCGAACTCACGGGAGCGGAATGTGAAGTTACGGGGGTTAATCTCATTGCGGAAGGACTTACCAATCTGAGCGATACCGAAGGGAATCTTGGTACGGGACGAATCGAGAATGTTCTTGTACTGGCAGAAGATGCTCTGAGCTGTCTCCGGACGCAGCCAGCCGGTGCTGGAGGGATCGTTCTCATCGGAAGTAGCGCCGATAGTAGTCTTGAACATCAGGTTGAAAGAGCGAGCCTCGGTAACGAGAGAACCGTTGGCAGGGTTGTAGCGCACGCTATCGCTCACAGTCTCGGTGCTCTCCTCCAGCAGCTCAAGCTCGGCTACGGGAATATTCTTGCCGGAAATCTGGCTGTAGTACTGAGCAGCGCTGCGACGGGCATTCTTCACCTCCTTCTCGCTCCCCTCAGCGGTCAGCATGGAGAACTCCTTTTTCGTGCTCCAGGAACCATCCTTGGTGGTAGCACCCTTCCACCAAAGAGCCACACCACTCTGCGCGGGAATCTGGTCAGCGCGAAGACGCTCCTTGCTCAGCAAGCAGTCGCACAGCGGGTCAGAGAAACCACCTACGTGGCCGGAAGCCACCAGCACGGAGTTGTGCGTCAGGATGGAGCCATCCATGCCCAGAATGTCGGGGCGCTCCTGCACATGTACACGCCACCAGTAATCCTTCAGGTTGCGCTTAAGCTCAACGCCCAGGGGACCGTAGTCCCAGCAACCGTTAAGGCCACCATAAATTTCAGCGGCTTGGAAGATAAAGCCCTTGCGCTTGCAGAGGCTGACGATTTTTTCCATTCGAACGGGGTCTGTATAGGTACGGTCTGCCATAACGCGGGTTATTGTACTATATTTTACACCTATTGCAAGCCAAAACAAGCGACAACACCGCACGACGCCGCGTTTTTGCTTGCCAAACGTCTTGTTTACAGGTATGCTTTGGTCAACAAAATATAACCACTTTACGCATATGCTTATCGCCCCGTCCATGCTTGCCTGTGATTTCCGCCGCATCGGAGAAGAAGCCGCCCGTGCCCTTACCGCAGGGGCTGACTGGCTGCACCTCGATGTGATGGATGGTTCTTTTGTAGACAACATTTCCTTCGGGCCGGACATCTGCGCAGCCATTCGTAACAGCGTGCCTGCAGATGCATATTTGGACGCCCACCTCATGATTGATGCGCCTGATCATTACCTGCCCCGCTTCCTGAAGGCCGGCATGAACATGATTACCATTCACGTGGAGCGTGAAGGGCACGTTGACCTCCATGCCACTCTGGCAGCCATTCGCGAAGGCGGTGCACATGCCGGCCTCGCCATCAATCCTGCCACCCCCGTGGAGAAAGTGCTCCCCTACCTGAGCGAGCTCGATATGGTACTGGTGATGAGCGTAGTACCGGGCTTTGGCGGGCAGAGCTTCATGGGTGAAGTGCTGGATAAAGTGCGTGTGCTCGACGCAGCACGCAAAGAACAAGGTCTGAAGTTCATCATTCAGATGGATGGCGGTATTGGCACCACACAGGCTCCGCTGTGTGCCGAAGCCGGCGCAGACTGCCTCGTGGCAGGCAGCAGCACTTTCCGCGCAGACGACATGGCTGCCGCTATTGCAAGCATGAAGTAAGCACTCACCATGGACAAAGCAACCAAAAGCCTGCTCAATGTTCTGTTGAGTGTTCTGGCACCTGTTCTCATCCTCGATAATTGCTCCGCCACAGGTGATAAGTTGTGGCACTTGGGCACCACATGGGCGATGGTGGTAGCGCTGGCTCTTCCCATCGGCTGCGGCGTGTACAGCCTCGTAACCGAGCGCAAAATTGAGGCCATGACGGCTTTTGGTCTACTCGGCACCATCCTGACAGGCGTTGTCACCATTTACGCCAACACGGGCGATGCCTTGGCCATTCGCCCCGATACCCCGTGGTGGTACGCTGCTAAAGAAGCCATCATTGCCCTGCTTCTGGCAGGAGCCATGCTGGTAGGGGGTGGCAAGGAAGGCTCCCTGCTGCGTGCCTGCGTGTACTCCGATGCGTTGTTCGACATTCGCCGCATCGAGGCCACTGTTAAGGAAAAAGAGTTAACCGCAAGCTACACCGGCGTGCTGAATCGCGCGGCACTCATGACGGCCGGGTCTCTGTTCCTCTCCGCAGCTATGAATTTCGGGCTTGCCCTCTACTTCCTGCTCCCGGTACCTGACATGCCCGCCGCCGAACAAGCAGTACAATATAATTACGCAGTCAGCAAGATGACATGGATGGGCTACCTCATCATCGGCGTTCCCCTGCTCGCCACGCTTTTCCTCGTTATTCGCTACCTCGGCAAATCGCTTAAATTGCTCACACAGTTGCCTGATGAGCAGCTGTACATGCGCTGAGCATCATTTTTGCGCCTATAGCGGGCACTTCCTGCTTGACATGGCAGGGCAAAGTGCTATGCTTTGCAACATGAGCAAGTATGCTAAAGGAGACATGACACCTGTCGTGCCGCGCAAGGTTCGCTCTGTATTCTTCATGCTCGTGAGTTGCTTTGCACTCTGGGGCCTGTTGAACAACATGACCGATAATCTGGTGCCGGCGTTCAAAAACATCTTCACCATTCCTCAGGAGCAGGCCGCTCTGGTGCAGGTTGCTTTCTATGGCGCCTATGCTGTGCTGGCTATTTTCGCCTCCATCCTCATCGAGGAATTCTCGTACAAGAAAGGCGTTCTCATTGGCCTGGGCGTGTACATTGCAGGTGCGCTGGCCTATATTCCGGCCTGCATTAACCAGAGCTTCGAGATTTACTTCGTTGCCATTTTTGTGGTAGCCTGTGGTTGCTCTGTGCTGGAAACTACGTGTAACCCCTACGTCATTTCCCTCGGGCCGGAGAAAACAGCCGTTCGTCGTCTGAACTTTGCTCAGGCTTTCAACCCGGTTGGTTCTATCTGCGGCATTCTGCTGGCTCAGCAGCTTATCCTGAAGAACCTGAATCCTGCCACAGCCGATGAGCGTACTGCCATGCCGTCCGAACAGCTGCAGGAGATTGTGCACAACGAACTCTTCTGGGTGTGTGCACCCTACGTGGGGCTCTGCGCCATTGCTTTCCTTATCTGGATTTTCTTCCTCCGCACCAAGGAGGAGCAGCCGGAATCCACCGATACTCCTGCGGAGAATAAAGCCAACAGCGGCCTGCGCGTACTGATTGCAGCCCTCTTTGCTGTTGTACCGTTGGTGGTACTTTACTTCCTCTTCCCTGACATGGACAAGGTACACTGGGTGCTCTACGGCACGCTGGGTCCGATTGCCTACCTGTTCTTGGTGGGAGATTATCGCGCCATGCTGTTCTCACTGCTCAGCCAGCCCCGCTACTGGTGCGGTGTAATTGCCCAATTCTTCTATGTCGGCGTACAGATTGCCGCCTGGACTTACCTGAACGTGTACTGCTGCAAGGAGCTCGGTGTAACCCCGGCCACCGCTGCTACTTACTACCTGATTTCCATCATCCTCTTCATCGTATGCCGCTGGATTGCCACTTACTACATGAAGAAATTCAACCCAGCCGGCATGATGAGCCTGTTTGCTGTGGCAGCTATCGCCACTTGTGCGGGCGTTATCTATCTGCCGTCCGATATTCTCTTCGAAATCGGCGGGATTGGGTTCTCGGCTAACGTTCTCTGCCTCATCGCTATGTCCGGCTGCATGAGCCTCATGTTCCCCACCATCTACGGCATTGCTCTGGGTGGTCTGAGCCAGCGTGACGTGAAGCTGGGTGCCGCCGGCCTCATCATGGCTATTCTGGGTGGTGCTCTCATTACGCCCTGGATGGCCGGTATCATCGGCGATGCTGAGAGCTGCTGGCTTGGCCTCACCGCCGCCTTCGACAATACCTGGGACACGAACCTGGGCACCAGCTCCGCTGCTGTGCGCGCTTCGTTCATTGTACCCGCCATCTGCTTTGCGGTAGTTCTGCTGTACAGCCTTATCTTCCGCAAATCCACCACTTCTTCCGACAAATAACAACCATTTAACTCTATAACGTATATGAAGTACGATACATTACCGACTATCGGCATTCGCCCGACAATCGACGGTCGTCGTCTTGGTGTTCGTGAGTCTCTGGAAGACCAGACCATGAACATGGCCAAGGCTGCTGCCGCCCTCATCGAGGCCAATGTGACTCACGCCAACGGCCAGCCCGTAAAGTGCGTTATCGCTGACACCACCATCGGCGGCCCCGCTGAGGCTGCTGCCTGCAACCAGAAGTTCGCTGAGAACAATGTAGGCTGCTCCCTGATTGTGACCCCCTGCTGGTGCTACATCACCGAAACCTTCGAGACCGATGCCACCACACCCAAGGCCATCTGGGGCTTCAATGGCACCGAGCGTCCCGGCGCCGTCTATCTGGCTGCCGCTCTCGCCGGCTACGCTCAGAAGGGTGTGCCCGCATTCTCCATCTACGGCCACGACGTACAGGACGCTGACGACACCTCCATCCCCGAGGACGTGGCTGAAAAGATTCTGCGCTTCGCCCGCGCCGGCCTTACCGTTGCCACTCTGCGCGGCAAGGGCTACCTCTCCATCGGTGGTTGCTCCATGGGTATCGCCGGCTCCATCGTTGACCAGTCCTTCTGGGAGAGCTACATGGGCATGCGCGTGCAGGCTGTCGATATGACCGAAGTACGTCGTCGCATGGAGCTGGGCATCTACGACAAGGCTGAGTTCGACCTGGCCATGGAGTGGGCCAAGAAGTACGTGAAGATTGGTCCGGATCGCAACCGCCCCGACCTCGTGCTCTCCCCCGAGGAGAAGGAGCGCACCCTGCGCGAGTCCATCCTCATGACCATCATCTTCCGCGACATGATGCACGGCAACCCCTACCTCAAGACCATCGATCGCGAGGAAGAGGGTCTGGGCTTCAACGCTATCTGCGGTGGCTTCCAGGGTCAGCGTCACTGGACGGACTTCTACCCCAACGGCGACATGGCCGAGTCCCTCCTCAACAGCACCTTCGACTGGAACGGCCCGCGTGAGGCTATTCCCTTCGCTACAGAGAACGATGCCATGAACGGCGTTTGCATGCTGCTGCTGCACCAGCTGACCGGCCGCGCCGCCTGCTTCTCCGACATCCGTACCTACTGGAGCCCTGCCGCTGTGAAGCGCGTGACCGGCTACACCATGGAGGGGCTGGCCAAGGATGGCATCATGCACCTTATCAACTCCGGTTCCACCGCTCTGGACGGCAACATGCACGCTACCGCTCCCGATGGCACCCCCATCATGAAGAAGACCGGTGAGACCACTCAGGCCGACATCGAAGCTATGATGGGCGCCTCCGAGTGGTGCCCGGCCAACCGCGAATACTTCCGCGGCGGCGGCTACAGCCTGCACTTCGTATCCAAGGGCAATGTGCCTGTAACCATGATTCGCATGAACCTTGTGAAGGGTCAGGGCCCCGTTCTGACCATCGTGGAAGGTTGGACCTGCGACCTGCCCCAGGATGTAAACGATAAGCTCGACCAGCGTACCGACCCGGGTTGGCCCACCACCTGGTTCGCCCCGCGCCTGACCGGCAAGGGTGGCTTTAAGGATGTTTACACCGTGATGGCCAACATGGGTGCCAACCACGGTGCCTGGACCTACGGCCACATCGGAGCTGACATCATTACCCTGGCTTCCATGCTGCGCATTCCCGTATACGCTCACAACGTACCCGAGGATAAGGTCTATCGCCCCGCCGCTTGGGATCTCTTCGGTACCGCCGATCCCGAAGGTGCAGACTTCCGCGCCTGCGCCAACTTCGGTCCCATCTACGGCAAGTACTGATAACGATTATCACCGCCCTGCCGATGCTCATGCTCGGCAGGGCGCTTTTTCGCTTATACGGCTCTCGCCATGAATCCCCGGTACAAAAAGATATACTGCTGTACCCCTGTTGCCTTTCATGCCAATGATGGCTATTTTATACGCGACACGGGGCTCATCTCCCGCACGTTGCAACGTATGGGGGTAGAGAGCAAGTGTATCATGCCCCTGCCGTACCACGATGATGACCAGCGAGAGGGTATCATCCGTACGGAATTTGCCAACCTCTCCTCTGCCACATGGTGGCAACAGCTCGGCATTGATGCCGTCGTACTCTATTCCTGGGGGGCGCCCCGTTATCGCCACATAGCTCGAGCCATACGCAAAGCCGGATTAAAATTGGTTATCCACATGGATTGCACCAGCGATTTCACCGGTTGCTTCCCCGACGGAACCTCCCGGCTCACCCGATTTGTCTGCCATTTACGTACCAAGCTGGGAGATATCTTCCGCTCGGCACATCTTCGTCGGGCCGACGTCATCACGATGTGCCCGACAGCTGCGGCCGATATCAGCAAAAAGCTTTTCTACGGCCCCTGGTTCATGGAAAAGCTCTTCCCCATGCCCTGCCCGGTATCCCCCGAATGCCGATACGATGGGCGCAAAAAACAACCGATAATCCTCTGCATCGGCCGTTGGGATGACCGTTTTCAGAAGCGCCCGGAGGTGCTGATGAAAACGCTGGAACTCTTTTATGAAAGCGGCGGAACTGCCGAAACCCGCATATACGGCACGCTGACGGAAGAATTGCGCCGGTGGCATCAACAGCTGCCAACAGAAGTTGCAGAAAAAATCAAATTACTGGGCTACCTGCAAAATACCCTGCTGCGCGAGGAGTACAACAATGCTCAGGTCATTCTCTGCCCCTCACGCTTTGAAGGCTCACACAACGTCTCCGCAGAAGCGCTCTGCTGCGGGTGCTCGGTTGTGACAGCTAATCGTCCCATCGCCCTGGCTGATCTTCATTGGTATACCACCAAAAACTCCGGGTGCATTGCTGAGGAAGACAGCCCGAAAGCGCTCGCTCTTGCCCTGCTGGAGGAACTGAAGCTCTGGGCAAACGACCGGCGCTCCCCCCAAGCCATTGCCGAAGCATGGCACCCGCACTTTCACGCAGATAAAGTTTTCAACAAAATATTCGAATAACCCGCTATGTCATACATACTCTGCTTAGACTGCGGCGCTACCAATGTACGCGCCATCCTGGTAGACAACAAGGGCAACCTTGTCGCTAAATCCAGCCAGCCCAATTCCACCGATACCGGTGCCGAAAATGCCCAGTATCACGTATGGAATGCCGACCGCATTCTCAGCCAGTTGGCTGAGTGCACCCGCAAAATCCTGCCCGACGTTGACGCCTCTCAGATTAAGGGTGTCACTATTACCACCTTCGGTGTGGACGGTGCTCTTGTCAACGAAGCCGGTGAACTGCTCTACCCTGTCATTTCCTGGAAGTGCCCGCGCACAGCCGAGGTGATGAAGAACATCTCCCAATACCTGCCTCAGAGCAAACTTAACGAGATTTCCGGTGTTGGCGAGTTCGCTTTCAACACCATCTACAAGCTTATCTGGCTGAAGGAAAACCGACCCGAGCTGCTGGAACAGGCTCACGCATGGCTTTTCATCTCCAATATTCTGGCATACCGCCTTACCGGCGTGATGGCAACCGACCGCACCATGGCCGGCACCTCACAAATGACGGATCTTGCCACCGGTGACTGGAGCGACGAAATCCTCGGTACGCTGGGCATCAGCAAATCCCTCTTCCCGCCCATGGTCAATGCCGGCGAAGTTATCGGCAATCTTACCGCAGCCGCATGCGAATTGCTGGGGCTCCCCTGCTCCGTTCCGGTTGTCTCGACCGGTCACGACACCCAGTTTGCCCTTTTCGGCAGCGGCGTGAAGGAGAATCAGCCCTTCCTCTCCAGCGGTACTTGGGAAATCCTCATGCTGCGTACTGCAAAAGCCAAGCTCGAGGCAGAAGATTATGCCGCCGGAGCCACCGTGGAATTTGACAGCAAAAACGGCCTACTCAATCCCGGCCTACAGTGGATTGCCAGCGGCATCATTGAATGGGTGAAGGCTACCTGCTACAACGGCGAAAATTACGACACCATGGATGCAGAAGCAGCCGCAATTCCTCCCGGTTGCGAGGGGGTGAAGCTGGTTCCCAATTTCCTGCCCAGCGACCCTGTACCCGGCAGCATTGAAGGCCTCGTTCTCGGGCGTACCCGCGGCCACATCTACCGTGCCGCCATGGAGGCTCTCACTCTGCGCCTGAAGAGCCGTCTGGAGAAGCTGGAGAAGGTTGGTGGCTTTAAGGCTACGGAACTGTTGCTGGTAGGCGGTGGCGCACGTAACAAGATATGGACTCAAATGCGTGCCGATATCCTTGGCCTGCCCATCTTGGTATCCACCGTATCGGAGAGTACCGTGCTCGGTGCAGCCATGTATGCCTTTGCCGGTGCCGGCATCTACGAAAGCCCTGAGGCTTGCCGTGAGGCTATCGGGATTAGCTATGAGACCACGCTGCCCGGCGAACAGCAAGCCGCTTACGCAGCCCTCAGCTAAGCTACGCTACATATTTATACCAAAACGGCACGTCAGCTCATGGCTGACGTGCCGTTTTTTGACAGGCTTTACATCAATCGCTCGTAACGTGTAAATGGCTTACAGCCTATTCGTGCGCCCATATAGGAATAACCGCTTTTGTATGTACCCGGACCTACGATATTGTACACATGAGCGGCTCCGGCAATGATAAACATATCAGTAAAGGCCTTATCAATGACGGATTGATTATCAGCATGCACATAAATGTGCCCCACCTGACCGGGCAGAATTCGAACATAGGAAGGATGCTTTGCTGCCAGGAAAGTCGTACTGTCGGAGAACAGCACAATAGGCCTCCCACCGCATTGCTCATGAATTTGCTCCACCGTCCGGTGAATACTCTCAATCATAGCAGCTTGTTCCTCTGGGGTGGCATGGCGAGTAAATGCTGTATCGCGAGTAGATTCCACCGTCTCAAAAAAGTCCAGAAAGCGAATATGAACGGCGATGTACTCATTCTCAGCTATCCCACATTCATGGCGAGCCTTCTCCAGCAGTTGCGACAAGTGTGGCGAGGGGCGGAACAATTTATGGAATGTCCGGCCGAAATCATATTTATCTTTCAGCTCACCCTCCAGATTTTCCGTAATATCACCGGCACAATGAAGATGATACTCTTTCACACGGGGATTGAGTTTGAGCATCTCTGCGGCAAACCAGATACAGCTTATACGATTAAGCCCCAGACTAATGCTGCTCTCTTCCAACGACCAGTCAACTTCAGCCGGCAGGAGATAATCCCTCAACTGAAAGCCTAGGTCATGGTATATGTAGAATGGGTATCCATTCTCTGTTGCCAGCACATAGCCTGTGACCAGCGCTTTTAATCGGTCTGCCAGACCGGGACAATCCGGCGACCCGCTTTTATAATAACAAATAAACCTCTTTTTATCAGATTGTGCTCTGAAATCAAAAAGCCTATACATGCTGCGTATACAGCGTATGCGCAGCTTAAGATGAAAACTATTCGGAACAAGAAACGCCAACAGCTTAGATGCCGTACGTCTCAGCCGATCAGCTACATAAATTAATTTTGCCATACATCAAAACGAGTTCCATCCCACTGTACAGCCTTAATGGCAGTAGTTCCGGGTGGGCAAATAAGATCAGTTGTGGCGTTATCTTTATGATTCAGCCCACGCAGAGCAATGCGTACCAATTCACCATCAGCATAAGCCTCGAAAGCAACGGCATTTTGCCAGACCGAGGCAGGAATTGTCACACGCCCCCGGGAAAACTTCGGCACATAATCCGGAGAAGGCTGCACCGGCAAACGGTCGCGATAAATATGCACATTATTGGCATTGATATAATAAATGACCGAGCTATCCGGCTTGGGATAACGGCGGGCATGAGCAATGGCCTCCCGGCACATCTCAGGTGTAATGGTAACCATGTGAGAGGAATAATCCTCCACATAGCGGTTCATGGGTGCAACAATACCGACCTTCACAAAGAAGTCAGAGAGATCCCACCCCGTGACATCGCAAGCACGAGTAAAGAATTGCAAGCGCAGTTGACCGTGGGGAGTATCCGAGGCATCCTGACGGGCCAAATGGTGAATGTCTGCATAAAAATCAGCCTTATCACGCGCCACGGCCATGTACAACTGCAACTGCCACAGGGGACATACACTCACAAAATGATCACCAGTTCGGGCTCCGGGTACATTCTGCAAGCCATTATCCGGACCGGATTGGAACTGCCAGAGTTGTCTGTTAACAATGGCATTGTTGACGTAGCAATCCATTCGCCCGCCGCGCATGGGGCGCCCACCGATAACAGGAGTCACCTCATGCTCCAAACGACAGGTTGCAGGATTGATGCAGTAGCAGCACCAAGCAGAGAAAATGTTGTTGGTTACTTCCTGAGAACCGGCCCACATCATGCCCGGGCGGCACTGGTTAATATGCCCGAACTCATGAGCAATAGCCCATACCGACTTTCGCAGATTATCAGGATTAGCGACCTCCTTCATGGCAGAATACACATAAGCGGAACCAATGCCATCGGCATGCATAAAGCCCCCCCATTGCACTCGTCCATGAATATGGTTACCGGGGTGAACCCCGTATTTATCCCATCCGAGCATCTCCTGCTCCATGCGAATAACATCATCATAGAGCTTCAGCAGCTCCGGCCCGCGCTCAGGGCATTGCTCGCGCAAACCATCCACATTGTAGGCCAGCTGTACGCGTTCACCCAAAATATCAAGGATATTGCACTTGGCATGAGCAAGAAGTTTTTTCCAGGTTGCAGCGTCATCATACTGGGTGAAGACGCCGTTCACTTGCCCACCCTCAATACGTACTCGCACAGGAGGTGCTTCCGCAGGCTTCTCCGAACGATAGTTGACATACATCAGCCCCGTAGCGGGGGCTCCAAACGTATGTCGGCCGGAGTCGAGTACGATGACAGCGTGGTCGGCTTCCTTACCAAAATCATGGATGATAAGTTCCAGCGTTCCCTCCACAGCCGGGGTGACGGTTGTTGTCAACGTCTCGCCGCGGGTGACATAAATTCCGGTGGGATTTTCGTAATGGGAATAATTGTTAGTGCGGAGTTTTTCACGCACCTCCTCAATAGGCAGATAAGCCCGATAATAGCGATCGCGGTATGCGGCCTCAACATCAGCAGATGAGTTGAGGGTACTGTAATCTGTACCGGCAGGAACAGCCGCCTGAATAGGCAACGCCCCCAACCACAGCACCGAAGCCACCAGCAAAGTTGTTACAATTTTCATGCAATAATACGGGAAAAGGTTATTGGAAGAGATTCGGCATTTTCATGGCTGCATAATCACGGGCGGATTGCCCTTTCATATCACAGGCATCGGGGTCAGCGCCTGCCTTCAGTAACTCTCGAGCAATATTCTCACGGCCTCTCATGACAGCCCAGACCAAAGGCGGCATCTTTTCGAAACAGGCACCTCGCAAATTCGTACCGGCCGCAATAAAAGCCCGTACGATATCGACACTTCCGTTGCTGATAGCCATCATCAACGGAAGCCCGTTGCGCCCGCCATCAGGATTATAATTTACCGCAGTATAGGAGGGCAACAGGGCTTTAACCGTGGAAAGATTGTGCTGCCACACGGCATCATGCAACGGAGTAGCATCGTTATTGGCTTTCATCATGGGATTAGCCCCGGCAGCCAACAGGCGGTGCACAATGTCACCATCAGCATAGGCTGCGGCTATATGCAGTACACTTTTGCTCTGCACATTTACATAATCCACATCAGCACCATTATCAAGCAACAGTTGCACCATCTGCACACGCCTGGCCTGCACAGCGGCCATCAGCACCGACATCTGATAATCATGAGTCAGAGCATTGGCATTTACCCCCTGCGCCAACAACCGGCGAACCTCCGGCATATTATTACTGGCAACGGCTTCGCACAGCTGAATCTCCAACTGACGCTTCTTCAATGAGCCCATCACTACATCGCGCGTAGCCTGAGTAGAGGCCAAGGCCAGCGTTTGCTCAGAGGCCGCAGCTCCGCAGGCAATCAGGTGAGCAGCCGCAAACTCATGCCCATTCATCACGGCAATATCCAACGGAGTTCTGCCCAGCTCATCGGGCATATTGAGAGTTGCCTTGTCCATAGCTGCCACGCGCACAGCATACTCATCGCCCGTAGCAGCAGCCTCGTGTATCGAAAATACGCCATTGCTGCGAGTTAGCCAGCTATCCAATTCATCGGCAACCGCAAAGGGAAATATCATCCCGGCAATAACAAACTTTAATAAAAACTTATTCCTACACATCGTTATGTATTCTACCTACTTTTGTTTTATCAGGCAAGAATAAAATAAACCGACTCATCGCTCAATATCTTTTATTGGCAAGCGACCCGGCCGCGCATGATACGCAGCCGGGTCGAAAATCCCATTTTGAGGGCAATTCAAACGAGCTTTACTCGTCGATACCCACGGAGATGGTCTCCTCCGCAGCGGAGAAATCATCCTCATCCTCCCACACGGCACGGGGGATGGGAGTAGCACCGGGAGCAGCCTCCACCACGATATTGCGGTACTTGTCGAAACCGGTACCGGCAGGAATAAGGTGCCCCAGAATGACGTTCTCCTTGAAGCCCTCCAGCATATCAACCTTGCCCAGCGTTGCAGCCTCGGTAAGCACACGAGTTGTATCCTGGAAGGAAGCGGCGGAGATGAAGGAATCCGTCTTAAGGGAAGCCTTGGTGATACCGAGGAGGATGGGCTCGCTGTCGGCCGGACGACCATTCATGTTGACGGTCTCGCGGTTAATGCGGGACAGCGTGGTGCGATCCACCTCATCACCCCAGAGCAGACCGGTATCGCCCGGGTCCTTCACGCGCACCTTGCGCAGCATCTGTGAGACGATGATTTCGACGTGCTTGTCGTTAATCTCTACACCCTGCACACGGTATACCTGCTGCACCTTGTTGACGAGGTGCTCCTGCAGAGCCTCCTTACCGCAAATGCGGAGGATTTCATCGGAAGCCTCGGAACCGTCAGACAGGGGCTCACCGGCACGCACGAAGTCGCCGTCGTGAACGATGATGTGGCGATCCATGGGCACAAGGTGCTTGATGGAGATGGCACCCTCGTTCTCATCGTGAGTCTCGAGCTTGGAGGAGCGGCGACGGCTCTTGCCGGCGGCCTCCTTGGCCTCAGCATCGCGATAAATCGTCACAACCTTCTTACCACGAATCATGGCGTCATCGATAGAGACGATACCGTCCATCTCAGCCAGCGTGCAGGTATCCTTCGGGCGGCGTGCTTCGAAGAGCTCGGCCACGCGGGGAAGACCACCGGTAATATCGTTCGTCTTCTGCACCTTACGGGGGGTCTTGGCGATGGACGTACCGGCAGAAATCTTCTGCTTGTTGTTCACGGCAAGGTATGCACCGGTCGGGATGGAGTAGACGCGGGGCTGATCCTTAGCGCTACCGGGCTTGGCGGTGTGCACGATAATGCGCGGAGCCAGGTCCTGACGGTGGTCGATGATAACCGTCGTACCCTTACCGGATTCCGTGTGACCGCTCTCGGTGCGGCAGGTAATACCCTCAATCATGTCGGCAAACTCAACCTGACCACCCACCTCGGCAATAACCGGAATGGCGAAGGGATCCCACTCAGCAATGAGGGTCTTGGCGGTAATCTGCTCGCCGTCCTTCACGTGAAGTACAGCACCCATGGTGAGCTGGTAAGACTCCTGCTCCTTACCCTCGGCGTCGTAAACCTTCACGCTGCCGTTCTTGCAGAGTACCACGTTGTTACCGTTCTCATCCACTACGCAGCGGCCGCGCAGGTTCTCGTCGTAAATGACCTGACCATCGGTCTTGGCCACATACTCGGGACGGCTGGTGGAGGCCGATGCCGTACCACCCACGTGGAAGGTACGCATGGTAAGCTGAGTACCGGGCTCACCGATGGACTGAGCAGCGATGATACCGACAGCCTCACCCACCTTCACGCTCTTACCGGTTGCCAGGTTCAGACCATAGCACTTGGCGCAGCAGCCCTTCGTAAGGTCACAGGTAAGTACGGAGCGAACCTTCACCTTCTCGATGCCTACCTTCTCAATGCGCTTGGCGGCCTCATCGGTGATGATGTCGTTCTTGGCCACGATGAGCTCGTGAGAGGTCGGGTCGTAGATGTCATCGCAAGTTACGCGACCATAGATACGCTGAGCAAGGCTGGCGATTTCGTCATCACCGTCGTAGATAGCGGTCATGGTGATACCGTTGTCGGTACCGCAGTCCTCATCGCGTACAATCACGTCCTGAGCCACGTCCACCAGCTTACGGGTCATGTAACCGGAGTCAGCCGTCTTAAGAGCGGTATCAGCCAGACCCTTACGGGCACCGTGGGTGGAAATGAAGTACTCAAGCACGCTCAGACCCTCACGGAAGTTGGAGGTAATGGGGCGCTCGATAATTTCACCACTGGGCTTAGCCATAAGACCACGCATACCGGAGAGCTGCTTAATCTGAGCCTTGTTACCACGAGCACCGGAGTCAACCATCATGAAGAGCGGGTTGGCAACAGCGGAACCGTCGTTGTACTCCAGCTTGGTGTAGAGCTCCTTCTGAATAGCATCGGTCGTGGAGGACCAGATGTTAACCACCTTTTCGTAGCGCTCGCCGTTGGTGATAAGACCTTCCTCGTACTGCTCGCTCACCTTGGTCACTTCATCGTAAGCCTCAGCAATAAGCTTAGCCTTGTGCTCGGGCTCAACCATGTCAACGATACCGATGGAGCAACCGGAACGGGTAGCCTCCTTATAGCCAAGGGACTTCAGAGCATCGAGTGTCTCCACCGTCTTGGCCTGACCACAAGTCTGGTAGCAGCGCCAGATGATTTCACCCAGCTCCTTCTTGCGAACGTTGCAGTTGATGTAACCAATCTCGTTGGGCCAGATTTCGTTGAAGCGCACACGACCGGCAGTAGTGACGATGGTCTTGCGGTTCACGTTCTCCTGGTTGAAGGAGAGACGCTCGAAATCGCGACCGGTCTTGCCGTAATCGGGGTTCTTCAGACGAATCCAGTCGTGGTAGCCAATCTTGCGGGCTGCAATAGCAAACTCCACTTCGGAGATGGACTCGAAGAGCGGCAGCAGATTCTGATTATCCTCGTTCTCCTTCACCGTCTTAGCACGGGTGTGCGTCAGGTAGTAGGAACCGAGAATGATATCCTGAGACGGCGTGCTGATGGGCTTACCGGAAGCAGGCGAGAAGATGTTGTTGGGGGCCAGCATGAGCAGGCGAGCCTCCAGCTGGGCTTCCACGCTCAGGGGCACGTGCACAGCCATCTGGTCACCGTCGAAGTCAGCGTTATAACCGGTACATACAAGCGGGTGCAGACGGATAGCGCTACCCTCAATCAGCACAGGCTCGAAAGCCTGAATGGAGAGACGGTGCAGCGTAGGAGCACGGTTCAGGAACACGGGATGTCCCTTGGTCACCTCTTCGAGGATATCCCATACAATGGACTCCTTACGGTCAATCATCTTCTTGGCGGAGCGCACAGTATGCACATAGCCAAGCTCCTTCAGGCGGTGAATGATGAAGGGCTCAAACAGAGCCAGAGCCATCTTCTTGGGCAGACCGCACTGGTTCATGCGCAGGTTCGGACCAATCACAATCACGGAACGGCCGGAGTAGTCCACACGCTTACCAAGCAGGTTCTGACGGAAACGACCGCTCTTACCCTTCAGCATGTCGGAGAGGGACTTCAGCGGGCGGTTACCGGCACCCGTAACGTGACGGCCATGACGACCGTTATCGAAGAGGGCGTCAACAGCCTCCTGCAGCATGCGCATTTCGTTACGCTTAATCACCTCGGGGGTCTGCAGAGCAGCGAGCTCCTTAAGACGGTTGTTACGGTTGATGACGCGACGATAGAGGTCATTGAGGTCGGAGGTAGCAAAGCGACCACCGGGCAGCGGCACCAACGGACGGAGGTCCGGGGGGATAACGGGCAGGATAGTCAGCACCATCCACTCGGGGTGGCAACCGCTGTTCTTAAAGCCCTGAGCCAGCTGCAGGCGCTTAGCAATCTTGCGCTTGTTCTGCTTGGAGTTGGTCTTCTCCATCTCCTGACGAAGCTCATCGATGAGGGCCTCAAGGTCGATGGTAGCCAGCAGGCGCTGAATAGCCACAGCACCCATGCCTGCCTCGGGGGCGTCATCCCCATAGTCCTCCTGCAGGTCCTCGTACTCCTCTTCAGTAAGAATCATACCGCGCTCGATACCATTCACACCGCGGGGGTCGATGACGATGTAGTCCTCGTAGTAAATCACGCGCTCCAGGTCACGAGCCGTCAGGTTCAGCATGAGGCCGATGCGGCTGGGCATACACTTGTAGAACCAGATGTGCGTTACCGGCACAGCCAGCTCAATGTGGCCCATGCGCTCACGACGTACACGGGCAGAGGTAACCTCCACACCGCAACGGTCACAAATCATGCCCTTGTTCTTGGCGCGCTTGTAACGACCGCAAGAGCACTCCATATCACGAGTGGGACCGAAAATACGCTCACAGAAAAGGCCGCCCTTCTCGGGTTTGAACGTACGGTAATTGATGGTCTCAGGGTTCTTGACCTCGCCGCTGGACCAGCTCAGGATATTCTCCGGGCTGGCAACGGTGATGCAAACCTGGTCGAAGTTTTTAGGCTTCTCGTTGTTAAGGTCAATGTAAGACATATAAGCGTTATATTTTGAAAGTTCAGTTTGCCACCCGCCCACACAGACGGGTGGCGGTTACAGGTTTACATCTCGGAGTCGTCTTCGTCGTCGGCCTCCTCAGTAGTGGCCACGTCGTCATCGTCCTCCAGGTCATCATCAGAGTCGTCATCGAAGTCGGAATCGCCATCGAAGTCAATCTCATCACCGAAGAGCTCCTCATCATCGCCGCCGTCGGCCAGCAGGTCGAAGAGTTCATCCGTGGTCTGAGGTGCGTTCTCACGATCCTTCTTCTCCAGCGGCTGCACGTTAAGGCAGAGAGCCTGCATTTCCTTAATGAGCACGTTGAAGGACTCCGGTGTACCGGCTGCCAGCGAGTTATCGCCCTTAACAATGTTCTCGTAAATGCGGGTACGACCCTGAACATCGTCAGACTTAACTGTAAGAAGCTCCTGCAGCGTGTAAGCAGCACCGTATGCCTCCATAGCCCACACTTCCATTTCACCGAAGCGCTGACCACCGTGCTGAGCCTTACCGCCCAGCGGCTGCTGGGTAACGAGCGAGTAAGTACCCACGGCACGAGCGTGCACCTTATCGGCAACGAGGTGGTTGAGCTTCAGCATGTAGGTGTAACCTACCACCACGGGGTAGTGGAAGTACTCACCCGTCAGACCGTCAATCAGACGGCTCTTACCGGCCACGGAACCATCCTTACCATCGCCTACCCAGGTGAAACCGGGTACCTGCTTAGCCTGGCTCATGTAGTCCCAAATCTTGGACTCTTCAATACCGTCGAATACGGGAGTGGCCACCTTAAAGCCCAGAGCCTTGGCAGCAACGCCGAGGTGAGCCTCAAGCACCTGACCCACGTTCATTCGGGAAGGCACGCCCAGGGGGTTCAGAATGATGTCAACGGGAGTACCGTCTTCCAGGTAGGGCATATCCTCGATGGGAAGCACGCGAGAGCACACACCCTTGTTACCGTGACGGCCTGCCATCTTATCACCCACACCCAGCTTGCGCTTGGCGGCAATGTACACCTTCACCTCGGTCACCACACCCGGGTCCATCTCAGCACCGGCCTCAATCTGGTCGAGCTTGCGATCACGCTCTTCATCGAGGTCCTCGAAGCGGGGAGCGTAGGCGTTGATGATTTCGAAAATCTGGTTCTTAACCGGGCTGGCGCTCATTTCAATCTGGTCGTGGTATACGGCCAGCTTGCGCAGCAGGGTCTTAGTAATCTTGCGATTGGCGGGGATTACGATTTCGTTGGAGCCGGCGCGGGTCACCTCAAGCGGAATCTTTTCGCCAAGCAGACGGTCAGAGAGCTTGCTGGTAAGCTGCTCAATAAGAGCATCCTTGTCGCGATCGTACTCGGCGTCCACCTTCTTGCGCTGCTTCTGGCTCTCCTTCTCCACGTCAACGGGGGGAGTGCCGGGGGCGCTGGAGCGCACGATGCGAACATCCATCACCGTACCCACGGTGCCCGGGGGCACACGCAGAGAGGTATCCTTCACATCAGCAGCCTTCTCACCGAAGATGGCGCGCAGCAGGCGCTCTTCAGGTGCCAGGTCAGTCTCGCTCTTGGGCGTAATCTTACCCACGAGAATGTCGCCGGGCTTCACCTCAGCACCAATGCGGATTACACCGTCGCTACCCAGGTTCTTCAGAGCCTCGTCGCCCACATTGGGAATATCGCGGGTGATTTCTTCCGGCCCGAGCTTGGTGTCGCGAGCCTTCTCCTCGAACTCCTCGATGTGGATGGAGGTATAGGCATCCTCCTGCACCAGTCGCTCGGAAATGATGATGGCGTCTTCGAAGTTGTAACCGTACCAGGACATGTAAGCCACCAGCACGTTGCGGCCCAGAGCAAGCTCGCCGCCATCCGTACAGGGACCGTCAGCCAGCACATCACCGGCATTCACCACATCACCACGGGAAACGATGGGGCGCTGGTTAATGCAGGTAGAAGCATTGGAGCGCATGAACTTGCGCAGCTGATATACGTAGATACCCTTCTCAGCATCGGTACGTACGCTCTCGGGGTCACTCAGCCAACGCTGGGGAGATACCGGCAGCTGACCATCATGAGTAGTCACGATGTACTCAGCCGTAGCAGAGGCCACAATACCGGGAGCCTGAGCCACCACAACAGCGCAACTATCGCGTGCACACTTGGCCTCGATACCGGTACCCACAAGCGGGGCCTGGTTCACCATCAACGGCACACCCTGGCGCTGCATGTTAGCACCCATGAGTGCACGGTTGGCGTCGTCGTGCTCAAGGAAAGGAATAAGACCGGCAGCAATAGAGATAATCTGCTTGGGAGATACGTCCATGTACTCCACGCGGCGAGGATCAACTTCGATGAACTCACCGTGCTCACGTGCCGTCACGCGATTACGCACAAAGTGACCGCTGCCGTTGTCGTTATCGATGGGGTTGTTAGCCTGAGCAATGAGGTGGTACTCTTCCTTGTTGGCGGTAAGGTACTCCACCTCGTTCGTCACGATAACCTCCGTATCAATCACATTACCGGCGGCATCCTTCTTCTCCACCTTCTTCACGCGGCGGAACGGAGTCTCAATGAAACCGTACTCGTCAATGCGGGCATATGTGCAAAGAGAATTGATAAGACCGATATTGGGACCTTCAGGTGTCTCAATCGGGCAAATTCGACCGTAGTGAGAGGGGTGAACGTCTCGAACCTCGAAACCGGCACGGTCGCGGTTCAGACCACCCGGACCAAGAGCGGACAGACGGCGCTTATGGGTAAGCTCAGCCAGGGGGTTAATCTGATCCATGAACTGAGAGAGCTGGCTGCGGCCAAAGAAGTCACGCACAACAGCGCTCAGAGCCTTCGGGTTGATAAGCTTGCTGGGGGTGATATCGGTGCGGGTGGTATCGCACAGGGTCATGCGCTCCTTCACCAGACGCTCGGTACGGGCAAGACCCACGCGGCACTGGTTGGCAATAAGCTCACCAACGGCACGCACGCGACGGTTGCCGAGGTGATCGATATCGTCTACCTGACCTTCACCATTCTTCAGGCGCAGGAGGTACTTCACAGCGCTCAGGAAGTCAATGGGCTGAATGAGGCGGATATCCTCAGGAACATCGAGACCCAGCTTCTGGTTAATCTTGTAACGACCCACGCGGGTAAGGTCGTACTTCTTCTCCTCCTTGAACAAGCGGTCAAGAGCCGTAGCAGCCTGCTGTACGGAAGAGGGATCACCGGGACGGAACTTGCGGAAGATTTCCTTAAGAGCACTCTCGCGGTCGAAGGAAAGGTCCTTCTTGAGGGTCTTCACGAGGGTTTCCTCCTCACGCTGGTCAATCACCTCAATTTCCTTGATGCCCAGCTCAAGCATCTTCTTGATGGTGGCCAAGCTGAGGGGCTCGTAGGCCTTGGCAATAACAGCGGCGCGGCGACCGTTGCTCTCATCACCATGCTTCACATCCTCGAAGGGAATGAGGTACTCGAGTTCCTCACCGGTAGCATCAGCAAGCTGGAGCTTCTGAATGGTGTAGAACTGCTCCACGATGGAGCGGTCGCTCTCATAGCCGAGGTAACGCAGGAAAGTGGTAGCAAGGAACTTGCGACGACGACGACGACGGTCGAGGAACACATACATGAGGTCGCTCGTGTCGAACTGAACCTCAAGCCAGGAACCGCGGTCAGGAATAATGCGGAAGGAGAAGATATCCTTACCATTGGCATGGCGGCTCTTCTCAAAACAGATACCGGGAGAACGATGCAGCTGAGCCACAATCACACGCTCAGCACCGTTAATCACAAATGTACCACGGTCGGTAATCATGGGAATCTCGCCCATGTACACATTCTCATCGGCCGTGTAATCACCGCACTTCAGGCGGAACTTCACATACAGGGAAGCGCTGTAGGTCTCGCCGGCACGAATGGCTGCAAAGTCAGACGTCTTGGGCGGGGATATCTCGTAAGAATCATACTCCAAGCGGATTTGCCCGTCGTAGCTTTCGATCGGGAAATGCTCAGAAAGAACAGCCTGCAAACCCATCTTGAGCCGTTTATCAGGCTCGCTGAAACGTTGCAGGAATTCCTCGTAGGATTTTGTCTGGATCTCAATGAGGTTAGGGGGATCGATAACCTCTTTGATCTTGCCGAAACTGATTCGCTCTTGCTTAGGCTTTGACATGGAGTTGGCGGAGATAATGTTTTGCACCCATGTCCGGGTGCGGATCGGTTTACGTCTGGTAAAACCGACCCGGAATGACGCGCTCGCACGCGCGCTTGCGAAGTCGTTGCCTTCCCGGGTCGATTCTACAGTCCTGCTATATGGCTCCTGTGGCTTTTCTGTGTCATATAAGCCATTTATACACAAGCTTTAGGGAGACAGAGCCATTCTCCCCGCTGCACAACTTGACGCGAATGCAGGGGAGGAATACACTCCTCCCCTGCTCGCGCGGGAATGGAAAGGTTACTTGATAGTGACCTTGGCACCGGCCTTCTCGAGCTCGGCCTTAGCCTTCTCGGCGTCCTCCTTGGAGGCACCCTCGAGGATAACGGTGGGAGCGCTCTCAACGAGCTTCTTGGCGTCAGCCAGACCCAGACCGGTCTTAACGGTGCGAACAGCCTTAATGACAGCAATCTTGTTGCCGCCGGCGTCGGTCAGCTCTACGTCGAAGTCAGTCTTCTCCTCCACGGGCTCAGCAGCGGCAACGGGGCCGGCAGCAGCCACGGGAGCAGCGGCGGAAACGCCCCACTTCTCTTCGAGCATCTTTACAAGTTCAGCAGCCTCCAGAATGGTAAGCTTGCCAAGTTCCTCAGCGATTGTATTGAGATCAGCCATTGTAGTATCTATATGTTTTAATTGGTTCTAAGTCGTGGACAGGGGCTCCCTGCCCATTTAAGTTCTTACCGGCCGTAGAGCCGACAAAGAGCCTAATTTTTTTCAGGCGGCGGAGAGGGTGTACCACACCGCCGCCCTCTGGTCAAGTCTTTTTTTACTCTGCAGACGCATTTTCCTGCTCTGCACCACCATTTTCCTTGTCGACATATGCCTGGATGACACGTGCGAGGGCGGAACCGGCACCATTGATGGTACCAAGAAGGGTGGCAAGCAGAACTTCGCGGCTGGGCAGATCACCGAGAGCCTTGATTTTCTCGGGGGTAAGCTCAGCACCATCAAGAATACCGGTCTTGTAGGCGGCTTTCTTGCTGGCCTTGGCAAAGGTGTTGATAGCCTTAGCAGCGGCGCAAACGTCGCTGTCGCCCATTACATAAGCCGTCTGACCCTTGAGGGCAGCGGTAATGTCGGGCAGGCCGGCCTCGGTCACAGCCTTGGCCATGAAGGTGTTCTTAGCAACTACGCAAGAGGCACCGGCAGCGGCCAGAGCGGCACGCAGCGTGGTGAACTCAGGCACAGTCACACCCGTGTAGTCAATCACGATGAGGAAGGGAGAGGCATTCACCTTAGCCTTCAAATCATCGATGATAGTGGTCTTATCAGCGTTCACTTTCTTTTCAGTACTCATGTTCGTATCTGTGGTTCAGTGTTACAGCTTGGAGAACTCAACCTGGCTGAGGGAGAGACCCGGGTTCATGGAGCTGGACATCGTGGCGCCGGAGATGTAGGCACCCTTAGCGCCGGAGGGACGAGCCTTCACTACAGCAGAGATGAAAGCGCGAGCGTTCTCCACGAGCTTCTCGTTATCGAAGGAGAGCTTACCAACGGCGGCAGAGATGTTAGCATTCTTGTCAACCTTGAAGTCTACGCGACCGGCCTTCACCTCGCGAACAGCCTTGGCGGTATCATCCGTCACAGTGCCGGTCTTGGGGTTGGGCATCAGACCACGCGGGCCGAGCACACGGGCAATCTTACGCACCTGGGCCATGGCGTCCGGGGTGGCGATTGCGCTGTCGAAGTCGAGGTAACCGCCCTGAATCTCCTTAATGAGATCCTCCAGGCCTACCTTCTCGGCACCGGCCTCCAGAGCAGCGGCAGCAGCCTCACCCTGAGCGAAGACGATGACACGAACATTTTTACCAGTACCGTGGGGCAGAGATACGGAGCCACGCACCATCTGGTCGGACTTACGGGGATCCACCGTCAGGCGGAAGGACACCGTGACCGTGGGGTCAAACTTAGGAGCGGGAAAGCTCTTCATGACCGCAACGGCTTCATCGACAGCATAAGCCTTGGTGGAATCCACCAGCTTGGCTGCCTCATTGTAGCGCTTTGAGCGTTTCTTGGACATATTAAATTAGCAGTACGTTCGGGTTATTAATTTTCCCTCCTGCAGAAGGGGTTACATCTCAACCTCCACACCCATCTGACGAGCCTGGCCGGCAATGATGCGGGCAGCAGCCTCGGGATCGGTCGTGTTGAGGTCGGGCATCTTGGTGTTAACGATCTCCATCAGCTTCTCCTTGGAGAGCTTGGCAACCTTCTTCTTGTTCGGCTCGCCGGAGCCGGACTTGATACCGGCGGCCTTCTTGATGAGGTTGGCTGCCGGGGGCTGCTTGGTGATGAAGTCGAAGGACTTATCCTTATAAACGGTGATCACGACGGGGAGAACGTCACCGGCCTGCTTCTGAGTTCTGGCGTTGAACTCTTTGCAGAAGCCCATGATGTTAACACCGGCCTGACCAAGTGCAGGACCTACGGGCGGCGAGGGATTCGCGGCACCGGCAGGAATCTGCAGTTTGATTGTTTTTACTACTTCTTTTGCCATGGTTTTGTTTGTTTTGGGTTACCACTGAGCCGGGTGGTATACCCGGCTGCAGCAGCGAGAAGATTTTATTTGGAGGAATCCGACTTTGCACGCTCCTCATCAGGCACCAGCTGCACCTGAGTGTAATCGAGGTCGAGCGGGTTTGAGCGACCGAACATGGTCACACCCACGCGAAGCTTGCCGCGCTCGGCATCAACCTCTTCCACAATGCCGTGCTCACCCTGGAAGGCGCCTTCCAGCACCACAACCTCGTCCTTCACATTGAAGACAATCTTCTGGCGCGGTCCTTCGCTGCGGCGCTCAATCTCATTCATGAGTTCGCGCACATCGCGGGCAGACATGGGCAGCGGCTCCTTGTTGCGGCCGCAGGCAAAGCTGATAACCCCATCAACGGCCTGAATCTTGTACCAAGCATCGTTGTTAAGAGAACCGTCGGCGCGACGAAGAGCAAAGTTCAGGTACACATAGCCGGGGTACAGCTTGCGCTCCTGTACATACTTCTTACCATTGCGTACTTCCTCTACCTTTTCGGTGGGTACGAGGGGCTCACTCTGAACGAGGGCACCCATCTCTTCGTCCTCCTTAAAGAGGCGCTTGAGGTTCTCCACAGCACGACGCTCCTTGTTGGAGAGCACATGCAGTACATACCACTGATCCTTTGCAGCAGGGGTCACACGAGCTGCAGAACCATTCTTTCTATCATACGGGCGAGACATAAATCAGAAAATCTGTAAGTGAATGGCAGGGGTATTCTGTCAGAACATCAGGAAAGCTGCATGATGAGCCAATTGGTCACGCTGGCCATCACATAATCAAAGAAGGCGACATATGCACCAAGAAGCACCATGGCAATCAATACCATGATGGTGGAACCGGTCAACTCACGAAATTTCTTAAATCCCTTCACCTTCGGGTCACTCTCCCAAGGCCAGGAGCATTTTTTCAGCTCACCTTTGACATTGGATATATACTGGGAAAACTTGCGGAACATCTGCTGCGGTTGTGAGTTTTGGTTAAAATGAGAGAAAAAAAAAGAGGAAGGTCAGCAGGGTATGAGAGACTCGAACTCCCAACACGCGGTTTTGGAGACCGCTGCTCTACCAATTGAGCTAATACCCTTTTACCTTGCTCTGTTCTTCGGCCGAGGGAAGAAGGGGTTGCCCACACGGGGTGGGCAACCGCCCTTTCTTTTTCGGCCGGGAGTCATACTTTAGGTACAACCCCCGATGGTTAAGTTTTCAGCGGGGCTGTTTAGCCCTTGATCTTGGCAACCTTACCGGCGCCTACGGTGCGACCACCCTCACGGATAGCGAAGCGCATACCCTCCTCCATAGCTACGGGAGTGATGAGCTCAACACCGATGGTGATATTGTCACCGGGCATCACCATTTCAGTACCCTCGGGAAGAGTTACGGTACCGGTCACGTCCGTCGTACGGAAGTAGAACTGGGGACGATAGTTGTTGAAGAACGGGGTGTGACGGCCACCTTCCTCCTTGGTCAGCACGTAAACGGCTGCCTCGAAGTCGGTGTGGGGAGTCACGGAACCGGGCTTGGCGATCACCTGACCACGAACGATGTCTTCCTTCTTGATACCGCGGAGCAGCACGCCCACGTTATCACCAGCCTCACCCTTGTCGAGGAGCTTGCGGAACATTTCGATGTCGGTCACGGAGGTCTTCACAGTGGGCTTGATACCCACAATTTCAACTTCCTCCATCTTGTTGATGATACCACGCTCGATACGACCGGTAGCCACAGTACCACGGCCGGAGATGGAGAACACGTCCTCCACAGGCATCAGGAAGGGCTTCTCAGTAGGACGCTCGGGAGTGGGGATGTACTCGTCCACAGCGTTCATCAGGTCGAGAATCTTAGCGCTGTACTCAGCGTCACCCTCCAGAGCCTTAACAGCGGAACCCATTACGATCGGCACGTCGTCGCCAGGGAACTCGTAGGAGGAAAGAAGGTCGCGGATCTCCATCTCCACGAGCTCAGCAAGCTCGGGATCAGCAAGGTCCATCTTGTTCATGAACACAACGATGTAGGGAACACCCACCTGACGAGCAAGCAGGATGTGCTCGCGGGTCTGAGGCATGGGGCCGTCAGCAGCGGACACTACAAGGATAGCGCCGTCCATCTGGGCAGCACC
>JAFZHC010000004.1 GCA_017555025.1 Akkermansia sp.
TGCAGGCAACAGGCCCGGCAATGACCATCGCCCCGCAGCCAACAATCGCCCCAATGTAGGCAACAGGCCCGGCAACATCAATCGCCCTGCGATTAACCACCAACCGAGCACAGGCAACAGACCCGCCAATATCAATCGCCCGTCGGTTAGCAGGCCCGTTCATGCCAGCCGCCCCGCAGTCAGCAACAGACCAAACATCAGCCGTCCCAACGTAAGCAGCAGACCGTCCGTCAATACCAACAGAATCGGCAGCTCCTCACGTCCGGCCGGTTTCTCCGGGCATAGCAGAAGTTCCTCCGGCGGGAGCCACCGCAGCGGCTCCCGCGGCATACACCGCTGATAGGCGCCACACGTTCAGCAGGCGGTATCTTCACAGGTGCCGCCTGCCCTTTATCCCGTCAGGTAGTTTTTCAATTTGACGATATAAAGACTTGCATGAAGAGATAAAATCTGATACGCTGATTTCCGTATGAAGAAAACACTTACCATACTCGGCATGAGCGCCTGTGTGCTCTTGGTGCTCAACTCCTGCCGTAGTTCCCGCATAGATGAAGGCGACTACTACGAGTCTGCAACCTCCGCAAGCGACACCATCGCAGACGGTGAAATGCCCCCGTGGCTGATTGATGATGAAGATGACGGTTGGGGCGGCCAGGTACTCGCCGGCGAGACCACGCACCAGCATTACCCCATTCCCGAGCCGCACGAAAGCGTATCGGATGTATATAACAGCACCAGCCAGGTACAACCCTCTGTTGCTCATCAGGGTGCGACCGTGCACTCCGGCACGGGTGATGTTGTAGTGGAGCCCACAAGCACCGCCATTGCCGCCAACACGCCGGGCACGTCTCAGCACATCGGCATTCCCACAGCTGAGCCCACCAAGCCTGTTGTAACACCTACCGCCAAGCCCAAGCCTGCTCAGAAAACAGCTTCCACCACCAAGAAGCAGGACAAGAAGGAGAGCAAGCAGCAGCGCGGCAAGCGCTATACCGAGCCCACCATGCTTACCTACAAGGTGCGCAAGGGCGACAACCTCAGCGATATTGCCAAGCGCAGCCGCACTACCGTGGCTCAGATTAAGAAGGACTCCAAGCTGACGAGCGACACCATTTACCCCGGCCAGATTATCAAGGTTCGCTATATTCCCAAGGGATATAAGCCCACCAAGTCCGATAAGAAGCCTCAGGTGCGCACTCACGTTGTCACCAAGGGGCAGACTATCTCCGGTATTGCCAAGCAGTACGGCGTGAACTACACAGACATTCTGAAAGCCAACGGTATGACCCCGCGCGATGCCGCCCGCATGCGCCCCGGCAAGCGCCTGACCATCCCGGCCGCTACCAAGAAGACCAAGTCTTAATTGAATACAAGCGACTCATACCTGCCGAGTAAGACAGTATGAAAATCAAGTTCTCTCAACTGATTATCCTGACCGCCGGGTGCAGCGCTCTGTGCTCATGTAACATCACGAAACAGCGTGTAGATTACTCTTGGTTTAAGGATACTGTAACCTCTGCGCAGGATGATACCGTGACCGTAGAGGCCGGGCAAGGGCTTACTGAAGCCCTGCCCGCCTCAGCGGCGGCGGACTTTACACCGCCAAGCTCAACAGCACCGACAGTTGCCCATAATGACTCGGAGAGCAACTCCGGCTCATTCTTCAGCCAGCAACAGCAAGCACCTCAGCAAACCGCCCAACCGGCTCCGCAGGCCACGGCATCCGGCAAGAGCTGGTGGAGTGACCTGTTTAACCAGCTGCAGCCTGCGAATACTCCCGAGCCCCAACAGATTGCAGGTACTTACATGGTTAAGCCGGGCGATACCCTCTCCGTCATTGCCCGCAGCCATGGCGTGAGCGTTTCCACGCTGGCAGCCGTCAACAACCTGAGCAATCCCAATGCCCTGCGCATAGGTCAGGTATTGACCATTCCCTCCCGCACAGCCTCAGCTGCCCCGGCTGCACAGGCTCCCGCCCCGCAAGCAGCCCCGCAGCAAGCAGTAGCTCCGGCCCCCCAACCTGCGGCCTCAGCTACTAACTATTATACCGTATGCTCGGGTGACACCCTCTCCGGCATTGCCCGCAGGCATAATACCACTATTGCCAAAATCATGCTGGCCAACAACATGACAACCGCTCAGGCTCATCGTCTGCGAATCGGCCAGCGTATCATTATACCCCGCAACTGATTATGAAAAAACAACACCTTTTTGCAACAGCAGCACTCGCAGCCATTCTGGCCTCGTGCTCTCAGGTGGGGCCCTCGGCTCGTGTCCACAACCCCATCGACCCCATGCCTCAGGTAGCAGTTCCCACCTACCTCGATTTCAACCCGCTTGACATTCAGGGCAAAAACCTTCCCACCTACAAGAACCCCTTCCCGGCAGGTACCTACGAGCACTTTGTCGCCATGCCGTCCTACCCCACTACCATGGACGACTACTGCGATGAGAAACTCCTGGGTAAACTCAATGCCAACAACTCCAAGATTATCATCTGTCTGCCCCAACAGCGAGCCCGCGTTTACGTTGAAGGCCGCGTAGCTATGGACTGGCCGATCTCCACCGGTACAAACGGGCACGAAACCCCCACGGGTACTTTCCGTATCATCGAAAAGAAAGAAGAGCACCAGTCCAACCGTTATGGCAGATTTGTAAATGCCAACGGCAAGACCACCAACTCCAATGCAGACACCGCCAACGGTATACCCGAAGGGCAATCTTTCATTGCAGCCCCCATGCCTTACTGGCACCGCCTTACACTTGATGGTGTAGGTCTGCATGTGGGTAAGGTTGTTCCCGGCAAGCGCCTCTCCCACGGCTGTATCCGCTCACCCCGCAACGCCATTAAAAAGTTCTACGAGTACAGCGTACTGGGCATGCCGGCCTACATCTCCCGAGCTATTGAAGATTACAACCGAGGCGGCGCCGTACGCTCTATCGATGTAAAATATCGTCCGAGCGGCGACCACACCGACATGGCACCGGGGCAGACTGTACCGCAGTCCACCCCTCCTGCCGCGGTAACGCAGACGCACTAAACATATTATCCCTCTTGTAGTGGCGGGCTGTTAAGCCCGCCACATATTTACAGCCCCCCGTCCCCATGACCTCGCGAACCCTCCGTGCAGCCAACGCTCTGCTTTACGCCAGCTCCGTACTGCTGGTTATCGCCGCCATCCTCTACTGTGCTTTCTACAAAGAAATGCCGGCATGGCAATTGTGGGGCGGAGTGGCTCTCAGCATAGGCGCGGCTATATGGGGGCTTTACTATGTAACCCTCAGCTACCGGGTAACAGCAGACGAAATCAGCTACCACAGTTACTTTCGTTGCCGCCGTCGCTTGTACTGGAGCGAGATAGCAAACGCCGAGCTGGAGTCGACAGACGCAAACGGACTAGCCTGCTGCCACATCACACTACACCCTCGGGAGGGAGCCCCCCTACGCATCAGCAGCGAAGTACTTCAGCTGGATGAGGTGCAGGAACTGGCGGAAGACCTGCGCTCCAAAGGTCTGCTGCCCGCGGCACCAACAAGCGATGCCCCCCCGACCGATACGCCGACCTCATAACACTCCCCCCACCCATTACTCATATGAAAAAACACAATACCTACCACCGCCCGTTACTTGCGCTTGCAGCAAGCCTGTTATGTTTTACGGCATGCAGCCAGGCTCAACCGGACATACTGCCCCTGCTACCGTCTGACAGCCAACATGCGACCTCTGTCGGCATACCCCTGGGTGATAGCTGGCTGCTGCTAAAGTACCACCGCGACGGAGAATCCTGCCTGTTGATTGTAGAAACCGAACGCGATTTATTACCCGACGGCCATCAGCTGGAACTACAGCTCTGCGGCAGGCCATACAGCACAGCCTCCGGCAAAGCTTGGCAGCGCCCCCTCGCCACCATCAGCAAACCGGGCACCTACCGCTACCGACTTAGTGAAGATGACTTCTGCAAAGATGGCGGCCCCTACGACTACAGCCTCCACCTGCACCTGCGCCGAAAAAACGGGCAGACTGTCGACAGCACAGATAACCGCCTCACATCCTACATGCCCGGCCCGGGATGGCCAACCTACTACGAAAAAGAAAACCGCGAAAGTCTGCTCAAATTACAGCAAGCAGCCGCTCACTGCGACTCCATGCGCTTAGCCATGACTTACCACGACGATGGTATATACGACAGCGAGGTTCCCCTGCCACTCAGTCCGGCCGATATCACAGAACTCCGCCGACTCATTGGCCGCATGCGCCCCGTAAAAACCCACGTGCATGAGGTGATACCTCTTTTGCACTTGGAGCTCACGCTCTTGGATAGTCAGGGTAAGGCCTTGTGCACCATGGATCCGCACGATGTCGCACGCGAGGCTCATGTAAGCCCCGAGAATGCAGCCGACCTGGCCGGCTATGCCCTGAGCAATGACGATGCCACCACTTGGTACTCCATCATCAATAGCCCGGCCGTCAAGCAAGCCATTAAGCAGGCTGTGGAAGCTCACAAAAAACAGCGCAATAAACGCCGATAAGCCCCCCCCCATGCAACCATCCCGACTCCTGTTACTCGCCGGCCTTTTGTTACCGGCAGCATGCAGCTCACTCCCCGAGCGCGACTTCTTTACCCTGCTACCGGAAAATAGTAGCAGCACCATCTCCACCACATGGTTCGGCCAACAAACCGTCTCGGTTACTCGCTCGCTCCATCGCAAGGGGCAGCATTGCAACATCGTGCTTCAGTACGAACCACCCCACCCCGGTTACAAGCTCAAACCGGAGCTGCTCAGGCAAGCCTATGGCAGCCTGATAGGCCGCGAGCACACCGAGCCGCTGGCTCCCTTCATCACCGGCAGCTCAGAGAAAACCATGCAGCTCACCGTACCCGCCACCTGCTTTCGCCATAGCGGCGGCCCATGGGACTACAGCCTGCGCCTGAACTTCACCTCGCCGGATGGCACCGTGCACACCGTCCATGATGTGCGCCTGTATTCCGACTGTCCCGAACCGGGCGCTTTGCGCAACAACCCGCATTTCTTCGACAAGACATACGATAGAAATAAGGAAAGCTTGGAGAAGTTGCAACAGGCCGCTCTTACCTGCTGCACCATGCGCCTGTTCACGCATGACTTTCACAGCGGCAAGAAATCCACGCAGACCATCAGCCCGACAGATGTAGCTGCGCTGCGCCACATCATAGCACACTTGCAACCGGTGAGCACCCGGCACGCTTTAATTAACTGGGCCGCCATCAGCAAGCTGCAACTGCTTAATGCCGACGGCAAAGTGATTGGTGAGCTGCCAACTGCCAGAATTGCCTCGCCCCATGAGGTAAGCCCCGAAAACGTGGCACTTATGGGGTACTACATGCTTCAGCCACAAGATGAAAGCACATGGAACACCATTTTGAGCAATTTAATGCGCTGAAACACCCGAGGAAACCCCTTTTCCACCCCGAAAAAGTGCTTGAAAATGGATAATTGTTAATTTTTTTGCAAAAAAAGTCTTTTCAACCTGAAACTTTTTTGATATAGTCCGCGCGTCTGACCGGCCGGACACATGGAAACAATGTGCCCGAAAGGAACCCAGACTTACCACCAATATGTCTGACTATACTACACGAGTACTGGAGCAGGTGCGCGCCAAGAACGCCGCCGAGCCCGAGTTCCTGCAGGCTGTGCAGGAGGTATTTTCCACCATTACCCCCGTACTTGCCGCGAACAAAAAATACGAGGACAACTGCATCCTCGAGCGTATCGTAGAGCCTGAGCGTACCATCATTTTCCGCGTGCCCTGGGCAGATGACAACGGTAAGGTACACGTTAACCGTGGCTACCGCGTGGAGTACAACAGCGCCATCGGCCCGTACAAAGGCGGACTGCGCTTCCACCCCTCTGTAAACCTGGGCATCCTCAAGTTCCTCGGTTTCGAGCAGATTTTCAAGAACTCCCTCACCACCCTGCCCATGGGCGGCGGTAAGGGCGGTGCCGACTTCGATCCCAAGGGCAAGAGCAATGGCGAAGTAATGCGCTTCTGCCAGAGCTTCATGACCGAGCTGCAGCGCCACATCGGGCCGGACACCGACGTACCCGCCGGCGACATTGGTGTGGGCGCCCGCGAAATCGGTTATATGTTCGGCCAGTACAAGCGCCTGCGCAATGAGTTCACCGGCGTGCTTACCGGCAAGTCCCTCAACTGGGGCGGTTCTCTCATTCGCCCCGAGGCTACCGGCTTCGGTACCGTTTACTTCGCCCAGAACATGCTGGCCACCAAGGGTGACGACCTGCAGGGCAAAGTTTGCGTAGTATCCGGCAGCGGCAACGTGGCTCAGTACCTCGTGAAGAAGCTCAATGAGCTGGGCGCCAAGCCCGTGACCATGAGCGACTCCAACGGCTACATCTTTGACCCCGAAGGCATCTCCTTAGAGAAGCTCGAGTGGATTATGGAGCTCAAGAACGTACGCCGCGGTCGTATCAAGGAGTATGCCGATGCCTTCCCGAGCGCACAGTATTTCGAAGGTCAGCGCCCCTGGAGCGTACCCTGCGACTGCGCCTTCCCCTGCGCCACGCAGAACGAAATCAACGGTGCTGAGGCCGCCACTCTCATCAAGAACGGCTGTAAGCTCGTGGCCGAAGGCGCCAACATGCCCACCGACCTCGACGGCATCAACGCCTACCTTCAGGCTAAGATTCTCTACGGTCCCGCCAAGGCTGCCAATGCCGGCGGCGTAGCTACCTCCGGCCTCGAAATGAGCCAGAACAGCATGCGCCTGAAGTGGAGCGCTGAAGAGGTGGACGCCAAGCTCTTCGACATCATGAAGAACATTCATGAGAACGCCTACAACCACGCCCGCGAATACTCCCCCGACTCGACCGGCGACTTCACCAACTATGTGGCCGGTGCCAATATCGCCGGCTTCGTGAAGGTAGCTGACTCCATGATTGAGCAGGGCCTCGTATAAAGCGAGCCGCATACCCCCTCATTTCCATACAGCCGCTGCGTGACTGCGCAGCGGCTGTATTTTTCGCCTCCGCCCGGGGAGCCTCCGCCATTGCCGAGATAAGCCCGAGCCACCAAAGGCCGGGTTCATTTGCTATACAGCACCGAAGAGTGCGTACATAAAAGGCTCTATTACAGCAAGAGCCGCGAAATGAGGCTTGCCATCAGCCATCCGGTAGTGTATAATGCGCCCCATGAGCGCTGATATTCAGGTATACACCGGCGGACCGTGCATGTGCAACGGTTATCTGGTAAAATGCAGCGAAGGCTATGTAGCCGTCGATGCACCTCTGGGATTTGCTGCCTGGGTCAGCAAAAAGCTGCCGGAAGGCGCTAAAGTCACCGATTTGCTCATCACGCACCAGCACTTCGACCACGTGCAGGATGCCGCTGCTCTGGCAGAGACTACCGGCTGCCGTATACACGCCTGCATGCCATACAGCCGCGAGCTTACTCTCGAAGAACTGGCAGCCCGCAGCTGGGGCGGCGGCATGGATGTGCCACCATTCCGGGTAGACAACGCCTACGGCCCCGCTTGCCACAAGCTCAACTGCGCCGGCAACAGCTGGACGGTATACCACATTCCCGGTCACTCCCCGGACGGCGTAACCTACGAACTCGACGGCACAGAGCAGCTCTTCTGCGGCGACATCCTCTTTGCCGGGGCCGTGGGGCGCACGGATTTCCCCGGCGGCAACATGGCCTCGCTCATTCGCGGCATACGCAACCAACTGCTGGTACTGCCTCACACCTGCACCGTGCACAGCGGCCATGGCCCTGCCACTTCGCTGGAGGAGGAAATGCTCAATAACCCGTACCTCTGAACAACACGGTAAGACCGCACACAGATTTTAATACGTAACAGAAATAATACAAACAAGATGACATTCGACGAACTGGGACTTTCCGCCCCCATTCTGGAAGCCGTGAAGGATTGCGGCTACGAAGCTCCTACCCCCATTCAGGAGCAAGCCATACCGATTGTACTGGATGGCAAAGATGTAATCGGCGCATCGCAGACCGGCACCGGCAAATCCGCCGCCTTTGCCTTGCCGCTGCTCACTAAAATTGAAGCTAACGGCATGCCCCAGGTGCTCGTGCTCGAGCCCACTCGCGAACTGGCTGATCAGCTGGCAGAATCCTTCCGCACTTACGCCAAGCACACCAACATTAAAGTAGCCCTGCTCTATGGCGGCATTGGTTACGGCAAGCAGACGGATGAGCTGAAGGCCGGCGCCGAGGTCGTGGTTGCCACCCCGGGGCGCCTGGTCGACCACTTCTACCGCGGCAATATGAAGTTCAAAACGGTCAAGCACCTAGTGCTCGATGAAGTAGACCGCATGACGGATATGGGCTTCCTGCCCATCGTGCGCAAGATTGTCAACCTGTGCCCTTGGGAGGGGCGCCAAACCCTGTTCTTCTCGGCCACCATGCCGCAAATTCTGCAAGGCTTTGCCAAATGGTGCCTGACCGACCCGGTGGAAATCGCCATTGCCCGCCGCGAAGTAGCCGAGACCATCTCGCACGCCTTCTACCCGGTAGGTCTCGACCAGCGCGACGACCTGCTGCTGGCGCTCGTCAAAGCTACCGACTTCACGAACCTCATGGTATTCACCCGCACCCGCAAAGAGGCTGATACCGTGGCCAACCTGCTCAGCAATGCCGGTTGGGGGAAAGAAGTCACCGTCATGCACTCCGACATTCCCCAAAAGGAACGCATGGCAGCCCTGCGCGGCTTCAAAGAAGACAAATACCGCATTCTCGTAGCTACCGATGTAGCCGCCCGCGGTATTGATGTCAGCGGCGTAACCCACGTTATCAACTACCGAGTACCCGAAAACCCCGAGGATTACGTACACCGCATCGGGCGAACAGGTCGTGCCGAAGCTCAGGGCGATGCCTTCACCCTGCTCACGGCTGATGAGATTGACTTTGCTAAGAGTGTAGAGAGCTTCATCTCCCGCAAAATCGAGCGCCGCAAGCTCGAGGGCTTCACCTATGCCTACACGGCCCTGCTGGATGACGGCGTCAAGCCCCTGCGCAAACCGCGTCCCGCACCTAAGCGCCGCAGAAGATAACCTTATTTAAACCGTTAAACAAGTTGGCTATCACCCGGGATAAACATGCAGAATGCCCCCGCGTGATAGCCGACTTGCTTCATGCCCGGAGCCAACAGAAACAAAGTAACACCGCTGAGCACTCAAATCACGCTTTTAGGCTTGACTTCAGCAGGCAATCAGGTATATTTGCGGTGAGGAGAAAAGACTAAGCCTCACCACAATATCATGGAACCGATTTACGAAGGCAAAGCCAAGCGACTGTTCACGACAGATGACCCCAATGTTCTGCGCATGGAGTACAAGGACTCCGCCACTGCATTCAACGGCGTCAAGAAGGAAGACTTCGAAAACAAGGGCCGCTTTAACAAGGCCATTACCCTCATCATTTACCGCATGCTCGAGGCCAAGGGTGTTGAGACCCACCTCGTTGACGATGTTGACGACATCAACCTGCTGGTGAAGAAGGTTTCCATCATCCCTCTGGAGGTTATCGTGCGCAACGTAGCCGCCGGCAGCTTCTCCAAGCGCATGGGTGTGGCTGAGGGTACTGCCTTCAAAAAGCCCATCGTTGAGTTCTCCTACAAGGATGACTCCCTGGGTGACCCCTTCATCAACGACGACTACGCCCGCGAAATGGGTGCCGCTACCGAAGAAGAGTGCGCCAACATCAAGAAGATGGCTCTGCTGGTCAACGAGACCCTCTGCGAGTTCTTCCTGAAGGCCAACCTGCGCCTCATCGACTTCAAGATTGAGCTGGGTCGTCTGGCCGAAGATCCTTCCCGCATCGTACTGGCTGATGAGATTTCCCCCGACACCTGCCGCCTGTGGGATGTCAACACCGGCAAGAAGATGGACAAAGACCGCTTCCGTCAGGGGCTGGGTGAGTTCATGGAATCCTACGCCGAGGTGCTGGAGCGCCTCAGCAAGTAACAGATAACCCTTTACGGCCACCGCGCAACGCTGTGCGGTGGCCATTTTCAACTTTATGGCAACACTTACATTTGAGGTATTCAGCCGCTTTCAGTCCGCCACGGACGCTAACAAGCTGCTCTACACCCCCATCAGCGACGAACTGACTTACAACCACACTCGTCTCTACACCGTAGAGTGCGAGGGTGATATCGAGGCCGCAGCCGATTACATGCGCCGCGTGCTGGTAGACCCCATCTCCCAGAAGGTGGAGGAAGGTGGCGCCCCCGCTCTGGAGGGTGAGCTCTTCTGCATATCCTACGGCATCAAGAAGGGTGCGCTCGATTTGGAGAAAGAGGCCATCCTGACCAACTACGCCGGTCGCAAGGGGCTTCCCTTCACCATCTCGGCTCTCACCATCACACAGAAGATTTACATCTTCGGCCAGGGCGACAAGGAGGCTCTCTCCGCCCGCTTCTGCAATGATGTGTGCAACCCCGCCATCCACACTTGGAGCGTGAAATAAAAGTACGAAAGACAAAGAATTATGGCAACGTACCGTCACATACCTGTTCGCACCCTGAGCGAAGCCGAGCTTACTAAGCTGAGCCAGGACATGAAGCTTTCCCTCTCCACAGAGGATATGCTGGTTGTACAGCAGATTTTCAATGAGATTGACCGTGAGCCCACCGATGTCGAGCTCGAGGTAATCGCCCAGACCTGGTCTGAGCACTGCAAGCACCGCATTTTCGCTGCTACCATTCAGCACACCGTCAATGGTGAGACTGAGGAGATTAACAGCATGTACAAGACCTTCATTCAGCGCCCCTCCAAGGAGATTATGGCACAGAAGCCCGGTTTTGTTCTCAGCTGCTTCGTTGATAACGCCGGCTTCATTAAGCTGGATGACAACCTCTCCGTCTGCCTGAAGGCCGAGACCCACAACCACCCCAGCGCCATTGAGCCCTACGCCGGTGCCAACACGGGTCTGGGTGGCGTGATTCGCGACATTCTGGGTGCCGGTAAGGGTGCTAAACCCATCGCCAACCTGGACGTCTTCTGCTTCGGTGCTCCCGATACACCGCAGAGCATGGTGGAGGGTCACAACATCATTCACCCCCTGGGCATCATGCGCGGCGTGGTGCACGGCGTGCGCGACTATGGTAACCGCATGGGCATTCCCACCACCAGCGGCGCCATTCAGTTCGACCCCACCTACATTTACAATCCGCTCGTATTCTGCGGTACTGCCGGTGTTATCCCCCAGAAGGACATCGCCAAAGAGATGAAGCCCGGTCTGGCCGTGGTCGTCATCGGCGGTCGTACCGGCAAGGACGGCCTTCACGGCGCCACCTTCTCCTCCGCCGCCATGGGTGAGGAGTCCGCTACTGAAGACCAGCAGGCCGTACAGATTGGTAACCCCATCGAAGAGAAGAAGACGCTCGACGTTATCCTCGAAGCTCGTGAGCGCGGTCTCATCGAGTTCGTGACCGACTGCGGCGCAGGCGGTTTCTCCTCCGCTGCCGGCGAAATGCTCTCCGAAACAGGTGGTAACCTCTACTTGGAGCGCGCTCCTCTCAAGGAGACCGGCATGCTCTCCTGGCAGATTTTCCTCTCTGAGTCTCAGGAACGTATGGTGCTTGCAGTCAAGCCCGAGAACCTCGACGAACTGCAGCAGCTCGCTAACACCTTCCAGACCGAAATGACCGTTCTGGGCGAGTCCAACGACAGCGGTGTGCTGCGTGTATGGCACAACGGCGAGCTCGTCGTGGAAATGGACAACTCCAAGCTGCACGACGCTCCCACTAAGTACCTCACCTCCACCTTCACCCCCTGCCCCGCCATGCAGGGCGTGGCTCTTGACGACAGCAACCTGACCGCCGACCTCAAGCAGGTGTTCGGCGACTTCGCCATCGTTTCCCGCGAGCCCATTATCCGTGAGTACGACCACGAGGTACAGGGCAACACCGTGCTGAAGCCCCTCGCCGGTGCCACCGCCGATGCCCCGCAGGACGCCTCCGTCATCGACATCGATGGTTCCGACAAGCTCATGTCTCTCGCTCTGGCCATTCTGCCCGAGTGGGGTAAGACCGATCCCTACGCCATGGGTACCGGTACGGTGGACGAAACCGTTCGTCAGCTGGTACTGGCCGGCACCAACCCCGAGAAGATTGCCCTGCTCGACAACTTCTGCATGGGCAACCCCGAGTGCCCCACCGAGCTGGGTCGTATCGTGGAATGTGCCAAGGGCATCCGCACCGCCGCTCTGGCCTACGGTGCTCCCTACGTATCCGGTAAGGACAGCTTCTACAACTACTTCGAGACGGAAGACGGTCCCGTCAACATTCCCGTCACCTTCCTCTGCTCCGGCTTCGGCGTAGTGGAAGAGCCCGAGCACGTGCGCGGCGCCAGCCTGCGCCGCAACAACAGCGCCATCTTCATGGTAGGCAACACCGAAGACGAGATGGGGGCTTCCGTTTACGCTCGCGTTAAGGGTGTTAAGGATTGCAAGGTACCGCAGACCGACTGCGCCGCCAACTTTGAGGTGTACAAGCAGTACTACAGCAAGGCTCTTACACAGGGGCTGGTACTCTCTGCCCACGACCTGTCCGAGGGTGGTCTGGCCGTAGCCGCTGCCGAGATGGCTTTCTCCGGCAAGGGTGGCATCTGCCTCGACCTCGACAAACTGCCCACCGTGGGCGGTTGGCAGAATAACGTGGTGCCCTGCTTCTCCGAAAGCACCGGTCGCTTCCTCGTAGAGGTAGACGAAGACCTGGCTGACGACTTTGCCGCTGCTATGGCCGGTACCCCCTGCGCCCGCATCGGCACCGCCACCACCGACGGCCAGCTCACGATCACTGCCAAGGGCAGCACCGTGCTGCAGGCCGAGATTGCCGAGCTGAAGAGCATCTGGAAGAACGGATTAACGCCTTTCTATTAATAACTCGTAATTCGTAACTCTTAACTCGTAATTTTTACTATGCCTCACGCATTACTTCTTAAATATCCCGGCACCAACTGCGACGTGGAGACAGAGCGCGCCCTGCGCGCCGCCGGTTTCACCACTCAGGTGCAGCCCATTGCCACAGCTACGCCTCAGCACGTTGCCAAAGCTCAGCTCGTCGTATTCTCCGGCGGTTTCTCCTACGGTGACTATGTGATGAGTGGCCGTCTGGCTCAGCTGGAGACCGAGCGTTTCCTCGGCGATGCCCTGCAGAAGCACCACGCTAACGGCGGCTTCCTCTTCGGTATCTGCAACGGCTTCCAGATTCTGACCAAGCTCGGCATCCTGCCCAAGGCTTCCCTCATCTGGAACAAGAGCGAGCGCTTCGAGTGCATGTGGGACAAGCTTGTGAAGGTAGCTCCGAACTGCCCCTTCACCACTTACCTGCCCGAGAACTTCGAGCTGCCCTCCGCCCACGCTGAAGGCCGCCTCGTTTGCGAACCCGGCGACGCTCAGAAGTACCTCGACAACGGCTGCGTAGCCCTGCAGTATGCCGACAACCACAACGGCTCCGAGCTGCGCATCGCCGGCCTGCAGGACCCCACCGGTCGTGCTATGGGCCTCATGCCCCACCCGGAGCGCTTCCTGAAGCCCCGCCACCACTACGACCCCGATTGGTCCGGTGACCCCGATTGGGGCTGGGGCTACTACTTCTTCAAGGGCGCCTTCGATGCTCTGAAGTAAGTCGCGCACCCGCGCCGATTTCCCTTCGCCCCCGCCTGTTCGACAGGTGGGGGCTTTCTCTTCTCCCGTGTGAATTGCAAGGATAAATGCGACAGATGTGAAAAAAATGGGACTTAGGCTAGGATTCTGTTAAAATGGAAAGAATAGACTTTGGCTAGTTGCCATGCTGAGCGCCCATCAAGTAGCTTTCGTGGATATTTATTCATCCA
>JAFZHC010000005.1 GCA_017555025.1 Akkermansia sp.
CTATTTTATTGCAAGAGCTTAATGATGAGTGGATTGGATAAAAGTATATGGTTTACCCCTCTCAAATAAAAGTCGTGTTGATAATGAATACGTTATGAGCCTGACCCATAAAAAGACTATACTTTTGCCCCTTTTCCAGCCCGGAAATCGGTAAGCTTTTTAACGATTAAAGTCTAGCCTCAACCCGGCTGACCAAGGGCTCCACTTCGAGCAAATCCTCCCCTTGCAGCCCGTTTTCCCGCCATCGGCAACAAAAATGCAGGAAACGCGCAACAAAATGCCATCCACGCTTGAACAGCGGGGCGGGTATTGCTATAATGCGCCGTAACAGATACACGCTTAGTTATGACCATCTTCCGTAAAATCCTTGCCACCACAGCCATCTGCCTTGCGGCGGTGGGGCTGAGCTGCTGCGTCGGTATTTGTTCCCAGACCTCTTTCTCAGGCAATGGCGGCGCAGGCGAGACAACGGGTGCAGCCTGGCTTTATATTGATGAAGTGTCCACGAGTGAGGATGTATATGAAGATGGTGCTACTTTTGTTGTCGAGGAGATGAGTGCTCGTTTTGTTTGTGCGGGTGGAAGTAAAATGCTAAAGATACACAATTACAATCCGGCACGCCTGGGGAACTTCAGAGTGGGACAGTGTTTCCTGCTGTCCAACCCGAAAAAACTAGAGAAGCATCATGCAGATGGTGTCATCCTCATAGATGAAATACTGCAGCTTTGCCCCATAGAAATTGAGAAACAAACCAATCCCTGACCCGGACATACCGCAAAAACTATCCCCATTGTCCATCTGCAACAAAATTGCAGGAAACTCGCAACAAAATGCCCCGCCACGCTTGAACAGAGGGGCGGGAATTGATATATTGCCCCGTAACAGATACACGCTTAGTTATGACCATCTTCCGTAAAATCCTTGCCACCACAGCTATGCGCCGTCTTTCTCTCATCTTACTCTGTGTCCCTCTTATTCTCTGCAGCTGCACCGTACAGACATACAGATATTTTGCCGATAAAGCGCGGGAGGGAGAATCCATTTATATACCAGACGAAACAGAGAAGCACGGTGGAGTACTCTTCTACAGAGTAGACGGCAAAACTTATGTGCGCGGCATTCGCTGCCGCACTATGGCAAAATCTACTCGGTACTCTGAAGATTACCTGCCTTTCTCTGAAATCAGAATACGAGAAGAGCATTTCGCTATTGATGATGCAACGCAGAAGAGCGTTTACGGCGAAGTAAAGTTGCAGCGATTCCCCAATGGAAGACGTTACTGGGAAAAAACGGATTCTCCGTGGTTAGACTCCTTGCCGGATTACGCCCGCCCCTTCCGCAGCTCCGATAACTTGCTGGGGTTCGAGAGCGGTAAAGTAGTCGGCGTGGTCGATTCGGAAGAAACCCGCCCCATGCGAGCCACCTCAAAAGCGCTGTATTACTACCCGCTGGCCGCTGTTACATTTACCGCGGTGGATGTACCCCTTACCCTAGCAGGCAATGCTGTTTTGGTGTGCGGCGGAGCTGTGTTTCTCACCGCTGCCGGCTTCGAATCTCTGTTCTATGGAGTGTGTTCCGTGGGCGAGCGCTGCATAGATGCATTTACCTCAGAAGAAACATCACCATCACCGAGCTCCGGCGATTAATCTAACTGCAAACTTTAACAGGTACACACGTAGTTATACCCATGCCCCCGTTCCCCAGAATCCTTGCCACCACAGCCCTGTGCCTTGCGGCGGTGGGGCTCTGCTCGTGTTCCTGTGTTTTGCAGACTCATCAGATGGCGCTCGATATGGCAAAGGAGTATGATGCCATTGTTGTTCTCCATGACGCCGTGTACCAAGCAGGAAATCGCTTTTATGTGCAAGGGGTGCAGACCAAGGTGCGCCGTAGTGGACGCTCACCTTTTCTATCCACGTCAGTTTTATCAGAATTGGGGACGCACCCGGAGATTACTGGTGAATACACCATTCTGCCTGATGCTGAGCGCAAAATGGTGTATTGCGAGTTCCGCCTGAGATACGGTAAAAGACCGTTTGCTGCAGATTCATATGCTAGACTAGACGACAATAATTTACCTAGGAATGAAGCCCCCTCATGGACAGGAGGTGGAGATCCGAAAGCCAAAGGATGGATGCCCGCTCGCAACAGCAGAGGAGAAATCGTTGCATGGTATGCACCCGAGATTGATTGTTGGCATCTGCGGCAATACGATGAACGATGGCTGAATGCTTTGCCAGCAGGAGCTCGACCAATTCGCCTGACAGCTGAGGAGATTGCTAATCACCCCGTGTTGAAAGGAGAATCCGGGGTTCCAAGGATTCTGCTCCGCGAGCGTGGTGAGGCGCGGGTGAATACCGGTCGCGCCTTGTTTGCCTATCCGCTGGCCGGAATATGCTGGGTGGTGCCGGATGCTCCGGTCACCGTGGCCTCTCACATTCTGGACTTGCCCGTATGGGTGCTGGACTGGATTCTATGAGCTTAAAACGGCTTACGGATTCTGGTAACATGACACCGTAACAAATACACATTTTCCAAATACTATGAATCTGAGACCTTTTGTATGTTCTGTTCTCGCTTCCGCGTTCATGCTCCCCATGCACGCCATGGGTGAGAGTGAAGCCCGCGACCAAAACGCTAGCAGGGTACACGTGCCCCACATCTTCAACGGGGATAGCCCCGTGGTGCTGGTGCCGGCCTGCGCTTTCCTGCTGCACCGTCTCAACCTCGGCGGCAGCAGGCAAAATTGATACTTGCCCCGGCTTGAGCAGCATGTTATACTGTGCCTATGCTTAAGGCGAACATTTTTCCTGCAGCACTACTGGCAGGTTGTTTCCTGACGGGGATATTGATTTATCTCTTCGCTCCTGCCGGAGACACGCCATCATCTGCCGCACCCACAACAACTCCCGCAAGTAAAAAAGAAATGACACCGGAACTCATACAGTTCAAGAAAGACCTGATACGCGACATGCGCCGCACCACACAGACAAACGCGGTGATTCTGCGCAGCACACTCTGCGATACACTGCCGGAGGGGCACGTAAGCTGCCTCGGGCGTGTTACCTGGCAACTCCCCGGCGAGGAATGGCCGGTGGATGCCCAAGGGAAGCGTCTGGAACCGCTGGCCACCATTTTTGTGCCGGATTTACCCGGTGTTCCCGAGCCGCTCCGCAAGATGGCACTTATCACCATTTTTGCACCCACGGACGCCTGGGCTGAGGATATGAATGAGAAACCGCAGCTGGGATGCGTCATCCGCGTGTATCCCACACTGGAAGGCCTGGTACCATGCAGCTATGTATCCGAGGAAGTAAAGACCTGTCTCCTGACCCCGGAAGCAGTCGCGAATGATATGCCCATCTACCCCGGTATCGGCGGCGGGGATGAATGGTGGCCCGAATTCAGGGATATGGAAGAGCTGTGTGATATCGATTACAGAGAAGAGGTGTGCGAAGAGGTTTACGATACACATAAAATAGGTGGCTACCCCTCATTCCTGCAGGACCCGCCCAAGTTCCCCGCAGGTTTTGCCTTTTCCCTGCAAATTACCTACGAACCGGACGCCGGCTTGCTCATAGGCGACTGCGGGAATTACTACTTCTATTACAATGCCGAGAAAAACGAATGGCGGGTGTATGCGGACTTCGGTTAAGCGTCCCACTCCAAAAATCAGCCTCCCGAGTCTCCCGCGGGAGGCTGATTTTTTCAAGGTGCCCATTCTACCTGCGCAGCAGTTTTCCGGGCACCCCTGCTCCCCGCCAGAAGCTCGCGGCATCTTTGCGCCGGGCGGGTACCATGTAGCGGTAACGCAGCAGCGAGGTATCGCGGTGGCCCATCTCCAGCTGCAGCTCCGCCAGATTCCGGAACATGGCGGCGTGGTACGTGGCGAAGGTGTGGCGGCACACATCCGGCACCCAGTGGCGGAACCCGGCGGCACGGCGTAAGGCCTGCCACTTGCGCTTCCAGTTGCGGGGGATGAACCTCTCGCGCTTGCGAATGCCCCTCACGCCACGCAGGGGAACCGCACGCCCGCCGCCCGTCTTGCTGGCGCGGGGGCGTATGATGGGAAGGAGCCCCGGCAGACCAAGGGCTCCACTTCGAGCGAATCCTCCCCTTGCAGCTCTGTTTTTGCGCCATCGGCAACAAAAATGCAGGAAACACTCAATAAAAAGGGTCTGTTTTAGATTTGCTGGTGTTTATTTCTGGTTTGGCTCGATTCAATGAAGTTAAGTCATTGAATGTCAGACTAAGAATACTCGGTGTCATAAAAAATGCATTTTTGTAAATTTATAAGCACTCTAAAATAGCGATAGAAAGGTCATTTCTGTAGCAGATGCAAGCACTGAGTTAAGCATTTGTTCTCAGTAGGTCATAGAAAAATCTACTTCATAGCCATCCTTACTCTATCCCCTCAAGAATGCTCTATTTTTCCTATTTTTACCAGCAGATTTGAAACAGCCCCAATAAAAATGCCCGCCGCGCGCGTCTATTTATTAGAAAATCTGCACTTTCTGCAATTTTTTTGTTGCGGATTCGGTGCTGGAAAGTATTATCTTATGTAAAGGAGATAGATAATAATGAAGACAACAAACAAGTATTTTCACAAGGCTCTGGCCATTCTGGCGATGGCTTCAACGATTGTTTGCGCTGAGCCAGCACAGGAGGCTCCACAGGGAAATCGGCAGTTTACAGTCACGCAGGAAACAGCCCTGAACTTTGTGGAAACATTACCCAACGGGCAGTTGAAGTGGGGTGAGTGTTTAGAATACCCGCATGGTTGGGGGCAAGAGGTAAACATAGGCAAGGAAACAGGGCGTATTTATTTTTCTACCGAGTTCGTTTGTATCGAGGAGGGGAAGAAAGTGCTAAAAAGAGTGTATTTTGATATTACGGAAGCTATGCCGTTTTACCGCGATGCTCTTTCCTCCGTTTGCAGCCAGATTACCCCCCGCTTGAAACAATTACGGCAGTTACTCACCAACGTTAAAGACAAGGACAGTGCAGATAGTCTGGCTGCCGATATAGAACCGCTTTTACCATTAGTCACACGCTATCAAGATGGTATCCCTGACGAGATTCCCTCTGCTATCCGTGCCCATATAATGGAGGAACAGGGAATCTCAAGCGACGTGAAAGCAATTTATGAAGAAGCTATTCGCCTGATTATGGAACGCTGTTTTGGTTCCGAGATGCTGGATAAAGTCATGCGTGGTTTTGGAAGATAATACCAACTTATCCTGCGAAACGCGCAACGAAATGCCCTCCACGCTTGAACAGCGGGGCGGGAATTGATATAATACACGTAACAGATACACGCATAGTTATGACCATGCCCACCATCCACAAAATCCTTGCCACCACAGCCCTGTGCCTTGCGGCGGTGGACATTCTGTTCCCTCTGTTCTCCTGCCACGAAAGCTACGGGAACTACCCCGTCTACTGGCTCGGCTGCCTTATTCTCTGGTGGGTGATGAGTTTTATCCATATCGGAACCAGCCATTCAACTGACTAACCATAATCAGCACCTATCCATCTCACGCTTTGCCATATGAATCCCCCCGTTTTCCGCTCAACCAAGGTCCTGTTCATCATTCTGCTGATACTGGCCATCTGCGCCTTCATCCCCTGGCCACCCCCATCTGATGAGCTCCAGACCCCTGAGCAGTCTCTGGCCGTGGCCGGATGGCTGGCAGTCAATGCGATTCGCAGCCTTGCCGGAGCCGTCATCCTCGTGGTGCTGGTGTACCGCACCTGGAGCAATGCATCCCAACTGCCCACCGGAGGGGGCGAACCCGTCTGGATTCCCACGCCGCTGGCTGCCGCGCTGCCATTGCTTGTCCCGCTGTTCGGCTATGCGTGGTATTTTGTAGCCTACGGCCGCCTGTCGCAGCTGGTCGCAGCCCGCAGCGGGCAGATACTCATGCCGCGGTGGCTTCTGGCGGCATTCCTGAGCGTTGCGGCACTGCTCGGTCTGCAGCTTACCTGGGCAGAACTCATCAACGCCGGACTACTGCCCCGTCCCGCCTTGCCCGAGAGTCTGAAAATGCTGCTCAGCGGCATCACTCCGGCATATAACATACTGCAACTGCTGGTTGCCTTCTATCTCACCCGCTTCAACGCCTCCAAATCAGCCACCGTTCAGACAAAGACAAGCCACTGATGATTCAAAAAAATCTGCTCTTTCTGCAATTTTTTGTTGCGGATTCGGCAGCGAAATGTGTTAATATAGGAGTACGGAAATAAATCACATTTTTGAGAGCTTTTTATGAAAACAATTTTATTTACAGCCAGCCTGTTATTTGCTCCGCTGTGCCTGGCAGACGCGGAGCGGGAGCATTTGATTTATGAGGCCGACTGTTTCGTGGACACAGAACTACGTTGCCCCTCACCGGATGGACAGTCCGAGCTGGTGTATCGAGGCTCCCGCCATGCAGAGCAGGAAGACATAAGTGTGGTCAACGACATGGTGATAATTCTGAAAAACGGGAGGGAAATCCCCCTCGGCGCACTTTTCTGTGCCATGCCGATATACAAAGCCAATATCATCCGTCAGCCGTGGTCACCTGACGGCAAATGGCTGATATTCCCCTCCGGCCGCTTCGACTATTGCTTCTACCCGGTAGCAGCGTTGCACGATAATTGCTTCAGCAGTAAGA
>JAFZHC010000051.1 GCA_017555025.1 Akkermansia sp.
ATTTAGAACCCGCATTTGTGCGGGTGACATATGGTAGCCACGGGTGAAGTGAGCTGCGCGAACGAAACCCGTGGAAGCGAGAATAAGGAATTTGAACCCGCGCTTGCGCGGGTGGCATAAGCGATGGCACACTATTTGCGTAGAATGTGTCTATTTTTGTAGCAGCAGTTTATGCCGCCCGCAGAAGCGCGGGTTTATATAAGTGAGTCGAGCCGATGGCTCGCAGCTCTTAAAACAAGACATTTCTCATGGTTATCTAATTGTTCCAATGCGAAACTCGGTATTCAGTTACCGGTAGTAAATTGAAGAATGGCTGTTGACCATTGTGTACGGGATTTGCTGCATTGGCTGATAGCCGTTCGCACCGCATCTTCGGGCGTGTGGGGCTGCAAAACCTGCGATTTCCATATTCCGGCAAAGGGACAGTTATCGGTGCAGGCGACGGCGATGACCGTTTCACGTCCGAGGGGGAATTCGGTTACCAGTTCATATTCCGTACCGTGAGCTCGGGGAAATTGCATTTCTGTATGGGCAAAGAGGCGGGTGTCATCACCGGCAACGCCCGGCACCAGAAGTGAGGGGGTACCTTCGCAGTCGTAGTGAAGGAGGTAAACGTGGCAGTTGCTCGCTGCCGTGACGGCAAAATGAAGCTTGGTGCCGACCGGCAGACTGGCTGAGTTGTTCAGTAATCGGAGTTGCAATTCGAAGTCGCAGGGTAGCCCCAGAATGCTGCCGGGCACCCCGGGAGCATAGCGTACTTTAGGTTCGGTGCTTTCTCCCTTTGTTTGAAGTCGGCGAGCGGCTGTTGGGCTTTGTTGAGGCCCGGCTGTGCGGAATTGGCGGGGCTGTGGTTTGGGGCGTGCCGGAGCTTGCGCTTTGTGCACACCTTTGAGCGGGCGCGGCTCAGCTTTGTGGCAGCGTGGGCGCCGAGGGGCGTGCGGCACCGGTGAGGTGGTTTGGAATGGAGCCGGCAGCTCCTGAAGTAGGTCGGGTGTAGGCGTGTGGGCTAATTCTGCGCCATTCTCGGGCTCGTAGGGCTTTTCCGGTAGTTCAGCCGCAGTTGCTACCCCCATTTCGTCATTGGGGGCTTCAGAGGGCATTTCAGGCTCTTCTTCCCTCTCGTCGTCGTAGAAATGGAAGCCTGTATTCTCCTCGGCTGTTTCCGCCGTTCGAATGAGTACCATTGTGCACTTGCCGAGAATATATTCTCGCTCGGTTCGCATGAACTCGGCCTCCACCCGGCGCGAAGAGACAAAAATGCCGTTGCTGGAGTTATTGTCTTGCAGGTAAATCTGCCGTTCTTTAATAGACAGAATGCAGTGGCAGCGGGAAAGGTGGATTTCGTCAGGTAAGGCAATATCGCACTCTTCTGAGCGCCCAAGGGTATAGCGCATCCCTTCGTCTGTTTTGAGGGGATGGATGTGGGTTTCTCCGCTGCTGTCAGTAATGATGAGAGCAAACATGTGATGGCGCAATCAGAGTTCGATATTGATGCCTTTCTGCAAGGCTTGTTCTCGGAGGGTTTCGAGTATTTGAGAGGCAAAGTCGCTGCCACCGGAAACTTCTTTGTAGCGTTGCAGCAGTTGTTCGCGGCGGGAGGCTAATTCCCTGATATGCTGCAACGCTTCTTCATCGGTTTGGCCTCGCAGGCTCAGCGGCAGGTTGCCGCGGCCGCCGATGGTGGTTAGCTCGAAGCGTGCCGCGCCGGTGCGACGGCAGATTTCCACGGCATCCCAGTTATAACCGGTAATAACGTGGGGGCGATTGCGCCCCAGCCAGTTATTGAGCTGTTTTTCACCCTTGGGCGGATTTGGTGCCGGTTTGTGGCGAGAGAGAAGTTCCTGCTGTACAGCAGGAGCGCCGACGGGCAATAAGGGGAGCTCATTCAGCGCCTGTAGGGTGCTGCGTATACCTTCGACATCGGGCTTGGCGCTCTCTTCATTTTCTGTCATCTCGAAGGAGAGGCCCACGCCTTGCCCCAACTCAGCGGCCTCTTTCCATTGTTCATCCTCCGGGCCGCAGTGTACGGTATTGATGATGATGTTTTTTGCCTGAGCTTGGGTAATGGCATTTCTGAAGTCTACGGGCCCTTGATCAAAGGGTTCGTTGCCGCAGACGAATATGACCTTCAGCATGTCATCACGGTCGCGCATATTCCAAGGGAATTTGTTGACGGCAAATAGAATGGCGGAGCCGCATTCTTCATTGTAGCCGTCACATGCTGTTTCTTTGACCTTATTGCGTAATTGTGCCAATTTTGTGGTGAACCCTGAGAGTTTGAATGGTGCACCGTTGGAGTGTCCCTGCCCGTAAACAACAATGCCCACATTCACTTTTGTCTTTTTGCCGTTAAGGCGGGCGGAACTCAGAGTGGTGAGTACTTTTTCGAGTGAATTGGCAACGGCGGTGAATAGTTGATCCATGCTACCGGAGGCATCGAGGGCGAGTATCACCTGAATGTCGTCGTTGTACCCGGCTCGCTTGCCGCCTTCATTACCGCTGCCGTTACCGCGACCGCTCCCGCTGCCAAAGCCTTCCCCAAAACCATCGCCTGCCAGGCCGAATGAGAAACCGAGACCATCTGTGAGCGCTGCTCCCAAGCCTTCGCCCATATCAATCTCCATGGGAGAGATACTCAGCGAGGAATCTGATGATGTGCTGACGATGACATTGGGAGTAATGGCAGAGGCAGACGACGCGGAACCGCCGGAAAGATTCTTTTTGTGCTGAGATTCAGGCGGCTCGATGGGTTTTTCCTCAACCGCTTGTACATAGGTAAAGGTGGCGCTCCTTTCTTTCTCAATAAAAATGTAGTTGAGGTAGAGAGTAAGGCTGCCGAACAACACGATGGCCAGAGCTCCTACTGCCGCCAGTGCAAGCATGTTGCGCAGCCTTCTCAACAGGAGCAGGCGCGTATGATTGACCGGTCTGACGTGAATGGCCATGGCAGGGGAGGGGATTAATCGTTAGAATGAGGTTGCAGCCCTGCTGCGCGGAGTGTTTGTTCTGCCGCCTGATCTTTTGCCAATCGGGCATAATATATGGCGGTATGGCCTTGTTCGTCTTGTGCGCGGAGGTGAGATTCCGGTATGTTGGTGAGTATTGTTTGCAGCATATCTGCGCTGCCGCTGAGAGCAGCATGCATGAGTGGGGTTTCTCCTCTCATATTGCAGATATGGGGCTCAGCCCCCAGCTGCAGGAGTTGGCGGTAAATGGCAGTGTCACCACGTCGGGCGGCCTCGTGCAGGGGAATGTTGCCTTGCGTATCCTCTTCGTTGAGTTTATCTTTACGGCTGTTGAAGAGGACTTGAATAGCCTGTGGGGTGCCGCGACGTACTATGTTGCAGAGGTGCCCCGGTCCATCGGTCGCGGCATCGGCTTTGTCTATCCACACGTTAAGGCATTCTTCCGCTCCGGGAGCGAGCAGATGCTCAAACATGGGGCGTTTGTCGGAGAAGAGGGTATCAGGCTTGCACCCCTTCTCCATCAGCGCGATGAATGATTGAGAATCTCGTTTTAGTACGGTGAGTTCGATAAGCTTCCTGCCGTTGCGGTCACGCGCTTCCACGCTGGCACCGTAGCTGATGAGCTGGCTGAAGATATCGGAGCGACCTGCCCGTAGAGCCAGAATGAGGGGCGCCTCTTCTTCTACCGGCCAGTTGGGGTCAGCCCCGCAGTCGAGCAATTCATCCAGCGCTTCAGTCTGCATGCCTGTGACTGCTGCTGACCATTGTTCTTTGAGGTAATCAGCAATGGCACTACCACCGCCCTGTTGCTCGTAATCGTAGGCGACTCTGTTTTCGTTGTCCGCCATATTCAGGCGGGGTTGCTCCTTGAGCACAAGGGCAGTAGCCTGATCGTTGCCAATGGCGGCTACGAGCATGAGCAGGGTACGCCGATGCTCGTCCGTTGAGTTGATGTTGCGGCTTTGTTCTACCTTGCGGAGCAGGTTCAGGCAGGCACTTCTGTTTTTAGTGAGGGTGTTTTTGTGCTCGGCAATGCTGCGCCGTAATTCTGTAATGGTCTCACGTTGTTGCTTTGCCTGCTCTCGGTCTTCGCGCAATGCTTCCAGCTCTTCCTCCTGCGCAACGAGAGAGGGCGGCGCTTTGCGGATGAGTTCACGCAGAGTGTTGGCATTCAGTGCTCCATGCGCTAAGGGAAGCATGGTAAGCACCAGCAGAATGCCGGTGCTTTTTGCGATGCGCAGCGGTGTAAGCCTGAACCTCATTCTGTTAATTGGCAAGTGGCAGAACTGGCTGCCGTTAATCAACGGTACGAATGTTGATAATAGCCGAAGCCCAGCTCTCTGCAGGGGCAGAACAAGCTTGAATGGCCTGCAATTCCATAGCCCCCGGTGTAAGCGGGGCGTTTGCACCTTCTACCAACTTAAGCCATACTTCATCTAGGTTGCAGGGGCTGCTGCATGCCAGAGCTACAATTGTCTCCTGCCCGGTCGGGGGTTCCACCATCAGTCGGTATTCGTTGCTGCCAAGATTGGGGAATTGAGCTTCAGAGCCGGCTTTCATGTGATTGGAAATACCGGCCATGCCGGGAACGAGCAGGCCGGCGTTGCCCTCGCAGTCATATTGAACCAGGTAAACGTAGCAGGCACGCTCTGCCGTAAGGGCAAAGCGCAGGGCTGTATCGACCTTAAGCGGATTTTCTTTGTTGACCAACCGCAACTTGAGTGAGAAATCAGTAGGCAGTTGAGCCAGTGCTCCGGTGCGCCGGGGCTCTGCAGGATAAACAACACCGGGAGCTGTGCGGGGCGCAGCCTTCTTGACGGTGACAGCCGGCTTCTTTTTTCCGCCTTTCTGAGCCTGTGTTGTGTTGCCCTTTGTTTGGGTGACCGGTTTGTCGTTTGTTGCTTTATCGGTTGTTACCGGTGCTGCAGCAACTTCCTGTGCCGGTTCGGGGAGCGGTGCGTTTTCTTCTGCCGGGGTGGTGGCGCGGTCGGGGGTATCCTCAGCACTTGCAGGGGGCTCGTCTACTTGCTGGGGCTCTTCAGCGATGGGAGCTTCCTCAACCTGCTGCGGTTCTGCGTAGACGGGCTCTTCTGTTACGGTCTGTGCTTCTTCGTAAGTGATGGGCTCAACCTCGGGCTGAGGTTCCTCGTAATAGATTGGCTGAGGTTCCGCATAAACGGTTTCTTCAACGACCGCCTGTGGTTCTTCGTAATATGCCGGTTGAGGCTCGGTGTAAACAGGCTCTTGTGCTACAGGTGCCGTGGCTACAACGGCTTTGGGCTTGAGCTTGGCGACGCGTCGAGCCGGAGTTTCAGTAGCCGGAACTTCAGTAGCAGCTGCCGGTGCTGCGGAGGAAACGGCTTTCGGCTTAAGCTTGGCGACGCGCCGTACGGGCTGCGTGGCTGCAGGGGCTGCTTCCTCGGTGTAGGCGAGCATGAGTCGGCAGCTGCCGATGGCATATTCCCGCTCCTGCGTCATGTACTCTTCCGTTACCTGGTGGTCGCCTGCAAAAATGCCGTATTCTGAACCACAATCTCTCAGGTAGACATAGCCTTCCACCAGCGTCAGATGGCAATGAATATCAGCGAGCGTTGTTTCTTCCGGCAGAGAAAAATCACAGTCCGGCGAGCGACCGATGGTATAGCTCCTGTCGCCGCCTGAAAGTGGGTGATAATGCGTGTAGCCGGTGCTGTCTGTGATGATGATGGCAAGCATGATAAAATAATAGATAAAACGATGCGCAGCTGAAATGCCTCTGTGACTCCTTGCAGCCTACCATACAGCGCCTCGCTCTGCAAGCTCATAGTGCCGGATGAGTCGATTTTTTCTTCATTTCCTCATTCTTGCTTCATGCTGCTTGTCTTTTGATTGCTCTTCAGCTGATAACCGGGGGTGTTGTGCGCTTGACATCTTCCCGGCACCACGTTAATATAGCTCTGTGCATTACGATACCATTTTGCAGCTTAAAAGTACCGCAGCCGAGGGGCTTACTTCGGGCAGCGTGTTTGCGCAGCTTACGCAGAAGCTGATGAAAACTACCAAGACGGGAAAGCCCTACATGGAACTCACTTTTGCTGATGCTACAGATAATGTCGTGATTAAGGTGTGGGATAATGCCCCCTGGAATGCTGCATGTAGGGCTCTGAATGAGGGTGAAGCTTTACAGGTAACGGCCGATTGGCAGTGCACGGCGTATGGTATCGAGGCTTCGCAGATGGACTTTCGCCCGCTTAATCCGGCAGAGGAGGAGATTTTGCTGAGTGGTGGTGCTGAATTAACCGCTCGTCACGAAGTTGATTGGCAGAGTATACTGGCATTTATTGAAGAAATGAGGGATCCTCGCTTGGCTGCATTGTGCCGTTCTTTAGTGGAGGCTCATGAAGTGCGTTTTCGACGTGCTGCGGCAGCCCGGGGAATGCACCATGCACGTCGGGGGGGATTGGTAGAGCATACGGCCGGGGTGATGAAGGCCGCTGCGGCTATTTGTTCTGCCTATCCTCACGTCAATCGTGACCTTGTGATGGCCGGTGCTTTGTTCCATGATTGCGGTAAGATGTGGGAGACCGGTTGTCCGGAGCAGGGGTTTGGTGTGGAATATAATGAGATAGGGGAACTGATGGGGCATATCTCCATTGGAATTGAAGTGGTTAACAGCTTGTGGAAAAATATCTGTACGGCTGAGCAACGAGCGGAGTGGAAGCCTTTGCAGCCGGCTACAGAGCAGGTGCGATTGCATTTGCTGCACCTTATAGCCTCGCATCACGGTGTGTTGGAGTTTGGTTCGCCCGTAGTGCCGAAAACGCCGGAAGCATTGGTGCTGCACCATGCGGACAATATCGATGCTAAAATGGAGATGTTCCGTAGTGCATACGAGACTTCGGCAGCGCTTTCGCCCACCATCCGCGAGCGGAAGTTCGGATTGGGCGGTAATGCCGTGTTGCCCTTGGCTTCGTTTAACGTCGGAGAGTAAAAATGGTTGAGGCAATTGGCAGCATTGTGCTTGTTTGCGGTTTGCTGATGTTGTCTCAGCTCAGCCCGGGGCCGGATGTGTTTTTTGTGTTCCGCACGGCGCTCGCGCAGGGATTTCGTCGCGGCGTGGCTGTGGGGACGGGGATAAGCCTGGGCTTTTTTATTCAGGCTGTTGTAGCCTGTACCGCCGGTGCTTGGGTTATGGGGCAGGATTGGAGTAAGTATATGCTTTGGGCAGCAGCAGCTTGGCTGCTATACCTTGCGTATAAGATTTTTCCTCGCCGTTGGGATGGTGGTGAGGTGGATTTAACTCAGCGGGGGGAGGGAAGGCAGATGTGCCGAGTATTGGTGCTACAGGGTTTTTTGTGCAATATCCTTAATCCGAAGTGTATGCTTTTCATCCTGACGTTGAGTGCCGGTCCCTTGCAGGCTCATACCGCTTACGGCTGGTATGCTCCGGTTTTGATGGTGGCATTGACTTTGGCCGGATTGCTTGGCTGGTGCGTATGGTCGGCTTTGTTGCAGTGGGCGCCGCTGCGTGGCTGTTATGTGCGGCATACGAATGTGATAGATGCGGTGTTTGCGGTGTTGCTGGGAGTATTTGCCCTCATGCTGTTATTGCCTGACAGCATTTTTTAACGTGCAAAAGCGGATTGGTGCTTGCCTTTTGCTGCGGTTTATAGTAGAGTAAGGGGCGCAAAGACGTTATTGCACTTATGAACGATATTATCACGACAGCATGCAAATTCGTCACGTCCTCCATCGGCCGCAAAATCCTTGTGGCCCTTACGGGGGCGTGTCTCCTCCTCTTCCTGGTGGGGCACCTGGCCGGTAACATGACCATCTTCGGTGGTGATGTGGCTGCCGGTGACCGCTCCTGGATTGACTTCTACGCAACGGGGCTGCACTCCATGCCCGCCTGGCTGCTCTGGTCCATTCGTCTGGGCTTGCTGGCCGTGGCTCTTGTGCACATTGTACTTGCCCTGGTGCTCAAGTATGAGAACTACAACGCTCGCACTCATTACCAGAAGGAGGGTACCCTTAAGGCTACTCTTTCTTCCCGTACCATGGTGCTTACCGGTCTGATGGTTTTCTGCTTTATCGTGTTCCACCTGTGGCAGCTTACTTTCAATGGTGACCCTGCCAACTGCTATCAGCATATCCTGCACGCTTTCCAGCAGCCTGTGTGCTCCATCTTCTACATCATCGCTATTCTCTGCCTGATGATGCACGTGCGCCACGGCCTTCAGTCCGTGCTGCAGACGGTTGGTCTTTCCACCCGTAAGGTGCGCCCGCTGTACAACATCGTGTCCTGGGCTTTCGCCATCGTTGTGTGCGGTGCCTTCATCTCTATCCCTGTATGCGTGATGCTCGGCATCCTTAAATAACCCCTTACAAACTCCTCTTCAATTATGAAAGAAATTAAGTTTCCCGTAAGTGATTACATGCCGGATTCCTGCATTCCGGAAGGCCCCATCGCTGAGAAGTGGACCAAGTATAAGCGCGAGGCTAAGCTCATCAACCCCAACAACCGCCGTAAGTACACCGTGCTTATCGTGGGTACCGGTCTGGCCGGTGGCTCTGCTGCCGCTACTCTGGCTGAGCTTGGCTACAATGTGAAGTGCTTCTGCTATCAGGATAGCCCCCGCCGCGCTCACTCCATTGCTGCTCAGGGTGGTGTGAATGCCGCTCACAACTACCAGAACGACGGTGACTCCGTATACCGCCTGTTCTACGATACCGTGAAGGGTGGTGACTTCCGCGCTCGTGAGGCCAACGTATACCGTCTGGCTGAGGTGAGCTGCAACATCATTAACCAGTGCGTGGCTCAGGGAGTACCCTTCGGCCGCGAATACGGTGGTTTGCTCGACAACCGCTCTTTCGGTGGTTCCCAGCTTAAGCGTACCTTCTACAGCCGTGGTCAGACCGGTCAGCAGCTGCTGCTGGGTTGCTACCAGGCCATGGAGAAGGAAATCGGCAAGGGTCACATCGAGATGTACCCCCGTACCGAAATGATGGATCTCGTAGTGGTTGACGGCCACGCCAAGGGTATCGTGGTGCGTGATATGGTGACCGGTGAGATTAAGAGCTATGCCGGTGATACCGTGCTGCTCGCTACCGGTGGTTACGGCCGTGTGTTCTTCCTTTCCACCAATGCCATGGGCTGCAACGTAGGTGCTGCCTGCGCTTGCTGGAAGAAGGGTGCCTACTTCGCCAACCCCTGCTTCACGCAGATTCACCCCACCTGCATCCCTGTGAAGGGCGACTACCAGAGCAAGCTGACCCTCATGTCCGAGTCTCTGCGTAACGATGGCCGTATTTGGGTGCCCAAGAGCCGTGAGGTGGCTGCCAAGATTCGCCGCGGTGAGATGAAGCCCTCCGATGTGGCTGAGAACGATCGCGACTACTATCTGGAGCGCAAGTATCCCTCCTTCGGTAACCTGGCTCCCCGTGATATTTCCTCCCGTGCTGCTAAGGAAGCCTGCGACGACGAGCGAGGTGTGGCCAACACCGGCCGCGGCGTGTTCCTCGACTTCAAGGATGCAATCGACCGCATGGGTAAGGAGTGGATTGACGGCCAGTACGGCAACCTCTTCGAGATGTATGAGGAGATTACCGACGTGGATCCCCACGAGCAGCCGATGATGATTTACCCCGCTTCTCACTACACCATGGGTGGTCTGTGGGTGGACTACAACCTTATGTCCTCCATCCCCGGTCTGCACGTGCTCGGTGAGGCTAACTTCTCCGACCACGGTGCTAACCGCCTTGGCGCTTCCGCCCTCATGCAGGGTCTGTCCGACGGTTACTTCGTGATTCCCGCCACGCTGCCGACCTACCTCACCACTCAGAAGCCCGGTACCATCACTACCGCCGCTCCCGAGTTCATCGAGGCTGAGGAGGCTGTGAAGGCTCGCATTCAGAAGATGATGGACGTGAAGGGCACCAAGACTCCCGACGAAATCCACCGCGAGCTGGGCAAGCTGGTATGGGAGGACGTAGGTATGGGCCGCACCAAGGAGAGCCTCATGGACGCTATCGAGAAGATTCCCGCCATTCGCGACGAGTTCTGGAACAACGTGAAGGTTGTGGGCAGCACCGAGGGTATGAACCAGGAGCTCGAGAAGGCTTGGCGCGTGGCCGCTTTCCTCGACTTCGCCGAAGTGCTCTGCTACGACGCCCTCAACCGTGAGGAGTCCTGTGGCGCTCACTTCCGTTTGGAGCACCAGCTGGCTGACGGCGAGGCTAAGCGTGACGACGCTAACTTTGCCTATGTGGCATGCTGGGAGTACAAGGGTACGGGCGAACTGCCGGTTCTGCACAAGGAGCCGCTTACCTTCGACACCGTGCACCTGGCAATCCGTTCCTACAAGTAAAGCATACATAGTTCAACCTTCTGAATTTCATATACAATTATGGCTAATCTCAATCTTACGCTCAAAGTCTGGCGCCAAGAGAATGCTCAGGCTCAGGGCCGTATCGAAACCTACAAGGCCAAGAACATCCCGGATGAGGCTTCCTTCCTCGAGATGCTCGATATCGTGAACGAGGAGCTCGTTCACGAGGGCAAGGAGCCCATTCACTTCGACCACGACTGCCGCGAGGGTATTTGCGGTATGTGCTCGCTTACCATTAACGGCGTGCCCCACGGCGGCAAGAAGGTAACCACCTGCCAGCTGCACATGCGCCAGTTCAAGGATGGCGACACCATCTGGATTGAACCCTTCCGTGCTGCTGCCTTCCCGCTGCTGCGCGACCTCGTGGTAGACCGTACCGCTCTGGACAAGATTATTGCTGCCGGCGGCTTTGTGGACGTGCGCACCGGCGCTGCTCCCAACGCCAACAACATGCCTGTGCGCAAGAAGACGGCCGACGCCGCCTTCGACGCCGCTGCATGCATCGGCTGTGGTGCTTGCGTGGCCAGCTGCAAGAACAGCGCTGCCATGCTCTTCACCTCCGCTAAAGCTGCTCACCTTAATCTGCTGCCCCAGGGTCAGCCCGAGAAGAACAAGCGCGTGCTCGCCATGGTGCGCCAGATGGACGCTCTGGGCTTCGGTAACTGCACCAACCTTTATGAGTGCGAGGCCGCTTGCCCCAAGGGTATCAGCGTAGACAACATTGCCAAGCTGAACCGCGACTACATGATCGCCTGTGCAGCTGAGGCCGTGGGTGTATTCGCCTGATAGGTGTATAAGTTTGCATGGGACTTGTGATAGAGATACCGCAAGTCCCATGCTTTTTTGTTTAGTGCGTTCTTTTGCTGTAGTATGAAGTTGCTGTTGTCGTCATATTCCTTTGGTGCCGGTCGAGGGAGCGAGGCGGGTGTGGGGTGGAATGTGGCGTGTGGTATGGCATCTCGTGGGCATGAGGTGATTGTATTGACAACATCCGAATTTCATCATCTCAATTATGCAGAAGAACGCGAACTGCCATTTCGTGTATACGAATACGATTTCGGTATTACTCACTTTGCCTGTGCCAAATCATATAACCATTGGCAAAAGCAAATAGGTGGTGTGATTCGTAACATATGCCGAAAAGAGAAAATTGATTTGATACATCATGTTACTTTCAATCAGTACCGTGGATTGCATGATGTGTTTGCTGCCGAGGTGCCTTACGTTATTGGTCCAATAGGAGGTGCTGAGGTTGTTGCTCCTTGTTTTTTCGCTGACATGCCTCTTAAAGCTCGAGTTAAGGAGGCATTACGTTATATTCCGATTGATGCGCTCCCTCTGGGGGGAAGAGTGGCTTTTTCATCGAAAAAAGGTGTCGTTTTAGCTTCTACGCCTCAAACCCTTGTTAGGTTGAAGAAGTATGCCAGAATAAAGGAAGTTGAGCTTTTGCCAATCATATCGGTTGATGAGTCAGAGATTTCTTCCGTGGCACCTTTAAAAGCCTTTGAGCCATATATGTTGTTTGATGGCGGTGTTCGACATGATAAAGGACTTAAATTATTGATTCGTTCGCTTTCGCTTTTATGGAAACGGGGAATCCGAGTTCCGGTGAAGATTGCGGCCGTTGCTACGAATGAACATACGCGCGTGTATGAATATGTGAAAAAGATGGGGTTGCCGGAGCAGGCTGTACATTTGATGCCGTTTATGAAGCGAGATGAGTTGATGGGCATAATGGCAGGAGCATCGGCTTTTGTTTCGACCAGTTTCCGTGATTCCGGGTGTATGGCTTTGTTGGAGGCCATATCAAGAGGCGTTCCTTCATTGTGTCTGGATACACCGGGGCAGTTCTGGCTTCCTGAATTATACGCGATGAAGTTGGAGATATGCCCTGCTATGGAGGAAAAACTTGCAGATTCAATAGAGGCTTTGTTAAGGCGACCTTCTGCTGATAGTTCATGGCATGAAAGTCGCGCTTCTTGGTTGAAGAAAAGTATGAGTTGGTCCTCTCGTATTACACGTTTGGAGGAGTACTATAAAAAAGCTTTATCGTTGAACGGTATAGAATAGAGACTGTTAAATGAAGCATTTTGACGTTTTGATTGTTGGTGCCGGGTTATATGGTGCAGTTTGCGCAAACAGGGCAATCGCTGCTGGTAAGAGCGTTTTGGTAATTGATAAGCGATCTCATATAGGAGGCAACATCTATACAAGGGAGCAAGCAGGGATTCATGTGCATGAGTATGGAGCTCATATTTTCCATACTAATGATGCTTTTGTGTGGCAATTCGTAAATCGATTCGCTTGCTTTAATCGCTTTACCAATAGTCCTATAGCCAATTATAAGGGCGAGATATACTCTCTGCCTTTTAATATGTATACATTTAATAAGTTATGGGGAGTGGTAACCCCTGAGCAGGCTATTGCTGTGATTGAACGTCAACGTAATGAGGCAGGTATTGAACAGCCGAAAAATCTTGAAGAGCAGGCTATAAGTCTTGTGGGGAAGGACATATATGAAAAGCTAATCAAAGGCTATACGGAAAAACAATGGGGAAGATTGTGTTGCGAACTACCTGCTTTTATCATTAAACGCTTGCCAGTACGTATGACCTATGATAACAATTACTTTAATGCTGCCTATCAGGGTATTCCCGAAGGGGGATATACATCCATGATTGAAAAAATGCTGGAAGGGGCTGAGGTACAGTTGGAGGAAGATTACCTGCAGCGTCGTAAGTATTGGGATAAAATGGCTGATTTAATCATATATACAGGCCCTATAGATGCTTTTTTTGATTATTGTTATGAGCCGTTGGAATATCGCTCTGTTCGGTTTGAGACAGAAGAATTGCCTATATCCAATTTTCAGGGAAATGCGGTTGTTAATTATACAGATGCAGAAGTTCCCTATACTCGTATCATTGAACATAAATGGTTTGATTACAAGAATCAGCAAACAACTATCATCAGTAAGGAATATAGCTCAGAATGGCAGCTGGGAGGGGAACCGTATTATCCGGTTAATGATGAAAAAAATAATGCTCGATATCTGCTTTATAAAGAATTGGAATCTGGATTAACTAAACATATCATCGCTGGCCGATTGGGTGAATACCGATATTATGATATGGATGTCATAGTTCGTGAGGCTTTGGAACGATGCAATAAAATATTTTGCGGAATAGAGGAATTATGAAATTTTATATTGTCACTCCTACTTATAACGCTTTGGAATGGTTGCGCTGTTGCGTGCGTTCTGTGGCTGATCAGGTACAGGATGGGGTGGAGGTTCATCACCATGTGCAAGATGGTGCTTCGACTGATGGTACGGCTGAATGGCTTGCTCTCTGGCAGAGGGAACATCAGGTGCAGGGCTATACTTTCACTTACGAGAGTGCTAAAGATGGTGGCATGTACGCCGCCATTAACCTTGCTTGGGAAAAGATGCCGACGGATGCGGATGTTACAGCTCACCTCAATAGTGATGAACAATATTTGCCCGGGGCTTTGGCGGGTGTGGCTGCCGGTTTGGCTATGAAGCCGGAGGCTGATATTGCGTTAGGCACTTACATCATTGTTGACAATGCCGGTCGCTATATCTGCCATCGTCGTCCCATATTGCCACATGTCTGGACCAGTCTTACGGTGTGTGAAATCATTACCTGTTCATGCTTCCATAAAGCCGATACTTTCCGGAAGCATGGCATACGCTTTGACACAAGGTGGAGAGCTATAGCCGATGTGGTATTTTATCGGGATATCGTGCGGGCTTATCCTCAATTTTTGTTATTACCTAACCTGATTACCGGTACTTTTGCCGTCACCGGGCAGAATTTGGCGTGGTCTGAAACTTCTAGGAATGAATGGAAAGAAGTTTTGGCTTCGCTGCCTTGGTATGCTAACTTTCTTCACCAATTCTCATATAGGTGGTGTAATGTGAAAAGGCGTATAGTTGATATACTGTGTGATAGCCCTTTAGAATATGCTTTTTATTTATCGAATCATGAAAAACGACTGTTTAGGAAAATAAAAAGACCTACTTGTTGTTGGGGAAAACGTATCGTGGGGGAAAATTAAATTATTTGCGGTTTCGTAAGGCTGTAATGGCAGCTTTGATAGCTCCCAAGTAGCCTGCGGATTCTATAGAAATTGTAAATTTTCGATAGCCGTAAATATAATAATAAATTCTGAGGAGCTCGTGAGCAATGAGCTTCATGTATTTTTTCAAAATAAAACGGGGTTTTGTAAATTCAGCGTGAAATTGTGCAGCCGCAATGTATTCTACGGGGTGAGATGCTCCTCCCAGGGCACCCTTATTGTGTTGTATGTAGTGATGTTCTATATCTGAGTAAAATTCTGCTTGTGAGCAGATATTAGGATAGCACGCCAGAATTTTTGTTTTCTTCGATCTCCCGTATTCATTGGCAATCCAGGAGTCGTACGAAAGGTGAGATGCTAGCCAGAACCAAACATTTTTTTCTGAGGGTAATTTTCCAAGAATTGCATCATAAGCAGAATCGTTGACGATATAGCAATGTGCGCAAAGGGGACCCATAATCCTAGCCGTAGTAACTTTACCTTTTGGAGATTTTGTTTCGTCTATGATTGTTGCATAACGACTGTATGGCGTGCAACCGAGAAAGAATATTTGCCAGTTTGGCTCTCTTGTCATTGTTCGTGCAATCAGTTCTCCGATTTCGGAGAATAAATCGTCGTGAAAATCTGCATCATCTTCCAGAATGAGTACATGACGCCAACCTTTTTTCTTTGCAAACTCTATGCACTTGCGGTGGGAAAGGATGCATCCGGCTCTGCCTCCCCAGAATAAACTTTCTTCTTCTGTAGAGGATTTAAATAGTCTTCCTTGTCGATATCCTGGTAATTTTTTACCCCAGACTGCGCTAATTCTGTGCAATTTGTCTTGAGGTACGTTGTGTAGTTGAGCTTTAATGCTTTCCCATCGATCAGTGCGATGATCTAAGTTTATTATGCATACTCCATCTATTCCAGCCCAAAATATTCCTTGTTTTTCAAGTTGCATGATATATAAAAGTGAAAAGTGTACTGCGCTTAAATGTCGTATATAGTGTTTTTGAACTTAAAAATCCTTTACCTATATGCAAAACTACCACGACTATACTAGCGGATTTTTTATATTTTTCAAGCTTTTTGACATAGAATAGCATGATTTTACAGCCACGCTCTGGGTCTGTTTCAGATTTGCTGATGCCTAGGTAACCCTTTGCTGACAAAAAAAAGTGGCAGTCCACTCTTGCTTGTCTTCGTAACACTCGTTACAAAGGGTTGATGATAAAAGAAATCTACAAACAAAAGGGCTGGACTGCCACCAGCGCTATTGTCCGACATAATCGCGTTGAGGTCAAGCTTGCAA
>JAFZHC010000052.1 GCA_017555025.1 Akkermansia sp.
GAGGCTCTCAATGCTCTGTATCAGGCTATTCAGGCGGTCTTTGAGGATGCCGGAATAAGTGATTTCATGAACTTGCCGGAAGAAGCATCCGAGCGCAAGGAGTTCGCCAAGCTTTTCCGAGAGCTCAATGAGTGTCTGGAGGCTGCGCAGATTCAGGGCTTCAGTTGGAAGCAGCTTGAATACTCATTCACAGAGCCGGAAACCAATAAGAGTCAGACTGTAAAGGTTGAACTGGACGAGCAGACGTACAACGTGCTGCTGGTGCGTTACAACGAGCTGTTTGGTGGCGATGGCGGTAGTGGTGGCGGCTCCGATGAAGTTCCCTACGATATTCCCGGATTCCCCATACCGATTGAAACGGGAGCCATTGACAATGATTACATGAACTCCCGATTCGAGAAGTTCAAGAAGATTCTCAGCCAAGGCGGCTTGGCCGGGGAAGAGCTGGAACGAGCCAAGGAGGAGTTGCACAAGACTTTTGCCACCCTGACGCAGGAGGAGCAGAAGTACGCCAACATCTTCCTCAACGATATTCTGCGCGGTGATGTGACACCCGAGGAGGGAAAAACATTCCGCGACTATGTAACAGAATACATGGCTAAGGCTCAGGACGACCGGATTCACCGCTTTGCTATTCAATTCGGGCTGGAAGAGGGGCTTCTGCGCAATATGATGAGCTCCCATGTTACAGAAAGAAATATCAATGAGTTCGGGCGTTTTGATAAGCTGATTAAAACGGCTGACAAGCAGAGAGCCGCTGAGTACTTTAGCGCTATCGCCGGAAAGAAATTACCACCCCCCAAGGTAAATATTCTACTCGATAAATTGCTCCGGGATTTCCTCAAGCAGGGAGGATTCGATTTACCCAAAAACAAAGACTGCGCTATTACCTCTCGTCAGAAGTCAGGAATCGAACTAAGCCCACCCCAGGGGGACAGTCAGGACGACGAAGGGCGTCTACTCATGGCAGCGGAAGACTAAGACACCACGCGTGCACAAAACAGAACAAGTCACAACCACTCAACCTTTCGGCAAGAGAGAACCGGCGTGCGATTAACTTATCCCCGAGAAAATTCGAATTTTTCGAATTTTCCCTCAAGCAAATCGGTCAGAGCAGGAATAAAACATCGGTTATCGGGAAACAGCGGTACTAAGTAAGCATCGTACGCGCTACTGTTCATCGCGCTGGCGTTTGGCATGCTCAGCTTGTTGATGAATTCGGCACTTAAAAAGCTCCGCGTCATTGTGTATATCGTGTAGCCGTTGTTGTTCTTCCTGCCAATTACGTGCGGTATTTCTTATCAACTTACGAACACACTCATGCCCTAGATCTATACTATCGCATTGATTTTCAGCCTTGTGGTCAATAGGGTCTTTAAGTTGCATGTTCAACATTTTCTTTTGCTCAAACTTCTCCCATGGGGAAAGGTTCGGATTACTGTCGATAGCTGCCTTTGCTGATTTTAATAAGTCCATTTCAATATAGGAAGTTGATGTTCAGCCCATTGAAAACCTCTCAACCGAGAGCAACAGTCATGCTCATATTTTACAAACAGCCATTCCCTTGTCAAGCTTAGTTAGTTTGTATTCCTCTTCTGATAACAGCAATGTGCAAAAACTGCACATTGCTCAGAGCAAATTCGGGATTTCCGAATTTACTGCCACCCCACAGAAAACTCATTAGTCACTAAAAGGGCCAAAAACTGCAAAATTGGGGCAAAGTTGAATCGAAGTGCCTATATCCATCGTGATATTCCAAATCGATGATGGGGAGAACTTTGAGCATATTGACCGCGGTGACGATGGTGTAGGCGAAGCTGGTGGTGTAGACGCCGTGGGCAGCCAGTATGCGGAATGTCCGGCGGCGGGGACTGCATCCATGCCATCTATCATGACACAGGCCGTCATTTATATAAAATGACCGAGAGTAGATAATATCTAATTTAACTTAAACATTTACCGCAGAACAGAAGAAAAGGTAGCAGAGCAATTAAAAAAAGCTTGCAAAAAGGCAACAAAAAACCGGGAGCCGTTGGGGAGCTACCGGATTGTTCAAAATCCTGCGGGCGCAGCAGCCCGCCTAGCATGTCATGCTGCTCTTCGGCGACATACGGAAGTGTATGCCGCTTCGGCAGTAAGGAGAAAATCAGCGCACTTCAGCCACGGGAGCCTCCACGGTGGGGGGCAGCGTGTTAGCGGTGGCGGTAACAGCGGTGAGACCCAGAAGAATGGCGATGGTCTTAATCATTTTCGTTGTGTTCCTTTCTATCCTTTTTCCCTCCCTCAGAGGAGGTGCCGCAATGATACGCTTTTTTTTTGATACGTCAAGCGTAATTTTCGAAAAAAATCGAAAAATTAAAATAAAAAATGAAAAAGTGCAAAAAGGGGGCACTTCGCGCCTGCGCAAATGCGCCTGCGAGCCCCGGCGAGGGCGTTCATACGCGCGAGTACGCGAGTAAGACACGCTCAACGGGGGCGCAAGGCGGCTTTATGCTTGACCAAGGGGAGCTTGCGGAGTATAGTCTCCCGCAAGTCAATTATGAAAGATCAGATAGCAAGCGTACAAGCCGCCGCTCTGGACCGGATTGCCGGCATTACCGACATGAAAGGTCTGGAGGAAGCCCGCGTGGGTATTCTCGGCAAAAAAGGAACCCTGACTCAGGTACAACAGGGCATGCGCGACGTGCCGAAGGAAGATAAGCCGGCAGTTGGCGCCATGCTCAATGAGGCTCGCGCCATCATCACCGCTGCTCTGGAGGACCGCAAGGTTGCTCTGCAGGCTGAGCTGGATGCCGCCGCTGTGGCCGGGGTTGACTTTACCATGCCGGGTGCCACCCTGCCCGCAGGTGGTCTGCACCCCATCTCCATCGTTCGCGATGAAGCTGTACGCGTGCTGCGCCGCATGGGCTTTACACTTTCTGACGGTCCCGAGATTGAGGACGAGTGGCACTGCTTCGATGCTCTCAATACGCCTGATGACCACCCTGCCCGCAACGAGAAAGATACCTTCTACTTCGACAGCGGCAAGCTGCTGCGCACACAGACCAGCACCGTGCAGGCCCGCACCATGGAGAAGCAGGCCCCGCCCGTACGCATCATCTGCCCCGGCTCCGCCTTCCGTCGCGATGCTATCGACGCTACTCACCTGTCTGCCTTCAACCAGATTGAAGGTCTGTATGTGGACAAGAACGTGAGCGTAGGCGACCTGAAGGGTACGCTGGAGTACTTCCTGAAAGCTCTTTTCGGCAGCGAGACGGCGGTGCGTTTCCGCCCGCACTTCTTCCCCTTCACGGAGCCCAGCTTCGAGATTGACGTGCTGCTGCAGGCCGCCGGTCAGGCGCCGCGCTGGATTGAGATTGCCGGCTGCGGCATGGTGAACCCCGCCGTATTTGAGAACATCGACAAGGCCACCGGCAAAACCCAGTACACCGGTTGCACGGGCTTCGCCTTCGGCATCGGCCTGGAGCGTCTGGCCATGATTCGCTGGGGCATCCGCGATATTCGCCTGCTCATCGAGAACGACGTTCGCTTCCTCGCCCAGTTCCAATAAACCACTAACCCCTTTTCTCAAAGACAATGAACGTTTCTCTTAACTGGCTTGCAAGCTACATTGATTTGGAAGGCCTCGGCACCCAACAGATGGCCGACATGCTCACCTTCGCCGGCATTGAGGTGGAGGGCATTCAGGAGCGCGGCGTGACCACCGACCTGGTGGTTGTAGCACAGGTAATGGAAAAAACGCCCGTAGAAGGCAGCGACCACCTCAATGTGTGCATGGTAGACGCCGGTGAAGGCAGCCTGCGCCAGATTGTGTGCGGTGCACAAAACTACAAGGTAGGTGACAAGGTACCCTGCGCTCTGCCCGGGGCTGTATTGCCCGGCGGCTGGGAGATTAAGGATGGCAAGCTGCGCGGTGTGGAGAGCCGCGGCATGCTTTGCTCTGCCTCCGAGCTCGGCCTGCCCGACAAGGAGCACGGGCTGTGGATTCTGCCCGAGACTTACGAGGTAGGCACCCCTGTGCGCAACTTCGTGGGTACAGATACCATCTTCGAGCTCGAGATTACACCGAACCGCCCCGACCTGCTCAGCCATTGGGGTATGGCTCGCGAGCTCGCCGGCATTACCGGCCGCAAGCTGAAGGCCGACCCCGCCTCTGCCGCTATGGGCGCGGTAGAGACCAAGCCCGCCGGCGACTTCATTACCCTTTCCGCCCCGGACATCTGTCCGCTTTACACCGCCACGCGCATCAAGGGCGTGAAGATTGGCCCCTCCCCCGAGTGGCTGGCAGACCGTCTGGTCTCCATCGGTCTGCGCCCCATCAACAACGTGGTGGACATTACGAACTACTGCCTCTTCGAGCTGGGGCACCCCCTGCACGCCTTTGACGCCGCCAAGCTGACCGGCAACCTCAACATTCGCCGTGCCGCTGAGGGCGAGCAGTTCGAGAGCCTGATGGGCGACACCTACAGCCTGAAGGAAGACGACGTAGTCATCTCCGACGCCTCCGGCGCAGCCCTCGCTCTGGGCGGCGTAATGGGCGGGCTGAACTCCGGTGTGACCGAGTCTACAACCGACATCGTGCTCGAGAGCGCCTGGTTTGCCCGCAGCAACATCCGCTTCACCAGCCGCCGTCTGGCTCTGGGTTCCGACTCTTCATACCGCTTCGAGCGCGGCACCTCCCCGTGGAACGTCCTGCGAGCCGCAGCTCGCGCCACCGAGCTCATTCTGGAGTGCGCCGGCGGTACCGCTGAGCCCGTGCTGGTAGGTGGTCAGGCTCCCTGTCTGGTGCCCGAGGAGAACGCCCTCAACGCCACCGTGGTTGAGCAAGGCAGCGATGCCAAAATTTACTATGCCCTCGACCAGGTGCAGCTCGACTGGAAGGAGCTGGATGTCATGACCAATGGCTCCATCCCCCACACCGAAGCTACCACCATCCTGAAGAACCTCGGCCTGAAGAACATCGATGGCCGCGGCACTTGGGATTGCCCGCCCTGGCGCCTGGACCTCAAGCGCAGCTGCGACCTGCTGGAGGAAATCGTACGCGTGTACGGCATCGATAATATCCCCGCCACCAACACCGCTATTTACGTGGAGGAAAGCGCCAACGACCGCGCCAGCGACTACCGCATGTCGCTGAGCCGCAAGCTGGCCGGCGCCGGTTTCTGGGAGGCTCAGACCTTCAAGCTCATCGCAGCCGAGAGCATTGATCCCACCATTGCCAGCGTGGAGAACGCCCTGCCCATCAAGCCGCTGATGGAGGGCGACATCATTCGCGTGTCGCTGCCCATCTCCGAAGATCACTCCACCCTGCGCCCGTCGCTGGCCCCCGGCCTCATCTCCGTGGCTGCCCGCAACATCAATCAGGGGCTGGAAGTTCTGCGCTTCTTCGAGTGCGGCCGCGTATTCCGCAACACAGGCGGCGGCAAGGGCAAGGACATCGAGAACGAAGTGCTGGGTATCTTCATGGCCGGCAAGGTAGGCCCCGCCAGCTGGGCAGATACCAAGCCCGCAAGTGCAGGCTTTGAGCACATTCGTGCCGTGCTCGACATTCTGGTACCCAAGGCCGCCATCGCCCTCATTCCCTCCAAGCAGGCTCGCGAAAATGCCGCCGTAGGTGCCGACATTCAGATTAACAACCAGGCCTGCGGTTACTTTGCCCGCATTTCCCTGGCCAAGTGCCGCGCACTCGGCCTGCCGATGGAGAGCTACTACGCCGAGCTCGACCTGCGCAAACTGCAGCAGGTAGCCACCGCTCCCTTCAAGGCTGCCGATCTGCCCCAGTTCCCCGGTTCCTCCCGCGATGCCTCCCTCGATGTTCCCGCCGGCACCCGCCACGCAGACATCATGAAAGCCGTGGAGGCAGCTAAGCAGAAGCTACTGGTAAGCACCGGTCTGAAGGATGTGTTCTGCGACCCCACCGGCGAGAAACTCGCCGCTGACCGCAAGGCCATGACCTATACCTTCCTGTATCGCGATGCAAAGAAGACCCTTACCGCCGCCGAGGTGGATGCCGCTCACAAGTGCGTGCTCGACACCCTCGCAGCCAAGGTAAACGGCCTGAGCTTCCGCTAAGGGTCTCTGCCGACTGAAGAGTTACCCAATCTGAAGTAAAACATCGCGCGGGCTCCACCCGCCGGAAAAACCGCCGCCTTTGCAGACGGCGGTTTTTCTTTGCCCCCGGGCATACAAGGCGAGCTGATATTTTCGGCATATCATTCTACTTGACAGTATGAATAAAACGTGACAAAATCCCGCCGAATATTTCACTATGAAACGCCTCCTTACCCTGATATTGATAGCTGCGGTTCTTGCGCTGCTGGCGTGGCAGAAGCCCTTTGAGGAAGAACTGACTCCGTGGGAGAAGTGGCAGTTACTCTGCCGCAGTCTGGAAGCTCCGAATATGAGCGCAGAGGAGGTAGCAAAACTGATTGACCAATACGACATCGATGTGAACGCGGCAGAAGGGCCTGCGGCCCCCATACAGTTTGCTGTGTATAGTGGGGATGCGGAGAAAGTGCGCCTGCTCATTGGGCGCGGCGCCTCGGTGCATGTGGGCACCAGCGGCTCGTACAGCCTGCCGGAAATTGCCGTTGTGAACGCCAACATACCGGTACTGAAAGAGCTGCTTGCGGGAGGCTGCGATATCGAATGCGGCGACTTCACACAAGGGTTTACACTACTCATGTGCGCGGTGAAGGAAAATAAACCTGCAATTGCCGAATGGCTGCTGCGAAACGGGTCTCAGGTCAATTACCGCTCGGTACAGGTAAATCCCGAGGCAGAGCAAAACTTCACCGCCCTACATGTGGCAGCCCGGGGTAAAAACCGAGCCATGTACGACCTGCTCTTGCGCCACGGTGCCGATGAAACCCAGCGAGACAATCAGGGCAAAACGGCAAAAGACTACTTCAAAGAATAATCAAGTGGTCAGTCAGCGAATCCCTGCGCACCACCTGCCTGACAGCTCAGCATTTCTACCGAAAAAAACTCATACAACTCAATATCCCCCATGAAGACAAAAAACAGCCATTCGCTCACTTTTTGCTTGCCAGAATGAGGGTTACAGAGTAAAATGTGCGCGTGAAATGCGGGCCGAGCCCGCTCTCAAAAAACGATTAACCGAAATAAGTACCATGCCTGTACCTACACAAGAACAGTACATCAAGATGCTTGATACGGCCAAGGCTAAAGGCTATGCCTACCCGGCCATCAACGTGACCACCATCGAGGTGATCAACGGCGCTCTGAAGGCTTTCGCCGAGGCCAAGTCCGACGGTATCATCCAGATTTCCCTGGGTGGCGGCCAGTTCGCTTCCGGCACCGCTGTGAAGGATTCCGCCATTGGCGCCATCGTTCTGGCTGAGGCTGTACATCGCCTCGCCGAGCAGTACAACGTATTCGTTGCTCTGCACACCGACCACTGCCAGGCCGACAAGGTGGACAGCTTCCTGCGCCCCCTGCTTGCCGAGAGCAAGAAGCGCATCGCCGAGGGCAAAGGCCCCCTGTTCAACTCCCACATGCTCGACGCTTCCGCTCTGCCCATGGCTCAGAACCTCGAGCTCTCCAAGCAGCTGCTTGCCGAGTGCGCCGAGCTGGGTATCGTTCTCGAGATCGAGATCGGTGTTGTAGGTGGTGAGGAAGACGGCGTGGACACCTCCGGCGCTCCCGCTGAGAAGCTCTACACCTCCCCCGCTGACATGCTGCAGACCTACGAGACGCTCAACGGCGTTGGCGAGTTCATGCTGGCTGCTACCTTCGGCAACGTACACGGCGTATACAAGCCGGGTGCTGTGAAGCTGAAGCCCACCATCCTGCGCGACGGTCAGGCTGTGGTGAAGGAGAAGCACGGTGAGGATATGCGCCTGGTATTCCACGGCGGTTCCGGCTCCGACCTCTGCGACATCCGCGAGGCTATCTCCTACGGCGTAGTGAAGATGAACATCGACACCGA
>JAFZHC010000053.1 GCA_017555025.1 Akkermansia sp.
AGGGCATGGTAGGACTTTTGTCCTCCATGCTCAATTCTTTTATCGGGCTATTGAGTATCTTTTGCTCTCTCTTATGCCAATATCGACGTCTTTTTCTACTCCGGGAATGGGACATGCCCACACTTTATAACGAAGAGCCAAGATTCTGAATGGTAAATTTTGATTTGTCGAGCTGTTGAGCGAACTTCTCAAATGTCATTTGCAAGGACAGGGGAGGAACCATTATATCAGAATCAAGAATTCTGTTTGGAGACGTATGATGAACTGTCGACCCTGTAGCAGTTGCTACGATTCTGCGTCTGTATTCATCTGTCCGCATATAATGAAAAACGAAACTTTTGCTTAATTCGGAAGATAGTTCTACGAGACCAATACGCTGATTATGGAGGTAAACTCTACTAGAATTTTCAGGAATTATAGCAGCATAACCTAATGTATCAGCTTCTTTACTAAGGTCTGTCATCGTCACTATTAAGCTTCCAGGAGCTAAAACATATTCATCAGGATAAGTCCCAGAATAGAACCTACATTCATTTTCTTGAAAGCCTCCTCCTATTTTAAAATTGCCCGGAGTTACCAATACTATGCGATTGTCGTTATAAGAGAAATACTCTCCTTTAAAAGCAAATCCATGCTTTATAGTAGCACACTCCTTTAATTTCTTTACCGGAAAGAAAGAAGAGTTAACCTGTCCGAACAGCTCGATAAATTGAGATTTGACCAGTTCATCAGTTGCTCGAAGTAAGGAGTTGTAGCTCTTTCGAGTTTGCTCTATTGACCACAAAACATCAGCTAATTTGCGCTGTTCTCCCTCGCTTGCCGGTAACTCAAACTCATAATTCTTCAGATGCTCCCATTTTACACGGGGAGATAAAGAACCGGCAGAACGACCGACAGCAAAATCAAAGAGGGCATCATTTTGAATTACAAACGGCAAAAGCTCTGGAATAATACGACCGGGGATAGCTTCGATGACTGTAATATCTCCCGAACAAATCCCATCAAAAGGAGCAACAGCCGCTTTCTTTAGATATGCACGACGTCTACCAAAAAGAACGTGTCCTTTACGGAATACTTTGGAAAAAGTGTTGTCCGTAGACTCACTCCATTGAGACAATGTAATGCATTCTGGCTCCAAGTGCTCCAGACCCACGATGGGATAGTCACTCTTATCCCCCTTGCAGGTTTCTTTGTGCTCCTTAGCAACGTCTCCAAGTCGAACTCTACTCATGATTTTATTCCTCGGTGGGGAGTAACTCATTTAATTTTGCATAGCTGGCCTTCATATTATCGGAGGCCGTTAACCATCGTTGATACAGTACAGAAACAGGCTCAGCCATATCCGGAGATTCTTCCGTCTCAGGTTTGACGTAAAGGGCAATATTCAGAGAATAGTCATTATGGCCGACATCATCAATGTTGACTTTACGGGCGAAGCCTTCCACGGATTCATATTTTTCATAGGCCTGAGCAATCTTGAGGATATGCTCTTCATCAAGATAACTTTGAGCATTCTTGCGCTCTACCTCATTGACTGCATTGATGAACAGGATTTGGCCCTTGCGTTCATGTGCTTTTGTCGTGCGGCAAATGAGAATGCACGCCTCCATAGGGGAATTGTAGAACAGATTGGCACCGAGGCCAATCACACATTCCACGAGGTCGCGGCGCACCAGCTGTTCGCGCATGTTCTTCTCCTCGTTGCGGAACAGCACACCATGCGGCAGCAGGATAGCACAACGCCCGGAACCGGGTTTCAGACTGGCAAGGATGTGCTGAATGAACGCATAATCAGCGCGGCCTTGCGGGGGCACGCCTAAGAAATTGCGGCCATACTTATCTTGTTCAAATGCAGCCCTATTCCATTGGCTGATTGAATACGGAGGGTTGGCCAAGCAGAGGTCGAACTGCTGGAGCTTGCCATACTCAATGAACGCCGGATTTTCCAGAGTATCGCCATTGATAATGGAGAAGTCTTTCACGCCATGCAGGAAAAGATTCATCTTTCCGATGGCGGAAGTAAGCGCGTTGATTTCCTGTCCATATACAGCCACATTGCGCCACTCCTTCTTCTGGGTTTTGAGGTAGGCGATAGCGGATATGAGCATGCCCGCACTTCCGCAGGTTGGGTCATAGATGGATTCGCCGGACTCCGGTTTGAGCATCTCGGTCATCAGATGCACCACGGTACGATTAGTGTAGAACTCCTGGGCCGTGTGACCACTATCGTCAGCAAATTTCTTGATGAGATACTCATAGCCTTGGCCCAGTTCGTCTTCCGGGCAATTTGCGATAGAAAGAGTCTTGGAACTGAAATGCTCCAATAAATCTTTCAACAGACGGTCCGGCAGGCGGTTTTTATTTGTCCAAGAACCGTCACCAAACACGCCTTGCAGCTTATCTATATTGGCTTGTTCGACCTTGCGGAAGGCCTCGACAATAGCCACACCTACATTCTCCGAAACATTGCGAACATCATTCCAGTGGTAGCCCTTGGGGACTACAAAGGTATGCAGTTCCGTTTCATCAAAATCTGCAGCGTCTTCGCCATATTCAGCCAAGGCTTTTTCCGTCTCTTCGTCGTATACGTCGCAGATACGCTTGAAGAAAAGCAAGGGGAAAATATACTGCTTGTATGCCCCGGCATCAATGTTGGTGCGGAGAAGAACTGCAGAGTTCCAGAGGTAGGACTTAAGCTCTTCCAAAGACAGACGTTTACTCATGGACATAGCCTCCTTCCTGTAGTAGTTGTTTCATTTTTTCTTCAGCGGCAAGCATGGCCTGATAAGCCTCAAAGTATTGGCGCCGGATTTCTGCCGGGGGCAGTGTTTCCTGTTGTTTTTTCTCGATGTAATTATTGATGGCAAGAGTATAGTCTTTATCCTCAATTTCTTTCAGAGTCACTATCTGAGAATACTCCAGTACATCCTTGTAGTCGGTATAGAGGGAGAACACCTTTTGAATATCCTCCTCGGTCATGATATTCTGAGCACGCTGTGGCGTGTAGATACGAGACGCGTCAATCAAGCATACGCGGCCCTTATGTTCATGTCTCTTCGCAGCATTCAGGAACAGAATGCAAGCCGAAACGCCGGTGGAGTAGAATACGCCACTGGTCAGAGTAATGACGGCCTCCAAAAGGTCAGATTTTACCAACTCCGTGCGAATCTGTTTTTCCTTGCCACAGCGGAACAGCACGCCTTGAGGCAAAACAACGGCGCAACGGCCCTTTTCCGGGTTCATGGATTTAACCATGTGCTGGAGCCACGCAAAATCGCCGTTTGAGTCCGTAGGACAGCCCCAAAGATTTCTCCCGTAGATATCAGAGCTAAACTGGTCTGCGCCCCAGTTTTTGAGCGAAAACGGGGGATTTGCCACCACGCAATCGAAAGTCTTGAGAGCTCCGCCTTCCAGATAGTTGGGGCTTCTCAGGGTATCGCCCTGGGTCACTCTGAAATCACGGGCATCATGGAGGAACAAGTTCATTCTCGCAATAGCAGAGGTCGCAAGATTCTTTTCCTGACCATAGATGCGCCCGTACGATAAGCGACTGCCCTTCATGTAGCGGATGGCCTCTATCAGCATGCCGCCGGTACCGCAAGCCGGGTCATATACAGTTTCTCCAGCCTGCGGATTCAGTAACATAATCAGCAGCTTGACAATGGTGCGAGGGGTATAGAACTCGCCCGCGTTTTTCTTGGCTAAGTCAGCAAACTTTTTGATAAGGAACTCATAGCTGTCACCCATCACGTCGGCATCGTAATTCTCATTGCCTACTTTGATTTTGGACATGTGCTCGACAAGATTCTTGAGTCGCTCGTCTGAGAGTTTTGTCTTGTCGGTCCAGTTGGCATCATCAAAACTACTGAAAACCCCGCTTAAAGTGTCGGGATTGGCGCGTTCTATGCCGTTCATAGCATTAACGATAGCTACACCTACATTTTCACTCGTTTCGCGGAGCTTTCTCCATCGGCATTCCTCCGGAACTACGAATCTGTAATTTTCAGCAAAAGACGCTACCTCTTCATCGCCTTCGGCCAGCTCCAACGCTTCCATGCGCTCCTCTTCGAAGACATCGCACAATCTCTTGTAGAATAACAGCGGAGTGACGTAGCTCTTGTATTCGTCCTGATTGATGGGCCCCCTCAAAATGTTGCACGCCTCATACAGATGACTGAACAGCTTTTGACTCGTTGTTTCTTCCGTTTGCGGAGAAAACAACGGCAATTCTATTTGTTCCATACCTTTATCCAATTCCTCGATTAGTAATACTGCTCTATGTACCCGTACGCCTTATCAAAGACAGACTGGTCTTTGATTTTGTACTTAATCCACACAATGCTCCTGAGTGCCTTCTTGATTTCCTGTCTTCCGGCGGTTGTGTTCTGCCAGCCGTCGAAACGCACTATTTTTACGATGGAATCAATGTCAGCGACCACGCGCTCCACGATAACCGGAGTTTCATGATTTTTGACTCCGTTGAAAAGCTCCGTAAGTGCTGCCTTCCCCTTATCAATTTCTTCCTTGGGTACTACTTCTTTTTCAGCTTGCGCAGCTTCCTTGGCAAGCTCCAGAAGGAGCTTCAGGAACTCAATACTGGTAAGAAGTCCCTGTTCGTGTTTATCGCGCAGAGCTTGCAGTTTTTCTCCCAACTTAATGAACTTGGGGTCTTTGCTATGCTTTTGAATCTTAGCAACAAGATTGATTTCAATTTCCTTGGTCTTCTTGCGCATTTTTTCCTGATTGGAAAGGAAATCATCAATCAAGTCGGGAGTCAGCGAAATAATATCCACGTTCTCATCTGCTTCACCTACATCTACATGCTGATGAATCAAATCAATTGTCTTTTTACCCAGAGCCGCCCATATCAGCGCACCTCGGTTGTCCGTGGGCTTGATGGATTCGTAGACTCTGGAAAGCCATCTATAATCCACCTTGTACGGAGCCAGACAAGAATCCGGAGAAAGCGCATTCCACGCGCGATTGAGCACGCGATAATCAGCAGCAAAAGCATCTTTCTTCTCATTGGTCGGCACGCATTCCTGCGCGGCCATGAGTCCCTCCCATCCTTCTACTGTACGGTCAACGCCGGGGAAATATTCAAGGCACTTGGTCATCAATCCCGGGAGAAGCTTCTTCACCTCCTCGATATTGGTAATGATGCTGCGCATGCCTTTCTCATCAAAGTCAAGGGCGCGAGCCACGTCATCGAAGATGCCAATGTAGTCAACAATTAGCCCAAAAGTCTTGCCTTGGTCAAAAGTGCGATTGGTGCGGCAAATGGCTTGCAGCAGGTTAACATCGCGCATGGGTTTGTCCAAGTACATGGCCTGCAATACCGGAGCATCGAAGCCGGTGAGTAGTTTCGCCGTAACGATTACGAACTTGAGCTTGCTGGCCGGGTCTCGGAAAACATCGAGCAATTTGCCTTCCGCGTCACGATCTCGCCTGTATTCCTTGTATCGGTCCTCCTTGTCATTATTGGTATGCATGACAATAGTGGAGGCTTCCTCTCCGACCAGTTCGTCCAGGACCTTCTTGTACATCAGGCAGCATTCGCGGTCATAGACAACAATCTGAGCTTTGTAGCCGTTAGGTTCAATCTTCTCGCGGAAATGCTTGACGATGTGCTCGCATACTTTGCGGATTCTCTTCGGCTCATACATGATGGCCTTTAGATTCACGCGGCGGGAAAGCTCGTTTTTCTCATCCTTGGTGAGTCCTGCTTCGTCCGTCATTTCGTCAAAAGCGGCATCAAGCTGTTCTCTGTTTACCCGGAGCTCAACCGGTACCGGCTCAAAGTGGAGAGGCAAAGTAGCACCATCTCGGATAGAATCTGAGAATGAGTATTTGCTCATGTAGCCGGAGCGGTCTTCGGTGGCTCCGAAGGTAGCAAAGGTGTTCTTATCAATACGATTGATAGGCGTACCAGTCAATCCGAAGAAGAAAGCATTGGGGAGAGCCAAACGCATACGCTCGCCCAGATTGCCCTCCTGTGTGCGGTGGGCTTCGTCCACCATCACAATGATGTTGTCTCGGGTATTCAACACCGTCTCGACTTCTCCGAATTTAAAGATGGTCGTAATCAGAATTTTGCGAGTATCTGCTGTGAAGAAGCTGGATAATTCTTCCTTGGTAGATGCGCTGCTCAGATTGGGGATGTCGGACGCATTAAATGTGGCCGTAATCTGAGTTTCCAAGTCGATACGGTCGTCAACAATCACCACAGTCGGATTCTTCAGCTCCGGCATCATGCGGAGCTTTTGCGCAGCAAATACCATCAGCAGGGATTTGCCGGAGCCTTGGAAGTGCCAAATCAATCCTTTTTTAGGATAACCAGCCACCACGCGCTGAATGAGCAGATTGACCCCTTCATATTGCTGGTATCGGCTGATGATTTTGTACTTGCGATGTTTTTTATCCGTAGCGAACAGCGTGAAGAACTGGAAAATGTCCATCACTCGCTCCGGTGTAATCATGTCTGCGACGCTGATTCGCACATCGGACAGATGGCCTTCCTTTTTGTGCTTTGGAGTATGCCAAGGGCCCCACAGATTCACAGGCATTTTGATGGAACCGTAGCGGAAGCATTTTCCTTCTGTGGCAAAGTTGAAGATATTTGTCACGAACATCTGCGGTACGCTCTGCTCGTATGCTGCAATATCGTTAACGCCATCCACCCACGTGATTGCGGCCCGAACCGGTGTTTTCAGTTCACCGATGGCCACCGGGAAGCCATTGACCAAAAGAACAATATCAAACCGCTTGCCGCCTTCAACCTGCGGATACACCCACTGATTGGTCACAACATATTCATTTTGAGCCAAAGCTTCTTTAGTCATTGTGCCAAAGAAGCGGATGGGAGTCATGCGACCATCTTTGCCGAACGGATAGGAGTTCTCCTCAAATACAAGCTTCTTGAAAAGCTCGTTCTGCGTCACAAGATTATGAGGCTGGACTGAAAGAATTAGACTGCGGAGCTTGTAAATAACCTCGTCTGCCCGAGATGGTTCCACTGCTATTTCCGGATTCAGTCGGATAAGAGCATCTTTGACCATCTTTTCGACCAAGACATCAGAATGCATACGCAGTAAGTCATCGGCAGGAATGTACTTCCAGCCGTTGGCTATCAACGTATCAATGAGCATGGACTCGACTGTGTTATCTTCATTAAAGGGCTCAGGCATGACGGAACGCGAGAATTATACCATGAAGGAGCCCATGTTGAAAGTGAAAACAAGCTTATTCTAAGATTTTTTGGTAGGTGGATGGAGCTTTTACCCGTAAATGATATTTACCTCGGAGCGTTTTATCTACAAAACGACATCCAAGAGCCTAGGAAGCTCCGCCGGTGGAGCCCTTGGTCTGCCGGGTGCGGGTCATGGTCTTGCGGGTGGTGTTTAGTGCGTTGGTTACAGTTCGGCCAGAATCTTGCGGAACTCGCTCATGGGGTACGCCCCGGTCATGCTGATATCCATGTTTTAAAATTAGTTTTAACACCGCCACAACACATTAAATATCTCACATTTATAACCCAATCGGGATGAGAAAATCGAAAAAAATATTTACAATCTTATCTATAAGTAGTAAAATCCGGCTGATTTTTTTCTATGTTGACAGGAAAATCCAGTTTTGCAGTGGTTCTTTTGGATGTTGGGCTTAAAGTACGTTATGTTACCTGTGTGAATAATTCGGATAGTGAGCTCTTCGTATATGAACTTCGATAAGAAGAAAAATCTGCGAATGCTGTATTTGATTTTCCATGACCACTTCCCGGCTTCGGGAGCTGCCTAGTCTTGCAGGTCGTGCTTTCGCGTTGATTTTGTCCATTCTCTGCGAATATAATGGATTAATTTTCGATAACTTAAGCCGTTTTTCATGCCTAATTTTACACCATCCGTTCGTATCGCACCCCACATAAGCAATCGACACTTTAGCTCATGAGTATACAATTATCAGATCATTTTACCTATCGTAGGCTGTCAGCATTTGTCATTCCGACAATTGCGATGATGGTGCTGACCTCAGTATACACGATGGTAGATGCCCTGTTTATTTCACACTATGTCGGCGACATTGCCTTAGCGGCGGTCAATTTTGTTTTTCCCGTTATTATGTTGCTCGGTGGTCTGGGATTCATGTTTGGCACCGGAGGAACTGCTCTTGTGGCTAAAACATTAGGACAAAAGGACAATACTCGAGCCAGACAATATTTTACTCAAATAACATTATTGGCAGTTTTGCTGGGGTGCGCTATGGCCGGCATGGGTATTTTGTTACTTCCACAAGTGTGCCTGATGCTGGGCGGTACAGACAAACTCATACCGGATGCCGTTTTGTATGGACGCATCATGCTGGCATTCCTGCCCTGTTGCATACTACAATGTTCATTTCAATCCTTGCTGGTGGCAGCAGAAAAACCAAAGATGGCATTCTGGTTAAGTGTAGCAGGTGGCGTTACCAATGTTGTGCTGGATTTGCTCTTTATTACTCTTTTTGAGTGGGGGTTAGCCGGTGCCGCACTAGCTACCGGCATGAGCCAAGCTGTTGCCGGGCTTGTTCCGGTGCTGTATTTCAGTAGACAGAATAATAGCCTGCTGCGCTTTGTTCGCACTAAGTTGGAGCTTCGGCCCATGATGCAAGCCTGCTGCAACGGAGCCTCTGAACTAGTTACCGGTATTTCAGCCTCTTTTATCGGCATGCTTTATAACTATCAACTTTTGCAATACTATGGTGAGGATGGCGTGGCGGCCTATGGTGTCGTCATGTATGTAGCCTTCCTGTTTAGTTCCATTATTTTTGGGTATGATATGGGCAGCAGCCCCTTATTTGCCTACAACCATGGCGCAGAAAATCATAAAGAACTCCGTAACCTGTTCCGCAAGAGTCTGGTGTTGATAAGTAGCGGCGGTTTTATTCTTGGCGTGGCAGCAGTATCATTCTCCTATCCCCTTGCCTATCTGTTTGTCGGGTACAATGCCAACCTTACAGAACTGGCTCAGTATGCGTTCTGCGTGTTTTCCGTTTATTTTGCCCTTCATGGATTCAATATCTTTGCATCCGGCCTTTTTACAGCCATGAACAATGGATTCATCTCGGCGCTGATTGCCTTTTCTCGCACTTTTCTTTTTCAATCAGCAGCAGTCATACTGCTCCCTCTGTTGTTCGGCGCCGGCGGCATCTGGTGGAGTGCGGCTGCGGCAGAACTTCTGGCTCTGTTCATATCAGCCTTTTGTATACTCCGTTACCGCAAACGATATGGCTACCTATAAGGCTCCTACCTGCCTATGAGCACAACAGGCAAATGATTTGTTGGGGTGCCCTTGGTCTGCCGGGTGCGGGGCATGGGTCGCAAGGCACTTATGGGTATATTTTTACTACGGCGTATCCTTCTTCGTTCACAATGGCACGCTGACGTCCAAATCAGGGTAAAACATAGGCCTCAGCAGCAAGGCAGATGGCTGTGGTGGTCAGGATTCTGCGAAAAAATCGCTTCATTGTTCTCAATCTCCTTTAAATCTTTCAATTCTCATCTTGTTCGTAAGGCCCAGACAAATTGCGATAGCCGGCGCAGAAACACCAAGTGAGTACCATTGCTGCCAGACTAATGCCAAACTGATAAATAAGCAAGAAGAGAAACCCTATAGCCTCCTGCGCATCATAGTTTCCGGCGGCTTTCCAACAAACAAAGCGAATCAAAAAATACACACTGAACAGCAACGATACGCAACCGGACGCCACGCTCACCTGGCTGCACCAGTCCTTACGCCGCGTCACTACATACGCTAGCAGCACAGGTGCAGCATACGCCAGCCCCCATGGAAAGGAGAAGATGCAGAAAATAAGCAGCCATACGCCGCAAACGCGCCTGATGGGGCGGATGTACTTATTCATACTCACATTCTAACATTCCCTCACCAAATATTCAACGAAAAATTGCCAAATGATAGACCTTTCTCATCAATAGGCGCTTGCGGCGGGACTCATTCTCAGAGTTCGAAAACATCCATAGGTAGCACGCCCGGCTTGGGATAGATTACAAAACCATCGGGGGTACTGCCGGAGCTGTGTCGCATGATACGAGTGATATTGCCCTTCTCATCGGTTGTAAAGATGAAGGTGTGCCTGCCAATGCAGAAGTGACGGGGTATATCGGTGCGGAAGCTGTGGGTACTGTTACCGGAGGGGGACAGGCGTATAATGGTGAGAGTGAGGCCATCTGCGGAAAGGGAAATAAAATCCCGGGCAACGAAATCTCCCAGCTGTTGGTCAATAGTAACAGACCCGGTAGAGGCAATCATGCCGGAAGGAGCGGGCGAAGCCGTGAGAATGGGAGTGCTAAACAGGCTGGCTATCAGGAGGATTTTGGAGCAAATGTTCATGGTGGTGAATGTAATCTTCATCTATGTTAATACATGTCACGGTGTGAAGCGCGATTTTTTCTAATAAATAGACGCTCACGGCGAGCATTTTGTTGCGCCATTCCTGCATTTTTGTTGCCAATGCAGCAAAAACAGAGTCAGCCTACGCTAGCTTGCAAAGAGGGGCTGCGTTTTTAGCGTTCGCTTTTTTAGTTTATTAAAGGACAATAAATCTTGCATTATAACATATAATGCTGTAAAATGCCGCCGCCATGAAACAACGTCGGCGTTCTCCTTTCGAAATCTTAGTACGGCTTATTGTGCTATTGCTTGGCCTCTTCATATTGGCACAGGGAATAGCGTTCACCGTGTTAGCCAATTTGGGGACAGATGCCATTACCAGCCCTGCTCTGGTGGCGCATCTGGTGCTTGGAGATACTGAGGCCGGAGCCGGTTTTGCTTTCTGCACGTTGGGTCGCATGCTTATCTGTGTACATGTATTACTGGTACTGATGCAGATATTGGTGCTTCGCCGCAAGTACAGACCGATTCAGTTGTTACAGGTGGTAATGGGCGTACTTCTTGGCCTCTTGCTCGACGTTTGCCTGAATTACACCTCTCTGCTTCCTTTACCGAACTATGGTGCATCCATTGCGTATACGCTCCTAGGGTGTACCATTTGCGCTTTTGGTATTTTTACTTATGTCAAAGCGGATATGGTACCGCTTTCTGCAGAGGGGTTAAGCCTCGCGTTGAGTAGTGTATACCAATGGCGTTTCAGCCGCGTGAAGGTGGCGGTGGACTGTTCCTTGCTATTCATAGCGGTGGTTGCCTCTCTGATTTTGCAGGGAGAGATCGCCGGGGTTCGCGAGGGTTCCATCATTTGCGCGGTTTGTACCGGATATATTATTGGTTGGTTTTTTAAAGTTTGCCCGATTTGGGACAGACTGTTTGCTGCCGTTGGAGGGTGCTCAGACTCCGCATCTAATCTGGCTTAGGCGGATAAAAGCTCCTACCTATAAACCTGAATGTTCGCCATGGCGTTCGAAACATCCGCAAAATAACTTCTTCATCTTTACAAAATAATGAACATCAAATTACTTTATACTGCTGAACAGATTCAGAAAGCCGTTCAGAATGTGGCTCAAGAGATTGAAAACTTCTATGGTAACGAGGAGCCTGTAGTGGCTCTTTGTCTGCTCAATGGTGCCATTTGGTACGCGGCTGACCTCTTGCGCTGCCTTCCTCCCAATTTCGAGCTGCAAACCATACGTATTTCCAGTTACGAAGGAACGGATAGCACCGGAAAGCTCAAGTGGCATAGTGCACTCCCGAACTGCGCGGGTAAACAGGTGCTGGTGATTGACGATGTTCTCGATACCGGCCTAACCATGAAAGAGGTGTGCAATGCTCTATTGGAGAACGGTGCTTCAAAGGTGGCCTCTACAGTGGCCATCAATAAAATAGGTCGCCGAAGTGTGCAATGCGAGGCAGATTTTTGCGCCTTGCAGTGTGAGGATTGTTTCCTCGTAGGGTATGGGTTGGATTTTAATGGCAAGTACCGTAATCTTCCCTATATCGGCTACGTCGAATAAGATAGAGAAACAGCTCGTTTTGCTGATGGGGCGGCAGGAGAAGAATCTCTTTGCCGCTCCGTTTTTATATCAGCATGTCGGCAGCTTACGCTGAAATCAAGCATACCTCCCTACCCCACCATCGGAGGCGGAAAAAACGCGCGAAAGAATGCAACTAATCAGCCTCTTATGAAACATTGTACACGCCCTTAAATGTTAAAAACAGCAAAGGCGCAAAGTTTGCAGTAATAGCCTGGGTAACAAAGCCCAAGTAGCAGGCAAGCAAGGTTTTGTTATAATTCTTTTCTTGCAGAGTCATTCTATCATTTATGTGTTCACGCCGAGGGCGGTCGCAAGTATAGCACATATAGCTCTTATTACAAGTTTTTTGACAATAAGTTGCTGAAGGAGTTGCTTTTCTACCTTATCATGGTAAAATGAAAGTGACATGTTTCGATATTTTCTTCTCTCATTAGTAACACTTTTTAGCATGAGCAGCTGTATTACATTCAATACAGGGGCGAAGCTGGATAACATAGGCAAAGCGGTGCCGACGCTTGATTTAAGCCATAACGGACGGTACTTCAAGCTTAATGGGGTGGCGTATAAGGAGATTATGGTGGAATACAGGCAACTGAATCCCAAATGGGTGGGGGTATGCAGACTGCCCCACAATATTGATACCTGCAACGATGACACGCCGCCTGCGGAGAGTCTGGGAGCCCCCAAAGCAGAGCTATATCTGGTGCGCTTGGATATTCACCGTAACGATGCGCCCGCTTTTATCAAGGCAATTGATTTTGATTATGCAGCGGCCAAACGTGTTGAGAAAAAAGATTTACCCGTATACTATATCGATAACCACTATTATTTTAAGCAGGTGGATTTTGAAACGCTCACCAAATCCATGTATGAAAACGGCCCTCTGGTACTGAAAGATTTACCGACCATCCGCACCGTGGGCAATCAAATCCGCAGGCCGGTGGCAATCATGCTCAGTTATGGTGTGGATTTACCGCTTACAATGGTCAGCTACGCCATAAGCCCCGTTTTGTATATCATCCTGCTGCCCTTTGACGGTGCCGGTATTTTTTGATTTCAGGGGCGCCTTAATTGCTTGATAAAAAAAACACTTAGTGACCATTACGCATCTGCATCATTTTCCTTGTATGTAGGCAGAACATACAAGCGCCGTGTTTGCACACCTGCGCAATACCTTTTACCCGATTGAGACGCAGCAGGTGTGGACCTGCAATTGCTCCGCAAGGGCTGACAACGCGCGGGCTCCCCCTGTAATCACGATGCCGTCAGTTACGCAGAGAGGCTCATCGGCATTCGGATGGCACTCGATTTTCACAAAATCACGCGGCTGCCACTCCGAGGGGATTGGCAGCTCTGTCTCCCTGTCCTTATCCGGAAAGAGCAACTCATGGTCGAGCTTCTGCATCGACCATTTGAGGCTGTTCAACAACTCATCGCGCCCCTCCTCATCAAAATGCATGCGAAGAGCTCCCGTTTGTACATTAAATAAAACGGACAACATGAATCTTATAGAGCAAGCTAGTTTTTAGCCCCGCTATGCCGTCGTGAATCGTATATTCTTACTATCAGTAACCGCCTTTTTCTACAGGAGGCAATGCCCTAAAACGCTTCAGCTCATCCGGTGACAGCATATAATCCGGTTTGAATGAGCGATCTGCCGTATTGCGATACGCTTCCGCCTCCTCCGTGGAAGCTATGCCACCTGTCAGGCTCAACGTTCCCAGCACCTTGCCGTCAGCATCGAGGAGCTCTAAATCTGAAAAATACAAATAAAAGGGCATAGGAGAAGGTAAATGTACGCCTTTTCGCTGCTCATTCTTCCATGCCTCTCGCTCAACGGGCGGCAGTTCCTGCAGACTCTCCATCAGCAATTTTAGCTCAGAGAGTTCCTCCGGTGAAAATGAAATATACTCGTCAGCCTTGTCGGAGGCATACATCTTCTTCACCCGTGCGGCAGTCGCCCGCCTCGCAGCCGACTTCAACGCCGTCAGCGACTTACTTTCCGGCACATGCGCGGCATAGTATGTATCATACTCAGCATCCAGACGGCGCTCTTCCTGCAACTGCTCCCAATACGTGCATTGGCACAATAAAAGCAGTGCCGCTGTGCTTATAAAAGCCTTGATAAAAGAATGATTTGTTGTCTTCATAAATAAATAGATATATTATTCACCGGCGAAATACAGTAATCTTGCAAGCCAGCCGATTGGAGATACAGCCATACCGAGGGGAATATCGACCACATCCAGCACCCAAACAAGCGGTCTTCTGAGTTGGTTCCCCCATGTTCGGCGGTCGGGTATCTTGCATATCATGTGGTGAGTATCGACATATAAATTTTTGATATTAATTTTTTTGGCACCATCGAGGTTGAGCTCTGCTGCCGGGACAAAGGCAAACGATTCTTTTTTAACGGGAGGAGTATCAAATTTTCCCCATGGTTGACATGCAAGTCGAAATTGCTCCTCGGTCAATACAGCGTAGAAAGTTTCGGGCTTTGTCTGGTGCTTATGGGTGATATGCTGTAAATCTATTCGTCTACCCGGATAGGTAAACTCTTCTCCTAGCCCCACAAAGACGCCCATATTATAAATTAAGTAATCATCGTTACGAATATCAGCGGGAATAAAGGCTACGGGCAGTTTGACATAGTAGGTCGCCCCAAGCTTATAGACAGAAATGGGAGCTTCCTCCAGCTCCATGTAGAAATCTCTTTTTTCTTTGACGAGCAACAGATGACTAGCTGACTGCTTCCCTATCGCATCCAAGGCGCTGCCGGTATCAATGACTGTTGTACACGAGCCCATTCCCAGTGCTGCAAGGCTCAGGGCAATGGCGGGCAGGATGCTGCGTATGGCGGGCATGAGAAGTTGCTGAAAAATATGTTGAATAATGTAACGGAAACGATGATGACGAATAGGCATCACTCGCCCGGTTTGTATTTGCCAGCAGGCGCCCCCATATTAACCAGAAAAGTAATCAGGTTATGAAGTTCCAATTTTGAGGCCATCCAGACGGCATGCTCCAAAGTTTGAGCAGACGGGGTATCTTGTTTAAAAATCTGATCGAGGTCATCACATAAATTCGGCAAGATAATTATACCCAAAATACTGTGACAGTCGCCTAAATCACACTTGTTGTTTGTCAAGACTCTCATGACGTACCGTGTTTCAGCGGAAGAATTTTGCAGATACCGGGAAATATCCTCCTCGTATGGCTCATTAGGAATTAATCCGCCGGATAAAGTCTTGTCTAATGCCTTTTGCGCCGGAGGTGGCAGCTTGACGGCAGGAACCGCAGGAAGCGGAGGTGCCGTATCAGCTGCATCGAGGTCGGACGTTTGTATGCACGAACTAAGCCCCAGCGCCGCAAGGCACAGGGCAAAGGGGGGCAGGATTCCGGGTATGGTGCGCATGGTGGGTGAATGAGATTGACAGTTCGAGCAATTGGTGTCAGTCAGAGTCCCTGCTTACATTCGACGGTGCGGAAAGTCCTTCTGCACGGGCTACTTCGTCCTGAATGATGGAAGGTACCGCTTTCAAAACGCAAAATGTTCGCTCGGTTGTAATTTGCAACAGTCTCAACTCACACATCATTTTGGAGAAAGAGTAGCTTGGGTGAGCTTCTGCGGCCTGACTCATTTGTTCATATACGCGGGAAATGGCTTTGATATATTCCTCCCATCTCTGCAAAACTTCTTCCGCCGGGGGCAGAAACAGTCCCGATTGCTGCAATTCCAGTTCTGCCAGAGCAACATCCCAAAGGGTAGCCACCCCCTGCCGATAACGCTTTTGCTGCAATTCCACAAGCTCAGTCCTATAGGCACGTACCTTACGTAAATCCTGCTCGATGCCAGAGCTCCAAAGGATTTCCGCCTTGAGCCATCTTTCGCGGTTTTCCCCGGCCATAGCTACTTGGCTGAGGGTCTGTCGCAGCTCCTTCAATTGCTCCGGAGAAATGAGACTTTCCGGTGCCGGACGAGAGAGGGTACAGCATATAGAAGCACAGGATTCGGTGTAACTATACAGTTGCATCCCTGTTTCATACATATCCCAAAGCGTACCAAGCCCCTTCTTGTAGCGAGTTTCGGCAAGGCGGTACGCCTTTTCGTGCAAGGCGAGTATGAAAGGCATATTGCTCATCCATGACTCGAAGTCAAGAGGGGCAGCCTGCACAGCATCTTTCGATACCAGATACTCGCATTGCAGACGAAGCTCTTGCAAGGCATCCTCATTCCCACAAGCCTTGCACTGTTGCCGGTAATCCTCCAGATGCTTTGCGGCTACATCCAAAGCCGGGCTTTCCCCACATACGGCGAGCCCTAAACACAATAAGATTAAAAAGAACGTTCTCTTCATCACCTATTTCCTTTACTCATTAATAATACTTCCCGGCAGCGAATCTGCAACGAAAATTTGCCCAATAAGCGGATTTTCTAATAAATAGGCGCTCGTGACGGGTATTTTGTTGCACGTTTTCAGCTTTTTTATTGCAGATGCCGCAAAAACAGAGTTCCGGCACCGGGGAAATTTCCTTTACAATGCGTTTTTCCCATCTATAATCATTACTGTCAATCAGCTAAAGAATTCACCATGGCTACAAAACACGAGAACAAGCATCAGAAGTGGAAGGCTACACTCTTTTTATTGTGCGGGGTGCTCTGGATATTCGTCTCGGAACTAGCCTTCGGTTCGCCATACGTTTCGCGTTCTCATGGTGAGGCGTTTCAGCATGAAATTGTTTTGATAAATATATCTCTGCTGCTTAACCTCGTAGCCTTCTGGAGCAGCCTGTTTGTGTTGATGTGTGTGTGGCTTTGTTCGGCCGGAGTATCGCGTATTGTTCTGCCGGTTTGGTGGACGCTTGTCCTTCTGGCACAATCGGGCTGGGTGTACCTTAGCCTGAGATGAGCTGTTTAAGGAACTCCGCAAGCTCGGCATCGAGAGTCCCGCCAAAATGAAACAAGTCGCCATTGTTTGCATACACAAATTTCAGCTTTACAAAATGGCGTTATCAGATATACTGACCGGCATTGACGGAATGATTCATGAGAACGGAGGCAACTACAAGAAGTAGCAAAAAGAGGGCATGAACAAAGCAACGAGATATAGTGTTGTTTCATTATTTTCGGGATGCGGGGGACTCGATCTGGGATTTCGAGGTGGTTTTACAAGCCTTGGCAAGAAGTATTCTCACCATCCGTTTGACATTATTTGGGCTAACGAAATCAACCCATACGCATGCCGAACCTACCGAGCCAATGTACACCATCAGATTATCGAAGGCGATATAGTGGAAAGCTTTACTCAATTACCGCCATGCGCCGATGTTGTAATTGGCGGATTTCCCTGCCAGGATATTTCCATCAATGGCAAAATGGCCGGAGTGGTCGAAGGTAAAAGGAGCGGATTATACGTTTGGATGGTTAATGCCGTTAAAGCACTTCGCCCCAAGGTATTCGTTGCGGAGAATGTAAAAGCGCTGCTCCTTTCCCGACATGCGGCTTCGCTTAGAAAGGTGGTTGAGGATTTCTCAACCATTGGTTATGACGTCTCCTTTGAATTGTACGATGCGGCTGATTATGGCGTCCCTCAAAACCGCGAGCGAGTCATTATCGTTGGAGTGAGAAAAGATTTAAATGCTTCATTTACGCCCCCTCGCCCGGTGACCGGCCACGGCCGGAGAATAACAGCCAGAGAGGCTTTGCATGATTTGGAAGAGCGGGACGAGGATGTGAGCATAAATCATATTTGGTCACGCGCAAAACCCTCTTCCGGTCAGGGATTGAGGTTCCTTACAGCCGATGAGCCGGCTACGACCATGCGCTCAGAATGCCATGGTAATATACAGTTTCATTATAAATTACCCCGCCGCATTTCCATGCGCGAAGCGGCACGCTTGCAATCGTTCCCGGATGACTTCCGCTTTACATGCGGCATCAGACAAATGGAGCGAATGATAGGTAACGCCGTACCGCCTGTTTTTGCGTGGCACATTGCGCAATCCGTTCTGGATACGTTAAAGAGTGCTGAGTAGGCCAACACCATGACATTCTATTATTTTTTTGTCAGCATACCTTGCAGGGGGCGTTCTGCGGTGGTAAAATATAGATATGAAAGCTGATGAACTCAAATACCCTGGTTCTCGCCGCATCTACATACCGGGCAGATTGTTCCCGGATGTCAAGGTATCCATGCGAGAGGTAACCTTGTCAGATTCTGTTTTTCCGGATGGCACAACCGAGGGTAACGAGCCTGTAAGGATTTACGATTGTTCGGGAGCCTGGGGAGATGAGAGTTTTCATGGGCAAGCTGAGCAAGGGCTCCCCCGCTTGCGCGAAAAGTGGATTCTGTCGCGTGGTGATGTATGCAAAGATGGTGATGGGGTGTTGGCAGCTGCCGACATACAACAGGCACCAACGCAGCGAGAATATGCTCGCAGAGGTATAATCACCCCTGAGATGGAATATGTGGCCATACGCGAGAATCTGGGGCGTGAGGCAGCTTTCAAAGCGATTTACGATCAATTTCCCAGCCCGAAATCCCGCCCCGAATCAGCCCAGCTCATGCTGGATGAACTGGGCACCGGCATGCCCCGCCCCAGCGAACTGGAGGCACAACCCGGCTTTTCACCTGATAGTCTGGAACGCCGCTCCCAACTGCACTACCAGCACCCGTCAGAGCAGCGCGGCGGCAATATGCCCGCCTTCTTTACGCCTGAGTTCGTGCGCGATGAGATAGCCGCAGGGCGTGCGCTCATACCGGCCAACATCAACCACCCCGAGGCCGAACCCATGATTATCGGGCGTAATTTCCTTTGTAAAATCAATGCCAACATCGGCAACTCAGCCATAACCTCCGGCATTGAGGAGGAAGTGGAAAAACTCCGCTGGGCTATTCACTGGGGTGCCGATACCGTCATGGACTTATCCACCGGCAAGGATATTCACAAAACCCGGGAGTGGATACTGCGCAACAGTCCGGTTCCCATCGGTACTGTGCCCATGTACCAGAGCCTGGAGAAGTGCAGCGGTCGGGTGGAGCACCTGAGCTGGCCGATTTTCCGAGATACGCTCATTGAGCAGGCCCGCCAGGGGGTGGACTACGTAACGGTACATGCAGCGCTTTTAGAGCGTTTTGTTTACCACACCGCCAACCGTGCCACGGGTATCGTCTCGCGAGGGGGCTCCATTATTGCCAAGTGGATGATGCTGCACAAGCAGGAAAACTTCCTCTACACGCATTGGGATGAAATCTGCGACATTCTTGCCACCTACGATGTTGCCATCTCCATTGGCGACGGCCTGCGCCCCGGCTCCATTGCCGATGCGAACGACTTTGCCCAGCTGGCAGAATTGGAGGTTCAGGGTGAGCTAACCCGACGTGCCTGGAATAAAGGCGTGCAGGTTATGAATGAAGGTCCGGGGCACGTACCCCTGCACCTCGTGCCCGAAAATATGCGCAAACAGCTCGAGTGGTGCTACGAGGCCCCCTTCTATACCCTCGGACCGCTGGCTACGGATATTGCCCCCGGTTATGACCACATTACCGGTGCGCTGGGTGGTGCCATCATTGCCCAGCGGGGCTGCGCCATGCTTTGCTACGTCACCCGAAAAGAACATCTGGGCCTGCCGGATAAGGAAGACGTGCGTGAAGGCGTTGTAACCTACAAACTGGCAGCTCATGCGGCAGACCTCGCGAAGGGGCACCCCGGCGCACAGCTGCGCGATAATGCTCTGGCCAAAGCTCGCTTTGAATTCCGCTGGGAAGATCAGTTCAACCTCTCCCTCGACCCGCACAAAGCCCGCTCGTACCACGACCTTACACTACCGCACGCCAATGCTAAAAAGGCGCATTTCTGCTCTATGTGCGGCCCGGATTTCTGTGCCATGAAACTCACACAGGAAATCCGAGGTCACAGAAAGGCGTAGCGAGCATAAGGGCTACCGCCCTCGGCGAAGACTCACAACAACGCAAGAACGCCGCCCCTGTGGGTCGGCGTTCTTCTCTGCATTACTAAGCCCTTTCCAACTCAGCGATGACAGCTTTGGCAGTCAAAGCAATATCTGCCTGCTGCAGTAACCAGGATACAATCACCACTCGACGAGCCCCGGCTTGAATGACTTGCGGCAAGGTTGTGCCGTTGATACCGCCTATGCAGAACAGGGGCATGTCACCGGCGGCCTCCTGAGCGGCAGCAATGTCGGACAAGCCAATAGATGGGCGCCCGGGCTTGGTGCCGGTCGGGTACAACGGGCCGAAACCGATGTAGTCTGCCCCCTCCAGCTTGGCCTGTATGGCCTGTTCCAGACTGTGAGTGGAACGGCCCACCAGCACCCCTGCACCGACAATTTTGCGCACATCAGCCAAGCTGCCACCATCCTGCCCCACATGTACGGCATCGGCGCCGATTTCCGCCGCCATTTCCGGGTAGTCATTCAGCACAAAGATAGCGCCACGCTCACGACAGATAGCCTGCATATCAACAGCCCAAGCTTTCACCAGAGGTAGCGCCTTCCCCTTCGCTCGGAGCTGAATGATTCTCACGCCGCCGTCAATGAGTGCATGGGTACGTGCCACCACTTGCTCAGGCTCGGTATAGCCCATATCAACAATGCCATACAGACGACAATTTTCGAGAACTTGCTTCATGAGAAAATCCTGCCATAAAATACGCAGCGCGACAAGCAAAAACACCAGCATTCGCCCACGCATGACGCAACGACGACTTGCGAACGACATACCGCAGAACTATCATACTTCCATCATGGAAACATTGGTATCTAGTGGCATCATTGAGTCGTATTTTAATAAATTGCAGAACAATCTTGTGCTGGACGCAGCCATTGTAGGCGGTGGTCCGTCCGGCATTGTGGCGGCATACTATCTGGCAAAGGCCGGTCACAAGGTGGCGCTGTTTGACCGCAAGCTCTCCCCCGGTGGCGGTATGTGGGGCGGTGCCATGATGTTCAATGACATTGTGGTGCAGGAGGAGGCTATGCCCATTGTTCGCGAGCTGGGGCTCAGCTACAAGCCTTACCGCAACGGCACCTACATCATCGACTCGGTTCATGCGACAGCCGGCTTACTGTACAAGGCCACGCAAGCCGGTGCCACTATTTTCAACTGCTATTCGGTTGAGGATGTTGTGTACAAGCAAGGTCGCGTGGGTGGTGTGGTTGTAAACTGGACCCCCGTACTGCGCGAAGGGCTCCATGTAGACCCGCTGACTATCATCGCCAAAACAGTTCTGGACGGCACCGGCCACGATTGCGAAATTGCCAAGACGGTTGCCCGCAAAAACGGCGTGAAACTCAACACCCCCACGGGTGGCGTGGTGGGCGAAATGAGCATGGACGCCGCAGAGGGCGAGCGCTCCACCATCGACAACACCAAGGAGATTTACCCCGGGCTCTTTGTTTCCGGCATGGCAGCCAATGGCGTGAGCGGCAGCTTCCGCATGGGGCCGATTTTCGGAGGCATGCTCATGAGCGGCAAAAAAGCGGCCGAATTGATGAGCGCGGCCATCTCCGACTAAAGCGGTACAGCACTCCGCCTTACAAGCAATATTGCAGCCAACTTATCGGAACCGAATCAGAAGATTCTCTGATTCGGTTCTTTTTTTATCATACCTCCTTTCGCTTCAGCTTGTACATAACCAGAGCGACAAAGGCAAACAACACCCAACAGCACCCCTGAATGATACCGATAACGGCTTTGAAATATGACTCATCGTATGTTATGACGTAAGTTCGGCCGCAGTATTTGTTGCAGGCCGCTCAGAAAACTCGCTCACCACATCATACGTCAATATGACGGGATAGATGTCCGTATTCACGACAATTTATCGACATTAAAACACTTAGTCAGCAGGCTATACTCAATGAAGATGTAAATCTAGGTGTAAAACCTCAAAAAACAACACAATCAGCAAAAGCGGCAGAAAAACGGAGTCTAACAATACACCCACGGCACGCAGAGGGTGTTTCCGTTGGATAAGCATGACAATACCGACTATCAAACTGACACCGACCAAGAAGATACACGCCAGCAGACTGAAAAAGCTCAATGCTGTTTTCCACGGTGCGATGACCCACACCGTTTCCAGCACGCAGGCCATCATCAACGGAAGCCATGGCAGGATGGCGGGAGAATTTTGTGCTAAGCGACCCTGCGGGGCGTTATTCCGCAGCGAAGTTGGGTTCATCTCAGGTTTCGGAGTTTGCATAGTGTTCTGACAGCTTTGGGTAAATCAGGTTTTATCAGCTTGCATTTTAGAACTACGCAGCTTGAGAACCATCAGGGTAATGACAAGTGCGCCCAACGCAAGAGGGAACACAATAAACCAGTTATGCACAAAGCCGGCCAGCAGGAACGCGGCGAAGGATACGGCAGACACGGTGAGCACATACGGCAGCTGTGTTGATACATGGCTCAGGTGATCACATTGGGCACCGGCGCTGGACATGATGGTAGTATCGGAAATCGGGGAGCAATGATCCCCGGCCACGGCACCGGCGAGGCAGGCAGACATGCCGATGAACATGAGCGGGCTAGTCGGGTCGAAGGTACTCACGACAATGGGAATGAGTATGCCGAATGTAGCCCAGGAGGTACCCGTGGAGAAAGCAAGAACAGCAGCCACCACGAAAATCACAGCCGGCAGGAAATTCACCAGCCCGGCGGCAGAGTGCTCCATGTGGTAAGCGATGAACTCACGAGCCTCCAGAGCGGAGGTCACATTCTTGAGAGCAGTCGCCAAAGTCAGAATGAGAATGGCGGGCACCATGGCGATGAACCCCTTGGGAATGCAGCGCATGGCCGCACGGAAGCTCAGCACACCGCGAATACGGTAGAAAACCACAGACAATACCAGCGCAATGATGGCACCCCACGGAAGCCCCACGGTGGCATCCGTGGCACTCAAAGCTTCGGCAAAAGACTTGCCATTAAGTATGCCGCCCACATACACCAGAGCAAAGGTCTCTAGTGCGATAAGCATCAGCACCGGTACAATAAGGTCGGCCAATTTACCGCGGCGGGGGGTACTATACTCTTGCTCAGGCATAGCCTGCTCGGGCTGTACGGTGTGCACATCGCCGTGCATGATGGCATTGCGCTCATAACGTACCATGGGGCCGTAATCAAAGCGCATCAGCACCAGTATGACCACAAAACAGAGAGCCAACAGAGAATAGAAGTTGTACGGAATAGCCTGAATGAAAAGCTCCAGCCCGTTATAGCCCGTACCGGCAGAATACTGGGAAACCGCCGCCGCCCAGCTCGAAATGGGAGCAATCATGCATACCGGAGCAGCCGTGGCATCAATAATAAAAGCTAACTTAGCGCGAGAAACTCGCTTGGCATCGGTCACAGGTCGCATCACACTACCCACAGCCAGGCAGTTGAAATAATCATCAATGAAAATGAGGACACCGAGAACGAACGTGGCAAGCTGGCTGCCAATGCGGGATTTGATATGGGTCTGCGCCCACAAACCAAAGGCCTGAGCAGCCCCCGTCTGATTAATCATGCAAACAAAGGCACCGAGAATCACCAAAAAGATAAACACGCCCGTGGTGGACTTCATGCCTTCGATGAGCCCCGTATTCACAATAAAGTCCACCGTTTCCATCGGGGCGAATTGAGTCACAAAGCAGGCCCCCAACACCACACCCGCAAACAAAGCTGAATAAACTTCTTTGAAAATAAGAGCCAGCACAATAGCCAGCATCGCCGGTGCCAGCGACCATATTGTGCCGCAAAGCGGGGACTTTACCGGAGCTGTGACTTCCCCAGCAGCAGGCAGCTCGGTTGCTCCAAAACTTTGCATGGCAAACACAGCCACCACAAGCAGGAGAAGAAGGAGGATTTTCTTCATGGCTTTTCTTATTTCGGTTCCGGAATATTGCGCGAGCAACTTACCACAAAAGCCGTGCGGTGTCAACATATAAGAATATTGCTGTGGAATAAGCCTCTCTTTTAACCAACAGAACGGAGGATATCTCGGTTTTACCGGCGAAAGCTCCCGCCATTTTTTCTCATGGCGGCAAGGGACAGGTATAATGGCGGCTGAAAAAGCTATATCAGGTTGCGCATGCGTTTAAAATAATGAGGAAGATAAGCAAATACAGGAAGTCCTGCTGTTCTTTCTTCTTTTCTATTTGATAATTTCTGCAAAAACAGAGGATGGCTTTCAGCAGGTTCTGCTTATCATCATCCAGCCCCCTGACATCGACCGACAAATATCCGTATCGGCTGATAATTTTTGTGCCCAAAAGGTCAATTTCGGCATGGGGGCAAAACTCACGCCCCATATTACGAAACAGTTTCAATTCGATTTCGTTGTGCGGCTCTCGACCTCCGCAACCCGGCAGCCTCAACACAGGGCAGGTTCCTTTGAACCTGATTTTTGCCATTTCCCGCCCTTGCGCATCCCTGAAAACAGGGCTGCGCCAAAATTTACTTTCATTCAAACATTGTACCAACAGCGCCCCATCCGGCGCCAGCAGGTCAAAAAATACCCCTTTCGTATGGACACAGATACATCCATCCGCCAGCGTTATCTTATTTCGGCAATCCAGTTCCATCATTTATCTCCGGCTTCTATGTGAACTATCGGGGTGAAGTTTGGCGCCTCGGGCACGGAGCTCCGCGCCAATGGCTTTGGCTGCGGGTGTATTGCTTTTGCCATAATGAATGCGGAGCGAGTTACCCGCTGCATTCAAAGCATTGATGTCTGCGCCGTTGTCCAGAAGTAAGCGCAGAATGGAAACAGCCTCCTCCGGGGTATATACCCCGAGCCGAGTATTAATCATGAAAGCATACGGGGGAAAATACCTGCTCTGAGCGGATTTTCCGGTGACATGAGCCCCCTTCTCTACCACGATTCTGAGGAGCTCTGCCGAACTGCCGCGGTACAGCAACACATGCAGGAGAGTCTGCGACTTCTCGCCCACATGGCTGTTGGGGTCTACGCCACCTTCCACCAGTTTACGAATCAGATCATCGGTGTACCAGAACCACGTTAAATGCCAATCTTTCGTGCGCTCTTTCATATTCTGATTGCCGTACTCAAGCAACAGCGTGCGCATGTCATCATTGTAATCATTGCCACGCAACTCACAAAATGGGGAAATTTTCTCGCCATGGCCATACATCGGGGCATCCGGGTCCGCACCGGCATCCAACAAAAGCCTGGCTATGCTTACACGACGGGCGGCTGAATCTTTATCGACAAAGCAGACCAGCATGCCGAGGGGCGTATTGGCGACATCCTGTATGCGCTCCCACTCGGCCGGGCGGGCATTCACATCTGCCCCGGCGGCTAACAACACCCGCACGGCGGCCTCATCACCATACATGCAAGCCACTTGCAAAGCTGTAAAGCCGGAGGGCGAGCGCCAATTGACATCTCCGGTGGAAGTCACCTTTTGGAGCAATGCCGGAACTTCAGCCGTCCATGCAGGGTGAATGTAGACCGGTCGAACATAGACGACCGGTGCGGAAGTTCGCCCCGTGGGATTTTCCTGCACCTGTCGAGCCAGCTTTTGCAAAGGCAACTGTTGCTCGGTTCTCCACTCAGCTGCAAGAAGCGAAGCGGAGAAGAAGAACAATGAAGCTAAGAGTTTGAGCGTGTATTTCATACGAGTAAACAACAGTTAAAGAGGGTCAATAAGTCATGAGCATAGGCAGCTTATTGGCAAGGCGGAGAATACAATAATTCCTGCAGGGACTTCACACCATAATAATCAGCCTCTTCCAAGCTCTTTTCTTTAAGGATATAGGCTTGTAATTCTTCCTTTGTAAGGATGAAGCTGAAAAAGCCCCATATCGTGTAGGACATTTCTGCGATATCGCAGAGCTTTTCGTGCTCCTCAAGAGCAACAAGCGGTTCAATTTGCGCCATTGCTTCCCGAGCGGAATCTTCATCATCTATGCTCATGAGAAGTCGGTGAATTTGCCGGTAGCGATTCAGCAGCTCTTGCATGGCGGCCTTGCGCTCGGGCTCCGGGTAAACTTTCTTAGAAGCCGTGCAATCCACCCATTGTTCAACCAGATGTTTTTTACCATTGCACAGCAGGGTTACGGTATAAACACTAAAACGGCGTTCTCCGATAAGAACTTCACGCCACTTGTACTCGTAAGTATCGCCCAGAGCATGCAGAGCGATTCGAGTACATAGCTCATATGAAAGCCCAGGCTCCTTCGTGCGGAGAACCCAGGCTGACTCGGCAGAGAATCCGGCACCGCCGTCAACCAAAGCGAAATGTTCAGGCGGAAGTACAGCCTTAAGATTGCTACGGGCAGATTTTTCCAGCTGCTTCCGTTTAGCAGAGGAAATGGGGGTAGGAATAATGGCATCTTCCCACCCCTCCCCCATGGCCTTTGCCAATGCCGGGCAACCATAGTAGTAGGCCTCGTCTAACTTTCGGGTTAATTCATTGAGCCTTGCCATGCGAGGATCGCAGGAGAGCAGGTAACATTGCGGAGCATTTTCTTTCAGCTTATTGAGCTGCTGAGCTGCCTTTCGAGCGCCGGCATAATCCTTGACAATAGACAGAATTGCCTCTTGCTGTTTCAGATAGGAGTTCAACTGCGAATCATCGTTTTCCGGGCCATGAGCCGAGCAGGCCGCTGCCCCAAAACAAATAGCGCTGACGGTGAGGAGTCTGAGAAAAAGATTCATAGTCATTCAGAAAAATAGCGTCTCAATATATTGCCGGTATTCATGTCGATATCAAGTGTTTCACCACCTCCGAGAGCATCTTCCACAAGGCGGGGAGCAACGACATAGCAGGAATCATTGGCGTATGCCGAGAGCTCGTTCGCGCTCATCCGCAATTCACGGGAGGCTATTTCCAATGCCTGTTGCGGACTGATGGCAGGCTGTACAAAAATCGGAGTGAGCTGCTGTTGACGATTAGCCGGCTCGGAGAAATAATTCCGAGTGCCGTCACCCATCGTGACGCTACGCAGGGAGGCAAGTTCTCGGTCGGCACGAACCACAACCCGAAAAACACTTCGACCGGTATTCTGCTCACAGGAAGTCAGAAGATGAGCAGGAGCATCCGGCTTCTCCCGGCAGAAATACACTTTCACTTTGCCATCAGGCAACTTGTAAATGCCTACATATACCTCTCGGCAGCTTTCCTTGCATGTTATGCTGCAAAGGCAAATGTTACCATTCCCGACATCCTTACACATAAAATCAAGATGGGTAATGGGAACCCACTTTGATTCATCGGCAGAGGCTTCTTTTGCTGTAACAAGTCGGGTGATGAAAAAGCCGGCAGCAAAAATTCCTGCAAGAACAGCAAAGCAAACCATTCGCGGCACCCCCATCTTCATCAGCACCTGATAGATACCGAAAAGTATGACGGCTCCGCTCGGAACGAGAAAAGATATCGCCGGAGTTCCGCAAGCTGCAACATCATACACCAGATATACCGCACAATAAATGAGCAGCAGCAAAAGCAAAATCAGACTTATCTTGTTAAAGGATTCAGCTTTCATCATTTAATAACACAGTCGTTGCCCTTCCTTACTTAGCCTCACTTATTTTACTTTTATTGCGCTGCACAAGCATGCCAATACCTGTGTGGAGCAGCACATAAAACGCTGTAGCATAATTGGTCAGAAGCAGCCCTCCGTCGTCAAGATATGAGCGAAGTCCATATCGCAAAGCCAGAATCAAAATGGCATATACAATGGCAAATATGAATCCCCGCAACGCTGAGCGCATACCTCCGCGGGTGCTCTGCCACCCCGCCAGTATCACACAAACCGCGGCAGCCGCCCCGACAAACAACAGCATGAGCCACTGAGCATCTGACACCCAGAGTGCCTGCAACACGCTAAAGCCTGTCCACAAGAGTACAAGTAAAGCGCTCACCAAACAAAACAGGCAGAAAAGGAAAGAAACAAACATAGCGTTAAATCAACAAGCACTTGCAACTCCGCTCAATCAAATAAGTTTTTATACACTACATGAGGTGAATATTCTTATCCAACACCTTACGTTGTTCCTCCGGAGTCGGAGTACGAAACCCGGCGAAATGCAGCGAGAGTTCGTAGACGATGTAGCTCTCGGACAAGCCGCTTGTTTCCTTCTCCTTGGGCGGGCGCTTACTTACTGTTAAAACGAGGTCGGGGCAAATGTATCCATGCCAGTCTGCAAGTTGGAGCTCCAATTCCTGCTCGGTCTGCTGAAGTTCTTTAGTAAGAGCAGCCTCCTTCTCAGCGGGACAAAGACAGGAAGCACTAAATGGCTGATGCATGGGAAGATTAATTCGACCGGTAGTGGATACAGGAACACCGAGTTGAGCCTCCAGTTTCTTGTAATAGTCATCAAAGAGACATATCATGTGATAGCGGTACAGATGTCTGTATTGTGACATCTCATGTTTAATGTGGCAGGAATACAGCCCCAGAGCAACGCAGCCAAGGAACAACAGGGCTGCGAATATGAGACTTTTATTGTTCAGAATCTTATCTTTCATCGGCAGAAAAGTGGCTATTCTATTATAAAGGCGTTTGAGGAAAGATTTTTGTTGCATTGATTCGGGAATTTTTTGAAAATTGCGGCAAAAGTGCGCCATTTCAGCCTCGGAGAGATACACCTATCAGACGTGAACGAGCACGTTACCTTGCAGCAACGTGCTCGCCGGGAGCTATCTGTAACCACAGCCGACAAGCCGCAGCTACAGCATGGACCCGTTTATTTCACCGTAATTTTGAGCGTTTTCTTTACGGTTACACCGTATTCATTAGAAAGCTCGTATGTAAGCGTATCCACCCCGCTGAAGCCGGGCGCCGGCGTATAAAAAGCCTCGCCTTTCTCATGGTAGACAACCGTCCCGCCCTCAGCAGTCTGCTTAACCCAATGAATGCGGGACTCCTTGGCAAAGCTCAGCAGCTCGGCAGCACCACAGGGGATGGTGAGGGTTGTGTTCTTTTCCGCAACAGTCACCTTGGGCTCTGCCAGGTACGTCATATCCCACTTCGGCAGGTTAAGAGAGTTCAGGTACATGACCGTACCGCCGGAGGGGAACATCTTAAAGTGAGCAAAATAGGGACGAACATCGCGACCGGCAGCTACGGAAAGCGCAATCAGATAGCGGTCAATCTTAGCCTGATCGTGGTCATCGCCGGCTATAAAGTTCCACTTATACAAACCATCATTCTGGTCGCGCAGGCGCTTAATGGCAGTTTTCACGCAGTCCCAGCCAAAATCCTCAGCATAGGCAATCATCATCGATGTTACGGCATAAGACCAATGGTGCGTACCCTTGGTGCTGACTTTATACCACTTCTCCTCCATAATTTCTTTCATACTCTTATTATTGGAGTCGAAGAGATTACGGAGGTGCAAGTCGTGAGAGTCCTTCCAATCGAAGGAAAGGCCTTCGCGGTCTTTCAAGTAGTACCCACCCCAGTTGGTTGTGGACTCAGCCCAGAAAGAGAGTTCCATTTCCCAGAAATCACAGTGGTGGCCATGCTCATGCAGGAAGAGGGCGGAATTGGTCGCCTTCATGGCAGACAGGTCGAGCAGATTCGGCACATTGGCTACATCCCACTGAAGCGGCCAGTACGAAAGCCCCTCCTCTGCATAATGACCGGAATGCATACGGAACGGCACCTTGGGATAATAGGCATAGAAATCCTCCAAATCACGGTTATTCTCATTCCACCAAGTCATGAGCGCTGTCGGATTATCCAGTTTCTGCAATACCTCTCGCGGTACCAGCAGCACCAGATGCTCGCTCACCAGCTCACCCCAAGGAGCCGGAGCCCGGCGCAGCGCCTTCCAGTCAGCATCGCTGTGCTTACCCAGGATGAACTGAGGAGCACGCAAAGCGCCGTCCACACATACAGGGGTGTCCTTCAGCTCCACCGTTTTGGGAACCATCAGCAACATCAGGCCACCATGAGGGCTAACAAAGGTTGAGGTCTCTTTATCCAGCTTAAACCAGCGGGATGTACCGGGCATACAAATCAACGGCCTGTGTTTTTCGGGGAAATGATGACCGACCTGCAGCTCCAGCTTACAGCCGGCCAATTCCTTGGGTATGGTAATGCTGAACGGCTTACCGGGAGCGGCATATAGCCCTAAGGACACATATTCCTCACGCCATTTATCACCGGCAGAATTGATTTTCTGCGTTGTCTTGCAAAGTTGAGCACCGGGAGCAATCTTGCCCAGCGTGTCGGCCAAACGGTGAGCGCCCAGCTTCGTCAATTCCTCCAACGTAAGAGATTTCAGCCAATCTTCCTCCATGAAGAGGAGCTGACGGGCCACAGGATGATACACGGGACATTCTGCAGAAGCAGAGATACCGCTTGCAATCATGGCAAAATCGCGCATACCGCTGCGCACAGCCTCATTGCCCTTAGAGAGCAACTGACTTTGTATGCTTTGCAATGCCTCCAGCAGTACCGGCATATCTTCTTTGGAAAGCTTCTCCAACCAACCGGCAACTGAATTGCGATTCTGGCCGAGCAGTTCCGTTATCAGCTCTTTGCCGAGCACCTCACGAATGATGGTTTTCTCCCAGATTTTCTTCAACCCATCACCCATGCGAGGCGTCAGCCAGGGTGTATCAATAATGGACTTGCGGATTCCCGGCCCCTCCCAGGCCAGCGCTACATGGTCATCCTTCACCGCGTCTTTAAAATGCACGGCAAGGGCATACTTCTTCCCCTTTTCCAACTTCACCTTGGCAGAGCTTCTACCCGGAACAAAGTGGTGACGGGGCATGTAATAAGGCACCTCACAGAGCTTCTTCAAATCAGCGACGCTTTCACTCGTGCTCAGTAACAATTCTGCAGAATCGTCCGCCGCCAGATAAAAGGTATACTCACCGGTCTGAGGCACCGTAAGCCAGGCCGAATAGCGCGCAGCAAAATCATCTTTGCCAAAAGAAAAATCATCTATCCGCTCCTTCACATAAACGGAATCAGCCGGACGCTCGCCGCTGACTTCAGCAACCTCTTTAATCTTTTCACCCTTTACATTGTCCCATACCTCCAGAACAACCCCGCAACCGGGCAATTCAGGCGCACCCAAAGCAACCGCTCCGGCAGCTGACATCAAATTCGCAATAAATAAACGTTTCATCGTCGTATAAAATTGAAAAACTAACGGATAGAGCCAACGCTTAATCTCACTATCAGTTTGACACAACTTCAATGCTCAGGCAAGTTTTTTCTCCCGTTTTTTCCACAATCTTTGCTACGGCGACCACTCGTAGCATCCGGGGCATACTTCATGCACACAAAGCAATCAAAATCAATGTCAAAGAAACCAATCACAGAGGCAGGTTCACCAGCCTCCATTTTTTCAGCATCTTCGGGGTTCATAAAAACAACCCTTTTGGTAATACCGACGGTATGTACTGCCGATTGATGTTCATGACTTATACGGCGCAAAACAGTCACTTCTCGCCGTGCTTTATCATACGCAAATACGCGATAAACCACAACCGGCCCCAATTCTGCCCCCTTCCCCTGCACAGCGTCGGCTATTTTCTGACGAAGGATTAGCCGCATATCATCATCTGATATGTCCGGCGCAGCAGCAGAACAAGCACTCAACGCACACAACACGCTGAGGCATAATGCAAAAAAGAAACGATAGTTCCTATGCATGAGAGAAGCGCAAGGTTAATTTTTGTGCGTATATTGGTAAGTTACGGTTTTAGTCGCACCGGGCGGCACCACGACTTCCCAACGGAATTGGCCATCAGGATTTTCTCCATAATCCGGAGTACAGGTGATGGTTGCATGATCGCTGGCACTCTTCGGAGTGCCATCCACATCTTTAGTAATGCAAACCAACATCTCTTTGTCGGAGTTGTTCGTGATACTCAGCGAACCATTCAGGAAGAGCTCTTCACCCACACGGCTCTGTAAAGTTTCGCTATACTGCACCGGAGCCTGCATAGTTTTGTTCAGTCGTACCAAAGCGGTGCCACCCTCCGCCGTAAAGTTAATTTCAGAGCGCCCCACAAGGTGCCCTTCGGCATAACAATCCAGCACACCGGTAGTCCACGGAGATTTTAACTCGTTGCGCACACGTACGCAATGCCACACCTCATTGGGTGCAACAGAGTTGCGGGAGTACCCCCCTTGTTGTCTCCTCTGCCAATCTTCTATGGCAGACTGAGTAGGCACATGCCAAGTGTAGACATGACTATAATCTACCGTTCCCTCAAACAACTCTCGGGTCACAGTCTGACCGGCAGCACAGCTGAAGTTCGGAATAGAATAAAAGAAGAGATCCTCAGCCTGAGTTAAATTGCCGGGCTCGCGCTCTTGTTCAGCAACATACCCCATATTATTGTTGCTCATGATATTGGTTGAGAGCCTGCTCCTGTTGTCATTAGGCTCTCCCGAAATGAGGTTGAGGAACGCCTCCAGAGAATGATACAGAGCTATGGGTGAAGGAAGCAAATAATTACCCAGCGCAGGGTACCCCATCACCAGCTCTAGGTTGACGTTGTTTAGGTCCACCAGCTCATTCATGACCATGGCTTTGCATTGAAAACGGGCCTTCCCGTGGCCATCTAAATCCAGACGATAGCTGGGCAACCAACTGAGCCCTCGGCTCAGACCACTTACCTGCAACGACTTGCCTGCGGCGGGTGCACTCAGTTCAAAGACCAGAGCCGGCACTTTCTGCACCGTGGTGGGGTACTGAGGCGAATCTCCCAGCACCTCGGCATACGCTATATTCTGCTCTCGCAGTGATGCAACGCCGTTTGCCGTGCGCAGCTGTACGACAGTCGAAGCTGCGGATGCAGGTACATGCTCTGAATCAGGGGCTAAGGTGAAAGGGCTTCCATAGCCGCTCTTTTGAGGAGCAGAGTAAATGCAACGAGTGAAAGATGATGATGATTTGACGGACGGAGGTGCACATATAACACCTGTCAACTTCGTACCGTTTTGTAACACGATTTCGGCCTGAGCTCCCACATTTGCCAGAAGAAACTCTATCGTATTGTAATGAGTTTTCGGCACCTGCTGCGTTGCAGACTCGCTCCGAATCTCGCACACCGTCGAGCCATCGGGAGCAGTCCACCAAAAACTTCCCAATACGGGTACCGGCATACCCAATAAGCGTAATTGCGTGTCCGAACCATTGATTTGTCCGCGCAAGCTCAATTGGCTGTAACCGTTCTTAAATACAGCAACATCCGTTACCTGCATCGGTATATCTTCTACGGCTTGTACCATTGCCACAGACAAGGCGACAAGGGCTACCATCTTACTGCATAATAAAGTTTTCATGGGGAGGGCGAAAAGGGGTAAACATTATCAAGCTTAAGGCCTGCCTGTATGCTATCACAGAAACATCGTGCCTGCAAGCATCAAAGTTGATTTAAAGAAAAACAATAAGTCGAGTAACGGCTCTTTCATTTGGTTATCAGACTATTCCAAAGCAAGGCAAATCCGGCGTCGGCTCACCGGGCTCCGGCCGAGCGTAATTTATCGATAAGGCGGAGGCAAAGCTCCCGGTGCCAAGGTTCAACGGCTCGCTCATGGTAATAGGTGATAGTTTCCAGCGGTGTAAACCGGCTAAAACAGGTGAAATCTTCTGTTCTCTCTTCGTAATCCTCCTCGCTTTCATCGGGGCGGCGGGGTTCGGGCGGCGCAGGAACAAAGTTCGGGTCAATACCGGCGGCAAGGAGCATGTCGAGCCGCTTTTCCACCTGCAATTTCTGTATACTCTCCGCTCGATCCTTGTTGTCGCGGTACTCCCCTACCCACGTGAGGAAAGACTGCAACAGAGTTCTACCGTCGTCAACAGCATTCAGATCGGCTTTTTTTTCGCGTAGTATGCGCTCCAGCAATTCTTCAGCGGCAGGGGTAGTGACTATCGTCTTCATGTTTTCGGCGCTCACCGTCTTGCCATGGTCAAGTGCCCACATCCAGGGGCGAGGGTCGGCAGGTTGCTTAAGCATGAGGGGGATGTCGCAAGCAAGCCCAATAATACGTTGTGTACCATTAATATCAGCCCCGTGAGCAATCAGAAAATCAGCTGTTTTGCGACGTTCTTCCCACGGAATTTCCGAACCATCATTAAAAATGCCATTAATGATAGGCGTGAGCGGAGTTTCAAGCTCCAGGGGCTCGTAATACCCCTCCTCTATCAGTGCAAGCATGTTAGGATTACTCCCATGTGCAACCAACGCTTCTACCGCACGAAGATGCGAACTTGCAGCCGCCAGAATGGTGGGCGAGGTGCCTAGGCGCTGATTGTTCAAGTGAATATACACCATGCGTTCATCTCCGGCATGTCCGCTACGGGCAAAATGGTACAACTGCTCACGAATGTCGGCACACGCGCCCCGCGTACCCACAACATTCTGCAGGGAATTCCAGAACCTACGCAACGGATGAACGCCACATAAGATATCTATTAGATCCGAATCGGGACCCACAGCATCCAGACTGTCAGTAAATATCTGATACAACCTGTCATCAAACGCAGTAAGAGCACTACGCTCGTCAGAGGTCCAGTTTTCATGAAACTCAGGTGCCGCCTTCCAGGTCCAGCTCCATAGCCACACATAACAACAAAGGCACGCAATCAGTAATACGGCAAAAATCCCCGCTAACACGAGGCTGAGTTTCTTTATCCAATGACGGCGGGTGGGTAGTTCTGTTTTCATATCTGTAAAGGATTGGGATGTCGGATTGCAGTTCCTCCCTGTCAATCACTAACAAGAGGATATCATATACTTACCCACAGGGCAAGTATTATCAGCAGAAAAAACGACCTCAGTTCTCATGGTGCAAACGAAGCGAAGCCAAAGATATATTTGACAAATGCAGCGCCGGAAGATAAGGCAGGAGGAGCTGCCAAAAACAGCGCTAATATTCATCCGTTACCATTATTATGTATACGAACAACGACAAAACGAGTTGGCTTACCTCGCTGCTTACCGGCTGGGGTATTAAGGAGAGCTGGGCAAAAATCATCGCCGGTGCCATCATTGGTGCTCTGTGCGCCGCAGGATTATTGACCTCAGCCTGCAAACATGTTACCCCACAGCAACTACAACAGGCACATGAACTCTATCACGCCACTACCGGTGAGCCCTGCCTGATAACCACAGAGAACAAGTAATTCCCCCATAAACGACGGCAGAAAAATCCCCCTCTCGCCTTATTGAGAACAAGCGCGAAAGGGGGATTGGTTCAGAAATGTGGGGGAGCCGTCAGTAGCTTACTCCTGCTCTGCGGGCAGACCAAGAATTGTACCGGGTATAATTTTGTGACCGGCAAAGAAACTTTCGGCGTTCATCTTACGGGCACCCGGGGGCTGCATGGTCATGATTCGCACGGCACCGCCGCGAGGCCCGCCACAGGAAATAAGCATGCCGTCAGCCCCGGCCTCAAGCACCATACCGGGCTCAGCATCGACGGGCTTTTTGTAATTGGAATAAAAATCAACGGGCGGGAAAATCTTCAATGTCTTGTCGCTGCCGGACTTGACGGAGGGATAGGTCGTATAAGTACCGGGCCAGGAATGGTAAGCGCGAATTTTACGGGCAACCTGCAGAGCCGGCTGGTGCCAATCTATCAAACCATGCTGGCGCAGCAGCTTGGGAGCGTAGGTCATGAGATTTTCATCCTGCTCCATGGGGTCGGAAGTACCGGAGCGTAGCTGATAAATAGCATCTGTCAGCGCTTCGGGAGCCAATGCTGCAAGGTCATCGTGCAGAGATTCAGCCGTCTCGGTACCACGCAGCGACAGCGAACGGCTGCAGATGATATCGCCGGCATCCAGCTTCTTCACCACATGCATGATGGTTACCCCCGTCTCGTCATCACCGGCCTCAATAGCAGCCTGAATACAGGCCGCACCGCGATGGCGCGGAAGCAGCGACGCATGAGCATTGATACAAGCCACACGGGGAACATCGATGACCTCTTGCGAGAGAATCTGACCGTATGCCATAACCACCACAATATCAGGCTCCCAGCTGCGCAACTGTTCGACAGCCTCGGCATCTCTCATACGCTCAGGCTGGTAAACAGGCAGGCCGGCTTCCATGGCGCAAACCTTAATGCGAGGGGGAGTAAGTGTCTGGTGACGACCGACAGGGCGGTCAGGCTGGGTGATAAGCCCCACCAATTCACCGGAGCTCAGCAAAGCATGAAACGATGGGATTGCGATATCCCCTGTTGCCATCATCACGATACGCATACGCTCTTTATGCCAGAAAATCAGCAAGTGTCAAGACATTTCGCCACAAAGAACGCAATAGAAACCAGCAGGAAGAAGCCTCGGAACTGCTGCAAAACACTCTTAGGCCCCGGCCATACCGGAGTAGCCGCCGTCACAAGCCGGCTCAGCTGCGGAGATTTGTCTCGTAGCGCCGGAACTCGATGGCCTCGTAGAGGTCATTGTCCGTTGGGGTATCGTGCTCGGCCAAATCAGCAATCGTGAGCGTGACACGAAGGATGCGATCAAACGCTCTGGCAGATAATCCAAATTGCTCTACAGCAGACAACAAGAGACTTTGTTGCGAGGGCGACAAGGGGCAGAAGCGGCGCAACTCACGCCCGGAAAGGCGGGCATTGCAGCTCACGCCGATGTCGGCATAACGTCGCTGCTGGCGAGCTCTTGCAGCCAGCACGCGCTCGCGAATGGCGCTGCTACACTCGCCGTCAGGGCGGGACAGCAGACCGGCCGGGTCCACCGGGGGTACTTCAATGATGATGTCGAAGCGATCCAGCAAGGGGCCGGATATCTTGTGGCGATAGCGCTCAATGGCAGCATGATTGCAGCGGCAATGGTGACGGGGGTCACCCAGATAACCGCAGGGGCACGGATTCATGGCCGCCACTAACATGAAATCGCAGGGAAAATCCATGCTGCCGGAGGCTCGGGAGATGGTAACGATACCACTTTCGAGCGGCTGACGCAGCGTTTCCAACGTGCGGCGGGAAAACTCCGGCAATTCATCCAGAAACAGCACACCGTGATGAGCAAGCGATATCTCACCCGGGGTAATCACTGAGCCGCCCCCCATCAGCCCCACATCGGAAATCGTATGGTGCGGAGCACGGTACGGACGGGAACGCAGCAGCCCGGCTTCGCGGGGCAACATACCGCAAACCGAATGAATAGCACTAGCCTGCAGAGCCTCATCCTGAGTAAGCGGGGGCAATATGGTAGGCAAACGTCTGGCCAGCATGCTCTTGCCACTACCGGGACTGCCGCACAGAAGAAGATTATGGCCACCGGCCGCAGCAATTTCCATAGCGCGGCGGGCATAAGGCTGCCCCTTAATTTCATCAAAATCCACGTTACCGTAATCCACCGCGGCGGGTTCTGCTGATTGCCGGGGGATAAAGCGCTCGCGCTCCAGTAACAAAGCCCAAGCCTCGGCCAGATTTTTGACGCCGTACACACTCAAACCTTCCACCACAGCAGCCTCGGCAGCATTCTCGGCCGCGACCATCAGGTACTTACGCCCGGCAGCTCTGGCGGCTACCGCCTGGGGCAACACTCCGCGCACACCGCGCACCATACCATCCAGCGCCAGCTCACCGATGATGCACCAATCATCCGTCAACACCGGCACACGGCGCTTTTCAGCCTCGGGCACCTCGCTGTAGTTACTCTGAATAGTCATTTCAAGCCCGAGAGCAATAGGCAAGTCAAAGCCCGGCCCCTGCTTCTTCATATCAGCCGGGGCAAGATTGACAGTCACAATCAGTTCCCCGGGGCAAAAGAAATGGCTATTTTTAAGCGCCGATGTCACACGCTGCACACTCTCACGCACGGCAGTATCCGGCAAGCCGACGATTGACATGCGGCCAACGTCCTTGACCTGCTGCATGTCAACTTCGACCATGACCTCATAGCCGTCAATGCCGTTTACTGCGGCAGAGTGCAAACGTGCTATCATAACGGTTATTTCACAATAACGACCGAACCAACGGCCAGCTTATCGAACAGAATGCTGCAGGCCTCCTCAGGCACACGCACACAGCCGTGCGATTCGCCCTCTCGTTGAATCACCCCGGTATGCATGCCGATGGCTCCGTTAAAACGCATCCAGTAATCCATGCGAGTACCCTCAAAACGTGTACCGGCCGGAGCCGCATCAGATGAATGGACCTTCCCCTTCACAACGTCACCGGCAGCATCCACAAAAGAGCCATAGAGCGAGGAGCGGTGCTCACGCTTTTTCTCAGTAATGCGGAAAGTACCGGGCGGGGTTTCGTGCTCGCCTTCCGTCCCCGTACAAACGGGGAAATCCATGGCAATGGTATCGTTAATATACAAGCGGCCTCGCTGCTCTTCAAGCAGAATTTCCACTCGGGAGGCCGCGGGATTGTACTGCTCAATAGCAGCGCCGCGCCAGTAGTCACGAGAACTGCGGTAGAACGGACTGGCAATGAAATCTTCAAAGGTACGGGAAACGCGCTTGTTGCGGGTAGCCTGCTCCATTTCATCACCCATCCGGTAAAAATCCTCCGGTGTAGGCTGACAGGCAGCCAGTAGCAGGGTGCACAGTAATAAACTATATCGTTGCCTCATGAGTCGGGGTTGCATCAGATTTTATAAGACTCAATTCTTGCGGCAAACTCGCGCGGCAGGATTGCCTCCACAATAGCGTCATTCCCCTCGTACTCCGTATTGACAACCTTACCGTCACGGTGCATGATGGCAATAATGCGGCTCTCCGCCAGCGGAATACGGTAACGAGCCGTGGTGACACGGTGCGAAAGCATTTCCACACAGGCCGCCAGCAGAGCATCCATTCCCTGCTCCGCCACTACACTAGCAGATATGCTGGGGCACTTCACGTGAGCCGCAAGAGCGGCAATCGTGCTTTCCCTCTGCTCCTCGGGAATGAGGTCCGTCTTGTTCCACACCACCACCATGGGTTTGTCTGCGGCACCCAGCTCGGCCAGCACCTCGCAGGTTGTCTCGTAGTGGCGCAATGCCTCGCGGTCGCTTGCATCCACCACCTGAATGAGGAAATCAGCAAGCGTTGCCTCTTCAAGCGTCGATTTGAAGGCCTCTACCAAGCGGTGAGGCAGGTTGCGGATAAAGCCCACGGTATCCGTCAGCACCAGCGGCTGACCATCCGGCAATTCAATCTTGCGGCTAGTGGTATCGAGCGTAGCAAAAAGAATATTCTTGGCCAGCACATCAGCCCCGGTAATGAGGTTAAGCAAAGAAGATTTACCGGCGTTTGTGTACCCTACAATAGCAGCTGTGGGAATGCCCTGACGGTTACGTTCTTTGCGCTGAGTGCCACGCTGGCGGCGCACAACCTCCAGTTCATCACGTATGGCCTCTATACGCTCATGAGCCAGACGACGGTCCACTTCAATCTGCTTTTCACCCTCACCGCGGGCAGCGGCACCACCGCCCTTACCACCGCCGGAGCCACCACGCTGGCGGTCGAGGTGCTTCCACATACCGGCCATGCGGGGCAGAGCATACTGCATGCGTGCCAAGTCCACCTGCAGCACAGCCTCACGCGTGCGGGCACGGCTGGCAAAGATATCCAAAATCACCTCTTCACGATCCATCACCGTGACATCGAGCAGTTTTTCCCACTCGCGCTGCTGGGAGGGAGCCAGCAGGTTGTCGAAAATCACACAATCGGCATCCAGAGCGACCGCGCGGTCACGAATCACCTCAGCCTTACCCACGCCGCAGAGATATTTGGCCTGCAACTCGCGGGTAAACTCCAGGGTACTGTCGGCAATACCAATACCCAGATTGCTCACAAGGTCCTCCAGCTCAGCCAGCAGAGCAGCTCGCTCGCGGCGGGACTCACCGGGCAGCCCCAAGCCAACCAGAAGAGCGCGTTCAAACTCGCTCTCCTTTTCACGGATTTCAAACGACATAGGCTAATCAATAAAAGCTGCGGGAAGAAGAACGGGGAACGTCGCGCAGAGCATCGCTGCTGTAAGAGTTGCAGTTGCAGTTACCGCAGGAATTGAGCACCACGGCAGAGACTACAGCGAGCACACAAATAGCTATCTTATTCATACGCAGATATTGAACTCTATTCCCCCGCTGATTGCAAGCCTAAAATACGCCAACAGGATGCAAAGTAAGCCCCCTACAGAACAATAACAGAAAGGGCTCCCTATGTGCCCGGTCTTATGAAAATAATGCCGAATATCCCCCACTCTGCGGGAAAAACGCTTGACCGCAGAGCGTACGGGCTCTATACTCTGCCCAAGATGTCAAATTATGCACTGATACTGGCAGGAGGAAGCGGCACACGATTCTGGCCGCTGTCACGCAACGCAAAACCCAAGCAACTGCTCGACCTGTTCGGCAAGGGCACCATGCTGCGTCAGGCGGTGGAACGCCTCTCCGGGCTGGTTCCTGCTGAAAATATTTTCATACTGACTAACCATTTGCAGGAGGCCGAAGTGCGCCGTCAGGTGGCCGAGATTCCGGCAGAAAACATTGTTGCCGAACCGGCTCGCCGCGATACAGCACCGGCTGTTGCTCTCGGCATCGGCCTGATTGCCGCTCGCGACCCGCAGGCCAACATGATTGTCATCCCCAGCGACTCCCTCATTCTGGATGACGCCGCCTTCCGCAGTCTGGCCGAAGATGCGCTGAACCTGGCCGGCAAGGAGGCTGCGCTCATGACTATCGGCATACGCCCCACCTGGGCCTGCCCGAGCTATGGGTACATTGAGCGAGCCGGCAAGCTGACGGCAGAGGGGCTCACCCACGATTGCTATGAGGTGGTGCGATTCCGTGAAAAGCCGGATGCCACAACCGCAGCCGAATATCTGGCCAGCGGCAACTTTACTTGGAACGCCGGCATGTTTATATGGAACGTGGAGCATGTGCGCAGCCAGCTGGCAGCACATACACCCGAGCTGGCGGACTTCATCACCCGACTGACGCAGACAGAGCAGATTACAGGTTTTATTGCCAACGAGTTCCCTGCCCTTACGCCGATATCCATCGACTTTGCACTAATGGAAAAAGCCGACCGAGTGCTGAACTTTGAGGCGACCTTCGACTGGGATGATGTTGGCTCATGGATTTCTGTGGGTAAATATCTGCCGACCGATGAACAAGCCAATGCCAGCAACTCCCCGCTCAATGCGCTGGCCGCAACCGGTAACATTATCTTTACAGAAAGCGGCAAACGCGTGGCTCTTGTAGGGGTGGACGACCTCATTGTGGTGGACACCGGCGATGCCCTGCTGGTAGCCCGTAAAGACCGGGCGGACGACATTAAGAAAATCGTGGCGCAACTTCCCGAAACGCTTGTTTAAGCACATGCACCCTGCTCTCGGTATTGATTTCGGCCAGGCTCGCATCGGCATCGCAGCGACTGATCCCTGCGGCATACTGGCACACCCGGTGGAGAGTATTCACCTCAACAAGACAGAACCGCTGGGGCGCATAGCCGAACTGGTGGCGCAGAAGGGAATCCGCACGCTGGTGTTGGGGCTCCCTCTGCGCATGGATGGCACGGAGGGTACGGCCTGCGAAAAAGTGCGAGCATTCGGCAAAAAGCTGACAGCTCGCTTTCCGGAACTGCCGCTCATCTATGTCGATGAGTTCCTTACGACCACGGTAGCACAGGAAAAACTGCACCAGGCGGGCAAGAAGGCTAAAAACTTCAAACCCATTATCGACCAAGCAGCGGCTGTTGAAATTCTCAATACCTGGCTGGAGAACATCTGAGCATAGAACTTTCCCCTGCTCACTCAGGGTTCCGTACCACTCAGCAGATACAATACGCTGGCCAGCACGGTGCCGGTTGCGGCATCGTGCACGGCAATACGAGCCGCATACAAGTCGCCGCTCCGCCCTCGCAGATTGTGTAGTTTTACTGCGGGTTGCAACGGCAGTTTGCCATCACTCCGGCGGGCTTGCGTGACCGGTAGCGGGCGATATCGTTCCGTATTTCCCGCCGCGTCCATCAAGGCCGAGCTACCGGTTGCAAGCGACCAGACGGAGAAAGAATAAGCAGGGCGAATGGGATTCCCCCAGTACAGCAATTCATAACAATCGGGAGCATACTCCCGCACACGAATAACCGGCAAGCGGGCAGCCAGCGCATCAGCCACCTGATGATTCGCCGCATAGGGCGCAAAGCATATCGATTCCTCCGGCAAAACATGGTGCCGGATTTTGGCTTCCATCTCAGCTTGTGCCAACAGCCATCTACCCACAACAACAAACACTACCAATGTTACACAAGCAGCAACAGCAAGTGCTACCGCATGCGGCAACCACACGCGGCGCTCAGGCAATAGTGAGTAGCATAAACGGCGAAACATCTCAACGAGTCATAACACGCAGGGCGCCGCGTATAAGTTCGTCGGTATCGGCCTGAGGATTTTCCCCCAGCAGTCCTTTAAGAGCCTTGCGAGCCTCAACCTGCTTAAAGCCCAAAGCCACGAGAGCCAGCTCGGCATCTGCCGCAGCTGGGCTCGTAGTCCCCTGCTGCTGAGCCTCCCAGGTAGCAGCAAGGCCAACCTTATCCTTCAGCTCCAGCACAATACGCTCAGCAGTCTTTTTGCCCACGCCCTTGGCACGGGCAATGGCCTGCACATCCCCTCCGGCCACAGCAGCCTTAAAAGAACTGACATTAAGGCCGCTGAGAATTGAAACAGCCGTTGCTGGGCCAATGCCGCTCACACGCTCAATAAGAAGACGAAAGATATCGCGCTCCGCATCTGTGGCAAAGCCGTACAGCACTTGCGCATTCTCGCGAATGTGCAGGTGCGTTTTGAGTGTCACCACCTGACCTTCCACGGGATTAATGGCATCAAACGTGGAGAGCGGGACCTGAACTTCATAGCCCACCCCGCCCACATCCAGCACCAGACATTGTGGCAACGCTTCTGCGACGGTTCCTCGAAGAAAAGAAATCATGAGCACATCTTACCTGTCAGACGGCAAAAAAGCAAGCAGACATTCTGTCACTTCCCCTCACTTTGAGGCTGAGCCGCTTGCGAAGATTCCGGCTGTGCCTGCGGCTCCGATTTGGAAGCCGCAGGCTGCGGCAGCAGGTCTTTCATCTCTACAAACTCAGCCTCGGGGGCAATGCCGCCAATTTCACCCAGCAACTCTCGTACTTGGGAATTCAAGCGGTTATAGTCAATGGGGCCATTCTCGGGCTCTTTAGACCCCGGAAAAATAATGTAACTCACCCCCAAATCAGACACCGGACGAGCGTATACCTTTGCCTTGGGATTGACGGCTTGGCTAAGGCGCAATGAAGCCTCACCGGTTTTGAACTTAGGACCAAAATCACCCACAATGGCCGGGAACACCCGTTTACCTACCACCACAGCAGCATAATCGCCTGGCTCCGGGCGGAAAGCGGCTCCACCGGAGGCCTCATCATTACGCTTTTCCTTAAGGGTGAGAGGAATAACAATAAATGAATCGTACTCAGCCAACAGGAAGCTGTAACGCTGCAAATCTGTAATCACCAGCCGAGCATGCTCTTCGGACTCCTTATTGCCCTCCTTGCGATAGCGTTTCAGGCGCTCCTGCCAGCCCTCCAGCAAAGGGTTGGGGGTAGTGCCGCGCTTGCGCCAACGGTACGAAGTTGTGGGCTGGTAGTAATCGCTCTTGCGAATCTTCTCCGGCATGGTAGGCAAGCGGTCGCCATCCGATCCGTCGGAGACCACATCCATGTCTGCCTGAATCCACAACACATGGCGATTGGAGCCGGGAGCCACAATATCCAGCACCGTATCGGTATCATAGAAGTTATGCCTGTCCAGCAACTGATTGAGCAGCGCAGTATTCTTGCGCACTCGGTTCTGCTTGTGCAGATAAATGTCGTGATACCAGGGAGAAACTTTTGCTACCTTCATCAGCTCGCCAAACTGAGTCAACACCCCGGGAAGCTCAGGGTTAGCCTTCAGAAGCTCATCACCCTCAGCCGCGCGGGGAAGAAAGGCATTGAGCGATACACGTAACTGATAGGCATCTTTCTTCCCTCGGTCCTGCGAGGCAGTCGTACCGGGATGAAAGTGTACATTACTGCGGTTGTTAAGCCCCTTGGTCAACTCGGTTACATGTTCGTAATTACCGGGCTCGGAGCGCTCGGGCAAAGCCGGGGGGAAATTCGGAAGATTAATCACCGGCATGGCGAATGTAGCCTCGGGGGACCAAGGCTCAGGGTGCTCCAGCACATACTCCGCCTGTCGGTGAGCCTGTGTTTTTTGGGGCTTGGTTGCCTTCTTCGGCTTAGCGGGCTCCGGCGCGGGAGGAGGCGGCGGATTGAAAGCACGCACCAGTTCCGCCGGATATGGCGTAAACAAAGAGCCGGCGGCAGCCGCCAACACCAACAACAGGCATACCTTAAACCATGTCAGAGACTTTCTTTTCTTTCTGTCGCGAGGGCTCATATTATTCAGCAGGTACAGCTTTGCGGGGACGAGAGCTCATAATGAGGCGCAGCAGCCACAGGGGTGAATTGCGCACAAACAATCCGACCAAACGGATTTTAAGTGAGGGATAACAACGGGGGGTGTTGGCCAGCACCGCACGAAAAGCAGAGTCCACCACACATTCCACGGATGTATAGAACCACTTGCGGAACGGCACTTCCTTTTTACTCTTGCCGGTGCGGCGAGCCACATCGCCAAAACCGGTATGGGAAGGCCCGGGGCATACAGCCGTAACGTGCACCTGAGTCTTGCCCAGCTCAATACGGAGAGCCTCGCTGAAGGAGGCTACAAATGCCTTGCTGGCAGCATACATGGCAAAATCCGGAATGGCAATATCAGCCGCCAGAGAGGCAACATTGAGAATGTACCCATTCTTTGCAGCTTGCATAGCCGGTAACATCGTACGGGTAATCTCCACCAAAGCTGTCATATTCACTTCAATCATGCGGCGATTACGCTCGGGCTCGGAAGTACAGAACTCACCATAATCCCCCAGACCGGCATTATTTATGAGCATCATCCATTCACTCTGAAGCGCTGACAACTTTTGTTGCAACTCTGAACGGGCAGCTGCATCTGCCAGGTCACAGGGCCACACCAGTACCTCACAGCCATACCGGCCAATCAACTCGTCAGCAAGAGCCTGAAGCTTATCCTCACTACGGGCAATGAGAACAAATCGGGTATCCTTCGCGCGGGACTGTCGGCTCCAGAACTCCGCAACTCGGTAGGCAAAAGCCTTACCAAAGCCCGAGGAAGCCCCTGTAATGACCACCGTGGAAAAACATGACATGCGGCTATCATCCCACGTTATACCGCTATTTGCAAGCATAAAATCAGCCAGTTAAAAGGGCTGAGAGCTTTTTTTGCTGGAATTGCGGGGCAAAAAGTGGTATAAATAGCGGCGTTATGGCAACACCTCCTTTTGTCTATCAGGAAATGTTCCCCATGGGGGAAGACACCACGAAGTACCGTCTGCTCACCAAGGACTACGTGAGTGTAAGTGAATTTGAGGGCAAACCCATGCTGAAGGTTGAGCCCGAGGGCCTGCGCCTGCTGGCTGAGACTGCATGGCACGACGTGTCCTTCTACCTGCGCCCGGAGCACCTGCAGATGGTGCAGAGCATCCTCAGCGACCCCGAAGCCTCAGAGAACGACAAGAGCGTGGCTCTTACCATGCTGCGCAATGCTGAGGTAGCCGCTCTCGGCGTACTTCCCCTCTGCCAGGACACCGGTACCGCCATCTGCGTGGGCAAGAAAGGTCAGCAAGTTTGGACCGGCTTCGATGACGCCGAGTACATCTCCCGCGGTGCTTACGATTGCTATACCAAGAACAACCTGCGTTACTCCCAGAACGTGGCTCTCGACATGTACAAGGAGATCAACACCGGCACCAACCTGCCCGCTCAGATTGACCTCTTTGCAACCGACCACGGCATGGAGTACAGCTTCCTCTTCATCGCTAAGGGTGGCGGCTCTGCCAACAAGACTTATCTCTACCAGGAGACCAAGGCGCTGCTTAACCCCACCTCCCTCAAGAAGTTCATGGTGGAAAAGATGAGCACGCTCGGTACCGCCGCCTGCCCGCCCTACCACGTAGCATTCGTCGTAGGCGGCACCAGCGCTGAGCTCTGCCTTAAGACCGTGAAGCTGGCCTCCACCAAATACTACGACAGCCTGCCCACCACCGGCAACGAGCACGGCCGCGCTTTCCGCGACGTAGAGCTCGAGAATGAGCTTAAGAAGGAAGCCGAGAAGCTGGGCCTGGGCGCTCAGTTCGGCGGCAAGTGGTTTGCTCTGGATGTTCGCGTGGTACGTCTGCCGCGCCACGGTGCTTCCTGCCCCGTAGCATTGGGCGTATCCTGCTCCGCCGACCGCAATGCCAAGGCCAAGATTACCCCCGAGGGTATCTTCATCGAGGAGCTCGAGTACGACCCGGGCAAGTACATCCCCGCCGAGCTGCGCGAAACTAAGAGCGCCGGCGTGCCCATCGACCTCGACCGTCCTATGAAGGACGTGCTCGCCGAGCTCTCCAAGTATCCGGTTAAGACTCGTCTGTCCCTCAGCGGCACCATTATCGTAGGTCGCGACATTGCTCACGCCAAACTCAAGGAGCTGCTGGATGCCGGTAAAGACCTGCCCCAGTATGTAAAAGACCACCCGATTTACTACGCCGGTCCCGCCAAGACCCCCGAGGGCTACCCCTCCGGTTCCTTCGGCCCCACTACAGCCGGGCGTATGGATTCCTACGTGGACCTCTTCCAGAGCCACGGCGGCAGCATGATTATGATTGCCAAGGGCAACCGCGCCCAGTGCGTGACGGATGCCTGCCAGAAGTTCGGTGGTTTCTACCTCGGCTCCATCGGCGGCGTGGCTGCAGACCTGGCCAAGAACTGCATCACCTCCATCGAGTGCATCGAGTACCCCGAGCTGGGTATGGAAGCCATCTGGAAGATTACCGTAAAGGACTTCCCGGCTTACATCCTGGTGGACGACAAGGGCAACGACTTCTTCGCCGACATCCGTGCCGGCTGGGCCTGCCCCGGTTGCGCACACTAAACATTCCCCTGCCACCCCCGCTTAGTGCGGGGGTGGTTTCCCCCTTCAATGACAGATAAAACCAAAGAAGTACTGGTACAAGCAGCCTGCTACGTTGCCGTGGGTATCGTAGGAGGTATCGGCCCGAAGCTCCCGCTGACTGCCTGCCTTGTGTGCGTGGGCGGTACTGTCATTTTTGCCTATCTCTATAAATGCATGCAGGGACAGCCCCTGCGAGCCGCCTTCCTCATCTGCTCCCTGCTCTGGCTGTGGGGCAACACCGCCCTCACCCTGCTGGACTTTACCAACGCCCCGCTGGCTCTGGCACTTCTGGTGCTGGGCTGCGTGCTCGTCACCGGCCGCGGGCGCTGGGCTCGACTGGGTGCTTTCCTCCTGCCCGTGGGAGCTCTGAGTCTCATTCCCTACGGCCTGCGCGACTCGGAAAGCTGCATGGTCATGGCAGGAATTGCATTCGTTCTGCTCATCATCGGGCTGGTCTGCTACCTCTGCCGCACCCTCCTCCCCCGTATCAAATGGCTGGCCTACAGCCTGCCTTACCTGCTTATTACTGCGCTGTACACCTGGCTCATGGTGGTACTGCGCCTCAGCCCGGATGAAGTACTGCCTGCCGCTGCCGGTCTGTTCGTTTTCCTGAGCCCGGATGCGTGTGCCATCCTCAGCCGCCGCTGCATGCAAGCCTGCGGCATGCAGAACCCCTGGTGGCTCGGCGTATGCAGTGCACTTTCCTGTCTTGCCCCACTGGGCGCCATAAACTTTCTCTACAACATTGAAATTTATCTTCTAAAGCCATGACCCCCAAACTCAAAACATTCATCGAACGCGGTATCAGCACCATCATCCTGCTCAGTCTCCTTGGCGGCGCTGTATGGTGGAACAATTCCATCGGCTACGCCATCCTGGTATGCGTGCTGTGCAACCTGACCAGCTACGAGTGGTTCAACATGCTGCGCGAGCGTGGGGCGGAGGCAAACCGAGGGCTTGCCTTGGTAGCAGGGCTGGTCTACCCCTGGCTCATGGCGGCCGGCATGCTGATTCTTAATAGTGGGGAACCCATTGTTATCGGCGGTGAGGATGGCCCCACCTCAGTCTTTGTCAGCGGCTTCAATTTCCTCGGCGTATCGCTCAGTCTGCTGGTACTCTTCGTGCTGGCAACTTTCTTCTGCGAGCTGTACCGTATGGACTACAAGGGCAGCACCGGTGCACAGGCGCTCAGCAGCGCCGGCATCACCGTTCTTTCCTTTATCTACCCCGTATGGCTCTTTGCCTTTGCTCTTTGCACGCTCAATGATCCGGCAGCTATATACAACCTGCTGTGGCTCATTCTTGCTACCAAGATGAGCGACATCTGGGCTTATGTGAGCGGTGTATTGCTCGGAGGCCGTTTCATCAAGCGCCGTTTCAGCCCGGCGGTATCTCCCAAGAAGACATGGGAGGGCATCATCGGCTCCTTCATCATTACCTCTGTTTGCAGCTGGTACCTGCTGCCTATCACGACCTTCGGCTTTGAGCACACGCCTGTGGTATTCTTCTGCGTGATGATGCCCGCCGTCTTCATTCTGAGCGTGGCCGGCGACCTCGCCGGTTCTCTCATTAAGCGAGGGGTAGCCATCAAGGACAGCGGCTCGCTGCTGCCCGGCATCGGCGGCATCTTCGACCTCATCGACTCCCCCGCATTTACCGCATCTTTCTTTGCGGCAGTCATGCCCATTCTCAGCTACGTCTAAAAGCCATGCACCTTACCGTTCCTCTGCTCATCAATCCCAAGGCCGGCAGCCTCTTTCGCTCCGGTCTGAAGGCGTGGCTTGACGAACACCGGAACGACTTCACCTTGGTGCCTACCAGCAGCGCAGAAGACCTCACCGCCAAAGCTCGCGAGCTGGCAGAAGCCGGGGAACCGGTCGTGGCTGCGGCCGGTGGCGATGGTACTCTGATGTGCGCAGCTCAGGGGCTCATCGGCACATCTGCCTCGTTGGGCATACTGCCCTGCGGCACCATGAATGTTTTTGCCCGCGAGCTGGGTATAGGCTCCCGACGCTTCGATGTAGCGCTCGATGCCATCAAAACCGGAGCTCGGCAAGTGGTTGATATTTTCAGCGTTAACGAGCGGCCGTTTCTACAGATGGCGGGCTTCGGCCCCGACGCCCGCATTGTAAAGCTCATTACCCCCGGGCTCAAGCGCAATATGGGGGCGGCGGCTCACATCATTACCGGACTTAAGGTGGCAGTTGAACACCACCCTCTCATTACCGTAACCCTGCCCAATGGTGAGGAACTGCATGGCGCCCAGGTTATTCTGGGCAACGGCAAACGCTATGGCGGCGAGGCGCACCTCTTTGCAGACGCCCGTTACGATGACGGCAAGCTCAATGCAGCAATCATTCATCAGGAGAGTATTCCCATTCTTTTCGAAATACTGGGATGTATGCTGCAAAAAGGAGCCACCCGCAGCAATGTGAGTGAATTTACCCACCTGCGCACATTCGAAAGCTGCGTCATTACCGCAGAAGGCAAGCTCGATTATCAGCTTGATGGCGACTACGCCGGTACCATCTACCCCGGCGAATCCGCTATCATTCGCAAACTGCCCAAGCCCCTCAGCGTGTGCGTGCCCAAAATCCCCGTACCGGATACACCGCTGGAGAAATTCATGGCGCACCCCATGGTCACAGCGTGGCGGGAAGTCATCCGCCGAGCCCGCGACTTCTGATGCACATTAACCCGAGTTTACTCATCAGGGGGCAGAGTGCATTTTGACAGGTAAGAGGAGCCCCCGCCGAGCCGAGCACAATTATTTAACCCAGCGACCGTTACCCATGGGCAAACAGCCATTGCTGACGGGATGGTAACGAGTAGCCTCGGTATTTCCCCAAAGCGGGAAGCCCATAACGCTGAACCATTTGGCACTCATGCTATTGCCGGTATAACAACCAAAGCTGCGACAGCGAGCCTCGGGCGAAAACGCGCTACGCTTCAGCTTTGTAGCCAAATCATCCTCATGCATCCATTGCGTGGAAGCTCCGATAATGTCGTTACTGTACTCCAGCATGAAAGCATGAGCATTGGAATGTCCGAAATAATAAAACGAGGTAATAGGTTCCTTACCCTGCGGGGCATTATTAATGGCAGCAAAGGCCTGAGCAGCAGTATCTACCCACACCAGCTTCACATTACGTTTGAGCGCCTGCCCCTTAATCATCTCAATATAATCTTTACCATCCTCACGACTGCGAGTCACATAGGAAGGGCGATAAACAATCCAGACAATCCGAGCATCGGGAGTCTTCTTACGGGTCATGTCCATCTGCACGGTAGCTGCACGAATAAAGTTTGCCCACCAATTATCGTGAGCGGAAGGCCCTCGCAAATGTTCCCATGACTTCAGCGCCACCCCCCCGGATAATATAACTTCAACCGCCTGCACGGCAGGACTGAGCATCAGTAAAAAGGCCGGAATAATGAGACGCGCAATTTTCATCTGCGCCAGCATACATTGACAGACCGCAGAAGTCAAGTCTGTATTGAGCTGCATACTGACACAAAAAGACACGCCACAAGCTCGCCCGCACCAAGACTTGCGTGCTATAATGTCGCCGTGAAAAAATGCCAGATATGCGGTAAGCGCGCGTCCATATACCTGACGCAAATCATCAACGGACAAGCCTCAGACCTTGCTCTGTGCGAAGAGTGCGCCCGCACCCGAGGGATTTTTGACCCTCAATCACTTACATTTGCCGAAAAGTTTTTCCCGGAGGCCTTTAAAAAGCGGGTTGATAAAATTGTGCGCGAACTCATCAGCAAAGCCGAGGAATCTGACGGCAATGAGAAAGCCCTTCACAACACCGATTTTCTGACACGCTGCCCCTCCTGCCGGTTCACTCTGGCAGATTTTCGCAACACCGGGCGCTTAGGTTGCCCCGATTGCTACAGCGTGTTTGCCAATGAGTTGGAACAGCCATCGGAAGGCGTACAGGAGCAGGAAGGAGCCGGCGAAGAGCAGAAGCTCTCACCCGCCCTGCAACGTAGCCGACTGGAGCAACAACTTCAAGCGGCTATTGAGAGAGAAGACTATGAGACAGCTGCCGCCCTGCGCGACAAACTCAAAGAGATGAATTGATAACCGGCCATGGCGCTCAACATACAACAGCTCAAGAAACACCGCCCTGTTTGGTTCAGGGAAAATTCCGTCGGATGCGATGTAGTCCTCGGGGTCATGGGGCGCCTTGTGCGTAATCTGCCGGGGCACGCCTTCCCCGGTTGGAGCACGGCTGAGGGACGTCGAGCCGTGGCAGACATTCTGCTGCCGGCCATTCTGCGTCAGACCGGCTTCAAAACAGCAGATTGTGCCGAGATGCCCCAATTGGATTACGCCACGCGCCGGGCTATACTGGAACGCCGCCAGATTTCCCCCTGCATGGCAGCTCGGCAAGATGGCTGCTACCTGCTCATCAATAAAAAGCAGGATACGGTCATCATGGTAAACGAGGAAGAGCATCTTGCCATTCACAGTTTTGTGCAAGGCAAGGATTTCGACCATTTGCTGGCATTGCTGGAGCGATTACCACAAGCCTTGAGCCGCGAACTGAGCTTTGCTGAAAATAACTCAACAGGGTATCTCACAAGCCTTCCCGGTGAGGCGGGCGAGGGTATTCAACTGTATGCAGTTCTGCACCTCCCTGCCATGAGCCTCTCTAATATGATGCCGCAGATAAACCGCAGCATTGAGAAGCTACAGCTCAACATCGCGCCTTTCTACCCCCATCTGGGTGAAGAATGCGGCAATATGTACGTGATTTACACCAATCCTGCCCCTCAGGGTGCGCTTGAGGATATTCTGAACCACCTCAATACCATTACCGATTCTTTGGTAGCACGCGAATACCAGGTTCGCGACCGCCTGAAGGAAATGCACGACAACGGTGAGGTGTTCCCCTCTGACCGAATTAACCGCAGTTATGCCCTGCTTCGCTATGCACCGGCAATCTCACAAGCAGAGTGGGTTGACGCCCTTTCCCTGCTGAAACTCGGCATTTCCCTGGGCTTCATCAGCTCCGAAACTCGTAGCGCCGACGAGCTTTTGGCTGAGCTGACAGCACTACAGGCAGAAGGTGGCGATTACAGCGAGGGCTGCGACTTGCCGCCACGTGCGCATCCTCGGGAAGCAACGCTACCCGAAAAACGCCGTAGCACAATCATTCAACCGTTCATTCACCACACTACGCTGCATACAGCGCCACGCGTCTGATGCCGTACTAGCCCTTTATTCCATCCACATGAATAACTTTACCCCCCGAGCTCAACAGGTGCTAAACCTCGCCCGACGCGAGGCAGACCGCTTTCACCACAATTATATCGGCGCCGAGCACATCCTTCTCGGCCTGCTTAAACTTGGGCAAGGCGTTGCCGTCAGCGTACTCGAAAATGCCGGCGTTGACCTGAAGAACCTCATACACAAAATCGAAAGTTCCATGGTACAGGGCGAAGCCTCAGGTAATGAAGGCTCTCTACCCTATACCCCTCGCGTTAAGCGCCTGCTGACAGTTGCCGGTGCAGAAGCCCGAGAACTTCGCCACACATACATCGGCACAGAGCATCTGCTGCTGGCGTTCCTGAGGGAGGACGGAGGACTGGCCAAAGATGCGCTGGCTTCTACAGGCATTACTTACGATGCCGCACGCCAGAGCGTACTGCGTGAGATTGACCCTAAGTTTGACTCATCCCCTGCTCCGGACAATGAAGACGCCGGAGCTCGCCGCCGCCCCGATGAAGAAGAAGAGGAAGATGCCAACGCCTTCCTTCACTCCCACACGGTAGGCAGCGGCAACAGCTCATCAGCTGAGGGTCGCACGCGCACGCCGGCACTCAAGGCTTTCGGCCGAGACCTGACAGCCCGCGCAGCTCGTGGCGAGCTTGATCCCGTCATCGGACGTCGCACAGAAATTGAGCGGGTTATCCAGATTCTCTGCCGTCGCACCAAGAACAATCCCGTTTTGCTGGGTGAGGCCGGTGTGGGCAAGACGGCTATTGTGGAAGGTTTAGCCCAGATGATTGTCAACGGTGATGTCCCGGAATTCCTACTGGGCAAGAAGCTCATTTCGCTGGATTTGGCGCTCATGCTGGCCGGCACTAAATACCGAGGTCAGTTTGAAGAGCGAATCAAAGCCATTATGGATGAAATTCTCCGCGAGAAAAACATCATCCTCTTCATTGATGAGATGCACTCGCTCATCGGTGCCGGCTCTGCCGAAGGCACCATGGATGCCTCCAACATCATCAAACCCGCTCTTTCACGCGGTGAACTGCAGGCTATAGGTGCCACCACACTCAACGAATACCGCAAACACATCGAAAAAGACGCAGCCTTTGAACGCCGCTTCCAACAGGTGCAAGTAGGTGAGCCCTCTGTCGAAGACACCTTGCTCATTCTCAAAGGCATTGCCCCCCGCTATGAGGAACACCACCACGTTCACTACACCGAAAAAGCGCTCGAAGCAGCAGCCAATCTTTCCAAGCGTTACCTGACCGGTCGTTTCCTGCCCGATAAAGCTATTGACGTTATGGATGAAGCGGGCTCTCGCCTGCGCGTTGCTCTCATGACCCGCCCTCAGTCGCTCAAAGAGCGGGAGCAAACCCGCAGAGAGCTGGAGGCAGAAAAACAAGCGGCTGTAAAAGAACAGGACTTTGAGAAAGCGGCCTCTCTGCGTGACTCTATCGCCGCGCTCGATGCCAGTTTCAAAACTGAGGTCAACGAATGGAAAGAGCAAATGAACGCCGCTCACCAGGACGTCACAGAGGAGGACATCATGGCTGTCATCTCCAAGTGGACAGGTATTCCCCTCTCCCGCATGGAGGAAAAGGAAACAGAAAAGCTGCTGCGCATGGAGGAAGAACTGAAGAGCAAGGTCATTGGGCAGGACATAGCCTGCTCAGCCATTGCCCGAGCTCTGCGCCGCAGCCGAGCCGACATTAAAGATCCGCGCCGTCCCATCGGGTCCTTCCTCTTCATGGGTCCCACCGGTGTGGGTAAAACTTACCTTGCCCGTAATCTTGCCGAGATTATGTTCGGCACGGCTGAAGCACTCATTCAGGTAGACATGAGTGAGTATATGGAGAAGTTCAGTACCAGCCGCCTTATCGGCTCACCTCCCGGCTATGTCGGGCATGATGAAGGAGGCCAGCTCACCGAGCAGGTACGCCGCCGCCCCTACGCAGTCATTCTCTTTGATGAAGTGGAAAAGGCGCACCCCGATGTCATGAATCTGCTGCTGCAGGTGCTTGAAGAGGGAGCCATGACCGACTCTCTCGGCCGTAAAGTCAGCTTCTCCAACACGATTATCATTCTGACATCCAATGTAGGTGCCAGCCTTGCTTCGCAACGGAGCACCATGGGATTCAGCGCTATCGACAACGCGGAGGCAGACTACGATACGATGAAGGAGAGAATCTCCGAAGCGGCTAAACAGCACTTCCGCCCGGAGTTCATTAACCGCTTCGATGAGCTCATCGTCTTCCGCATGCTGGAGCGCAAAGATTTGGAGCAGATTGTTAAGCTCGAGGCCAATAAGCTCATTAAGCGACTGGCAAATAAGAAAATCACGCTCAGTCTCTCTCCGGAAGTAGTCAGCATGCTCGTAGACAAAGGGTATGACCCGCAATACGGTGCACGCCCCATGCGCCGAGCCATTGAACGTCTGTTGGAAGACCCCATTGCTGAGGCTATCCTCAGAGGTCAGTTGGCAGAAGGCAGCATCTCCCAAGCTATTCGTCCTGAAGGTACCGACCATATTGATTTTGAGGACAATCAACCGGTGGCTTCACAAGAGCCGGCTCAGGGAGAATTGGCCCTTTCTGCAGATACTCAGCCACCCAAAAAGGCAACGCGCAGGAAAGCGATAAACCAAGCAGCTGCACCTCGACGCAAAACCAAAAAGAAGTCCGAATCGTAACCCTCCGAACGGTGCAGTAACGGTGCATTCGTAGGAACCTACTGCAAGCTGCCGAATTTTATACTACCGCCATTTGCCGCTCATTGGTCGGCAAATGGCGGATTTGCTTTGATGAGAGCCTATAGGAGCATTCCTTTTATCTCATAAAAATGTTAATTTGTCACTTCGGGTTTACTGCTTGTCAACAGCAAGAAATTATGATAAACTGGCAGATGAAATGAAGTTCGGTTTCTTAGTCTCTGCCCTATTTGCAGCAATACTCTGCCCACCGGGGCAATTGTATGCAGCCCCCGAGCCGCCTCCATCGCAGCCGGATATCCGCAGTATCATTACCGATGGCACTACGGCCGAGCTTGCATACCACCTGCGCCATCATTTAAATGCCAATTCCCGCTTAAAGGGAGGTATGCCGCTACTGGTACTGGCTGCGTATACAGGGCGTCTGGAAATGGTACACACCCTGCTGCAACACGGAGCTGAGCCCAATGCTGCACAGGAACCCGGAATATCAGCGCTCTCAGTAGCCGCAGCCACTAACAACACGCACATGCTGGATTTACTGCTCATGCATGGTGCGGACAAAAATTTTCGCGCGGCTCAGGGAGACACCGTGCTGATGCTGGCCTGTTCGCAAGGCTCCATTGATGCAGTACAGTTACTGCTGGCGTACAAGGCAGACCCGAATCTCGCAGACTGTAACGGGGTAACACCTCTCATTTACTCCATTGCCCGATGTCAGGAGGCCAATGTCATCAGCAGAATGTTATTGGAACATGGTGCCGATCCCAATGCTCGTATGAAAGACGGCACCACAGCACTAATTGCAGCAGCTCTGCGTAATGATGCAGACTGCACTCGCCTGCTACTCAGTTTCGGAGCAGATGTTAAAGCCAGAGATGCCGAAGGGATGAGTGCCCGAGATTTGGCAAAGGATGTAACCATCCAACAACTCCTCGACGCAGCCCAATGACAGTTGCAGATTTACAGGAGCTCCTAGCCAGGGAAGCGGAAGAATCATATCGTCAATTTGCAGCCTCCCTCATACCGGGAGAAACAAAATTATTAGGTGTGAGGTTACCGACATTACGCCGATTGGCCAAACAAGCAGCAAAGGGCGAATGGCGAACTACCTTTGCCGAATTAAAGGGGCACCCATGCATGGAGCTCGTTATGCTGCGCGGTATGTTACCCGGTTATGCAAACAGTTCTCGTGATGAACGTCTGCAAGCCATAGAGGAATTTGTACCCGATATCCGCAATTGGAGCATTTGCGACTCATGCTGCGCCACCTACCACTTTGTGCGTGAACAACGGTATGAGATACTTCCTTTCCTGCACAGCTATTTGGCCTCACCCCATGAATATGAAGCCAGATTCGGCGTGGTCATGCTCCTCATGCATTACATGAAAGCGCCGGAATGGATTTCCACGATAGCAGCCTTATTACCAACCGTCACAGCCGAGGGTTTCTATGCAAGAATGGCTGTGGCATGGTGCACAAGCGAACTTTATTTCTCGAACCCGCAAGCGGGCGAGCAGGTCCTCAAACAGTTATCCTCCGCCACACAAAGGCTGGCCGAGAAAAAAATCAGAGAATCGCGCAAGCGAGTATAATTCTTACGAATCCCCATCCTTCTTTTGCGTCAACTCACTCGAAGAAGACTTCTTGCCAAAGCAGTTTGTCAGGATACAAACTAACCCCCCCAACACACCGATATCGTCTAACCAGCCAACCAGAGGCAGCCAATCGGGAAGAACATCAAACGGGGAAAGCACATACAACACGGCCAACACAGCCAGCAGAATGTTCCGGGGCGTCCATGTATCGCCCTTTTTCAAACGGAGTAAGGCAGCATAAGCCTCACTCATCTTTTGACGAGACAATTTCATTTACGGGTACTCTTGCGTGACTTAGAGGCAGTTTTACAGCGACGGCGAGGACGACGAACGCGCGATGGTTCGTATTTGTTGAGATGAACCTGTACCAACAACAGCGCAAACATGGATGCCGGGCTTACCTCCACGGCTGCGCTGGTAGCAACAGCCTCTGCCAACTGAACCATTTTCTGCACAATAGAGCCATATTCATCGGCATCAAGGTTGGGAAGAGCATCCTCAAGCAAACCGTGCATCTGTACCAGAGTACGGTAAAGTTGCAACCAATTATCCTCAGGACCGGCCGGCAACGTTTGCATAATGCTATCCGGCAGAGAATCCAGCAAACGTTCAGCCTTATGTAAGAGGCGGTGCTGCTCCTTCTGCAGAGAACGGTCATTACGAGCGGCATCGAGAATGAAGCGCACATGCGAGGCAAGCTCACCATGGGCGGCAAGCACCTCCACGGGGACATGATGCGCAGCAGCCCAATCTCCGCCGCGACGAGCAGCTGCGCCGAAAAGACGCATCAGCACTTCTTTGCGCCCCTGGGGCGTCAGCGGTTCCCGTTCAAATAGCATTGCCCGCTTATCCTACCAAGAGAACAACATATTTTCAAGCTTAAATCACGACTTCGACTTGCAAAATTAACGGAAACATGTTACTATCGCCACAGCATGAAATTCTCCGAAAAACTCCAGGCTCGCATTCAGGCAACACACTCCGCTCTCTGCGTGGGGCTCGACCCTCGCCCGCAGACAGAAAACATGAACGAATTGGCCGACTGGCTGCGCAAAGTTGTGGCCGAAACAGCCCCCTACACCGCTGCCTATAAGCCCAATATCGCCTATTTCGAGGCCATGGGCTTGCCCGGTCTGAAAGTGCTGGAAGAACTGCTGCCTGACATGCCCAAGGATATCCCGGTTATCCTCGATGCCAAGCGCGGTGATATCGGCGAAACGCAGAAGTACTACGCTCAGGCTTACTTTGAGCGCATGCAGGTAGATGCCGTGACCCTCAATCCCTTCATGGGCTACGACATTCTTGAGCCTTTCCTGAGCCACCCCGGTAAGGCTGTTTATCTTCTCGCAGTGACCTCCAATGCCGGTTCTGCCGATATTGAGCGCCAAGTGCTCGCCAACGGTCGCAAGGTGTACCAGTTGGTCGGGGATATGGTTGAGTGCGCCCGTGCTGAAGGCGCGGCCACCGAGGTAGGCATGGTCATGGGGCTTACCAACGCCAGCAGCGAATTGCTTTCCGAATTGCCCGATGCTCCCCTCCTCATCCCCGGTCTGGGTGCACAGGGTGGCGATTTAAGCGCTCTGACCGGCGGTACCCGCGTGGCACCTCCCGTGATTAATGTATCCCGAGGCATCCTCTACCGCGAACCTGAACTCAGCTTTGCCGAAAAAGCACAGAAGTATGCTCTGGAGATTCGCGAAGCTCTCTCTCTGTAACGATAACAGGCTATGAAGCAATACCTGGAGCTACTCGACGATGTGCTCACCAATGGAGTGGGGCGTGATGATCGCACCGGCACAGGCACTATCGGTGTATTTGGTCGTCAGGTGCGTTTTGACCTGAGGAAGGGCTTCCCCTGCCTCACCACAAAAAAACTGCATCTGCGCTCCATCATTTATGAGTTGCTCTGGTTCCTGAAAGGCAGTACCAATGTGCGCTACCTTCAGGAGCATGGTGTCAGCATCTGGGATGAATGGGCCGACGAAAATGGCGAACTCGGCCCCGTATACGGCAGTCAGTGGCGCAAATGGCCGGATGGCGAGGGCGGTAGCATCGACCAGATAGCCAAGCTTATTGACGGACTGAAAAACAATCCTTGGAGCCGTCGCCACATTGTCACGGCTTGGAACGTAGCGGAAGTAGACAACATGGCGCTGCCGCCGTGCCACTGCCTCTATCAGTTCTGCGTCATTCCCGCACAACGAGAGGGCGAAAAACACGGGCTCAGCCTGCAACTCTACCAGCGCAGTTGCGACTTGTTCCTCGGTGTACCGTTCAACATAGCCAGTTACGCTCTGCTGCTGATGATGGTGGCACAGGTTTGTGGCTACGAGGCTCGAGAGTTTGTCCATACCTTCGGAGATTTGCACCTCTACAAAAACCATCTCGAGCAGGCCAGACTGCAACTTACCCGCGAGCCGAGGGCGCTGCCGACCATGCGCATTAATCCTGCGATTACCGCTATTGATGGCTTTGATTACGAGGATTTCACGCTGGAAAACTACGACCCGCACCCGCACATTAAAGCGCCGATTTCCGTATGAGCCTCACCTTTACAGGAGTAGTTGCCATGGCTGCCGATAGAGCTATCGGCCTGAACAACACCATGCCTTGGCGCCTGCCGGATGATTTGAAGCTGTTTAAAAAGCTGACAATGGGCCACCCCATCCTTATGGGGCGTAAAACATGGCAAAGTCTGGGGCGCCCCCTGCCCGGTCGACAGAATATCGTGCTGACAAGAGATGCCTCATTTGAAGCGCCGGGAGCTACCGTAATAACCGATATTGAAGCTCTCCATCATATGGAGTTGCAAAGTAAGGAAGTTATGGTGATTGGCGGCGCTCAGATTTATGAGCTCATGCTGCCGCACATGTCCGGCATGTATGTCTCAGAGGTTCATGGAGAATGGCCAGCTGACACTTATTTCCCTCCCTTCGCCCATGAGTTCCCGGAGCGAAAGATTCTGGAGCATTTCGAAGGGTTTGATTCCGTGCTTTATACCAAAGCCTGATTATAAAAAACCGCTGAGTTTCCCGATTCATCAGAGAAAACTCAGCGGCTTTTTGTCGTTATATCTTCTGTTGGCGGAATGTCATCCATAGGCATGGGTGATGAATGAAATTAACGGCGGTTGCCTTTCTTGCGGTTATCCTTATGCGCGACGAAATGACGGCGGTCTTTATCGTGCTTTTTCATCTCATGGCACCTATCCATGTGTTTCACATTCTTTTTGTGCTTAACTTCCTTTTTGTGAACAACATGATGGTGATTATCCTCATGCAAGGCTACATTCACCTTACCCTGAGCCAGATTCAGGCTGAGAGAAAGGCCGGCAGCACTTGCCTGTGCGCTTACCATTCCCAGTACCATTACCGCCAGAGCGGCCATTTTAACGAATTGCTTTTTCATCGTTTTGTGTCTTTCTATCTGTTTGTTGTTGCGGGCCTCGGTGTGGCCCTCTGTTTACATGGACACAGAGGAAAGACATTTTGTTCAAATAAAGTTTTATTTTTGTAATTTTTTCTTATTTTTAATAGTTATTTTCTAAAAATCCGGTACGTTCAGCATACTCCAACGCCAGCTTTTCTGCGAAATCTCTGGGCGAAAGCGCTTGTCCTTCTGCAACGAAGCGTTCATATTCCCAAGGGAGCAAGTTTTTATCTTCAAAAAAATCATCATTGAAAAGTTGCTCGCAACGTCTTTCGTTAAGAATATCGGTCACAATTTCTTTTTCAGAAGAAGATAGAGGGGCTAGTAACCTACATGACCTATCGCAAGGTTCATAGCAGAGATGAAAAAAAACGGAATCATAACAGAGATACCCCGGACGCTCTAAAGTAAGACGCAGATAAGCCGGAAGGAGATAGCAGAACGCCTCGGGCTCAATATAAGATAAGCAATCTTCGCATGTTCGGAGCAGTTCCGGTCTGATGGTGGGCCAATAATTGCGCGGAGTGGAATCTTTTGTGTTGATATGTTGCAGCGGTTTAGGCGGCATGTAATCATCTTCAGCCAGTCCTCCCAACAGCAGATTGATGTGCGGGGGGCATATACGTTTGCGAAAAGCCTCCTCAAGACGAGTCAACAAAGCAGTCTTGCGGGGAGTGAGCAGACATACAGGATACTGAGCCAGCACATCGCGCCCACGTTGAAGAGATTTCGCTACATACTCTTCAAAATCGGCGAGCTCAGACTTTTCAAAATTGTTGAGTGCGGGTAGTCTGCTCACGAAAAATTAAAAAGCCACCTGCTCCGACCATGGAACAGGTGGCTGAAGATAAAGGTTAACGGGTCAATTGGCGGCAAGCCTTCACCGTGTTAGCCATAAGCATAGCAATGGTCATAGGGCCTACGCCGCCGGGAACGGGAGTAATGGCTGAGCATTTATCCTTTACGGACTCATAATCGACGTCGCCCACTATGCGATAACCGCGAGGGCGAGTGGCATCTGCAATACGGTTGATACCTACATCAATAACGACAGCGCCATCCTTCACATAATCAGCTGTTACCATTTCGGGGCGCCCTACGGCGGCAACAATAATGTCTGCCGAGCGACAAACAGCAGGTAAATCAGCAGTACGGGAATGAGCAATGGTTACCGTTGCATTGGCCTTCTTGCTCACCAGCAGATTGGCCATGGGCTTGCCAACTATCAGACTACGACCAATCACCACAGCGTGCTTACCGGCAGTAGAAATTCCGTAAGCCTTCAAAAGTTCCATACACCCCAGAGGCGTACAAGGCACAAATCCCTCCTCATCCTCAAGCACGAGCTTAGCTACGTTGGCAGGGTGGAAACCATCCACATCCTTACGCGGGTCAATATTGAGAATAACAGCTTCTTCGTCGATGTGAGGAGGAGGCGGACTCTGCACAAGAATGCCATGGATACGCTCGTCAGCATTAAGCTTATGAATAAGCTCCACCAGTTGCTCCTGAGTTGTATCCGCAGGCAACTCCCACTTCTGAGAATAAAGACCAAGCTCTTCGCAAGCTCGCACCTTAGACCCCACATAAACCTGAGAGGCGGGGTCTTCCCCTACCAGTACCACGGCAAGCCCGGGCGTTTTTCCCTGCGCTTTAAGCTCAGCAATCTCAGCGGCGAGCCCCTCGCGAATGCTGGCAGCTACAGCTTTACCATCAATAATTGTTGTAGACATAACTAGATGAGGAATTATTTCTCAATGACAAGAGGGGGAAAATCGGGCCGCCCGTGAGCGAGAGCTTCCTCCACCATGCGACAATACTCGGCCTGCTGCTCATCGGTAATATCCTTCGGCACGTAGATTTTTTTGCCCCAGGTGATGGTCACACGAGAGAACGGTTTGGGAATGACAAAGCCATCCCAAGCCTTGCTGATACGCCAGCACGAAGAATAATCAATACAGGCAGGTATAATCGGATAACCGCTCAGGGAAGCTAAACGCACAACACCGGGGCGGCACTTATAGAGAGGCCCCTTGGGGCCATCGGGAGTAATGCACATGCAACAACCGGCATCAAGCTCGCGCACCATATCGCGGAAGCCGGCCGCCCCGCGGCGGTGGCTCGAACCACGAACCGTGCGCATGCCATAATCATTGGCAATGGTTGTCAGCAATGCACCATCCTTACTGGCACTGGTAAGCATGCTCATGGGCAGCCTCCCCTTTACCACATAACGATACACGTGGCAGGGAGAAAAGACACGGTTATGCCATAACGCAATAATGCATTGATAATCTCCCCACGGGTCATCCGACCCGTTAAGATTCACAATCTTCTTGCGCAGAGTGGCACAGACAGAAGCCATGAAGAACCACACCAGATGACCTACCGGCTTTGTCCACCACTTCTTTCTGATTTCACTACCCATATATTTGTCAAATGCTCAATACGCAAACTTTAGAGACCGGGGAATACAGATTTGTCAACAGGTGCCAGCAAGCCACCATTTGAAGAACTATCCCCAAAAGGATTATCTGCCTCGAACGGATTCTTCTTCTTCTCGAAAGGATTACCACTATTATTGGCAGGCATATCATCAAGGGATGCATCATTCTTTTTCCCCTCGCCCAACGTATAGGAAGAATTATCTGCGGTACCGGGCTTGGCTTCACCGGAAGATTTGCCAAGTAACTGGCTGCTGAGAGCATCTACATCGATGTCATTAAACGGAGTTCTCTGCGGTCTATCCTTACGAAGGACTGCGGCTTGCGCCTCAAGCTCGTCTCCATTATCCGCAGGAGCGTTGGCAAAACCGGATATCTTAGTGCTTACCCAGGCAAAAACACCATCATCCTTGAAAAGCGGATCGGCCTTACCATCGGGATATTCAACATGCGTCAAGATTGCCGGAATACCATAATCAATCGTACCGGAAAGCTCGTTGGAAGCATTAACCGATACAGAACCTCGCAGAGCAAGAGTATCAAGCTCACGCATATCTTCATCCCCAAAGGTAAGTGTCACCACCCCTTCTGCATTTTCGAGGGTAAGTTTACCACTATTAAGACGCGGCGGCATATAGGCATTGCGCTTACCAGGTTCGATATGCTCAATGATGTCAAGCATAGCAGGCATTGCAGTAAAGCGGACATCCTTCAAGGCAAACATACCTCGGAAAGAAGGACGATCAGCCGAGAAAGGCAGAGAAATGTAAGACGTGGGTTTATTCTTACCAATAGCTGTTGCTGCTGTTCTGGCAGTCACGAAATTTACGAAGCGACCTTCGGAAAAATCAGCAAAATTCATATTAACAGCATCCACCATCAACTGCTTAGACAAAGACTCGCCTTGAGCAATGCTGCCGCAAATTTCCATGTAGGATTCCGGAGTTTTCCCTTTTTCGCGGACAGTCTCCGTGGTGGCAAGGATTCGAATATCCTCAATAGAAACAGATGTTACCAACACTTTACCATCTATAATCGACATGGGCTTCCATCCCTTAATCTGCAGCATGCCGCCATCAAAAATGACAACACGAGAGTTGCGAGAAGCCCCGGAGAAATACATGTAGGCAGAGCTACCTTCTATAGCAACGGGAGCAGCAACGGGATCATCCACGCGAACGCTGAAGTTATCACAAACAACACGAGAAATATTCCAGACTTCTTCCCCCTTCCACGTCGGGACATCGAGCTTTTCTGCACCGGAACGAATAGTTACAGCTGCTCGGGCAGCCTGCACCTCAGAAGTCTTAAGGATACCGGTAAAGAAAGAAGAGGTATCCAGCTCACACTTCAGTTCACTCAGCTCGGCACGCACAACCATCGAGTCCTCAGGGAACTCTGCCACCAGATTATCAATCATCAGATTCAGGCCATCCATACGGCCGCCCACAAGGCGAACGGATTCGGCCCCCATTGCCTGGCATATCTTAGATTCAACGCCCTTGAAGTAGGACTCTGTTGACATGGACGCCATGCGGTAAGCCAATGCGCCGACAACTAAGCCAACAAACAACAGAAAAACTAAGAGACCGTATACAAACTTTCGACGGCCACGACGTGCTTTTTCCTCATTTGTCACCATTACCTTGCGCTTTTTAACAACACGCACGGCCTTGGTACCGTCAGCCCGAACCACAACCTCACGCGATTTCTCGCTGGAAGGACGATCGGAGTTAAGTTGATTAATAATGCTGCGAACCTGAGAATTTTTATCCTCAGCACTCGTGTATTTATCGTCTTCTATTTTACCCATGGAATATTATTTCTATCTAATCACAAATCGCTCGATGACATAGACGGGCGCTCACCCGTGGCTACGTCACGACCGGTCGGGTCGACAACATCGACCTTAGCAAAGTATATAAGGGCTTTACGCTTCTTCTGCTCACCGGAGGAGCGGAAGAGGCGGCCAACGAGGGGAAGATCGCCCAGTACAGGTACCTTATCCTCGAATCGAACCACACTAGCCTCCTTCAAACCGCCCATCACAATCACGGTACCGGGAACAACCGTAAGCTTGGTGTTCTCAACGTAACGCTTAATCATGGGCTGCAAAATGTAGTTCGGATTGAGCTGGAAATACTGAATGGAGCTATTACCGGACCACAGAGAGCCGTTGATAGGAGAACCCCAGTTGATGAAGCCCTCAAACTCATTAGTCGTAGAAGTAAGAGCCAGAGTAATGAAACGCCCATTCTCCGAAATCTCTGCGCTGTGAATCTGAAGAATTGTGCCGATACCGCCTATCGTATCTTCAGTCATGCCAAAGCGAACGAAGTCACTGGGCTGAGCACCAATTGCAACGATTGAGCCACTAGCAGTCTGGCGATTGTCATCATCGTCATCATTCCAGCCGCCGCCACCCATGCTCGAAATCTGAGGAGCTTCCCAGGTTTCGGGGAAGAAGAGTTCGTTCACGTTCGCAAAAACCACCTGTTCTTCAGCGCCGGGGCTGAACACAATGCGGGGATTCTGCAGAATGTCCACGCCCTTTCTCTGGGCAAGACCTCGCATCATGACCGTCACGTCAACAGAATTCCATACACCACGAATACCAAAGATACCGGGAGCATAATCCGACTCGACCCCGTTAAATGATGCAACGGCACCGGAGCTAATAAGGTTTTCAAGAGCAGCACCACCGGCTGAGAACACACGAGTGCCGCTACGCAGGCCACCCGTTGCAAGGGTTGCGTCCTGAGCACCCTGAGCCGAAGTATTGCCACTAAAGAAAGGTAAGCCGGTCAAAGAGGATGCCAGCTCCTGACCACCGGTCATCTGCTGTTCACCGCCGATATTGACATTAAACATCCAGTCAAAGCCCAACTGTTCGAGATCGGTCTCTGATACCTCCATGGCAATCACATTCAGAACAATCTGACGAGCCTCCTCCATGGGCACGTTAAGAAGTTCTTCAATTTCCTGAAGATTGTGCGAGGTATTGCGTACAGTCAAACGACGTGTGGAAGCGGAGTAACGAGCCACAGCCCCTTCGGGGAACGAAATTCCCATGCTCTTAAGCACCTGTGTGGGATTGACGCGCAACACAGACATGCGGCTACCGGTTTCATCGCTGAAGCCGTCATCTTCAGAGTCCTCCTCCTGCTCCCCGGGTCGGGAATCAAAGAAATGAGGCGGCACATTAAAGGTACGGTCAATCAAGGGCCCGAAATCCTTACCGGAATAAGAAATCTCGATACCGGACGGCGTATAGTAATAGCTGATACCCAGTTGCTTTGTCAGCAAATCGAGCACCTCCTTTACAGACACCTGCGAAAGAGTCAGACGCACCGTCTGAGCCATCAGATTCTTGTAGGGCTCAGAGTTGGGATTACCGAAGTTGGTTGTGATATTGATATGACGCTCAGCATTCACCCCATTGCTCTCGAAGCGGGTAATCTGGTTCTGCAGAGCATCGATAACATCCGTTATCGGAGCATCATCAAACAAGATATTGGGCAGAATCATCTCATCGAGACGCTTTGCATACGAATTCTGCAACTCTGTATCAATACCGGGTGAAAAAGTCTCCTCCGTAGCCCTATCAACAGGAGCACCATCATACACAGATTCCTCCCACTGCTTATCAACATCAGACAACATCTTTGCCCGGGTTGCATTATGCGCAGTCTTATAATATGCCATCTTATGGCGACGAGCAATCTCCATCCCCTGACGAGCAGCGGAGTTATATCGATCAATCTTCGAGATGCTGCGGAATGTCTCCTCAGCCTCATCAAACTTACCAAGATCAATCTGAGAATAACCAAGCTCAAGCAAGCGAGTCACCTCTGCCACATCACCCACATGCTGAGGAGAAAGAGCGGGATTGTGGCGTGTGGGGTCGGATGTATGCAGCAGTTCCACCTCCGCACGCTTGTTATCCGGAGCAAGCTTAATAGCCTCCTGCAGGAATGAAACAGCTTCATCATAGCGACCAACCGTACGATAATCAATAGCCTTGGCAATCAGAGCATCTGAAAGAGACTGGCGGATAAACTCTGCAAACCTACGGGTAGAATCACTATCAGGAAGCGTAAGAAGAGCGCTGCGATAATGTTCAACCGCCTGACTGTACCTCTTAGCCTTGTACGCAAGACGTGCCTCCTGAACCAACTGACGGGCATCGCGGGCAGCCATCTCACGGCGAGCAGCTTCAGCGGCATCTACCTGCTGAGCAGACGAAAAGGGTGCCAGAGAGAGAGTCCCCATGGCAATAAGAGAGAAAATCGAAGTTCGAGAAAACGGTCTCATCATGGTAAGTGCTCGTATCATACCAAAATACGGATGCAAAGTCACTCATAAAGTGAGCCAACATATAAAAAAATCAAAAAAAAGGCAGCGCATACCGTCTCAAATGACGTTATGCGCTGCACGAAAGAAGAGCACCTGCCCCCTATCAGGAAACAGAGGAGTCGAGGAACCCCTTAATGCAACCAATTCGCGTAGGATGCCTGAGCTTGCGCAGAGCTTTCGCCTCAATCTGGCGGATTCGCTCACGAGTCACATTGAATTGACGACCCACTTCTTCAAGGGTACGGGGATTACCATCCTTCAGACCGAAACGCTGCTCAATAACAGCACGCTCACGCTCATTGAGAGTATTCAGCACACCGGAGAGCTTTTCACGCAACGAATTGAAAGCTGCGCCATCCATGGGATTCTCGGCACTCTTATCCTCAAGGAAGTCACCGAAAGAGGTATCATCAGAGTCACCCACAGGCTGCTGCATGGAAATCGGCTGCTGAGCCATCTTCAGCACGCTGCGTACGCGCTCCACCTGCATACCGCTCTCCGCTGCAATCTCCTCGGGGGAAGGTTCGCGCCCCAAATCCTGCACCAGCTTCTTCTGCACACGCATCAACTTATTAATCGTCTCAATCATGTGCACAGGAATGCGAATGGTTCGAGCCTGATCAGCAATGGAACGGGTAATGGCCTGACGTATCCACCATGTAGCATACGTGGAGAACTTATAACCGCGACGGTACTCAAACTTCTCAACCGCCTTCATAAGCCCCATATTACCTTCCTGAATGAGATCAAGGAATGCCAAACCACGGTTTGTATACTTCTTAGCAATGGAAATCACCAAACGAAGGTTTGCCTCAATCATTTCGCGCTTAGCGGTCTTGGCTTCCTTCATAGCCTCCTTCATAGCCTGATAATTTTCCAGGAAGTCTGCAACAGGCATCCAGAGCTGCACCTCAATCTCGGTAATAATGTCCTTGTAATCCTTGTTATCGAGATCATTCTCGTACTGACGACGCAGCTTCATTACACGCTGGCGGATTTCACGCATACGTGCGACGAAGTCCTCATACACCTTGCCCTTGAAGCTGAACTTGCGATAAAGAGCATCCAAAGTCTCCAGAAGATTATCAAACTCCTTCTGAGCTACATCCACGCCCTTATTACGACGGCGGGCGCGGCGCAGATTATTATACGCGGCCTGAGCCTCGTCATGAAGGTCGTATACCTTATTGATAAGAGGTTGAATCTCCTTGAAATACTGCTCACGGTGGTCAATATTCTTATCTGCCACCACGCGGTCAAAACGCTCCTTGTTCTGCAGCACTCGCTGAGCTGTCTCTAGGTACAGCATAGAAACCACACCAAACTTGTGAAGGCGGGTCTGCAGGTCATTTTCTGCATGATCAATGCGAATGGAAAGGCTAACCTCCTGTTCACGCTTCAACAGGTCTTTTTGCCCCATTTGCTTAAGGTACATGCGCACAGGGTCATCAAGAATATCGAGCTTAGCCTCCATCTTCTCATTTTCATCCTCCTCACCAGAGTCGACCATGCGCTGACGCTCGCTATAGTTATCGACATCAGAAGCATCAATAATGTCAAAGTTCATGCCACGCAAACGCTCCATGATTTCCTCGTGGTCAGCGGGATTAATCATGTCATTCGGCAGCACGTCATTGATGTCATCGTAGGTCAGATACCCCTGCTCCGTAGCCTGTACAATCAGCTCACGAACCTTTTCCTGCACAACGGGCGTATCAACCAAACGAACATTCTTCCCCTTGGGTCCCTTCAGGTCAGCAAGAGAAATCGGAGCGATTGTTGAAGACTCGTCACGCACCTCCACGCCAATAGAGTGCAGACGCTCAAACAGACGCTCAGTATCCTGCTCCTCGTAACCATCCATTGGCAGAGAAGAGAAGATATCATCGTCCGTCACATAGCCGCCATTCTTCTTGGCAATAACAAGGAGCCCCTTAAATGCAGTCTTGAGAGTAATGTCGTCGGGGAAGAAATCCTGAAGCTCCTTTGCCGTAATACGAGGAGCACTATAGGAGTTCTTGCGGCGGGAACCGGAGCTCTTCTTGCGACCGGATGCGGCAGACTCATCCTCATCGTGGATGAATTCTTCCACCTCGGGCATCAAATCCTCCACTTCAGCCTCATCAACAAGCTCATCATCGAGTTCCTCTTCAATCACTTCGGGTTCTTTCTCCGGCTTCTTGCTCACCTTGCTCTTAGCAGGAGCTGGGGTCTTGGCAGACTTGGATGAGGTGGACTTGGCGGCAGACGACTTGGTCTGGGCAGGTTTCTTTTCTGCACTCTTTTCCGCTGCAGGGGCTTTTACCGTTTCAACCTTCTTGGCTACAGACTTCGCAGGTGCAGCTTTCTTAGCTTCCGACTTCTTAGGTGCCGGCTTCTCAGGAGCCGTTTTCTTCACCTCTGTTTTCTTTGCAGTAGCCTTAGTCGACGATTTTGCAGAACTGGCGACCTTCTTTTCTTCAGTCTTCTCTGCTTTTACCTTCGGGCTTTTAGCTGTGCCTGATTCCGGCTTCTTTTTCGCTGTAGACATATTGAGACAGTATATATTTGGCGATACTCCACCCTTTACACGATTTGTCAAGTATTTTGACAAAGTGCGAATGCATTTTATACTATTAACTCAACGAGTCAAGTAGGTATGACACACTTTAAGATAAATTAACAAATACGGCTGTGCATCCAATGAATGCACAGCCGGAAAAGTTGACGTTTAAGAAACTCAGCGGCTATGAATATTAAGCATCTGTGCATAGGTAGGCACCGGCCAGCGATCTGCTGCCACGATAGATTCGAGAGCATCTACAGTCAGGCGGGCATCCTCCATTGCGGCACGCATTGTCAGCGGTTCTCCGCAGTTAATAGCATCTTCCAGAGCATCGACACGCGGCACCAGCTCATCATACAGAGAGCCCAGCTGAGCTGCCTGTGCACGAGCAGCCTTCATACCAGCGGGGATACCGGCAGTAAGAATGGAGCTGACCGTAGTGCAAATTTCCGTCATCTGGCGAGCCACAGCGGGCAGATAAATGGTGCGCAGCATATTCAGACAAGTCTTAGCCTCAATGTCGATAAGCTTCTCGAAGTTTTCTATCTGAATCTCACGGCGAGCCAACAACTCAGAACGGTTCAGTACCCCATACTTCTCCATGAGAGTAATAGTATCGGGGCGAGCCAGTACATCGAGAGCCTCGGGGGTCGTCTTAATGTGTGGCAGACCGCGTTTCTCAGCCTCCTGAACCCATTCCTCGGAATAACCGTTACCATTGAATACCACACGGTCGTGCTTGGTAATAAGTTCCTTTATGAGGTCGCGCACCGCATTTTTGAACTCAGGAGTGCCGGCGACAGGTTCCAGACGAGTAGCCACGATATCCAGCGCCTCAGCCATAATGGTATTGAGCACCGCCATAGGCCAGGCACAGGTCTGGGAAGAGCCGACTGCACGGAATTCGAACTTGTTACCCGTGAAGGCAAAAGGAGAAGTACGGTTACGATCGGTCGTATCCTTAGGAAGCTCAGGCAGCACATCTACACCCAATTCCATGGTGGTCTTGGCAGCAGAGGATTTAGCACCACCGGCCTTAATCTGCTCGATAATATCCGTCAGCTGATCGCCCAGGAAAATGGAGATAATAGCAGGAGGTGCTTCAGCTGCCCCCAGTCGATGATCATTGCCGGCCTTAGCAATGGAAGCACGCAAGAGGTCAGCATGCTTATCCACCCCCATAATCACGGCAGAAAGGAAAGTCAGGAACAGCAGATTGCTGTGCGGGGTCTTACCGGGGGAGAACAACGAACCAAGCTCAGGGGTGGAAAGCGACCAGTTATTGTGCTTACCGGAACCATTCACGTGAGCATAAGGCTTCTCATGCAGCAGGCAGACCAAGTTATACTTCAGTGCCTGGCGCTGCAGGATATCCATAATCATCACGTTATGGTCAACAGCCACATTACAGGGCTCAAAAAGCGGGCAAATCTCGAACTGACCGGGAGCTGCCTCATTGTGACGAGTCTTGGCGGGTACTCCAAGAGCCCACAAAGCACGATCCACACTCATCATGAACTCCAGCACTCGCTCTTTGATGGAGCCGAAATAATGGTCTTCCATCTGCTGGTGCTTAGGCGGCAGACACCCGAACAAAGTACGACCGGTCTCGATGAGATCGGGGCGCTTAATGTACAAATCGCGGTCGATGAGGAAATACTCCTGCTCCGCTCCCAAATTACTTACAACGTAGCTGGGTTCAATCCCGAAGCAGCGCAACACTCGGGTGGTCTGCTGAGCAACAGCAGCCATAGAGCGCAACAAGGGAGTCTTCTTATCCAGAGCCTCTCCCGTATAGCTGCAGAAAGCAGTAGGAATGCAAAGAGTCACCGTGTGCTCCGTACGCTTAATGAAAGCCGGGCTGGTGGGGTCCCATGCGGTATAGCCACGAGCCTCAAACGTAGCGCGGATGCCGCCGCTGGGGAAACTGGAGGCATCCGGTTCAGCCTGAATAAGGTTCTTACCGGTAAACTCGCAGATCATCCCGCCTTTACCATCAGGCTCAACAAAAGAGTCATGCTTTTCAGCAGTAGCATCGGTAAGCGGCTGGAACCAGTGCGTATAGTGTGTTGCGCCCTTACTCAGAGCCCACACCTTCATGGCTTGCGCAACTTCATCGGCAATGCTGATATCAAGCTTCCCGCCCTTTTGCACGGTCAGCATCATCTTTTTAAACGCGCTCTTGGAGAGGTATTTCTCCATCGTTTTAATTCCGAAAGTATCGCAGCCATACAAAGCGTTGAGTGCGGCTTCGGCATCGGTCATTGTCTCTGTAGCCATATAATGTGGTTTGAAATGATGCGTGTTGGTGGGATTTTATCTGCTTTCAACGGAGCTGTCAAGCGCATTCAGCTGATTTCACCGCGAGCGCGAAGGTCAGCATTGATAGCCTCCAAAATATCCAGCTCGGGGCGGAAGTTAGCGTCGTGGTGAGATGAACGAATCAGCGGGCCGCTGGCAACATGGCGGAATCCTTTACTCAAAGCGACCTCTCTCAGCTCGTCAAATACATCAGGATGAATGTAATCAATCACCGGCAAATGGCGAGCGGAGGGGCGCAAGTACTGCCCCATCGTAAGAACGGTTACACCATGGGCGCGAAGGTCATCCATCGTCTGCTCAATTTCATCGCGAGTTTCCCCCAGTCCGAGCATAATGCCGCTCTTCGTCACAACCATACCGGGAGCCATCTCCAGAGCACGCTGCAACATGTGCAAGGATTTACGGTAACGAGCGCGGAAGCGAACAATGGGAGACAAACGTTCAACCGTCTCCAGATTATGATTGAAAATATGGGGACGGGCATCCATCACCATAGCAAGAGCATCCTCATTGCCGTTAAAGTCAGAAGTGAGCACCTCAATAACGGTCTCAGGGCTCAGTTTGCGAATTTCGCGAATAATGGCAGCCATGTGAGCAGCGGCGCCGTCTTTAAGGTCATCGCGAGTCACCATCGTCACCACGGTGTGGTTAAGCTTCATGCGACTGACGGCATCTGCAATTTTAGCAGGCTCCTCAGGGTCGAGCGGTTTGGGCTTAGCCGTACGCGTAGCACAAAAACCACAGGCTCGCGTGCAAACATCACCGCATGCCATGAAAGTTGCTGTACCGTGGCTCCAACATTCACCACGATTGGGGCACATAGCCTCCTCGCATACAGTAACGAGAGAATTCCCCTTTACCAGGCTGTCAACATGCTTAAAAGCTTGCCCCTTGGGCAGCTTTACCTTCAACCAGGAGGGCTTGCGTGCGCGTTCTTCTGACATAACTGCGCAGCGTTATGCACCAAAACGACTGAAAATGCAAGCAAATTCTCACATTTTGTCACTCAGAAAGCATTTTACCCACAACAAACCAGCCGACCCCATAAAGCAGCACATTCAAGCTCACATACACAAGGCTCAGAAGCCCATACCCTTTTCTGCGCCACAATGCAATGCCATATGCTATCCAGGCAAGCAAGCTCACAACCAGAAGACAGGCAAATACATAACCCCATACCAAACAAACAGCAACAGCCCGTTCGTGCTCACTATGGTATGAAGCCTGCCACAAATAATATGCAGTCATGTACCAAGAGTAAAATGTACCCAAAATGAGCAGAATGGGAAGAATTATTTTCACACGGGAAGAATATCACGTTTGTAACAATTAAGCAATTCTTTTCACCCTACAGACTCCAAAAAACAGAACATCGGAAGTACCCCCTTCAAAATTGGCTTTACAACGCAAACCGCATCGGTTATCATCCGCGCAACATTTATTGAACAAAACCGACATGAGCGCCGCCTTACAACATTCCACCGCCAGAATTCAATGGATTGATTTCAGCCGAGTACTGGCAATGTATTTTGTTGTACAAGCCCATAGTTACATGAATTCTGATGTACTACATCAGCACCCGCATCTTACCTCAGGCGCGGTAGCTCTGTTTTTCATCATCTCCGGTTACTTCGCCAGGTTCCAATCACTCAAAAAAACAGGCACACGCCTGCTGGCTTTCGTCCTTTTTTATCTGACTTGGGGCACATTTACTTTCGCCGTATCCAAACATGGCAAACTGACATCATTCACCGAATGGTGGGAGTACATACCTTACACTTACGGCAGCACAATGTGGTTCATTCGTTATCTCATCATAGCAACAGTACTGATTCCGATTTTTGCCAAATTCCCGCAACTGCTCAAATGGCTGAGTGCAGTCCTGCTGTTTGCAATAGGCACTTATCAAACCCTTTCTGTCGAGGAAGCCTTAATCTGCCTGAATCCATACATTGCTCTTTCCCTCTTCTTCATAGGTAACAGCCTGAATGCTTTTTCCATACCTCAGATAGAAGATATTTTCTTCCTTAAAAGATTTTCCGTACCCACTACCGCCATTTTTGCTTTCGCCTTTTCCTATCTGCTCATGCTCTATTTACTGGGCATCTTTGACATCAATTTCAAGATTCCGTACCAGATTAACATCTTCATGACTTGCTGGGCTATTGCAGCTCTGGGCTACAGCCTCGAAGCACTAGCTCCGGGCTTTACCGGCAGAGTAGCATCAGCCGGCCCCGCTATGGTGTTTGTTCTCGGACATCACATGCCTATGCTGCGCATGTTCACCAGTGCACACATTCGTTTGATTGGTGGTTATCCACCCTATTGGTTAACTTTCCCGTTCATCATTGCTCTGATGCTGGGCAGCATCCTGATATACCGACGACTTGTCGGTCGCAACTGTCTCGTCGATAAAATGCTGTTTGCCCGATAAACAACTAACTGTTGCATAAAACACACTTCGCACTTGCTCCATGAAGAAGTGTATGCTTTAATAACGGCAAACTTCTGCAACCTGAGCAGAAGCAGAGCTCCCGGAGGCGGCGTCGAAGCCGCAGGAAATAGATGGGAAAGGCAGTGAGAATCTGCCGCTGTGCCGCAACCGTGTTGTCCGCTGCTCCAGTCAGACGGACTCAGTCGGAATGCCAGCCGAGGAGTTTCGTCCGAATCGGGCGGCGTCGCACCGCCCTACGACAACACTACAAATGATACACAATAAGAAGGCCCTGTTAGGCAGGGTTTACACAGTCGTGTCGGTACTGTGCGCCACAGCGCAGGCTGACGAAGCAACCGTCCAGTTGGCCCCAATCACCGTGAGCGCTCACGATGGCATGGAAATCCCCTACGATTCCACCGGTGTAAGCGTTACCGTTGTAGATGTGGAGCAAATGAAAAAAGAAGGGATATACGGAGTAGCCGAAGCCCTTACTACCGTACCGGGGGTAAACATTCAGCCCGGGGGCGGCGAAAATCAGAGAGGTAACGTAGCCAACACCGCCATACGCGGCATAAATAAAGACACGGCGGTTATCCCCATGATTGACGGTATGCGTATTTTCAACAGCGGTGGCGGCGGTCTGCTGACAGCCAACACCATGGCTCGTACTGACCTTTTTTCTATAGGCACGCTTGAGGTACTCAAAGGAAGTCAGGGAGCGAGCTACGGCTCCGGAGCCATGGGAGGAGTCGTCTACATGGAGACCCCCCAAGGAGATAGCACAAAACCTCAGCTGAGTCTTTTCAACGAGGCCGGCAGCTTTAATAGCTACACGGGCAATATAACAGCGCAAGGCCAAAAGGCAGCCCTCTCCTACTTTCTGAGCTCAACTTACACGCGCACAGACAATGACCTGCGATTTGCCGACGGCAGCCGGCCGACAGCCCGCAACGCCGGAGAAGCAGAAAGCCAAACCACAGCGCTGCGACTTGATTGGCAACTAAATCAGGACAATCAACTGACTCTCACCTACCGACGGGAAGACTCAGAATATGGGTACGTCTCATCCTGGCAGGGCAATCATTTCTACACGCCATACGACTTCCGTAATAATCTGATAACACTCAAACATTTTTGTCGGATTAACGAAAAATGGAGCAGCAGCCTGATGGCCGGGTACTATGGCTATGATGCAACCTTAGGCACAGGCTATTATCAAGAACTGCGAAATGTGCAGCTCGAATGGCGCAACGCCATCAAATGGTGTGCTCACCAAACCACGACAGCGGGATTTGCATGGAATCGCAGCGCATATGATTACTTTGATAATTTCAGCATCAATAACGGTGACAGAAATCTGGAAAACACATATTCCCTCTTTGCCGAGCACACTTACACCCCGATAAAGAATTGGAGCAATTCTCTCGCCGCCCGACTGGAGTTCAGCAACATATATTCTGCCTCCATGGCTCTGAGAGCAGCCAGCAGCTATCGCTTCAATAAGGATGCTACTCGACTCTTCACCTCCATGGGCTCAGGATATCGCTCCCCGGGGTCATTCCAACGCAGCAACGGATGTTTCACCAGCGGTTACTACACTTACCACGGCAATCCGCACCTGAAGCAAGAAAAGAGCTACAGTATCGATGCCGGCGTAGAACACGACATCCTGCCGGGACACAGCATTAACCTTACAGCCTTCTGGCAGCGCCTAAACGATGCAATCAACACCGATTACAGGGACTATAGCGATGTATACTACTCAAACGACTCAGGTCATTGGACCATCATCGGCACAGAACTGAGTTTACAGGGGGAGCTGGAAGCTAACTGGAATACAGGCTATCGTTTATCATGGACCCATATTCGCCCCAAAACCAGCAACAAACATCAAATTCCGTGGACTTCCCGTAACAGCTGGAGCGCAGAATTCTATACCTCCCCTATCGATGGTCTGACAACTGGCCTCAACCTCATCGCGGCGGCAGGCCGCACTAATTACGACGCTGCAGCCACTCGACGTCTGGACAACTACTACAGTCTGCGTTGGTACGTTCAATACAAGGCTACGGAGAACCTCACACTTCACCTTCGTATAGAAAATCTCACCAATCAGCAATTCGTCACAGAAGGAGGATTCGGTGCCCCCGGAGATGCTATAATATCAGCCGGCAGATCCGTTCATGGTGGCATAACCCTGAAATTCTGATAATGAAATATGTTCGTTACATCTTGTGGGTATTCGCCACGGCAGCTCTGCTGCTGTGGCTCGCCCACAAGGCGCAAACACCGCTTGCAGACAACCAACAACTCAGCAAACGCGTTCAGCAAGAGGCAGCCCCCTACCCGGCTCATTTTGAAGAACGCCTTTCCCGCTTGCAGAAAACAAGTGTCACCCTGCATGCAGAATCGGAGTTACCCGATGGATTGGTGTGGCATACAGGAAGTCCTACGCCCCCCATCGGAAGCCCTAACGCCCGAAAAGGAGGTACGCTGAGAATGAGCAATGTTGGCCCCTTCCCCGCCAATTTCCTTGCTTTTGGTAGCACCACTCCGCAATTTTTTCACTACAACCTGTTCGAATGCATTGATATCCCTCTGGTGCGTGAACATCCTTCGACCGGCCAGGAAATTCCCGGAGTGGCCGAGGCGTGGAGCCAACAGGGAGATGTCATCTTTTTTCGCCTGAATCCCGGCGCACGTTACTCCAACGGATGCCCTGTGAGAGCTCGGGACTACGCCCTCGCAGCGCTTCTGAGAGCTCAATGCCATTGTGAACTACCCGTCAAATCTCTCAGAACATATGGAGATCAATACCTTGCCATACAGATGGAAACATCGGGCTACAAGCCGGTAATTACGGCGGGTAAGGTACTTACTCCGGCGGAACCCGGTTTTTATGCAGAGTTTGCCGGCAACTATGCGGAACTCTACGCACAACGTATTCCACCCACCACCGGGGCCTACTCAATAACCGAAATTCAGAGAGGTAGACTCATTGTGCTGCAAAAAGTCCCTGAGTGGTGGGCCTCAGACTTGCCCGGATTTCGTTACACTCACAATGTAGAGCGCATAGAGCATCACTTTCTTACCGATGAAGCTCAAGTGTGGGAGATGTTTATCGGCGGTAAGCTGGATATATTGCAAACACGCAACGTATCCGCATGGCAACATAAGCTGGACGGCGTCCCCGAGGCCGAAGATGGTCGCATCATACTTCACAGTCTGAAAATTGAACAGCCAATGCCGCCGTATGGCATTGCATTAAACACCCGAACGCTGAAAAACCGAGAATTAAGAAAAGGTATACTACAGGCGTTGGATATGAACAGGGTGGTAGATATCATCTTTCGAGGATATGCAGAACGCATGCCGCAGTTTACAGTGGGGTATCGCCACATCAACCACCGGAGCCCGCAGTATCATTATGACCCGCTCTCTGCCAGAGCCTCATTTAAGCGAGCCGGCTACACACAAACAGGAGCCGACGGCATACTACGCAAGCCAAATGGAGAAAAGCTCAGCATCAGATTTTCCTTCACTCCCTCCGAAAAACTCAACACCATTGCTACGCTACTGGCACAGAGCGCTGCGGCATGCGGCGCAGAAATAATATCGGAACCCCTGCCATGGCAAAATATCAGCCGACAATTAGAGAATGGCTCACACGAGTTAACCTTCTGGGCAACCATGCCGGGGCAACCGCTTCCCAACTATGAAAGATTTTTCCACAGCAACGCAAGCGGTTACGATGCGCCCTTCGCCCTGAACAGCGGAGAGATGGATAAAGCCATTGCAGAGGCTCAACAAGCAACAACTACAGAGGAAGTCGCTAAGGCGTGCGCTCAAATTGATGAGCTGATATACTGCGAAGCTATCTGGCTACCGGGGTGGATGGAAAATCGAGCCAACATCGCCACATGGCAACATGTCCATCTGCCGGAAAGCTATTTCGGCCCCTACGATATTGCGGAGTCTCACCAATTATGGGTTTCGCCTTAACATGCAGAAGCGCCCATCACAGCCCCATTTGCAAGCTGCGCTTGGCACGGCTTGCATTCTTGCACTTATGGTGCTCATCGCTTTATACCGGGCAGATGTACAATTGGGAGAAAAAGATTACCCCATACATGTCACCGTTCAGGCAAAGCCTTCGCTCCGTCAAAAAAATCCGTTTTGTTCTCACCCTCCGGCACCACCTGAATTAAAACTGCAAACAGAAGCACTTATTGCGCTCAATGAATCAGAACTACCGGATTACATTATCGAAGATGAATTTCCTGTAGCTGATTCTCAATCACTCCTCATCATTCCGGCAGAAATTCAGAAAGCGGAAACGAAATTGAGGGAACAACCTCACCTTGCTGACAAGCAACAACAGGCAACTGTTTCTACCCCGCCTATCCCCAGCGTCACCCCTCACCCTGCGTATCCGCAAATGCTGCGAGCCGGTAGGCGCAGCGGCAAAGTAGAACTTCGTATTCATATAGATGAAACAGGCAAACCCACTAAAGTAGAGGTTCTGACTGCCACACACCCGGCCTTTGCCGCAGCGTGCAGAGAATGTATTCTGGCAAAATGGCTCTTTGTCCCGGCGCAGCAGAACCATAAACCGACACCGTCCATCGCTGAGCAAACCATTCATTTCAACATCTGAAGAACAGAAACTGAAAACATGCGCATTTTTTTGCAACACGACAATTTTTAACATCATTTCCTGCTTGACGTCACGCGCCCAGAGTGCTAGAGTAACAGAAGTGACGATGAAGAGCATTGTACAGAAATTGACTGCGATGACCATGCTAACGGGCGGGTCGGTACTGGCGGAGGGACACCACGAAGGGCTTTCCATGGATGCCCCGGTATTGTGGGAAATTCCCATTCCTTTCTGGGAGGGACACAGCATTCCCGTCAACAACTCATTGGTAATGTTCACATTGGCGGTGCTGTTCATTGTCGTCATCCTGCGCCTTGCCACCCGCAAGATGGAGCGCATTCCCTCGGGGCTGCAAAACTTCGTTGAATGGGTATTTGAGGCACTCTACAATTTCATTGAAGGACTTGCCGGTAAGAAGCTGACTAAAAAATATTTCTGGTATTTTGCCACAGTCTTCCTGCTCATTCTCACCAGCAACTACATGGGGCTCATTCCCGGCGTAGGTGAAATTACCTATGATGGTCAGCCGCTCTTCCGCGGTGCCAATGCCGACCTCAATGTCACTCTTTTCCTGGGCTTCCTCTACGCCATTCTCTGGTTCATTTGGTGTATTCGTGAGCAAGGCATTAAGCATTTCTTGGGTCACATTTTCGGAGTAAAAGGCGGCCTGACCGGTTTTCTCAAATATGCACTCATGCCCATTTTCTTCTTCGTGGGTCTCATTGAGTTGCTCTCCATCTGCGTGCGCCCCGTAGCTCTGGCCGCTCGTCTTTTCGGTAACATCTACGCAGGCGAGGCCATTCTGGAAAAAATGGGTGCTATCGGATGGTACGCCATGCTCCCCTTCATGTGTATGGAGCTGCTGGTCGGCTTTGTGCAAGCGCTCGTATTCCTCATGCTCACAGCACTCTTCCTCAAGACTCAGGTCGGTAGCGACGAGGAGGCCGCGCACTAATCCCCTTCCCGCCGCGCCGGATCATGCAGTAAAGACGTGACGGCAGGCAGAAGACAACTAATAACATCAAACCAAAACAACATACTATGCTTCAGACAATCGCAGACGCAGTTGCCGGTACAGACCTCACGCCTCTTAAGTCCGCCATCGCCGTTCTCGGTGCCGGTCTCGGCATCGGTCTCATCGGCATGAAGGCCGCAGAGTCCGCCGGCCGTAACCCCGGCGCCTTCTCTCAGGTGCTCATCATCTCCATTATTCTTGCCGCTCTTGTGGAAGGTGTGGCATTCGTAGCTATCTTCATGGGCTAAGCCCGCTACCGGCGGCGCCGCGGAGAACGGCGCCGCCGCTTATCATCTTCTCCCTTACAGTTTTACACACTAACATTTACTCACCATGTTCACCCCGGTAATCGCCGCCAGCATACAGGAAATGGCCGGTAAATTCGGCCTGCACACAGATATTTTCATTGCCCACTTCATCGCTTTTGCGATTCTGGTGGCGGTTGTTGTCATCTTCGGCGTAAAGCCCATTCTGAAGCAACTTGAGGAGCGCCGCACCCGTATTGCCGAGGGTGAGGCCATGCATGCCCGCAGCCAGCAAGAGCTTGCGGAAGTTAAAGCCACCGGTGAACAGATTCTGGCTGATGCTCATGCCGAAGGCAAAAAGGAAATTGAGCATGCCCGACAGACTGCTGCCAAGGTACAGGCTGACCTGAGTGAAAAGGCAGTCACCGAGGCTCGTACGATTATTGAAAATGCCCGTACACAGGCAGCTCTTGATACTCAGCGTGAAAAAGACGCTCTTAAGGGTGAGTTTGCCCGCCTTGTTGCAGCAGCCACGGCTCAGGTAACAGGTAAGGTGCTTACCGAGGCTGATCACAGAGCAATTAATGAGGAAGCTATTAAGCAGCTGTAATTTTCCCTCCTGAAACAGATTTACCATGAAAATCACGAAGGAAGCACAGGCTCAGGCACGCCGACTGATGCGCCTCTGCACCGGCCCCGATGGTACGTTGCAGGAAAACATCGTGCGCCAGGTTGCCACCACCCTGTGCACAGAAAAGCCCCGAAATTATCTGGCCATCCTCCATGCCCTGACCGAATTAGTGCGTCTGGAGGTAGCTCGTCACACCGCCACTGTGACAACAGCTCGCCCCATAGAGCCGGCAGAAAAAGCAGCTATCAAAGCTAAGCTTGATGCCCGCCATCCCGGCCTCAATTACGAATGGCTTACCGACCCCACCCTCATCGCCGGCATGACGGTGCGCGTAGGTGACAACGTAACCGATGCCTCTGTCCGCTCCCGTATTGAGCGTCTTTCCAAATTGATTTCCTGATTTATCCTCCATTTTTCCATAATTTTCAAAAAATCACCACATAGAGTATGAGCAACATCGTACAAGAACTCGAAGCACAGATTCGCAACGCCACCACAGCCACAGTTAGTGAGAACGTGGGCACCATCAAAGCCATTGGTGACGGCGTGGCACGCATTGAAGGCCTGAGCAACGCCATGCTCAACGAAATGATTGAGTTCCCCGGCGGCGTCATGGGTCTGGCCATGAACCTCGAGGAGAATGAAGTCGGTGCCGTGCTTATCGGTAACGGTAATGCACTGAAAGAAGGCGATACCTGCAAAACGACCGGTCGTCTGCTTCAGGTGCCCGTGGGTCCCGGCCTGCTGGGTCGTGTGGTAGACACCTTGGGCAACCCGCTTGATGGCAAGGGTCCCATTTCTGCCGCTGCCTATTATCCCGTTGAAAAGATTGCTTCGGGTATCATTTCCCGTCAGGGTGTGAGCCAGCCCGTACAGACCGGCATTCTGCCCATCGACGCCATGATTCCTATTGGCCGTGGCCAGCGAGAGCTCATTATTGGTGACCGTTCCACAGGTAAGACAGCTATTGCTACCGATACCATCATCTCCCAGGCTCGCCAAAACAAACTGGCAGAAGAAGGCAAACTGCCCGGCCACCGTCCGCTCTACAGCATCTACGTAGCCGTCGGTCAGAAGCGAGCCACGGTTTCCCGTCTGGTTGCCAAACTCGAGGAAAGCGGGGCCATGCCCTATACCATTGTGGTTGTAGCCTCCGCCTCCGACAGCGCCGCCATGCAGTACCTTGCCCCCTACTCCGGTTGCGCCATGGGTGAGTACTTCATGGATCAGGGGCAGGATGCCCTCATCGTGTACGATGACCTTTCCAAGCATGCCGTTGCCTACCGTCAGGTTTCCCTGATTCTTCGCCGCCCCTCCGGTCGCGAAGCATATCCGGGCGATGTATTCTACCTGCACAGCCGCTTGCTGGAGCGCGCCGCACGCATTAACAGCGAGGGCGGCCGTAAGGGTGGTTCGCTGACCGCTCTGCCCATCATTGAAACTCAGGCCGGCGACGTATCCGCCTACATTCCCACCAACGTGATTTCCATCACCGATGGTCAGATTTTCCTCGATACCGACCTCTTCTATCAGGGTGTACGCCCCGCCATCAACGTAGGTATCTCCGTGAGTCGTGTAGGTTCGTCCGCTCAGACCAAGATTGTGAAGAAGCTGGCCGGCTCCGTTAAGCTCGACCTCGCTCAGTTCGAAGAATTGCAGGCCTTTGCCCAGTTCGGCTCTGACTTGGACGCCGCTACTAAAGCCAAGCTCGAACGCGGTCGCCGCATTGTGGAGCTCTTCAAACAAGGGCAGTACGATCCCAAGAGCCTCGGCATCGAAGTCATTGACCTGTATGCCATTCAGAAGGGCTACCTCGATGATGTGGAGGTAGACAAAGTGCAGAAGGTCTGCCGCGACATGGAGGAAGAAGCAACCACCAACAATCCTGAGCTGCTGGCCGCCATCGAAAGCAAGAAGGAGCTTACGCCCGAAATTGATGAGCAGCTCAAGCAGTTCATGACTTCCTTCAAATCCCGCATGACGAAGTAAGACCCCATGGCTAACCTCAGAGACATCAAGCGCCGCATTAAGTCGGTACGCAACACATCGCAGATTACCAAAGCGATGCAGATGGTTGCGTCCGCCAAGATGCGCCGCGCTCAGGAGCTGGCTCTCAAGGGTCGCTCCTACATCAGTGCGCTGGCCAACGTGCTCAAACACCTGCAGGACACCATCACCGCCGGTTCTTCTCCTCTCATGGAGAAACGCACAACCGGTAAGGAGCTCATCATCGTGGTCAACACCGACCGCGGGCTCTGTGGTGGTCTGAACTCCAACCTGCTCAAGGAGGTGCTTACCACATGCCCGGCCGAGGCTGATTATGTAACCATCGGCTCCAAGCTGAATCCGCAACTTGTTCGCTGCAATCGTCACCTGGCAGCCACTTTCTCGCTGGGAGATACTTTTGATGAAGCCGACCTCAAGCCGATTTTTGATTTCATCCGCACAGGCTTTACAAACGGCACATACAAGAGCGTGAAGGTTATTTACCAGAAGTTCATCAACGTCATGGTTCAGCGCCCGCAAATGACGGAGTTGCTCCCCATCACGCAAGAGGAACTTCTGAGCGTTGCCGCACAGGACGACCTTGAAGATGAGGAAAATCCGAACTTCCTGCTCGAGCCCGGTCCTCAGGCATTGCTCAACGCCATTTTGCCGCTTTACTTCAGCAATCTGCTTGTGCAGATGGTGCTGGAGGGCAAAGCCAGCGAGCAGTCTGCCCGCATGGTAGCCATGAAGTCTGCCACCGAAAACGCCAAGACTCTCATCGGCGAACTGACCCTGGAGTACAACAAGGCACGCCAGACTCAGATTACCAACGAGCTTCTCGAAATCACCACCGCCATGAAGGCTATGGAGTAATTATTCTCCGCATTTCTATTTTCAAAATCAACATCTCACTTCTCAATCATGAACACAGGTAAAATCGTGCAGATCATCGGCGCCGTGGTAGACGTCGATTTCTCCCAGTCCGAAATGCCCGCCATTTACAACGCCCTGACCGTTGACTATGTGGTGGAGGGCGAGCCCAAACAACTGGTGCTCGAAGTTGAACAGCACCTCACCGACGGCTGGGCCCGCACCGTTGCCATGAGCGCAACTGACGGCCTCAAGCGCGGCATGGAGGTCGTAGACACCGGCGCCCCCATCTCCGTTCCAGTAGGTCCCAAGGTTCTCGGCCGTATCTTCAACGTACTCGGCGAAACGGTAGACGAAAAGGGACAGCTTGAGGGCGTAAAGCGCTACCCCATTCACCGCGAGGCTCCCACGCTGGAGGAGCAGGCAACATCTTCCGAAGTGCTGGAGTCCGGCATTAAGGTGATTGACCTCATCTGCCCCTTCCTCAAAGGTGGTAAGGCTGGCTCTTTCGGTGGTGCCGGTGTGGGTAAGACTGTGCTCATCATGGAGCTCATCAACAACATCGCCAAGGCTCACTCCGGTCTGTCCGTGTTCGCCGGTGTGGGTGAGCGTACCCGCGAAGGTAACGACTTCTACATGGAAATGAGCGAGTCCGGCGTTATCGATCAGGCTAACCCTGAGAACTCCAAGGTTGCCCTCGTGTACGGCCAGATGAACGAGCCCCCCGGTGCACGTCTGCGCGTGGCACTTTCTGCACTTTCCATGTCCGAGTACTTCCGCGATGAGGAAAACCGTGACGTGCTTCTGTTCGTTGACAACATCTTCCGTTTCTCCCAGGCCGGTTCCGAGGTATCCGCTCTGCTGGGTCGTACACCCTCAGCCGTAGGTTATCAGCCCAACCTCGCCGAAGAAATGGCTGGTCTGCAGGAGCGAATCACCTCCACTAAGAAGGGTTCTATCACCTCCATGCAGGCTGTGTATGTGCCCGCTGACGACTTGACCGACCCGGCTCCGGCCACGACCTTCTCCCACTTGGACTCCACCGTGGTGCTCGAGCGCTCCCTTGCCGCTCAGGGTATTTACCCGGCTGTGGATCCGCTGGCCTCCACCTCCAAGGCACTCGCCCCCGAGCTTGTGGGTGAGGAGCACTACCGCGTGGCACGTGGCGTACAGCAGACCCTTCAGCGCTACAAGGATTTGCAGGATATGATTGCCATTCTCGGCATGGACGAACTCTCCGAAGCCGACAAGCTGACCGTAAGCCGCGCCCGTAAGATTCAGCGTTTCCTCTCCCAGCCCTTCAGCGTGGCTGAGGTATTCACCGGCATCAAGGGTCAGTATGTACCCGTTGCAGAGACCGTACGCGGCTTCGGCGAGATTCTGGATGGTAAGTGGGACAACGTGCCCGAAGGTAACTTCTACATGAAGGGCGGCATTGACACCGTAGAGAAAGCCTAAACACCATGCCCCTGCACTTCCAGATCATCACCCCCATGCGCACCGCCCTTCAGGCGGATGTCGCCTCCATTCAACTGCCCGCAGTTGAGGGTGAGATGGAGATTCTGCCCGGCCACGCCGACATTATTGCGGCTGTGGCCAACGGCGAACTTACTTACCGCCCCGAGGGCGGTGCCCCGGAGAGCCTCTTCGTAGGCGGTGGCTTCCTGCAGGTGGATAAGGAGAACGTGTTGCTGGTAACAGATACCGCTCTGCAGGCCGGTGAAATTGATCCAAGCTCAGTTGAAGCAGCCATTGAGCGTGCTCAGAAGGCACTTCGCAACAGCGGTTCCGTTCTCTCCCGCGAGGAGCAAACGTACCTTGCTGCCAGCCTGGCCAAGCAACTCGCCCTCCTCGACTACAGCAAGAAAAAGCGCCGCTGAATCATTCAGCATACTCACCAATTTTCAACGGATGGCCATCAGGCCATCCGTTTTTTTACTTCACCAAGGTCACAAAAAACGCCCCGACCGACAAGCCGGAGCGTTTTCCAAAGTATGTTGTACGGAGCGTTAAGCTTCGTCAGGCATCAGCTCTTCAAGCAAACCCTCGATATCGGTCTTAACGGACTCGCGGGTGGAGAGATTCTTCAGCTCCAGCTCCGGATATTCGCTACCCACAATCACAGCATAGGTAGCACCTATCTTCTCAGCTCGCTTCAGCTGATTGCCCATCTTGGCAGCAGACAGCGGCAGGTCTACACGCACACCCGCATCGCGCAGGGTGGAGGCAAGAGAAAGCATCTGCGGACGCATCTCACCGGCAGCAAGCACCAAGCACACATCGCAGGCATTGGGTTTAACAGCCTCATCGCGCAAGGCACGAGCGGCAGGACAAGCCTCAATAAGGTGGGCAATCACGGCATCACCCATGGCAAATCCCGTAGCGGGCATATCAACCGCGCCATTGGAAAGAGTCGATACCAGACCATTGTAGCGACCGCCGCCGGCGATAGCACGCAGACTGTGCCCCTTGTCGAAAATCTCAAACACAAGCCCGGTGTAGTAAGCAAGACCACGCACCACATAGAGGTCAAGCTTCACATAGTCAGCCAAGCCTCGAGCCTCCAGCTCAGCCAATACGGCCTCGTAGCGAGGAGAACAACCGGCAGGCGGGTTCTGAATGAAAGCCTCCAAATCGGCTCGCTTCATCCCAAAGGCATCCAGCTTCTCCTGGCACACCTCGGGGCGGTCGCGCTCAAACTTATCAATCACCGCCAGGAAATCACCCGTCTTTTCCTCAGGCACACCGTGTTCGGCGGCATAGCGCAGCCATACCTCACGGTCAGACACACGCACCACAAAATCATCTGCCGTGAAACCAAACTCGCGCATGCAGTCAATAGCCAGAGCAATCAACTCAGCATCAGAGCCTTCACCGGCCTCACCCAAAATATCAGCATTAAACTGAACAAACTCACGCAAACGACCCTTCTGAGGCTTTTCATAGCGGAAGCAGGAACCAATCTCAAACCACTTAAGCGGTTTGGTGTACTCACGCTGATAGGCCGCAGCAATACGCCCCAGAGAAGCAGTCAGCTCGGGGCGCACAGTAATATCGCGCTCCCCTTGGTCAATAAAGCGGAACAACTGAGTAGGCAATTCGCCACCGGACTTCTTCAGGTAGAGCTCCGTAGCCTCAAGAGTCGGAGCCTCCCACTCCACAAAGCCGTAACGATGAGCTACCTTGCGCCAGGTGTCGAAGAGGTAAGCACGCAGGGCGTACTCCTGGGGGGCAAAGTCACGAAAACCGGTCAGGGGTTGAAATCTAGCGTCAGGCATAACTATATGTGTGTGAAGTGCGCGTTATTATACGCAACGATTTCTCCGTGTCAATCCCAAATGGCTTGCGCCATGTCAGCAAGACGTGATTTGCACTTGCCATGGGGGGCTGCGATTTATAAAATACGGAACAGCAGACTCCGAACATGAAGCCGCATTATTTCATCTCACGCGTACTGGTAACCGGTTCATTCCTTGCCACCTTGCCCGCTATGGCACAAAATCCGGCCGGAGAAGCCATCAGCCCGACCCCGCTGACTTCTGCTGAGGAGGCTGTTACAGCTCAAACCAATTCATCAGCAAGCTCCACGCAGGAAATAAACTCGGCAGCTATCATTATTTCTGCAGAATCTCCCACGCCGGAGCCGTCAGCAGAGGTGGCGCCTCTACAGGTCGAAAAGCCTATTTCAGCCCCCCCGATAAAGCAGGAGAAAACTCCTGCAGCCGTGCTGCCAGAACCACCTGCTCAGCCCACCTCTGCCACAAAAGCACCCACACCGGCAAGCGACTTGCCCACAGGTGCACCAACCAAGCAGCCCGATAAAGCACTTTCGGTCTCTCTTCCGCCGCGTGAAAAAACACCGGCAGCCGTGCTCCCCGTTCCTCCGGTTAGTCCGACAGCAGAAATCGACGAACAGGATACGCCCCAAAACAGCACGCCCCCTGATGTCAGCAACGCCATCGACACGCCGTCAGCCCCTATTTCCACCGGGATATCGCAAGACATAACATCTGAGCCTATCGCGCCCGCTCTCCCCTCTGAAACCATTTCCGTTCAGGAGACCATCAGTACCCCCATCATCACGGAAAACAAAGTAACAACGAGTTCAACCGCCTCACCTGCACCCGTCCTCCCCGTTTTTCCTCAAGAAATTACCGACGCAACATCCTCTACCGATAACGCTCCGGTCATCGAACAACAAGGGCCTCGTCTTGCAGAAAAAAAGAACAACTCCCTTAACAAGCGAACCGTAAAGAAGAAAGAAAACGGCATTCCGCGACCGCTTCTGCCCTCCATGCGCACCGAGGTCGAACAAACAGAAACAAAGCCGACACCTTCTACACAACCTACTGCACCGGTTCAGCCCTCCGAGCCCGTGAAACCCACCGAGCCCGTGCAGCCCACAGAACCCGTGAAGCCCGCCGAGCCCGTGCAGCCCACAGAGCCCGTGCAACCTACCGAGCCCAAGCAGCCCGCCGAGCCCGTGCAGCCCGCCGAGCCTGTGCAAACCACCGAGCCTGTGCAAACCACAGAGCCTGTGCAAACCACCGAGCCCGTGCAACCCACCGAGCCCGAGCAGCCCACCGAGCCTGAGCAGCCCACCGAGCCTGAGCAACCCACCGAGCCTGTGCAAACCACCGAGCCCGTGAAACCCACCGAGCCCGTGCAACCCACCGAGCCCGTGCAAACCACGGAGCCTGTGCAGCCCTCCGAGCCCGTGCAACCCACAGAGCCCGTGCAGACCACAG